>ONAB01000013.1 GCA_900315705.1 uncultured Bacteroidales bacterium | reverse complement strand
TCGGCCTTACCGTTCGACTTGCATGTATTAAGCCTGCCGCCAGCGTTCATCCTGAGCCAGGATCAAACTCTCCATCCTAATTAATCTCTTTCTTTTTTTTCGTTTTGTCTGTCCCGACTTCATCGCTTGCGAATTCTCAAAAAAATCCTTGAGTATTTGCTACATCTTTCCATTCTTTCAATGAACATCCCCAACCGCTTCCTTCTCTCTTTTTCTCCCGCGGGACTCGTCCCGTTTCCCTCTCAATTGGGACCGCAAAAATACACTTTTTCTAATACGGTTCAACCACTCTGATGAACTTTTTTTTATTTTTTTATTTAAGTAATTAATAATCAGCGAAATAAAATTTTTAAAATTGTACTTTTTCCACATTAAATTGTTGAAAAAGTCGGTTTTTTGTCATTTTTTAGGGGTGTTTTTGAGGGGTTCTGAAGAGGCATTTCGGAACTTTTTCAAAAAAGTATGAAAAAACCGTGCAGGGAGGCGATGGAATTTAAGGGGTTGATTTGCGATTTTGGAGTTACGATTTGTGAGGTTCGAGGTACGATTTACGATTTGCGAGTTTTTAGTCTATGGTCTCCTCTCTATGGTCAATTTATAATATAGTATATATACATAGTATCCGACTTAGGGGCTCTGGGGCTGGTCTCTATAGTCTTCTGTCTCCAATCTATTGAAAGCAGTTGATGAATGCAGGAGCATTTAAGAAAAAAATATGTTAGTTGACGAGGGGAATGGAAAAAAGTGTATTTTTGCGCCCCTTAAAAATTAATTACTAACCAAAAAAAGAAAGAGGTATTATTTATGATTATTGTTCCCGTTAAAGAGGGCGATTCCATTGACAAAGCGCTCAAAAGACTGAAAAAGAAATTCGACAAAATTGGTGTGAAGAAAGAGATCCGCACGAGACAGGAATTCACCAAGAAGAGTGTCATCAGAAGGGAGCAATTGCGCAAGGCCATCTACGTTCAGCAGCTCCGCGCCGCCGAGAACGAATAAGATTGTCTTGTCAATCGTAACAAAACAGGGTCGCACCCTGTTTTTTTTATACACCAGCTTTTATTATATTTATATATACAATAATATGATAGATTTCTCGTCATTCATCGACTACCTGCGCTACGAGAAGCGGGTGTCGCCGCACACCATCACGGCGTACGAATCTGACCTGGGGCAATTCTCGCGTTATATGGAGGAGGCTCTGCAGATTAGGACGCTGGCGGAGGTGACGGCAGGCGACATCCGGACGTGGGTCATCACGCTGTTGGAGGACGAGAAGGACACGGCACGCACAGTAAATCGGAAGCTGAGCGCCTTGAAAGCCTTTTACCGACACGGGGTAAAGGTGGGAACAATTGCGGAGAATCCGATGCACCAGGTGCGGTCGCCGAAATTCCAGAAACGGCTCCCCGAGTACGTGGAGCAGCGCGATATGGCGCGGCTTTTCGACGACATCGAGTTCGCAGAAGGCTACGAGGGCACGCGCGACCGGTTGATACTGGAGATGTTCTATGCCACGGGAATGCGCTTGTCTGAATTGCTCAATCTGCGCAAAAGCGACATCGATTTCTACAATAACAGTCTGAAAGTGTTGGGAAAACGGGATAAGGAGCGCATCATTCCCTTCGGAAACGAGCTGCGTGACTTATTAACAATCCACCTCGGAAATTATGAGAAAAAATTTACCCCGGATATCCAAAATTATTATATATTTGTTGCCGCTAACGGTAAGCGACTTTACCCGAAAGCGATCTATAGAATTGTCCGTAAATACTTGACTATGGTAACGACAATTGACAAGAGGAGCCCCCACGTGATACGTCACACGTTCGCGACGCATATGCTGAACAACGGCGCGGACCTGAACGCCATCAAGGAGATCCTCGGCCACAGCAGCCTCGCCGCCACGCAGGTATATACACACAACTCTATGGAGCAACTAAAATCTATTTACAAACAAGCCCATCCACGGGCATAAACAAAGGAGGTTATTATGACAATTAACATTTCTTCCGTGCATTTCAAAACGGATCAAAAGTTAGAAGAATTCATCAATGAGAAAGTTGAGAAACTCAACAAAATCCACGAGGGAATCATTGGTGCTGACGTGACCTTGAAGTTAGAGAACACCGAGGCTCCCGAGAACAAGACGGCAGACATTCGGATCAAGATCCGCGGGAACGACGCCATTGCCAGCAAGACCGCGAAAAGTTTTGAGGAGGCGACCGACCTTGCCGTTGACGCCTTGAAGAAACAGCTCTCCAAAATAAAAGAGAAAGAACAGAGCAAACGTTAGTGTATGACCAACCGCGGCCGGAAGGCTGCATCGTCATATAATCAAGTTTATCACAAAAAAACTTCGCTCTCCGAAGAGGTTTGGTACCTTAAGGAGAGCGAAGTTTTTTTATATCCAAAGACGCAGAATAGAGCGTGCGCAGCACAACTCTCAAAAAAAAACCGGCTCCTTGCGGCGCCGGCTGTATCATTAAATCTTCGGGAACCACTGCCAAACAGCAGTCCATCAGGAAATTATTTCACGTAATAGGTCTGTCGCATATTGATGCTGACGTGTTTCTGCTTGGAGGAGGTGTTGAATGCACCGCCCCAAGAGTAGTCTTCGTCGGCGGAATTGGGTGCGGTGATCTGGAAGACGCCGGTGGTGGCAGTCTTGAGGTCGCCAAGCTTGCCGCCGGCATTCTTGGTAATGGTCTCGGCACGCTCGCGGGCATTCTTGGAAGCCTCGGCCAGCATTTCAAGCTTCAAATCGGAGAGTTTAGTGTAATAATACTCGGGCGACCAACTGGAAATCTTGATATTCTGCTCATAGAGTTCAGAAATCTCGCGAATCACTTTTTCCACTCTCTCCACATCCTTGGACTCTATGCGGACGCGCTGTTCTGACTCATAGCCGAGGAATTTCTCTTCCCAATGACCGTTGTTCCAATGACTGTCATTCCGGGGTTTGGTGGAAATATTCTTAAAGTCCATCTCAGACTCCTTGATTCCCTTGCTCTTCAAGAATTCCTTGACAGTGGCAGCCTGCTCCTTGATTTTGGTGTAGGAGGCCTTCATATCCGGGTCGAGCACATCGTACTCCACGTTCCAGACAATAAGGTCAGAGGTAAAATCTTTTTCGGCAAGGCCGACCACGGAGACGGTCTTGACCGGCTTTTTAGTCTGATAGAATGCGATGCCCAACGCGAGGGCTGCAAGGAAGAAAGCAATGCCGACGATAACGGCGATGGTGACGGACTTGTTGTTCATTTCGGTATTATTTTAAATGAGACATAATAATCAAGCAAAAAGGTAAACGTGATAAGGGGTGTTTTATTGTACTGGGAACGCATTTTTATTCAGACGCAAGATGATAGACTTAAGACTTTAGATGTAAGACTTTTAGAGTTGTCTGATTCTACTTGATCAGGGTAATTGTGCCGTTCAACGGGTAGGAAAACTCACCCGTAAGGGTGCGGACATAGACGTCGCAACCGTAGTAATAGACGCCGTCGGAGCAGGGGTTGTGGAAATTCTCGTCGGTGCCATCCCAAAGAATGTCAGGGTCCTGAGTGTGGAACACACGCTTGCCCCAGCGGTTGTAGATGACCATATCCACTTTCATCACACCGTGATAGGGCTCGAAAGGCCGGAACAAGTCGTTGCTCCCGTCGCCGTTGGGGGTGAAGACATTGGGCAGGCGATAATCAAGGCAGTCGTAGATGTCGATGCAGACCGAATCGGACAATCCGGTGACGTTGCGGTTTGTGTCGGCCAATGCCAGGGCGAAGCATCCCACGAGCACATCTGGGGCAGAAACCTGATGGACACACGGCGCCGGATAGCAACTGCCTCCTTCTACCACAAAAGAGTCAATACAGGTAAAAGAACCTGTCATCGTCGGTTTATAATATATATAATAGTAGAAAGCATCGTTGGCCGCGCTGTCGGAGGAGAAGGTCCATTCATAGGTGACCGAAGAGCAGTCGGTGGTGATGGAGAGTTGCGGCAACTCGGGCGGCGTATCATCCACAGGCACATCGCAGGCCACCTGCGAGCGGTTGTACAGGGGCCCGATAGTGTCGGGAATCCAATAATAGCCCTCCGCCCGCACATAGTAGCAGTAGGTTTCTCCATTCACAAGTCCTTCGTCCACATATTGCGTTTCAGAAACCGTGGCAATGGAATTCCAGTCATCATCATAGCGATAGATGGTGTAACGCACGTTGTTCCAAGGCTGTGCCACCATCCAGGAGAGTGTGATATGGCGGTCGCCGGGAACAGTGGACAGGAAAATGGACGTGGCCGGGTCGGAGTGTTCGATGACCGTATCAGCATTGAGGAAATCCACGCGATAGGTATAGGGGATTTCCTGAGTGTTAAGATCGTGGTCCAGATATTCAGCCGTGTCGGAATGGACGAACGGGAAGGGCGCGTTGTTGAGCAGCGTCCAGTCCGCATCCGACGAGATTTTTCGGTAAAGATTATAGAAATACGGTGGAGGGAAAGCCGCCGTATCGATTTCGGGCGGGGCCAACCAGCGCACTTTCAAAGTTCCGTTGGCCGTATGCGTGGTCATCACATCGGCATTGATAATCAAAGGCGCGTCATTGACGATATAGGTGCAAGCCTCGTCGGAAACATAGCTTTCGGCACCATCGGGGAAGCGCGCCACCACGCGGTAGCAGTACTCATTACCGTGATAAAGCGGGAGATAGGAACCGTCATCGGTGAAGAGAGTGTCTTCCCAAGCATTGGTGTGTCCTATCCATTGGTAGCCAATACCGTCGGGTATGCCCGTCTCGCAGTGGGCAGGCTGGAAGGGATAGCTGCCATTGCGGCGGTAGATGTCGTAGCCAACAGCATTGGGACAGGAGTCTGGCGACCAGACAAGATGGACGACATTGCCCTGCGGAGTGGCGGTCAGGTTTTCGGGCTTGGGTGCCACTATGGTAATGCGCAGGGTCTTGAAGGAGACCAACTCGACCTGTGGGCCATTGTCACGCGCTCGGAAAAGCACCTCGTAAGGTGCGGTGCGCACGTGCGAACACTGGGTGCGCCAGTCGAAATGGGTGGTGTAGGCCACGCTGTCGGTGATAGTCATAAACTGGGCGGGACCGTCGGCAAGATAGAGCGGCTCACCCGTGGCAGTAAGCGTGACGTATGTGGAGGTGGCATCATACACCTCCACCGGCAGATGGAGGTAGGTGCCGGCCAGCACGCAAGTATCGTGAACGAGCACTACAGGCGGTTGGTTGTTACAGGGAGCGATGGTAATCTGCATATCGCGGACCATACTGCTGATGCAGATGCCGTTACGCCATTCTTTAATCAAAATGGCAATGTTATACTCGCCCGCCATCGTGGGACTGTCCCACACCAAATCGCCCGTCACGGAGTCAATGGCAATGTAGTTCGAGGCGTGGGGCAACGAATAACCGGGAATCACCTCGCCGTTATAGCCCCGGCAGCTCACGAGCGAATAGGAGAGGCTGTCGCCATCAGGGTCGTAGGCACCAGGATTATGGTAGTAGATGACATTGGTGCAACCGTTGTCGATAGGCGGTGTCATCAGCTGTGGCGATGAGTTGCCGCCAATGAAGGGATTGATGACCACCATTGTTTCGATGAAAAAGGGCACCTCCACGGAACTGGGAATGTTGAGGATGCCTGCATTGCGGTTGGGGTCCTCGAAGGAGACATAAAAGGTGCCGGAAGCGGGGAACGTGTGCTGCGTCACATAGACATTCCGGCTGATGTCGTTTTCCATATTCACCTTGAGGGTGCGCGGCACGGTGGTGACGGTGCCGTCGCCCCAAACAATGTCGATTTCGGGGCGGTCGGCGAGACTCGGCGTGTAGGTGTAGGTAGTGATGGTGAACTCGTAGGTCAGGCCGGAGACATAGACGTAGCTGATTTCGCCGGCACGCTGGTGGGTGGCAAAAGCGTGGTGGCCCATTGCCAAGAGGCAACAGAGCAGCAACACGCGCAAACCATATTTCCACACCCTTTTCATCCTACAATTCCACGACTTGGTTATCTTTCAGTTTATATTGCTTGCCGCTTTCGGGACAGGTGGCACGACCTTGCTCGTCGAAGGAAAGGGTATGGCCGAGGGCACTCACCCACCCTATCTGGCGGGCCGGGTTGCCCACAACAAGCGCATAGTCGGGCACGGAACTGGTCACCACAGCGCCAGCGCCCACCAGGGCATAGCGCCCGATGGTGTTGCCGCACACGATGGTGGCATTGGCCCCGATAGTGGCTCCCTTGCCCACCATTGTCACCTTGAATTCCGACTTTCTATTGACAAAACTCCTTGGATTCAGCACATTGGTAAAGACCATCGAAGGACCGAGGAACACATCATCCTCGCAAACCACACCCTCGTACAGAGAAACATTATTCTGCACCTTGACGCGGTCGCCTAGCACGACACCGGAGGCCACGAACACATTCTGCCCGAGGATGCACTCTTTTCCAATCTGGCAGCCAGCCATCAGGTGGCAGAAATGCCATACGCGAGTGCCCACCCCGATTTGGCAGGGCTCATCAACAACAGCAGTGGGATGTACAAAATAGGACATAGTTATGATTTTTGGAGTTCTTGCGACAAAATTCGGACGATATATTGGATTTGTTCCCGGTCGAGTTCCGTATGCATCGGCAGGGAGAGCACACATTGGGCCAGCGTCTCGGAAACGGGGAAATCGCCCGTGCGATAGCCCAAGGACACGTACGCCTCTTGCAGATGCAGGGGCACCGGGTAATATATGGCTGTGGGGATGCCCGCGGCGGAGAGATGCTCCATCAAGGGCTGCCGTGCCACGCCTTCGAGTTTAAGCGTGTACTGGTGAAACACGTGGGTAGAGTGCGGCGCGATGGCTGGCGTTTGCACGGCGGGAAGGTCCGCAAGCGCGGCGGTATAGTCAGCGGCAGCGGCTTGGCGGGCGGCAGTGAACTCGTCCAGATGGCGCAGTTTGACACGGAGCACGGCCGCCTGCAGCGTGTCGAGGCGCGAGTTGAGACCGACACACTCGTAGTGGTAACGTTGGCGCATCCCGTGGTTGGCCATCACGCGGAGACGTTCTGCAAGGGCCCCGTCCTGAGTAAAAAGAGCACCGCCATCGCCATAGCAGCCCAGATTCTTGGACGGGAAAAAGGAGGTGCAGCCAATATGGCCCATTGTGCCGGCCGTATGGGGCGAACCGTCGGAAAAACGCACCTGCGCGCCGATGGCCTGGCAGGCATCCTCCACCACAAAAAGGTTGTGGCGGCGGGCAATGTCAAGAAGCGGCTCCATATCCACGCATTGTCCGAAAAGATGGACGGGGATGATGGCCTTGGTGCGTGGGGTAATGGCAGATTCCACTTGGGTGACATCCATACAGAAAGTATCGGGGCGAACATCGACGAAAACAGGCTTCAGCCCAAGGAGGGCAATTACCTCAACGGTGGACACAAAGGTGAAGGGCACGGTGATAACCTCGTCGCCGGGTTGGAGGCCGAGGGCCATCAAGGCGAGTTGCAGGGCGTCGGTACCGCTGGCACAGGAGACCACGTGAGCGGCACCCGTGTAAGAGGCCAATTCCTCTTCAAAGGCGGTCACTTCCGGGCCGCGCACGAAGCGCGCAGAGGCCAGCACCTCTTGCAGGGCGCTGTCCATCTCCCCCTTGATTTTCGCGTATTGACCCTGCAGGTCAACCATTTGTATCTTTTCCATCGTATCCTAAAAAGAGCGCAAAAGTACATATTTTTTTTGTATTTTTGCAGCCGTTCTAAATTTGCATAAAATGACGAAATATCCGGATTCCATAGATAGGATCACCAAGGCAAGGCTTCGGCTTTCCGCCTTTGGCTCCATCTTCAGCATCGCCCTCACGATGTTCTTTATCGGAACGCTGGCTTTCTTTGCTTTCTTCTCCACGCAATATCTGAAAAACCTCTCCAAGAAAATCGAGATGGAGGTGTTGTTCTATTCCGACATCAAGGAGGCCGACATCGTGGCCCTGGAGCAGCAAATCAAGCTGAAGCCCTACATTGCCGCCTCGCGCGTCTCCTCCAGAGAGGAGAACACCCAAAACGCCATCAAGGTCATCGGTAGCAACTACACCGACATCATCCCGAACCCGCTGAACGCCTCCATCATCATCAGCGTGGCACCGGAATATGCCAACTCCGACTCCTTGAAGAAGGTGTCCAAAGAGTTGAAGCGCAACGAAATCGTGCAGGACGTGGACTATCCGGAGTTCATCGTGAAGTCGGTCAGCAACAACTTCAAGAAAATACAGTGGATCATCCTTGGCGTCACAGCGGTCTTTATGCTGATTTCAATGTTATTGATTGCCAACTGCATCCGACTGAACATATACGCAAAACGGTTCAATATCAAGAGTATGCTCCTGGTCGGGGCCACCCCGCGTTTCGTGCGCAAGCCTTTTGTGACGAAAGGTCTGCTGCAGGGCATCTGGGGCGGCATCATCGCCATCTTGCTGCTGGCGCTGGTCCTCTATTTCGGCAACCGCTCGATGCCGGAGTTCATCGACTTCTCGCAGATGCACTACATCGCCCCCATCCTCGGCGGCATCCTGCTCTTCGGCATCCTCTTCACCGTCATCATCTCCATCATCTCGGTGAACCGTTATATCAGAATCAAAGACGAAAGACTTTATTTATAATCATTTAATAGAATGGCAACTCTTATTTCCACTCAAAAAAATGCATCTGCCGACAACAACAACGGCAAGCGTGCTCCCCTGTTCCGAAAAACCAACTATATCCTGATGGCCATCGGTTTGGCCGTGCTCATCATCGGTTTTCTCTGTATGCGTGGCGGCGCCGTGTCAGACCCGAACACCTTCGACGGCGAGATTTTCAACACCCGCCGACTGGTCGTGGCCCCCATCCTGATGTTTGCAGGCCTCGTCATCGAAGTCATCGCCATTATGTGGCACCCGCGCAACAAAAAAGAACAGGAGGAAAACACCGAAGCATAAGCGATGAACTGGTTAGAGACCCTCCTCCTCGGCATAATACAGGGGTTGACCGAATTTCTGCCCGTGAGCAGCAGCGGCCACCTCAGCATCCTTTCCAACCTCTTCGGGTTCTCGGGTGAAGAGAATCTGACCATCACGGTGGTGCTGCACGTGGCCACCGTCCTCAGCACTTTGGTGGTGCTGTGGAAGGAAGTGGTTTGGATTTTCAAGGACCTTTTCACCAAACAATCGTGGCGCAGCTACAGCGGGCTCAACGAGGGCACGCGATTCGCCATCAACATCCTCATCTCGATGATACCGGTAGCCATCGTGGGGTTCTTTTTCAAGGACTGGGTGGAATCCGTCTTCGGGTCGGGGCTGCTCATTGTGGGCATTATGTTGCTGGTGACCGCCTCCCTGCTGGCCTTCTCGTACTTCGCCAAGCCCCGTCAGCGCGAGCGTCTCTCACCGCTGCACGCCTTCATCATCGGCATCGGACAGGCCGTGGCCGTGATGCCTGGCCTCTCCCGCTCGGGCACCACCATCGCCACGGGATTGCTGTTGGGCAACAAGAAGGACAAACTCGCCCAGTTCTCGTTCCTGATGGTCATCCCGCCCGTCTTGGGCGAAGCGTTGCTCGACGTGAAAGACATTGCAGAAGTGGGCTTCGACACGGCAATGAGCGGCATTTCCGCCGGCGCTATGGCAGTAGGCTTTATCGCCGCCTTCGTGACCGGCTGCCTGGCTTGCAAATGGATGATCAACATCGTCAAACGCGGCAAACTGGTCTGGTTTGCAGTCTATTGTGCCATCGTCGGCATCCTCGCCATCTGTTTCGGAGCCTAATATCCCCTTATGAAAAAAAAGTTCGCCAACGAAACCAAGTTCACGTTGCCAGAATTCGACGTCAATGCCGAGTCGGACGTGCTGTTATTCGACAAGCCCTACCGGTGCACCTCCTATGACGTGGTGGGTAAGGTGCGTGGCATTATGTGGAGGAAAGTAGGCCATAAGGTGAAGGTGGGCCACGCGGGCACACTCGACCCCCTGGCCACAGGCCTGCTCATTGTTTGTGTGGGCAAGATGACCAAACAGATCGACACGTTGCAGGCGCAGGTCAAGGAGTACACCGGCACGTTCCGGATGGGTGCCACCACCCCGAGCTTCGACCTGGAGCATCCCGTGGACCAAGAGTATCCCTACGAGCACATCACGCCTGAGATGGCACGGGAGGCGGCAGCTGGATTCATCGGCAACATACAGCAGGTGCCCCCGCTCTACTCGGCCATCCGGCTGGGCGGCAAGCGCGCCTACCAGTTTGCCCGCAAGGGCGAGGATGTCGCCATCGCCGCCAAAGAAATCACCATCTACGAGTTCGAACTGCCCCGCATCGAGCTGCCCGAAATCGACTTCCGCATAGTCTGCTCCAAGGGCACCTACATACGCTCCATCGCGCGCGATTTTGGCGCCGCTTTGGGCAGCGGAAGCCACCTTACCGCCCTGCGCCGCACCCGCATCGGTGACTATTCCGTAGATGATGCCATCCGTCCAATACTGCTTTAACAAGTTATATATCAATTATTTATATCAGTTTTGTAGTTGTTGATAAATAAAATATCGCAACTACTTGAACTATATGAAAAAAAGTGTATTTTTGCACTCCAAAAAATTAGACAACAAAAAACACGAAAAATATGAAAAAAGGCATTCATCCGAAAGAGTATAGACCGGTCGTTTTCAAAGATATGTCAAACGAAACCGCTTTCTTGTCCAAGTCCACTATCAGCACGAAGGACACGATTGTTTGGGAAGACGGCAACGAATACCCGCTGGTGAAGTTGGAGATTTCCAACACCTCCCACCCCTTCTTCACGGGTCAAATGAAGCTCGTTGACACCGCCGGTCGTGTGGATAAGTTCCGCAACAAATACGCTCGTCATTTAGACGCAGGCAAGACAAAATAATTCAGCAATATTTTGTACATTTGCTGACCTTTTTCGAGATAGTCGGAAAAGGTCAGTTTTTGTATTATAACAATCTCTATATGAAAGATCTATCATTGATTGACGACTTCATCAACAACGAATCGAATTTCATACCCCTTTTCTCCATCGACGACGAGGAGAACTTCCGCAAGACAGCGGTCCCCGACGAGATAGCACTGCTCCCCTTAAGAAACACGCTTCTGTTTCCGGGGATGGTGATTCCCATCAACGTGGGGCGCACCAAGTCCATCAAGTTGGCGCAGGACTACTCCCGTTCCAACACGCCCATCGGCGTCATCGCGCAGCGCGACAATGACGTGGAGGAGCCCACGGCCAGCGACCTGTACCGGGTGGGCACGATGGCGCGCATCATCAAGTACATCACGATGCCCGACGGCGGCGTGACTATCATCGTGCAAGGCATCAAATGCTTTGTGCTGAAGGAGATAACCCAGACCGAGCCTTACTACAAGGGGCTTGCCGAACCCTTTGAGACCAACGAGAACGATCCCGCCATCACGGGGCACAAGAATTTCAAGGCCCTGATATCCTCGCTGCGCGACACCGCCGCCAAAATGGTGAAGCTCTCGCCCAATATGCCGCGCGAGGCCGCCTTCGCCCTCAAGAACATCGAAAGCGACTCCTACCTCATCAACTTCCTGGCCACCAATCTCTCCACCTCCGTGGAAGACAAACAGGCCATCCTGGAGATGGACAACATCGTGGACCGCGCCAAGACCGTACTCAAGCTCTTGCACCGCGACCTCCAGTTGGTGGAACTCAAGAACCAGATTCAGGACAAGTCGAAGCACGAACTCGACCGCCAGCAGCGTGAATATTTCCTCAACCAGCAAATGAAAACCATCCAGGAGGAACTGGGCGGTTCGCCCTCCGAGAAGGACTACCTCTCCCTCCAGGAACGCGGCGCCAAGAAAAAATGGGATAAGGAGACCGCCGACCTCTTCCAGAAGGAACTGGAAAAGTTGCAGCGCACCAATCCGATGGCCCCCGACTACTCCGTGCAACTCAACTACTTGGAACTTTTCGTGGACCTGCCTTGGAATGAATACAGCAAGGACAACTTCAACCTCAACAAGGCGCGCAAGGTGCTCGACAAGGACCATTACGGGCTGGAGAAGGTCAAGGAGCGCATCCTCGAATATCTGGCAGTGCTGAAACTGAAGGGGGATATGAAGTCGCCGATACTCTGTCTGGCCGGCCCTCCGGGCGTGGGCAAAACCTCCTTGGGCAAGTCTATCGCCGCCGCCCTCGGGCGCAAGTACGTGCGCGTGTCGCTGGGCGGTTTGCGCGACGAGTCCGAAATCCGCGGCCACCGCAAGACCTACATCGGCGCTATGCCGGGGCGCATCATCCAGAATATGCGCAAGGCCGGCTTTGCAAACCCCGTCTTTGTCTTGGACGAAATCGACAAAATCACGGGAATGAATGTGCAAGGCGACCCCTCAGCCGCCCTTCTGGAGGTGATGGACCCCGAGCAGAACAACGCGTTCTACGACAACTACTTGGAGACCTCTTTCGACCTTTCGCGCGTGCTCTTCATCGCCACCGCCAACAACCTCAACAACGTGCATCCGGCGCTGCTCGACCGTATGGAAATCATCGACATTGCCGGTTATCTGGCCGAAGAGAAACTGCAAATCGCTAAAAAACACCTCATCCCCAAGCAGTTGGTGGAGAATGGTTTGGACAGCGAAAAGCTTTTCATCCGCGACAAGACCGTGGAGGCCATCATCAGCAAATACACTCGCGAATCCGGAGTAAGAACCCTGGAGCGTACCATCGCCAAAGTGATCCGCAAACGGGCGGCGCAATACGTGCAAAAGGGATACATTGACAAATTCGTGGAGCCCGAGCAGCTGAAAGAGTTGCTTGGCGCGCCCATCTTCCAAATCGAGAAGGCCTTTGACGGCTCCGTGCCGGGCGTGGCCACCGGTCTGGCCTGGACCGCCGTGGGCGGCGAGATCCTCTTCGTGGAGGCACTGACCAGTCCGGGCAAGGGCGAGCTGACAATGACCGGCAGCCTGGGTGACGTGATGAAAGAATCGGTCACCATCGCCTACGAATACCTCAAAGCGCACGCCGCCGACTTCGGCATCGCCCAAGAGGCCTTTGAGAAGAACAAAGTGCACATCCACGTGCCCGAAGGGGCCACTCCGAAGGACGGTCCTTCGGCGGGCATTACCATCCTTTCGGCTTTGGTGTCGGCCTTCACGGGCAAACCTCTGCGCGACAAAATCGCGATGACGGGCGAGATCACCCTGCGCGGCAAGCTGCTCCCCGTGGGCGGCATCAAGGAGAAAATCCTCGCCGCCAAGCGCAGCGGCATCTTCGACATCGTGATGTGCACAGAGAATCAGAAAGACATTGACGACATCCCGGAGAAACTCCTCAAGGGGATGACTTTCCACTACTTCTCTTCTATGCAGGAGGCGGTGAATTTCAATTTCGGGAAATAAAACATAATATTGTAAATGGAAAGGTTTTTCAAATCGGCACTGACGGAACGGGAAGGGGTGGAACAGCCTGCGAGCGTGAACCCCAACCCCGTGGTGCGCAAGCGCCGGAAACTGTCGAGGGAAGAGTACATCCAGGGCATTCTGACGGGTGACCGCACCATCTTGAGCCAGGCCATCACGATGATTGAGAGCTCTAATCCCGACCATTTGGCGATGGCACAGGACATCATCGAGGGGTGTCTCCCCCACTCCGGCAACTCGTTGCGCATCGGCATCACGGGCGTGCCCGGCGTGGGCAAGAGCACCTTCATCGAAGCTTTCGGCAAGATGCTCACCAGAACGGGCCACAAGGTGGCGGTATTGGCCATCGACCCCAGCAGCGAGCGCACCAAGGGGAGCATTCTTGGCGACAAGACGCGTATGGAGCAGCTGTCGGTGGACCCTGACGCCTTCATCCGGCCCTCGCCTTCGGGGAGCACCCTCGGCGGCGTGGCCCGCAAGACCCGCGAGACCATCGTGCTCTGCGAAGCCGCCGGCTTTGACGTCATCCTGGTGGAGACCGTCGGCGTGGGCCAGTCCGAGACGGTGGTCAAGTCGATGGTGGACTTCTTCCTGCTGCTGATGCTGGCCGGCGCCGGCGACGAGCTGCAGGGCATCAAGCGCGGCATTATGGAAATGGCCGACGGCCTGGTCATCAACAAGGCCGACGGCGACAACAAGTCCAAGGCCATAGCGGCGCAAGCCCAGTACCGGGCCGCCTTGAAACTCTTCCCGCAGAACGAGGACCACTGGACCGTGCCCGTGGAAGTGTGTTCCGCCCTGGAAGGCTTTGCCATCGACAAAGTATGGGATATCATCGGCCAATATGTGGCGCTGACCAAAGCCAACGGTTACTTTGAGCGCAACCGTACCGAACAGAATGTCAACATCTTCTACAATTGGATAAACTTCACCCTGCAAAACCGTTTCTACAATGACCCAGAAATCCAAAAGCGCATAGAGGAGTACTTGCCGAAGATTCGTAACAAGCAGGTTTCGCCCTATATGGCGGCGGGTTCGTTGACTGAGGGGTGATGGCGTCTGTCCATATCCAAATCAATGTACTTATTTAGGGGATTGTCATTTCAGCCATAACGTTTTTCGTGTATGGCACACGCACACACGTCCCCCAAGGCAAGCAGGAATCTCCGCAAAGACTCCTCAAAAGGCAACATCGAGGCCAAAAAAATTGTACATTTGCATCCCGAAAAGTTGTAATAAAATGCAAGAGATAAAAGTTATCGAAATCAAAAAAAGCGTCTTTGCAGAGAATGAGAAAGATGCTGATACTCTTAGAGTTGAATTAAAAAACAAAGGAGTGTGTCTCCTCAATTTGATGTCAGCTCCAGGCAGCGGCAAAACCACCACTCTTATCCAGCTCATTAACAGAATCAAAGACAAAATCCGTGTGGCAGTGATGGAGGCCGACATCGACAGCGATGTGGACGCCGTGAAAATCAAGGAGGCCACCGGCGTGCCGTCCATCCAGCTGCACACCGGCGGAATGTGCCATCTCGACGCGGAGATGACACGCCAAGGGCTCGACAACCTTGACCTCAAGAACACCGACCTCGTCATTCTCGAGAATGTCGGCAACCTGGTCTGCCCTGCCGAATTCGACACCGGCGCCACCTGCAACGCGATGATCCTTTCCGTGCCCGAGGGCGATGACAAACCCCTCAAGTACCCCCTTATGTTCACCGTCTGCGACCTCGTTATCATCAACAAAACGGATGTGATGCCCTATTTCGATTTCAATCTGGAGCGTTGCAAAAAGAACATCCTGATGCGCAACCCCCACGCGACCATCATCCCCGTCTCCGCCAAAACCGGCGACGGAATGGACACACTCGCCGAATGGTTGCGGGGGAAGCTTCACTGTTGATTACTTCGTGTTCATTACTACGTGTTGATTATTTTATGTTGATTACTGCGTGTTAGTTGGTTAATGTTAGTTGATTGATGTTATGAAGATTTATAATTTTGAAGATTTGGTGGTTTGGCAATTGGCAAGGGAACTTGTCAAAGATATTTATGCTCAATTTGCCACAAATAAGGATTATGGCTTCAACAATCAGATTCAGCGAGCAGTGATTTCCATAATGAATAACATTGCAGAGGGCTTTGATAGAAGTAAAAATGCAAAAGACAATAAACAACTTTTAAGTTACCTAAATACATCCTATGGATCTTGTGGAGAAGTGAAAAGTATGTTGTATGTGGCAGAAGATTTAGAATATATAAATGCTGAAATAGCCAAATCATTACGCGAACGTTGCACGGATTTATCTATAAAAATAACATCATTTATGTCTCATCTCCGCAGCTATGACATCAACAAAAACAACAAAAACAACAGCGAAGCTAACTAACACAAAGTAATCAACACGAAGTAACTAACAGCCGAAGGCTAACCAACAGCGAAGCTAATCAACACGAAGTAACTAACAGCCGTAGGCTCACCAACAGCGAAGCTCACCAACACGAAGTAATAAACACGAAATAATACACCGTTATGCCCGAAATGTCAACCAAATTTGTCCCGAAACACAAAGGGGACAAGAACCCGAACCCGAAACTGCTGAAGTTCGTCCGCAAGGTCACCGACCGCGTGCCCGGCAAGATCAAAATGACCACTGACGCCCCCGAATACTGGGGACTGGCCTGCATCTTTGAAGATGAGATGGATGCGAAAACCCGCGAGACCTCTTTGGACTTGCTCCTTGATATGCTGCCGAAGAGGGGACTGAAAGTTCGTGAGCACCGCACCTATCAGTTGCTCCACGAATGGAACAAACAGAAGCACTACACTCCTGATGATCAGTCGTTTGACGAACTCCTTGACAAACTTTCCTACTTTGGAATGCTGGAGTACGACTATGGCGACAAATACACTGACAACGGTCCGGTGCCCGGCACCTCCTACAACCGCGAGGACCGCATCTATTGGGTGCCGATGTTCGTGCCCGGCAGCGCCGAATACACCAATATGAACACCGACCTGATGGACAAGCATCCCGAATTGGCGATGTTCTTCGAACGTATGACTTTCCTGCCGCTGGAAAAGGTCACCCCGATGGTGCCGATGGGCGGCGCAGGTATCGGGATGCACGTCATCCCCGTGGAGAAAGCCATCTCTATGGAGAATCAAAGTATTGATATTGAGCACATATCCTATTGGCTTAAGCGTTATGAAGGCCATCTGGGCGTGGGCATCTGCTCCTGCCGTTACGGCCGCAAGAAACTTGACGAGGGCTGTGCCGACGACTACCGCGACTGGTGCATCGGTGTGGGCGATATGGCCGACTACCTCGCGGAGACCGGCCGTGGTCACTACATCACCTACGACGAGGCCATTGCCATCCTCAAAAAAGCGGAGGACAACGGTTTCGTGCACCAAGTGACCAATATTGACGGCGAAGGCAAAATTTTCGCCATCTGCAACTGTAACGTAAAGATTTGTAACGCATTGCGCACTTCACAACTCTTCAACACCCCGAACTTGTCGCGTAGTGCATACGTGGCCAAGGTGGATCCTGCAAATTGCGTGGCCTGCGGTCGTTGCGTGGAATATTGTCCCGCCGGCGCTGTCCGTCTCGGACAAAAGCTCTGTACCAAGCACGGAGAGCAGACCTATCCGAAACAGGAATTGCCCGATGCCAAAAAGTGGGGACCGGAGAAGTGGGACGAAGACTATCGTGACAAAAACCGTATCAACTGCTACCCGACGGGCACGGCGCCCTGTAAGACGGCCTGTCCCGCGCACATCGCGGTGCAAGGCTATCTGAAGAAGGCCGCCGAGGGCAAATATACAGAAGCATTGGAACTCATCAAACGCGAGAACCCGTTCCCGGCCGTATGCGGACGCGTGTGTAACCGTCGTTGCGAGGATGCCTGCACGCGCGGCACTATCGACCAGCCCATCGCCATCGACGCGGTCAAGAAATTCATCGCCGAGCAGGATCTCAAGGCCGAGACCCGCTTCGTGCCCGAAATCAACATCGCCTCCAGCGTCATTGACCATTGGGAGGAAAAGATCGCCATCATCGGCGGCGGCCCCGCCGGTCTGAGCTGCGCCTACTACCTCGCCACGATGGGCTACAAGCCCACCGTGTTCGAGAAAGACGAGATTCCCGGCGGTATGCTGCAATACGGCATTCCCTCTTATAAGTTGGATAAAGAGGTCATCAAAGCAGAGATCGACATTATGCGCGAGATCGGAGTGGACATCCACACCGGTGTGGAAGTTGGTAAAGACATTACCATACAACAACTTAGAGATCAAGGATACAAGGGATTCTACGTAGCCATCGGCTGTCAAGGCGGCAAACTGCCCGGCATCACCGGCGAGAATTTGTCTGGGACCACCACGGCCATCGATTTCCTGCACACGTGCAATTGCGGCACGAAGGTCAGCGGCAAGGTCGTCGTGGTCGGCGGCGGCAACGTGGCCATCGACGCAGCACGGGTCGCCAAGCGCGGCGGCGCCGAGTCTGTCACTATGCTCTCGTTGGAGACCGAAGACATTATGCCTGCCTCCTTGGAGGAGCGCCGCGAAGCCCGTGAGGACGGCGTGGTCATCAACCCCGGCTGGGGCCCGAAAGAGGTTTTAGGAGCACACTCTTCCCAGAGTGCAAATGGCGAGTCAACCGACAAGGTCACCGGCATCGTCTTCAAGAAATGCACCTCCGTGTATGACAAAGACCACCGCTTCTCCCCGCAATACAATGAGGAAGAAACGATTACGCTGGATGCCGACTTGGTCATCTTCGCCATTGGACAGACGGTCATCCTCAAAGATCTGCTCAAAGACACGAAAGTGGAATTTGTGCGCGGTGTCTATCCTGTGGCCGACAAACTGACCTACCAGACCGCCGAGGAGGACATCTTCGTGGGTGGCGACTGCTTTACCGGGCCTAAGTTTGCCATCGACGCCATCGCCGCTGGCAAGGAGGGCGCCGAATCGTTGCATCGTTACGTGCAGCACGGCCACCTCACCATCGGGCGCAACCGCCGCGACTTCATCGAGCTCAACAAGGACGACATCGTGGTGGAGAGCTACGACAACTCTTCCCGTCAGGTGGAAGGCGTGTCGGAGCAGGCTGACAAATTCCGCGAATACACGCTCACGCTTACGGAGGAGCAGGTGCGCACCGAGACGGCCCGCTGTCTGAGTTGCGGCGCATCAGTCGTTGATGAGAACCGCTGTATCGGCTGCGGCATCTGCACCACCAAGTGCGCCTTCGACGCCATCCACCTCTTCCGCGAGCACCCCGAAGCCAGCGAATTTGTCACCTCCGAGGAGAAGTTCAGCAAGATCCTCCCGTATATGCTCAAACGTGCCGCCAAGATTGTATTCAAGAAGTAAATGTTGGTTACTGCGTGTTGGTTACTGCGTGTTTATTACTGCGTGTTAGTTACAGCGTGTTACCAACAGCGAAGCTAACTAACATTAAATAACTAACAGCGAAGCTAACCAACACGAAGTGACTATGCACGAATTAGGTATCGTCTTCTATATTATCCGGGACGTCAAGAAGGTGGCGGAGGAGAACCACGTGGAGCGGGTCTCCGCAGTGGTTATGGACATCGGGGAGGTCTCCACGGTAGTGCCGCACCTGCTCACCGACTGCTGGCGCTGGGCCGCCGACAAAGAGGAGCTGCTGAAGGGTTGTGAGCTGAAGTGCAACATTATCCCCGCCGTCACCTGGTGCGACGACTGCAAGCAAGAGTACGAGACGGTGAAACACGGAAAGACGTGCCCTCACTGCCACAGCGAGAATACCTGGTTGCTGCGTGGCAACGAAGTCGAAATAAAAGAGTTAGTAGTTAGCAGTTAGCAGTTAGTAGTTGTGGGGTTGGTCGGAAAAAAATGTAATTTTGCAATCTAAAAGTTGAAACAATGTATAAACGAATTCTCATATCAGCCATTGCCGTCGTATGCTGCTTCGCAACCCTGCCTTGCGCAGCACAGGTTTCCATTAAGTTCAAGTCATTGGAAATCAGCAATGTTACAGACAAAATTTGGGAACCCGAGAAAATGCGGTTGGGTGAAGTCCTTATCCCTTCCTACGATCGTGGACATGTATATCTTCGTATTCAGGCGGAGATTGTGAACGAAGGTGATACGGCGGTGCCCATTTCCAGCTTTGATCGCGATAAAATGACTCTGGTGTACCGAAATCCCAATCCATCAAACAACTTGCCAGAAAATAGCATGGTTTACAGCAGGTTAGGAAGAATGGTGAGAGGTTGTTACGTCATTGAACCCGTCATTCAGCCTCAGGCATGCAGATACGACGACTACAGTGATTGGATAAATGTCAATCGATTTCGAGAGATGCGTCCCTTGTACTATGTCTCTGCCGCTGTACCCACCATGCGCCTCTGTATGGAAATCGCCGGTCAAGGACTGGTCTATTCTGACGCACCCGAGGAAATCATCGTCAACGGCCGGAAAATCGACCCCGATTGGCGGAACTTCGACTACTCTGACAACTCCTACCAACTTGTGAACAACGAACTGATGCGGGAGTTCATGCTCGAAAACCCGTACCTCTTCGGCAGCACTTTCTCCGAAGACATACTCATGAAAGAATTTGTCAGCAACATGGCCTTCACCTACCACTGCTTCCCCATCACCAACTCAAACAACTAACAGCGAAGCTGTTAAACACGAAGTAATCAACAGCGAAGCTAACCAACATGAAATAATTAACACGAAGTAATAAACAATACCAACGAATATGTCCTGTTTTATCATCCCTATGGCGCAGGCCATCGCCACGAGCGCCTACCGTAAAGTCAACGCGAAAGCGATTGAAAGTTCAGAATCCCCGCTGAAGCGGAACATCCCGGCATTAGAGAAGATGCTTTGGGGTGGCACCGTGATGCTCATCGTCGATCACATCATCAACGGCGAGCTCACCTGGCGTTTTCCATTCTTCTCTGCACTGGAGTCGGGAGGGTTTCCCGCTATGCTCCGAGAGTTGCTCACCGTCGGTGTGCCTATGTCGCTAGTTCTCACCGCCGTATGGGCCGTGTGGACTCTCGTCAAAGCCCAACGTACAGCGAGTGTTGGAAATGAATGTTGATGGGTGTTGCGGGCTATGGCTCACGCACACGCATCCCCAGGGTACAACAAGGCACAGCGGTCAATGATATTGTTGGCCATATCGAATCCGGCGTTGCAGACTTTCCTGTCCTTATTGCCGTCATAACCCATATACAGATGCATAGTTTCGTAGCCGGAATTGACAAATTGTAGCAGTTTGCCGTCACGTTTGGAGACCGCTTCCTTGTACTTTTCAATAGACGGGCGGCCTTTCCCCTTGCGCACCTGAAACACTGCATCGAGGGCTATCAGACAGCCTTTCCACAGCGTGTCGCCCGCAATACGCACATACTTTTTGTCTTTATATAACTTTGTTTCAGGATCATACTTGGATTTCTCAATGATCTCCAGCGCGTTGGCCACATATCTTCTGGCCTCATCAATGGGATTTACTTGTTCCATAATTTTCAATTTAATAATTCGGCTGCAAAAATAATAATTTTTTAATACAAAAGCCGGATTTGCAATATTATTTTCTATTATTTTATAATATTTACAATTAATTGTTAATATTTGATTCAAAAGCACAACAGGCTTTGCTCAGTTGATAAGGGATAATATTCCCGCGAAACTCGCAGAGTGGCACAGATTCACTCCCGGGGCCGATGGCCGAAGGTGTTGGAAGACATTGCATTGAAGATCAAGAGAATGCATTTGAAGGCCGCAGCAGAATAATTCTTATGAAAGAAAAAACGGTCAGACACATTATTCGTCAAGAAAATTGTTTTCGATCATCGTCGTCAGCACTTTGGACTTGTACAATTATTTCGCGTCTGGCCCGCTTTTTGGCGCAGTCAGGTGGTGATTTTGCCGCAGTTTTTCGACTGCCGCATCGCCCCCGAAGAACACCCCAAGGAGCAAATCCAACTGACGGTGAGGATACGGAAAAAGGAAAGCCAGCACGGTTAACAGTCTCGACATCACCTCCGACGACTTGGCGGTCAGCGACAACGTGAATGTGGTGTGGGGGTCGAAATAAAAATGCGGCGAATAAAACTTATTTTCACCGCACCGACCTTCGCCATTCCTCTCCACGATGCTCAAATGTGCGAAACTTCACTGAGTTTCCGCACCAACCCCGTGATACACCAGCTCACAAAGCATATAGCCAATAGCAGTAGCACTTTCGGGAGCAGCGAGAATGCGGGGAAGGACACTCCGACGAAGGCGGTCTGCGTCGGTAACAGCCATTGCGGGTGCGACAGCACGAGCACAATGCCGATGGCGCCCGTGACGATGCCCGAGATGAACACGGCCACCATCATCCGGCGGTAACGTCTCGTTTGCGCCTCACGATACCGTTTCGCATATTCTGCCGCCTCTAACTTCTTGGAAATCTTCTCCAAATATTCGTTGCGGTCGCCCATATCCGGCTGGTACCGGGCGAACAATTCTTCTATAGTGATCTTCTCTTTCATCGTTCCAAAATTAGTCTAAGTTTAACTCTCCCTCTTGAAAGTTGCTGCTTCACAGCCAATTGGGTACTTCCCGTGATTTTCGCAATCTCCTTCACGGAGTAGCCGCTGACGTAGAACAGCAGGATGGCGCTCTTCTCCTTCAGCGGCAGCGTGCCGATGGCTTCGTACAGCTCTTGGTATTGGAAGGCATCGTCGGCGCGCGGACCGCCCGGCATCTGCTCCGCCGCGTCCAAGTCCGTCCGGCGGTTCCACCCCGATCGCTGGTGGTCGAGGAAGGTGTTGTAGGCGATCTTGAAGAGCCACGTGGCGAACTTGGCCCGCTCCACGAACCGCTCCATCGCGATGTACGCCTTCACCATCGCCTCCTGCGCGATGTCCTCCGCCTCCATCCGGTCGCCCTCACACAGGGCAAGCAGGAATCTCCGCAAAGACTCCTGCTCCTCCGAAACTAAGGCTATGAATTGTTCTCGTGTCATTCGGAGATTTATTTCTCGGTTATCCGTTTCTCTTCAGTCTCTATCTCACTCTGTAGCATCTTCTTGCTGACAAAGTAATGGATGATAAGGGCTATACCTACGGCCGTCAAGACGCCGCCGCCGACTACTCCAGTGGTCTTGTCCCCTAAAAACACAAAACCAAACAAATGGGTGAAGAAGATGACTATACCGGTTAATGTGCAGATACATCCGCCCAAAAGTTTTTCTAACAGTCTTTCTTTCAGGGATTTCTTGCCGTCTTCCGACGACATATCCAGTTTGTCTAACACTTCGGCCGGGTCAAGATCTGGATTTTTCTCCAACAGGGCCATCAGAATTTCCGTCTTCTTGTCGATTTCGTGATTTTTCCGCTTGTTGGTCATCCACAGGATTATCAGCGGTAATGCTATGCAGACTCCACCGATTACAAGTACCACCGCAAGGACATCTATGATTTCTTCCATAACTATTATTTTTAAGGTTTTACATTTCCGTTATTTACCGAATCGATTCAACTGTTAAACGGATGAGTGGGGTAAAAGGTGACATTTGAACCAAAAAAATATTATATGCTTGCATCTCAAGAAGTTGTAATGAAATGCAAGAGGCAAAAGTTTTCGGAATCAGAAAGGCGTCATTGCAGAGAATGAGAAAGATGCTGACGCTCGCAGAGTTGAAATCGTGGCTCACGCACACGCATCCCACGGGTGCAGCAGAGTGCAACAATCGATGATGGTGCTGACGCTTTTACTCTCCGTAAGAGGAACCGTCGAAGCAGTGGGTGCAGATGCGCTCCTTGGGCAGACCGATGGCCTTGGCAATAGTGCCTAGCGTGTTGAATTTCAAGGTGTCAACGCCTAAATGTTTGCGGATAATCTCCACCATCTTGGCATATTGCGGAGTGGTTTCATCCATATAAAGATGGAGATTCTTGGTGCTATCACCCTCCAGCTCCTCAATCACGCGACGGGTGATGAGCTCCAGTTCGGTCTTGGAGGCGGAGAAGTTGAGATAATAACAGCCGTATAGCAGCGGCGGGCAGCTGATGCGGATGTGCACCTCCTTGGCGCCGGCGGCATAGAGTTTCTTCACATTGTCGCGAAGCTGGGTGCCGCGCACGATGGAGTCATCACAGAACACGATGCGCTTGCCTTTGAGGAGGGTGGTGTTGGGCAGGAGCTTCATCATCGCCACGTGCTCGCGCATATTCTGGTTGGAGGGCATAAAGCTCCTCGACCAGGTGGGCGTGTATTTCACAATGGCGCGCTCGTACGGGATACCCTTGCCCTTGGCATAGCCCACGGCCATTCCGATGCCGGAATCAGGGATGGCGGAAACGAAGTCGGCCTCCACATCATCCGTCTTGCCCATCTCGTAACCGCCGATATAGCGGGAGTTTTCGACATTGATATCCTCATACATTGTGGAGGGGTAGCCGTAGTACACCCAGAGGAACGAGCATACTTGCATTTTGTCGTTCGGCGGCAGCAACTGCTGGCAGCCGTCGGCGGTCACCTTCACAATCTCCCCGGGCCCGACGAAACGGTCGATGTCGTAGCCGAGGTTCATAAAGCTATGGCTCTCGAACGCCAGCGCCCGGCTTCCGTCCTTGCTCCCTATCACTATGGGGGTACGGCCGTAGAGGTCGCGGGCGGCGATGATGCCCTCTTCCGTGAGCAGCAGCATCGAACAGGCGCCCTTTATCTTCCGGTACACATTCTGGATGCCGTCCACAAACGTCTCGCCCTGGGAGATCAGAAGGGCGATGAGCTCGGTCTGGTTGGTGACGCCGGAGCTAAGTTCAGTGAACTGCTGGCGGTTGTCGAGGCACTCCTTCTCGAGCTCGGCGAGGTTATTGACGCGCGCCACCGTGACGATGGCGAAGCGGCCCAAGTGGGAGTTCACCACCAAAGGCTGCGAATCCGTGTCGCTGATGACCCCGATGCCGGAATTGCCCACAAATTTGTCCACCTCATCCCCGAACTTGGTGCGGAAGTAGGTGTTGTCGATATTGTGGATGGAACGGTGAAAAGAGGTGCCGTCCCACGTGACCAGGCCGCCACGTTTTGTTCCGAGATGGGAGTGATAATCCACTCCGTAAAAAAGGTCTGATACACAGGGGTTTGAAGAAACCACGCCAAAGAAACCACCCATAATTGCTTAATTATTAGTTGATTATAGAAAACAAGAGCGATAAAAACAGCCGCAAAAATACATTTTTTCTTCAATGAAAGGCCCTAATATGACAAGAAATGTTCCAATAATAGTGGATGGAAAAACCATTCACTATTTTTATTATTTTTGCCGCCTTATAATAAAATGTATTTTTTGGTGTTATACGAATATTTGGAATAATATGAAAAAAGCATACTTCAACCGGTTGTGGTTCCACATATTGTTGGCTGTGGTCGTGTCGCTTGTGATGCTGGTGGTCATAATGCTGCTGATGCACTGGTTCACGCGCCACGGCAAGGAGTTCGAGATGCCGAGTTTCCTGGGCCAGCCGGCGCAGGAGCTGACGCAACGCGGCCGCGAGGAGGGTTTTGTCTTTGAGGTGAGCGACCACCTTTACGAGAACGGCAAGCAGCCGGGCACGGTCCTCAAGCAGGATCCCGCCCCGGGCGAGATGGTCAAGCGAGGCCGCAAGGTCTATCTCACCGTTGCCGCTGCCGAACCTCCCACCATCAAGATGCCCGAGCTGCACGACATATCCCTCCGCCAGGCGCAAATCATCCTGGAGGCGCAAGGGCTTGTACTCGACCGCATTGTGGAAAAACCCAGTCCATACGAGAATGCCGTCCTGGATGTTCTTTACCGCGGGCACTCCATCGCCACGGGCACCGACATCAAGATGGGCGAGAAGATATCGCTGGTGGTGGGCAAGAACATCGGCGACCTGCCCGACGCCGAACCCGTTGAAGAAACCATTACCGAACCTTAACACGATTCCATTTTTTCTATGTCATACCGAATTCATCGATTATTCGCCTTCATAGGCATCCTGATTTGTCTGCCCTTCCTGGCCCACAGCCAGGAGTTTGTGACAGGGCTGGCGTACAACCCCGTCATTGCGAAAGCCGCGAAACAGCAACCCCGTGCCGCCAAGAACGGCGAGGCCTTGCCGCTGCCCTTTGTGGAGGACTTCTCCGTGGGCATCGGCTACCCCGACGCGCGGAAATGGCAGGACCGGCTGGCATTTGTGAACAACTCCTTCCCCATCTACCCCCCGAGCATTGGCGCGGTCACGATGGACGCCCTCGACGCCCAAGGCGTGGTATATCCCCAGGCCAGTCGCGAGGCTTTTCCCGCTGACACCCTGACTTCCAGCCCCATACGTCTGGACAGCAACTTCACGCACCACCGCCCGATGTATGTCAGCGACTCGCTCTATTTCAGCTTCTACTACCAGCCCGGCGGTGGCAGTCGCCAGACACCCCCTGTGGAGTGGGAGCGTGTGGGCGACGCCCCGGAGTTTGACGACGAGCTCATCCTCGAGTTCGGCTACGCCACCGGCAACATCATCTTTATGGGATACACCTACGGGGAGTACACCATCGGCCCCGACGAATACTACGTGGCCGGTGACACCATCGACAACCCCTTCATCCCCGGTCTCATCTACATCTTCGAGAGCAACGCTTTCCCGGGAGAGACCATCCTGATGCCCTACGATTCCATCTTCGGACCCGAATATGTGTGGAACGAGGTGTGGTCCACGCACGGCTGCACCCTCGACAGCTGGCTGGCCGAGAACCCGCTCCAATATTTCAAGCAGGTGCTCATCCCCATCACCGACCCGCAATATCTGCGCAACAACTTCCAGTTCCGCTTCCGCAATTACGCCTCGCTGGACCTTGACGCGTGGAGCAGCGGCAACATCGTGGGCTGGGCCTCCAACTGCGACCAATGGCACATCGACTATATCCGTCTGGACGTTGACCGCTACGCCAACGACCTCTATCCCAACGATGTGGCTTTTGTCAGTCCCACCACTTCCGCTCTGAGTCTTTACCAGTCGATGCCGTGGCACCAGTACCGCACTTCGGATATGGGCGCCAACTTCCACAACGACCTCTCCAACCTGTCGAGCGCCACCAAGAACACCTTCTACAACTACAGCGTGAAGAAAGACGGGGTCACGAACATCTACACCTCCACGGTAAACAACGAGAATGCCTCGCCTTACCACACCAACGGGCTTCACACCTACCCCTATCACGCGGAGCCGGCCATCAACTTCAGCTACACCTACGACAACGAGGACAGCGCCTCCTTCACCATCACGCACGTGTTCCGGATGGAGGGCGCCAACGACGAGTTGCTGCGCAACGACACTTGCTCGTTCGAGCAGAAATTCTACAACTACTACGCTTTCGACGACGGCACCGCGGAGGGCGGCTACTGCCTCCTCTCGTCGCAGGGCAGTCCCGACGCCTCGCTGGCCGTGCAGTTCACGCTTGCCCAGCCCGACACGCTGCGTTGTGTGCGGATGTATTTCAACCACGCCCTCAACGATGAGAACGTGGACTACTTCACCCTGATGGTCTGGGACGACAACAACGGCCAACCTGGCAACGTCATCTACTCGATGGAGTCGCAGCTGCCTGCCTTCGGTGAGGAGTATCTCCAATTTGTCAACTACTACCCGGAAGAGCCCGTCGCCATCGAGGGCACTTTCTATGTGGGCTTCCGCCAGACACATAACACACAACTCAACCTCGGCTTCGACCAAAACAACGACGCCCGCGGGCATTTCTTCTACAAGACCACCAACGAGTGGCGCGAGTCGTTCTACCGCGGCGCCCCGATGATCCGTCCCGTCGTGGGCAAGGCCTACGACCACTCCGGCATCCGCCAGCCGCAAGAGCAGACGCTGAAACTCTACCCCAACCCGACCACCGGCGACCTGTTCATCGGCGAGTTGGAGGAGACCGATGGCCTCGAGTACCAGATTTTCGACCTTTACGGCCGGATGCTGGACGCACAACCCGTGGAGGGGGGCCGCATTAACACCGCACAACTCGTCCCCGGAATGTATATGGTCAGAATCCTGAAAGATCACAGCATCATCAGCACCGAAAAGATTATAAAACACTAAATATGCAAATCAACCTTACCAAACCCCTTCTGTTTTTCGATTTGGAAACCACCGGCTTGAATGTCGGCAAGGACAAAATCGTGGAGATCTCCTTCATCAAGGTGATGCCTGACGGCGAGGAGATCGAGCGTACGGAGCTCATCAACCCAGGCGTCCACATTCCCGAGGAGTGCTCGGCCATCCACGGCATCACCGACGAGGATGTCAAGGACAAGCCCACATTCGCGGAAATTGCCGACGACCTGCTAGCCTTCATCGGCGACGCCGACCTGGCGGGCTTCAACTCCAACAAGTTCGACGTGCCTCTGTTGGTGGAGGAGTTTCTGCGTTGCGGCAAGCGTTTCGACTTGCGCAACCGCCTGATGGTGGACGTGCAGAACATCTTCCACAAGATGGAGCCGCGCAACCTCGTGGCTGCCTACAAGTTCTACTGTCACGGCGATTTGACGGAGGCCCATCACGCCCACGCCGACACCCGCGCCACCCTCGATGTCTTCAAGGCCCAGCTCGACAAGTACGACGGGGTGCAGTACACCGACCCGCGCACCAAGCGCACTTACGTGC
Source organism: uncultured Bacteroidales bacterium (assembly GCA_900315705.1). Lineage (GTDB taxonomy): Bacteria > Bacteroidota > Bacteroidia > Bacteroidales > WCHB1-69 > F23-D06. The sequence goes on along the minus strand of ONAB01000013.1, from coordinate 39,571 downwards.
CCGTGCAGAACGATGTGAAGGCCCTCAGCGCCTTCACGCAGGAGTCGCACAACGTGGATATGGCCGGCCACATCGTCTGGAACAAGGACCAGCAGGCGGTCTTCAACTTCGGCAAGCACAAGAACGTGCCCGTCAAGGAGGTGTTCCTCCGCGAGCCAGCCTACTACGACTGGATGATGAAGGCGGATTTCCCGCTCTACACCAAGGAGGTCATCACCCAGATCTACCACGAGATTTGCCTCGAGAAGAAGTTCGGCAGACAAGCCTAACAAGGCTCTCATTTCCGCCAATAGCGGATGTCAGTTTTTTTCCATCCAACCCATAGTTGCAATCCCCAAAAATCCCCATTTTTGGGGATTGCGCGTTTATAAAAATTATTATCCACAAGTAGTGGTTTGTAACCAAAATATTATTACATTTGCCCCCGATTTCCGAGAGGAAGGATTAAACCCAATTTAACAATATAAAACACAAATACTCAATAACTTACCAAAACAATTTTAAGTATGGAAAAAATTAAATCATTAGCGGATCTCAAGAAAAGAAGAGAAGAACTTCAGTCCAAGCTTGAGTTGCGCGAAGGGGGCGACAACGTTGAAAACCTGGTTCAGGTGAAAGTCGCTATGGCCACTTGTGGCATTGCTTCCGGCGCCAAGCAGACGATGGAAGCCATCATTGAGGAATGCAAGAAACAGAACGTGAAAGCCGTCGTTTCCCAGACCGGTTGTATGGGATACTGCTACGCAGAGCCGACGGTGGAGGTCAAGAAACCGGGTATGGATCCCATCGTATTCGGTCACGTTGACGTGAAGAAAGGCCAGGAGCTTGTTTCCAAGTACATTATGAACAACGAGATTCTGGAGGGTGTCATCCCCGTGAACTACGAAAAAATCGATAACAAATAACAAGGAGGTCCCCAATGGCAAATTACAAATACCACATTTTGCTCTGCGGCGGTACGGGATGTACGGCTTCAGACAGCCCGAAAATCAAAGAGAATTTCGAACAACTTTTAGTTGAGAAGAACTTGACGAACGACGTCCAGGTGATTGCCACCGGATGTTTCGGTTTCTGTGAAAAAGGCCCCATCGTCAAGATTCTGCCCGACAACACATTCTACACCCAGGTGAAACCCGAGGATTGCCGCGAGATTATCGACGAGCACATCATCAAGGGTAGAAAAGTGCAGCGCCTGTTGTACGAAAACCCGGAGGATCAGAAGCACATTTCCGACTCCAAGCATATGGGTTTCTACAAGAAACAGATGCGTATCGCTTTGCGTAACTGCGGTTTCATCGATCCCGAAAACATCGACGAGTACATCGCCCGTGACGGTTACAAGGCTTTGGCTTCCGTTCTGGAGCAACACGATCCCGCTGCCACCATCGACCTCATCAAGAAGTCCGGTCTTCGCGGCCGTGGCGGTGCCGGCTTCCCGACCGGTTTGAAATGGGAACTCTGCGCCAAGAACGCCGCTGACCAGAAATACATCATCTGTAACGCTGACGAGGGTGATCCCGGTGCCTTTATGGACCGTTCCATCCTGGAAGGTGACCCCCACTCCATCATCGAGGCTATGGCCATCGGCGGTTTCTGTATCGGAGCCACCATCGGTCTGGTCTATATCCGTGCTGAGTACCCGCTGGCTATCCACCGTCTGCAGGTTGCCATCAACCAGGCCCGCGAATATGGCCTGCTCGGCAAGAACATCTTCGGCACCGATTTCGATTTCGACATCATCCTTCGTTACGGTGCCGGCGCATTCGTCTGCGGTGAGGAAACGGCCCTTATCCACTCTATGGAAGGCCTCCGCGGCGAGCCCACCTTCAAACCGCCATTCCCTGCTGTGGAAGGCTATATGAAGAAACCCTCCAACGTGAACAACGTCGAGACCTACGCCAACATCCCCGTCATCATCAACAAGGGCTGGGAATGGTTCTCCTCCATCGGAACGGAGAAGTCCAAAGGTACGAAAGTGTTCGCTTTGGCTGGCCAAATCAATAACGTCGGTCTTATTGAGGTCCCGATGGGCATCACCCTGCGTGAGGTCATCTACGAAATCGGTGGCGGCATCAAGGGCGGCAAGAAGTTCAAAGCCGTGCAAACCGGCGGTCCTTCCGGCGGCTGCTTGACCGAGAAATTCCTCGACACCCCGATCGACTACGACAACCTCGTGGCTGCTGGCTCTATGATGGGCTCCGGCGGTATGATCGTGATGGATGAGACCTCCTGTATGGTCTCCGTCGCGAAGTTCTACCTCGACTTCACCGTGGAAGAGTCCTGCGGCAAATGTTCTCCCTGCCGTATCGGTAACAAGCGTCTTTGCGAAATTCTTGACAAGATCACCAAGGGCCACGGCACTATGGAAGACCTCGACAAGCTGCGCAACCTCGCCCACGTCATCAAGGACACGGCCCTCTGCGGTCTCGGACAGACCTCTCCCAACCCGGTGTTGTCCACCATCGACAACTTCTGGGACGAGTATGTGGCCCACGTCACCGAGAAGAAGTGCCCGGCCGGCCAGTGCAAGGCTCTGAAAAAATATGTCATCGATCCTGAAAAGTGCAAGGGCTGTACGGCCTGCGCTCGCAACTGCCCCGTCGGCGCCATCAACGGCACCGTCAAGATGCCTCACGAGATCAACCAAGAGCTCTGTATCAAGTGCGGCACCTGTATGGAGAAATGTAAATTTAACGCAATTAGTATCAAATAGTTAAAGGGTAACAATATGGATATGATAAAATTAACAATAGACAACAGAGAAGTTGAAGTACCCAAAGGTACAACTATTCTTAAAGCCGCTCAAGGTATGGGTATCGATATTCCTACCCTTTGCCATTTTGAGCTGAACAATTTGGGCGTTCACAACAAACCCGGCGGATGCCGTATTTGTGTGGTGGAAGTGGTCGGCCGCCGTAACCTGGCTCCTGCCTGCGTCACCGAGTGTATGCCCGATATGGTGGTGCGCACCAACTCTATGCGCGTCATCAACGCCCGCAGAACCGTCCTCGAGCTGATCCTCTCCGATCACCCCGCTGACTGTCTGCAGTGCGCCAAGAACGGCAACTGCGAGTTGCAGGACCTCGCCGTCCGCTTCGGCATCCGCAAGAACCCGTTCATCGGACCGGAACACAGCCAGTCTTCCTATCAGATTGAGGTTTCCCCGTCCATCATCCGCGATATGAACAAGTGCGTTATGTGCCGTCGTTGTGAGACGATGTGTAACGAGATGCAGACCGTGGGTGCTTTGTCCGCCATCGAGCGTGGTTTCCCGGCAGTGGTCTCCACCGCTTTCAACCAGCACCTCGACCACTCTCCTTGTACGTTCTGCGGCCAGTGCGTCGCCGTCTGCCCTGTGGGCGCCCTCACCGAGGTTGACCACACCGGCGCTGTGCTTCGCGCTATCGTGGATCCTAACAAGAAGACGGTTGTCCAAGTGGCTCCCGCCGTGCGTGTCGCCATCGGTGAAGAGTTCGGTATGGAACCCGGCACCATCGCCACGGGCAAGCTGACCGCCGCCCTCAAGGCCCTCGGCTTCGACTACGTGTTCGACACCGACTGGTCCGCTGACTTGACCATTATGGAGGAAGGCACCGAGCTCATCGGCCGTCTGACCAAATATCTGGGTGGCGACAAGAGCGTTCCTCTTCCCATCCTCACCTCCTGCTGCCCTGCTTGGGTGAACTTCTTCGAGCATCAGTTCCCTGAAATGAGAGATCTTCCCTCCACGGCAAAATCCCCGCAACAGATGTTCGGCGCCATTGCCAAGTCCTACTTCGCAGAGAAAATCAACTGCAAGCGCGAAGACATGATCAGCGTGTCGGTGATGCCCTGCTTGGCCAAGAAGTATGAAGTGGGCCGTGACGAGTTCAAGGTGAACGGCAACCCCGATGTGGACTACTCCATCTCCACCCGCGAGCTGGCACGCCTCATCAAGATGGCCAACATCGACTTCAAGTCCCTGCCTGACGCTGAATTCGACAGCCCGCTCGGCCAATCCACTGGCGCAGGTGTGATTTTCGGCACCACGGGTGGTGTGATTGAGGCCGCTGTGCGTACCGCCTACGAGATCATCACCAAGAAACCGCTTCCGAAGATCGACTTCGAAGAGCTCCGTGGTCTGGAAGGTGTCCGTTCCGCTACCATCGACGTGGACGGCCTCAAGCTGAACATCGGTATCGCCCACGGTCTGAAGAACGCCCGCAAGCTGTTAGAAGACATCAAAGCCGGCAAGAGCCAGTTCCACGCCATTGAGATTATGGCTTGTCCTGGTGGTTGTATCGACGGTGCAGGCCAGCCGCTCCACCACGGTAACGCCGACATCATCAAGGCCCGTTGGGAAGCCATCTACCGCGCTGACCGCGAGATGCCGATCCGTAAATCCCACGAGAACCCGTCCATCCAAGCTATTTACAAAGAATACCTGGGTGAACCTTGCGGTCACAAGTCTCACGAACTGCTGCACACGCACTATTTCGACAGACAGACCACCGTGGAAGTGGATTTAAACAAATAATAAATCTGAAAAAATCACAACAATGGATAATAAAAAGATTATAATCAAAATGAAAACCGAAGTCAGGGAAAAGGTGATTGAAATCTGCAAGAAATTCAACAACGACCCTGGCGAACTGATCAATGTGTTACACCAGACACAAGACTTCCTCGGTTATCTGCCCGCCGAAGTGCAGGAGTTGATTGCAGAAGAGCTGCATATGCCGACCGCCAAGGTTTACGGTGTGGTCTCCTTCTACGCATTCTTCACGATGACCCCGAAGGGCAAATACCCCGTGTCCGTCTGTATGGGCACCGCCTGCTACGTGCGTGGCGGCGAAAAGATCCTTGACGCCTTCAAGAAGGAACTCGGCGTGGAAGTGGGCGAGACCGATGCCGACGGCCTCTTCTCCCTTACCTCCCTGCGCTGCGTCGGCGCCTGCGGCCTTGCCCCCGTTGCTATGGTCAACGGCAAGGTGTTCGGCCGTCTGGCTCCCGCCAACATCAAGGACATCGTCAAAGAATACAGAGAAATGGAATAATTCCTCATTTTCCATACTTAAAAGGGCAGCTTTCGGGCTGCCCTTTTTTTTGTGTGTGGGCGGAGACGTAAAAAATTTATCTTCTGGGATGTATAAATAAAAAAATGTATATTTGCCGTTGTAAAAAAAGAGACTATGAATCGTAAGGAAATAGTGGAAAAAGCTAAACAGGCCATCCGATCCATCGAACCGGATGCGGAAATCATTCTGTTTGGCAGTGAAGCCCGCGGCGACGCCCGTCCCGACAGCGACATCGACCTCTTGGTACTGCTGTCCGGCGACAAAAAGTCTGTTGAGCGCGAGGCAGAATTTTTCGGTCCCCTGTGCATTCTTGAAGCAGAGACAGGCATCAGTATCAGCCCGAAAATCTATTTGAAGAAAAATTGGGAAAATCGTCCATTTGTCACACCTTTTTACTTGAATGTCATAAAGGAGGGCATTGCGTTATGACCGAACAGTGGGATAAAGAAAGTAAAGAGGCGTTAATTGCCTATCGGATTAACCGTGCGGACGAAACCTTACGGGAAGCAGAACTAATGTATAATGAAGGGCTTTATAACGGAGCCGTCAACAGGCTCTATTATGCCTGCTACTACATATCTATTGCTTTGCTATTGAAAAAAGATATTCAAGCCCAAACCCATTCCGGGGTAAAAACAATGATTTCGCTTCATTATATCTCCAAAGGAATCATTCCTAAAGAGATAGGTAAATATTTACTGCTCCTATTTGAACGTAGGCAAAGCGGCGACTATGATGATTTTGTATTATGTGACCAAGATGATGTGATAGATTTGAGAGATAAGGCTATCGCATATATAACTTGTGCAAAATCCTTGTTGGCAGAAAAGGAGGAGCAATAAAATTATCTACACAAACATCCTCCAAGCCCTCAAAATTGCAAAAACCTCTCCCCTATGAAAATCATACAAGCCCTCAAGACCAAGAAACAACAGGTGCTGCGGTTCCTGTTCGGTTCCTTCTCCGCCACCGCCATTATGTTCACCTTCCAGGCCTGCTACGGAATGCCGCCTGCACAAAACGTTTACATCCGCGGGACCGTGGTGGATGCCGGCACCGGCGAACCCGTCGAAGGGCTGATGGTCGGCCTCCCGGAATATGGCCTGACGGACACCACCGATGCAAACGGCACCTTCGACTATCCCGAATCTCAATACATCATCAAAGGGCAGATCGTGGACCTGCAGGTCACCAACATCGACAGCACCGAAAACGGCCTGTACGAGCAACTTAACGTCAGCGCAACCGTAGAGGAGCTCACCTCGCCCTTGCATTTGGAAGTGATGAGACTGAATGAAGAAAAATAAACGAAACACTTTGAAACGGTGGCTCTTCCGGCTCTTCCGCAAAAACGAGACCGGAATTCGCGAACTGAACTACCTCTTTTGGGAGTGCACCTGGCGTTGCAATCTCTCGTGCCAGCACTGCGGCTCCGACTGCAAGGCCGAGGCACTGGTCCCCGATATGTCCTTTGCTGACTTTCTGAAGGCCCTCGCCCCTTTAGAGAAACGCTATAAGCCCAACACCACCATTATCGCCATCACGGGTGGAGAACCCCTGCTGCGCCAGGACCTGGCCGACTGCGGACGCGCCCTGCGCCAACACGGCTTCCAGTGGGGCATTGTCACCAACGGCCTGCTATACGATGAAGCGCGCCACCACGAGCTGTTAGCAGCCGGCCTCGGCTCGGTCACCGTAAGCCTTGACGGCCTGGAAGAGACTCACAACTGGCTGCGCAACCATCCGCAGAGTTTCCAGCGGGCTCTGGAGGCCTTACGCCTCATCGCCCGGACCCCGCAGCTCAACTACGATGTGGTGACCTGCATACACCAGCGCAACCTGCCGGAACTGCCCGCCCTGAAAAAAACACTCATCGAGAACGGCATCCGGCACTGGCGCCTATTCACCATCGCCCCCATCGGTCGGGCCAAAGAGAACGAGACACTCCAGCTCTCCCGCGCACAGGTGGAGGAGATGTTCCTGTTTATAGCCGAAACCCGCCAAGAAGGAAGCATCGACCTGAAGTTCAGCTGCGAAGCCTACACGGGGAAATACGAAGAGCAGGTGCGCGACAGCTACTTCTTCTGTAGGGCCGGCATCAACATCGGCTCGGTGTTGATTAACGGGGACATCTGCGCCTGTCCCAACATCAACCGCTCGTTTGTGCAGGGCAACATCTATCACGACGACCTGATGGAAGTTTGGGACAACCGTTTTGAGGTGATGCGGAACCGCGAGTGGATGCGTTGCGGTCCTTGCGCCCGCTGCAAAGAGTTCGGTCAATGCCTCGGCGGGGCTATGCACCTACGACCCGCCTACGGAGAGCCCATTCTGCGGTGCTTGAAGTATTAGAATAAAAAAATCCCGCGGAACTCGCAGATTGACGCAGAAAAAAATCTGCGAGTATCTGCGTGTTCTGCGGGAAAACTCTTATTGCGGCAACAGCACTATTCGCTCAGCACGCAAACGAGATTTCTGTCGCCGTAAGCATCGTCAATCTTGCCGACGGTCGGCCAGTATTTCTCGGTGTGCGGCAGCGGGAAAGCAGCCTGCTGACGGGTATAAGGACGCGTCCACTCATCGGCACACACCACATTCATCGTATGCGGAGCGTTCTTGATGAGGTTGTTGTCGCGGTCGGCCTTGCCCTCTTCGATGTCGCGAATCTCCTGACGGATAGCAATCATCGCGTCGCAGAAGCGGTCAAGCTCGCTCAGCGGCTCGCTCTCGGTGGGTTCCACCATCAAGGTGCCGTGCACCGGGAAGGCCACCGTGGGAGCGTGGAAACCGTAGTCCATCAGTCTCTTGGCGATGTCGCCAACTTGCACACCAGCCTTCTTGTCGAACTCGTTGCAGTCGAGGATCATCTCGTGGGCGCACATACCGTTGGTGCCCGTGTAGAGAATCTTGTAGTCCTTCTCCAGTCTTGCACGCATATAATTGGCGTTCAGGATGGCGTTCTTGGTGACTTCCGCGAGACCTTCACCGCCTAACATCTTGAGATAGCCGTAAGTGATCGGAATGAGGTAGGCACTGCCGTAAGGAGCCGTGGCCACCTGGCTGCCCTGCTCACCACCGACCTTCACGGTAGCGTGGTTCGGCAAGAACGGGACAAGCTTTTCGCACACGCCGATCGGGCCAACGCCAGGACCGCCACCGCCGTGAGGCATAGCGAAGGTCTTGTGCAGGTTGAGGTGACAGACATCGGCGCCCATCGTGCCCGGAGAGGTGAGACCCACCTGGGCGTTCATATTGGCACCGTCCATATAGACCAAACCGCCGTTCTCGTGGATGATCTTGATGATTTCGAGGATACCCTCCTCAAACACGCCGTGCGTGGAAGGATAGGTAATCATCAAGCAAGAAAGGTTATCCTTGTATTGCTCAGCTTTTGCACGCAGATCGTCGATATCGACCTCGCCGTGTTCGGTAGCCTTCACCACCACAATCTTGTTGCCAGCCTTGGCGGAAGAAGCGGGGTTGGTACCGTGTGCGGAGGAGGGAATCAGGCAGATGTTGCGGTGACCCTCGCCGCGGCTGAGGTGATAGTTGCGGATGACGGTCATACCGGCATATTCGCCAGCAGCACCGGAGTTCGGCTGCAGGGAGATGGCTGCGAAACCGGTAATCTTGGCCAACCAGTTGCAAACCTCATCCAACATCTCTTTGAAGCCCTCGGCCTGGTCGGCGGGAGCATACGGGTGGATGTTGCAAACCTCGGGCCAGCTCAGCGGCAGCATCTCAGCGGCAGCATTGAGCTTCATCGTGCAGGAGCCCAGCGGAATCATAGCGCGGTTCAGCGACAGATCCTTGACTTCCAACATCTTCATATAGCGCATCATCTCGGTTTCGGAATGATACTGGCTGAAGATCTTGTGCTGCATAAACGGGCTCTTACGAGTCAGTTCAGCGGAGATATGGAGGTCAGGAATGCCACATTTGCCGTCGCAAACGTGCGGGGTAAAGGGCTTTCCAGCAGCGATGGCCAGCACTTCGAGGATGTCGTTGACATCGTCGTGGGTGACGGTCTCGTCCAGGGAAATCGTGAAGCAACGCTCGCAGTGGTAGCAGAGGTTGATTTCCTTCGACAGGGCCACCTTCTTCACATCCTCGCAGGTAATGCCTTCGGGCGTTTCGAGGCAAAGGGTGTCGAAGTAGTTCTCATTGTATTGTTTGAAGCCGTATTTGGCAGCTTCGGCAGCGAGAACACCGGCCAAAACGTTGATCTTGATAGCTTTGTTCTTCAGTCCCTCGGCACCGTGCCACATACCGTAGAAGCCGGCCATAATGGCGGTCAGCGCGCTGGCGGTGCAGATGTTGGAAGTGGCGCGTTCGCGCTTGATGTGTTGCTCACGGGTTTGGAGAGCCATACGCACGGCGCGATTGCCTTGCGCATCGACAGTGACACCGATGATACGGCCGGGCATCTGGCGCAGGAACTCTTCCTTGCAGGCGTAGAAGCCGGCGGCGGGGCTGCCGTAGCCCATCGGGATACCGAAACGTTGGGTGGAACCCACCACACAGTCGGCGCCCCACTCGCCCGGAGGCGTGAGCAGCGTCAAAGCCAACAGGTCGGTGGCCACGCCCACGAAGATGTTCTTGGCGTGCGCTTTCTCAACCCAGGCACTGAAGTTGTGGATGCCGCCCCAGTAGTTCGGGTACTGGATCATTGCACCGAAGAAGGTCTCGTCAAGTTCCACCTGGTCGGGTTTGCCAATCACGATTTCGATACCGTGCGGGGCGGCGTTGGTCTTCATCACACCGATGGAGTGCGGGAACACGCCTTCAGCAACGAAGTATTTCACCACGTTGTTCTTCTGTTGCTCGCGGCTGCGGCTGCGGAAGAACATCAGCATCATCTCGCCGGCGGCGGTGGCGTCGTCCAGCATAGAGGCGTTGGCCAGCGGCATAGCGGTAAGGCTGCTCACCATCGTCTGGTAGTTCAGCAAAGCCTCGATACGGCCCTGAGAAATCTCTGCCTGATACGGGGTGTAGGAAGTGTACCAACCCGGATTCTCAAAGATGTTGCGCAGAATCACCGCCGGCGTGTAGGTGTTGTAGGTACCCATACCGATATAGGAACGGTAAATCTTGTTTTTCGCCATCAGGCTGTGGATATGGTTGAGGTATTCGCCTTCCGTCATTCCTTCGGGCAAGTCCAACGGTTTGGGCAAACGGATAGCGGCGGGAACGGTTTTTTCAATCAGTTCGTCCATCGTCTTGACACCGATGACGTCCAACATTTTCTGTTGCTCGTTCACGGCGGGACCATTGTGTCTGTTGACAAAATTATCTTTTATTATCATATTGATTATAAATTAGTTATTAATAAAACATCATTATTTACAGAGGCTGCAAATATAAAAAAAATTGTGCTATTTTTGCAACCTCATCAGCAAGACAAATCGATATGGCCACTAAGAAACACAAAATCGGCATATCCCTATCGGGAGGGGCTGCGATAGGCTACGCTCATCTGGGCTTGCTACAGGCGGCGGAAGAGGCGGGCTTCAAGCCCGATTGCGTGGCGGGCACCTCAATGGGAGCCATTATGGGAATGATGTATGCCGCCGGATACTCACCGCTGCAAATCCGGCAGATCATCAAAGATGAGAAGATGGACAATGTGTTTCACGTGGCTTTCCCCAGCGTGCCCAAGCCCGGCGGTTTTGTCAGCACCAGCCGCATCCAGAGAATATTGAAGAAATATGTGCCCGACAACCGTTTTGAGAGCCTGAAGACCAAGTTCTACTGTTGCGCCAGCAATATGGAGACCCTGCAGCCGGAGTATTACGGCAGCGGCGACCAACTGGTGCAATGTGTGATGGCCTCTGCCGCCATTCCCGGCATCTTCGCACCCGTCAAAGTCAATGGCACATATTTAGTAGATGGCGGCATCCACGACCACCTGCCCGTCAAACCCCTGATAGACGAAGGGTGCGATGTGCGCATCGGTTCCTGCCTGCTTATCGAGAAACCCGGCAAGAAGAAGTTGTCCCTGCTGTGGATTCACGCCTTGCTGTACGCCTCTTTCAGCACCTATCAGCGCACCTTGGGCCACTTTACGGATGTCGTTATGGTGGACCCTGGAACGTACAATCTCACCGATTTCAACGCACTGGACGCGCTCTACAACATCGGATACAAAGCGGGAAAGGAGTATTTCGATGGAGCGCAGTAATTAAGACAATGGCATAAAAAAAAGGGCGCAACTGCGTCCTTTTTTTGTGTATATTCTTTGAAGCCAATGCTTAGCACTCCACGATGGTGCACCAGTTGTGGGTGTCGGGGAGTTCGCCGTACTGGATACCCATCAGGGTCTCGCGCATCTTGATGCTCCAAGGGCCGGGTTTGCCGTCTTTGGCGATGACATACTCCTTGCCGGTTTCGCGGTCTTGGATCATATGGATGGGGGAGATGACGGCTGCGGTGCCGCAAGCGCCGGCCTCTTCGAAAGTGTCAATCTCATCGAGTCTGACGTGACGTCTTTCAACCACCAGTCCGAGGTCTTCGGCGATGGTGCGGAGGCTCATATTGGTGATGGAGGGCAGGATGGAACCGGAGTCGGGAGTCACATACTTGCCGTCCTTGATGCCGAAGAAGTTGGCGGGACCAGCCTCGTCGATGAAGGTCTTGGTCTTGGCATCGGCGAAGATGGAGGCGCTGAAGCCCTCGCGGTGGGCTCTTTCACCAGCGCGGAGGGAAGCGGCGTAGTTGCCACCCACCTTGACGTGACCGGTGCCCAGCGGAGCGGCGCGGTCGTAATCCTTGGCAATCTGCATATTCGTCGGCTTGAAACCCTCCTTGAAGTAAGGTCCGACGGGCATCACGAAGACGATGAAGAGGTATTCGTCAGCGGGTTTCACACCGATGGTGGCGCCAGTGCCGATCAGCAGCGGGCGGATGTAGAGAGAACCCTCTGTGCCATAAGGCGGGATGTATTCGGCGTTCAGTTGGATAACCTTCTCCAGGCATTTGAAGAACAGATCTTGGGGAATCGGGGCCAGCATAATGGTGTCGGCGGAGCTGTTGAGACGTTTCCAGTTCTCTTCCCAACGGAACAAACGGACCTTGCCGTCTTTGCCTCTGAAAGCCTTCATACCTTCGAAGGCCTCCTGACCATAGTGGAGGCAGGATGCGGCCATATGCATCGGGATGTATTCGTCGGAAGAGATTTCCATTTCACCCCATTGGCCATTTCTGAAATAGCAGCGGACATTGTAATCGGTCTTCACATAACCGAAAGATAAACTTTTCCAATCAATGTTTTTCATTATTATAATTTTATTTATGGATTAAATGATTATACTTGCATTAAGCTATGAATGTCGTATTTTGACAGTTTGCGCCTTCCCTTCAGGGCCTGCAGTTCCATCAGGAAGAGCAGGGATACGGAAGAGGGGTGGAAGTGTTCCACGAGCTTGGCGGCGGCGTTCATCGAACCTCCGGTGGCGAGCACATCGTCCACGATAAGCACGCGCCGGTTCTCCGGCATTGCGTCCTGGTGGATTTCAACGGTGGCGGTGCCATATTCGAGATTGTAGGTTTCCTTGTAGGTCTTGGACGGAAGTTTGCCGGCCTTGCGGACGGGGACGAAGGGGATGCCGAGTTCGTAGGCGAGCACGGGGCCGAAGAAAAAGCCTCTCGACTCGAGGGCCACCACCACGTCGGGCTTCACCTCCCGGGCCACCTGCAACATATCGTCCAGCACCTTGCGGTACTCCTCACCATCATTCAGCAATGTGGTGATATCAAAGAATTTAATGCCAGGCGTTGGAAAGTCGTCAATGACACGTATTTTGGTTACATCGAACATATAGAAAACCTGTTTTTTAAGCGAGGGCAAAGATACACTTTTTTTCTCATTCCCATTCTTTTTTATTATTTCCAAAATCCAAATATTTTCTGTATGTTTGCACGCCCTTCGAAAAATAACTATTTAAATTCTAAAAATATGAGTATCACAAAATTAGATCAAGTAGTCGAATTAGTTAAGTCTCAACCCAAAAAACGTTTGGTCGCTGCCAACGCCAATGACGCCCACACCATCGAGGCGGTGAACGCCGCCGTGGAGATGGGAGTTATCGATGCCACTCTGGTGGGTGACACCGCCGCCATCGAGAAGGTCTGCACCGACCTCAACATTGACATCAAGAAGTTCAAGATCGTCCACGAGACCGTTGACGTGAAGGCTGCAGCCACCGCCTGCGACCTCATCAACAACGGGGAGGGCGACATCCTGATGAAGGGATTGCTGCCGACAGACAAGTATATGCGTGCCATCCTCAACAAGGAGCGCGGTCTTTGTCCGCCCAACGCCACGCTGACACACGTGACCGTCATCGAGAACCCGAGCTACCACAAGCTGCTCATCGTGGGTGACGTGGCCGTGATTCCGGCTCCCGACTTGAAGCAAAAGCAGGTCATCCTCAAGCACCTCATCGCCACTGGCAAGGCCATCGGCATCGAGAAGCCCAAAGCCGCCCTTATCTGCGCCACCGAGCAAATGCTGCCGGGTATGCCTGCCTGCGTGGATGCCGCCATCATCTCCAAGATGGCCGACCGCGGCCAGATCGGCGGCGCCTACGTCGATGGTCCGCTCTCTTTCGACATCGCCATCAACAAGGAGGCTGCTGAAATCAAGAAACTCAAGAGCGATGTGGCCGGCGACGCCGACTGCCTGCTCTTCCCCAACATCGAGACGGGCAATGTCTTCTACAAAACCTGCACCAAACTGAACGGCGCCGAGCTGGGTGCTTGCCTCGTGGGTGCAAAAGTGCCCTGCGTGCTCTCCTCCCGTGGCGACACCGCCCGCACCAAGATGTACTCCATCACCCTCGCCGCCCTGCTCTCCAAGAAATAATCCTGAGCTATGGGCATCCTGGCTACACTGAGTTTCATCGATTTCCGCATCATCGATGTCCTCGACATCCTGATTGTCGCCATCCTCTTGTTTGAGATGTACAAGCTCACCAAGGGGACGGCGGCGGTCAAGTTGTTCTGGCTCATCGCCTTTTTCTACGTGGCTTCGAAAGTGGTCGCCTATTTCCACTTCACCCTGTTGTCAGAGCTTATCGGGGAACTCATCAACGTGGGCATCCTGGCCATCATCATCATTTTCCAGCCCGAAATCCGAAAATTCCTGATTTACATCGGCAACGGCCGGCTGATTCATTTCTTCAGCGACAAGTTTGCCAAACAGACCCAGAACAACGTGCATCTGGAGGAGGTGGAAGCCGTGCGCGAGGCCTGTCAGGAGATGGCCGAGACCAAGACCGGCGCACTGATCATCTTCGCGCGCCAGACACCGCTCGACGACTATCTCTCCACGGGCGAGACGATTGACGCCAAACCCTCTGCGGAACTGTTGGAGAACATCTTCTTCAAGAACAGTCCGCTGCACGACGGTGCCGTTATCATCAAGGACCACCGCATTGCCGCCGCGCGCTGCATTTTGCCCGTTTCCAAGAACAAGAACCTCCCGCAAGAGGTCGGCTTGCGTCACCGTTCAGCCTTAGGGTCCACCGAGTTCACCGACGCCATCGCCGTCATCGTGTCCGAGCAGACCGGCACCATCTCCATCTGCAAGAACGGCCAGATGACGCGTGACCTCACCCCCTCCGACCTGCGCCAGCTCCTACTGACCGACCTTGCCAAACCTGAATAGCAATCCTATGCGTTTCCTTTGGCTTCCCACGCAAAATCCGCACCACAACCTGGCTGTCGAAGCCTACCTCCTCCAGCGTTGCAACGAGGATGTTTTTATGTTGTGGCAAAACGACAACTCCATCATCATCGGCCGCCACCAGAACACGCTGGCTGAAATCAACTACGAATATGTGCAACAGGAGCACATCGTCGTGGCGCGCCGCCTGACGGGTGGCGGGGCCGTGTTCCACGACCTCGGCAACCTCAACTTCTCCTTCATCCAGAACATCCAGCCCGGCGACCGCGAAATCAACTTCACCAAATACCTGCAACCCGTCGTCGATGCCCTTCACGCCTTGGGCGTGGATGCTGCCTTCTCCGGCCGCAACGACCTGGTCATCGGCGAGAAGAAGATCTCCGGCAACGCGATGGCCTTCTACGGCAACCGCGTGCTGGAACACGGCACCCTGCTCTTCTCCACCCTGCAAAACCGCCTCGCACAGGCCCTCAAAGTTGATCCCGCCAAATTCGAGGACAAGGCCGTCAAGTCGGTGCGCAGCCGCGTGACCAACATCTCCGAGCATCTCCCCCACCCTATGACGGTGATGGAGTTCAAGGACTATCTGATGGATTTCATCCTGAAACAAAACCGGATGCAGGAATTGGACGAACTCACTTCTGATGAGCTGGCCGCCATCGCGGAACTGGAGGAGAAGCAATTCGCCACCTGGGAGTGGAACTACGGGCAGTCGCCCAAGTACGCCTACAACCGGAAAATGCGCACCAAGGGAGGCACTGTGCAGGCCGCAATGGACGTGCAGAACGGACGCATCGCCGCCCTGCGTTTCTACGGCGACTTCTTCTCCCGCCGAAACCCAGAAGAGCTGGCCGCCCTCCTGCTCGGCACGCCCCACACCCACGAGGCCATCGTTGCAAAACTCGAAAGCCTCCCTGTCGGCGACTACTTCAACAACGTGACCGCCGAGGAGTTGACAAAAATCCTGATAGACTAATTACTTGCTTGTCCGGAACAGCCTCCTACCTTACCCGGAGACGCTGTCCCTCCACAATATGGTCTGCGTTCTGAATGTTGTTCAGGCGCAGGATTTCCTGCATTGTGGTGCCATATTTTAGCGAAATACGATAAAGTGTCTCCCCTTTTTGTACTATATGGTACTCCTCCTCCCCGTCAAAAGCACGCTGAAGCTGAATATTTTCCTGTTCGTCCTCTTCAGACACGGAAGGAGTTGCCGTTTCTTTGACGGTCTCCACAGGCTTCGGGGCAACGGGCGGTTTGGCAGCCGATTGAGGTTTGGGAGCCGGCAATTTCGTACCCACATCATCCAAAGGAACGATGTTCAGGTCGGCGGAGGAGAGCACCAACGTGTTGCGAACCAGCGTCTCGTTGTCGAAATCAATCATCATCTCGGGGTCAAAGCACTCGTTCATAAAACGGGTCTCGAAATGGAGGAGATAATCGGAAACATTGCCGCTTTTGCCCGTCTGGCCAATCACATCGCCGGCATTGACAATCTGTCCGGGTTTCACGCACACTTTGTCCAGATGGGCATACACAGTCTCCAACCCGTTATAGTGGCGGATGGTGACCAGCAGGCCATAGTCGCCGTAGGGACGGGCCATACGCACCACGCCATCGAAGCAGCTCTTCACCAGCGTCTGCGGCTCCACCTTGAGATCCACGCCGGAGTGGAACGCCCCTTTCTTGGTCGGGCCGTATGGCAGCACAACCTCGTCAAACACGCAGGGCACCTCAAAGGGGTTGTTGGCGGACTGCACCAGGATAAGCATCAGGCGGTCGTTGGCAAAGGGAATCTGGAGCAAGCGGCTGCGCAGGTGCTGCACATCCCAATAATGGTCATACAGGTCGAATGAGGGAATTTGATAGGTTTCGGTGACAGATGGATAAGAGCCCACTTGCATCTGGGCGGGGTCGAGCACAACGGCGGTCGTGTCCATAAGGGCCACATTCTGCGACTGGACAGTCACATCCACATTCTGGGCGTTCAGCTGCAAAAGAGCCGTGCAGAGCAATATCAAAGGGAGGATGTGTCTCATAGGGCTATTGTTTAAGATGGTCAATAATGGAGGAAGAGGAGAAACCTTGCACAAAGGGGATGGTGCGCACCTCGCCGCCGCGCTGCCGCACGAAGTCAGCGCCGACGATGTTGTCGATATCATAGTCGCCCCCCTTGACAAGGAGGTCGGGTTTCACCTTGAGGATGAGATTATAGGGCGTGTCCTCCTCAAAGAGCACCACATAATCGACCATCTCGAGGGCAGCCAGCAGCAGGGCGCGCGACTGCTCGTCATTGACGGGGCGTTCAGGGCCCTTGAGCCGGCGCACGGAGGCATCGCTGTTGAGTCCCACCACCAGAAGATCGCCCATCTGGCGGGCCTGCGCCAGGTAGGTGACGTGCCCGCGATGAAGAATGTCGAAACACCCGTTGGTGAAGACAATCTTTTGTTGGTGCAATCTTTCTTCGTTCCGGACAAAGAACTCCTGCGCCACGATTTTCCGGTTAATATGTTGAAGGATATCGTTCATCATTGAATGCTTTCAGGTTGTTTTTCCGAAGGTTTTCCTCCATAGAACGACGCCAGCAGCAGGGAAAGGAGTCCGAAAATGAGCACAACGACCGTTTGGAGCAGCCAGCCTATCCAGCCCGCTGCAAGTCCTTGCGTGTAAGACACACCGTACATATAGAGAATGCCCGCCGCAATCAACGGATAGGAACCGAGGCCGCCTTGGGAGACCATAAAGGCGATGGTGCTGAATATGAGCAACGTATAAGCCGCCCCAGGACCCACATTCCGCAAAAACGGGAAGGCGAAGAAGCAGAAATAGGTGCCCAGGAAATAGAACACCCACATCAGAGCCGTCCATAACCCATAGCGCCACGGGTGGGGAAGGTCCTTGATGGAGATAAAGCCGCGCCAGATGCCGGCGAAGAAGTCGCGGACCTTCACGAGGAACGGCACGCGCATCCACCAACGGCGGGTAAGGCGCATAATGAGGTAGATCGCCACCACAGCCGCCAACAGTATGTATATGAAATAGTTACCCAGCAGGGAGAGGCCCTTTTGCTCAAACCAGGCCCGCAGGGTCAGGTTCTGACTGTGGTCAACGACCAGGTTGTTGAGCACCTCCATATTCATTCCGATGGCTATAAACAGGAAGACCAGCCAGAGAAGGATATCGACGGCGCGCTCAGTGAGCACTGTGCCCAGGGATTTCTGGAAGGGCACGTTCTCGAATCGCTGCAGGAAGGTGCACCGCAGAATCTCGCCCAGCCTGGGCAGGGCCAAATTGGCCATATAGCACACCATCACAGAGTAGAATGACATTGACATCCGGACGTTATATCCCAACGGTTCGAGGAGGATTTTGCCACGCACGGCCCGTGCCACATCGGCCATCAACGCGAAGAAGGCCGACACCAGCAACATACACCAGCTGAACGGGTTGTTCACCACTTTCACGGAATCGAAAATCATCCGCACATCCTCCTTGCTGAGGTCGCGGATGGAGAGCCAGATGAAGAAAACGCCCAGACCGACGAACAATACCAACTGGAGAGCCGTCTTCCATCTGCGCTTCGATGACTTTGTATTTTCAGTTGAATTCATTACTTACAAAAAAACGGGGCAAAAATACAAAAATTAGAGCTACTTCGGGTTGACCGATAATCGCCGGGCTTACATCTTTATTTTTATTATTTTTGCAGCCTCATTAAAATAGGATATTTATGTCTATTGTCGTTAAGAATGTCACCAAGGTTTTTGATACCCAATATGCATTGGATGACGTGAGTTTTGAGGTCAAAAAGGGCGAAATCGTCGGTTTTCTGGGGCCCAACGGCGCTGGCAAGACCACGATGATGCGCATCATCACCTGCCTCATCCCGCCCACCAAGGGCGACGTGTCGGTCTGCGGGCTCGACATCTGGAACGACTCGCTGGAGTTGCGCAAGCGCATCGGCTACCTCTCCGAGGCCAACCCTCTGTACTACGATATGTACGTCCGCGAGTTCCTCCAGTTCATCGCCGGCGTCCACCACTTGAAAGACAGCAAGGCGAGCGTGGCCGACATCATCGAGCGCACGGGGCTCGGTCCCGAGCAGCACAAGAAGATCGGAGCCCTCTCGCGCGGCTACAAACAGCGCGTGGGCATCGCGCAGGCCCTCATCCATAACCCCGATGTGCTCATCCTTGACGAGCCCACCACCGGTCTCGACCCCAACCAGCTCATCGAAATCCGCAGTCTGATACGCAACTACGGCAAAGACAAGACCGTGCTTCTCTCCACGCACATTATGCAAGAAGTGCAGGCGATGTGCGACCGCGTGGTCATCATCAACAAGGGCAAGCTCGTGGCTGACACCGCCGTTGCCGACCTGCCCTCCATCGCTGAGAAACTCGGCCTGAAACACGCCAGCGAGCTCGGCGCCCTCGGTATGGAAGAGATTTTCCACGCCCTCACCCATAAAGAGTAGCCGATGGAAAGACTTCTACAACCCCTTCTCAAAACCGACGGCCAATACCGGCCCATCTCCTTCGACGACGCTTTCCGGCTCGTGGCCGAGCGTTGCGGCGGGATGGACGAGGACGGCTTGCTCGTGATGTGCTCCGGCGAATACTCCAACGAGGAACTCTACCTCATCCAGCGGCTCGCGCGCGCCGGACTGCGCACCAACGCCCTCGGCTCGTACGACTACTACCGTCGCGGCAGCGCATTCTTTATTGACAAGAACGACAGTGTCCCTTACTCGGAGCTCTTCAGTGCCGGGCACTTCTTCTGCATTTTCGACGAGCAGGCCGACGGCGCCTCGCAAGCGCTCGCCCAGCGTATCGTGCAATCGTGCAAAGAGACGCCCTGCTACCGTTTCAACAGCAAAGGCACCCTGCACATAACCAACTTCGGGGCCTTTTTCCGGAGCCTCAACCACTATCTCATCCGCCACGACCTCGCCAAAGGCATCTACGTGGAAGGATTGGGCAAGAACTACGACACCTACAAAGCGGCCATCCTGGCGGAGGACGCGACTCCTCTGCTGCAAGCCAACCACTTGCAGGAAAAGAACGTGGCCGACTTCATCGGCCTGTTGCTGAAGGCCAACGCCCCCGTATTCCTCGTCTGGGAGCGGCTGCTCGACGCCCGCGGCATCATCGAGCTCGAGAATCTCTGTATGCTGCTCAACATCCAGGCCAAGCCCTCGACGGGTTTCCTCAGCCTCAAGGCCGAGCACAACTCACAGGGACTGTACGATATGGGCATCTTCCCCGACATCTGCGTAGGGGGAAGACCTATGGACGAGGAGAGTCGCCAGCTGCTGCACGACATCTGCCAGCGCGAGGTGGCCACCCGTCCGGTGGACATCGCCGCCCGTCTGGCGCGCCACGACTTCCAGGGGTGCCTCTACTTCAACAGCACCGGCGCGCCCCTGCCCGACGAGCTCCTCGACCAGGCACGACACTGTGCCTTCTCCGCACTGCACACCGCCTATTGGGATGGCGTCGCCACGGACTTCGACCTGCTGCTGCCCGCCGCGCTGCCCGACGAAGTGCACGGCACCTTCACCGACTCCACGCGCACGCCCCACACCAGCGCGCCCGCCGCGGACTCGCCCCTGACTTTCGACAACCTGCAACAAATTTCAATAATAGGAACGGAACTTGGCCTCGCACCGTTGGAGGATCCCAAGGAAATATTCTTGGAATATGTCTCCTTCTTCCAAGGCGGCTGCCGCAGCCATCTCCGTCATTTTTTCAGATAACACTATTATTTATCATAATTCAAATCAACTATGAGTCCTGATTTTTTAACATCTGCCTTTAACATTTACCTGTGGGTGATGATTTGCATCGCCGCGGTGGTCTTTGTATCACTATACTTCGTGAACGCCGGCTACGGACAGTTCACGTCCAGCAAATGGGGTAAAAGTATCAACAACAAAGTGGCCTGGTTCCTGATGGAATTTCCCATTTTCCTGGCAATGATCATTCTATGGCTTTGCTCGCCGCACCGCTTCGACCTTGTGCCGATGGTGTTCCTGCTCATCTTCGAGATACATTATTTCCAACGTTCCATCATCTTCCCTTGGCTGATGAAAGGCAAGAGCAGCAAGATGTCGCTTGCCGTGATGTTTATGGGTATCTCCTTCAACATCCTCAACGCGATGATGCAGGGCTACTGGATCTTCTTTGAATCCTATAAGGCCAACTACCACGTGCTGGGTCTTTCCTACACGGACACCGCCTGGCTTTGGTCGCCGCAGTTCATCATCGGTGTCTGCATCTTCTTCCTGGGCTTCTACGTGAACCTGCGCTCCGACTACATCATCCGCCATCTGCGCAAGAGCGACGATGACACCAACCACTACCTGCCCAAAGGCTTTATGTTCGAGTATGTCACGAGCGCCAACTATCTGGGCGAGCTGATGGAGTGGCTTGGATTCGCCATCCTGACGTGGTCCATCTCCGGTTTGGTGTTCTTCATCTGGACGTTTGCCAACCTGGTGCCGCGCGCCAATGCCATCTACAAGCGCTACAAGACCGAGTTCGGCCCCGAGATGGAGGCCAAGAAGCTCAAGAGAGTGTTCCCGTTCATCTATTAAGACCTGTCTCTTTTAAATCAATCAATCGAACAAAAAATGAAAACTGAAAAACAAAAGGCAGCCGATGCGGCCAAGTTTGCGGCGAAGTGGAAAGATCGCGGCAGGGAGAAAGCAGACTCCCAGCCGTTCTGGTTGGATATGCTGTCAACCGTGTTCGGTGTAGAGGACCCCAGTTCCTTCATCCGGTTTGAGAATGTTCTGAAGGTGGACAACACCAATTTTGTTGACGGGCATATCTCCTCAACACGTGTGCTCATCGAGCAGAAATCGAAAACCAAAGACCTGCGGGCACCCATCCGGCAAAGCGACGGCAGCAAGATGACCCCATTCCAGCAAGCCAAGAAATATGTGGCCAATATGCCCCTGTCGCAGCATCCGAAATGGATTATCACCTGCAACTTCAAGGAGTTTCTGGTGTACGATATGGAGCAGCCCAGCAAAGAGCCCGAACAGATTTTCCTGAAGGATTTGGGCAAAGAGTACTACCGGCTGCAGTTTATAGTGGATGACAAAAGCGAGCACATCTCCAAGGAGATGCGGGTCTCGATGCAGGCCGGCGATATTGTGGGCAAGATATATGAGGCTTTGCTGAAGCAGTATGACGACAATTCGCCAATGGCTTTGCGCTGGCTCAACATCCTTTGTGTCCGTATCGTTTTCTGTCTATATGCTGAAGACGCGGGCGTGTTCCATCACGATCAGTTCCACGATTTCCTGAACAGTTACAATGCGGCGGACTTGAGTGATGCATTGCTGAAGCTTTTTGACGTGCTCAACACTCCCTATGAAAAGCGCAGCAAGTATCTGAAAGACGACCTGAAAGCCTTCCCTTATACCAACGGCGGCCTGTTTGAAGAGAAAATTGAAATACCCATATTCACGGAGGAGTTGAAACAGACCCTGCTCCAAAATGCAAGTCTCGACTTTGACTGGAGCGACATTTCACCCACCATCTTCGGGGCGGTGTTTGAAAGCACGTTGAACCCCGAAACGCGCCGTAGCGGCGGGATGCACTACACCAGCATCGAGAACATACACAAGGTGATTGACCCGTTGTTTCTGAACGACCTCCGCAACGAATTGGACGGCATTCTGGGAGAAAACGTGGAAAAAACACGTTTGCGCCGTTTGGAGGAATATCAGGAAAAACTGGCCTCGCTCACTTTCCTTGACCCCGCCTGCGGCAGCGGCAACTTCCTGACGGAAACCTACCTGAGTCTGCGCCGGCTCGAGAACGAGGTCATCCGCGAACGCTACTACGGGCAGTCGTTCCTTGGCTTTGAGGAAACGAGTCCCGTCAAGGTGAACATCCAGCAGTTTTACGGCATCGAAATCAATGACTTTGCCGTGACGGTGGCCACCACCGCCCTCTGGATATCGGAGGCACAGATGCTGGCCAAGACAGAACAGATTGTGCAGCACGACATCGACTTCCTGCCGCTGAAGAGCTATTCCAACATCAAGGAAGGCAATGCGCTGCGGGAAAATTGGACAGAGTGGGATGTGCCGGAGAATAACCCTGTCATCATTGCCAAAAAGACCAATGTTTATCCCATCAAAAGCGCCCACGTTCCTACGGTGGAGGAAGCGCCTACACAATATGGGACCATTGATTTGTACAGTGATGAAATCAATATCCACACTACAGCACCTGAGCCGATAACCCGCCACGTTGATTTCGACTATATTATGGGTAACCCGCCATTTATTGGATATTCCTTCCAAAGCAAAGAACAGAAGGAGGATTTGAATCATATTATGAAAGGATTTGGAAGTAACATTGACTACGTTGCAGGGTGGTATCTCAAGGCGGCACAGTTAATGACACAGAGTCCAAAAACACAGGCTGCACTTGTTTCCACCAATTCCATCACACAAGGCGAGCAAGTTGCTGCAATATGGGAACCGCTTTTCAAGCAATATGGCATCCATTTCAATTTCGCGTATCGTACTTTCCGTTGGGACAATGAAGCTGATACAAAGGCACATGTACATTGTGTAATTATAGGTTTTTCTTTGACACCTAATCCGGGACCTAAGACCATTTATCTTTCCGAAGGAAAAAGCATTCAAACCTCCAACATCAACGGATACCTTTTGGATGCGCCCGAGATTTTTATTGAAAAAAGAAAAATACCATTGTGTAATGTCCCGGAAATGATAAAAGGCAGTCAACCAACTGATGGAGGAAATCTTATTTTATCGAAAGAAGAAAAGGAAGAACTAATCCAGAATTATCCTCAGATATCACCTTCTATACATCGATACATTAGTTCTGATGATTTCATTAACAATAAATATCGTTATTGCTTATGGTTGGCAAATGCCAGTCCGTCCGTTTTACGTTCATGTCCTCCAGTTATGGAACGAATCGAGCGAGTAAGACAGATGCGATTGGCAAGTTCTAAGTCTGCAACTCGAAAATGGGCTGACTATCCGACTCTCTTCACCGAAAACCGACAACCAAAATACGGTCTCTACCTTCTAGTTCCAAGCACTTCTTCTGAAAAAAGGCGATACATCCCTATAGATTTTATGAGTGCCGAGATCATTTCTTCTAATGCAAATTTAATTATCCCAGACACATCGCTATATCATTTTGGAATTTTGACTTCAAATATCCATAATGCTTGGATGCGCGTTGTGTGCGGCCGATTGAAAAGCGATTATCGCTACAGCAACACTATCGTTTACAACAACTTCCCCTGGCCGAATCCCACCGAAGCGCAAAAGGCAAGGATAGAACAAACGGCACAAACCATCCTGGACGCCCGCGCCCTTTATCCTGACAGCTCGCTGGCCGACCTGTACGACGAGCGGACAATGCCCATTGAGCTGCGCAAAGCCCATCAGGAAAACGACAAGGCCGTGATGCAGGCTTACGGCTTTGATCCAAAAGACTATTCTTATGAGAATGAAGCACCCATCGTGGCGAAATTGTTCAAGATGTATCAACAATTGACCGAAAAACCCGACTCAAAATCTATTTTTCAACATAATAATTGATTCAATAATCTCCTGATATGACCGAACTATACAACACCTACCTCCAGCACCCCGTGGTGTGCACCGACACTCGCGCCATCGTGCCCGACAGTCTCTTCTTCTGCCTCAAGGGCGAACATTTCGACGGCAACCAGTTCGCCCTGCAGGCCCTCGAAAACGGCGCGGCCTTCGTGGTGACCGAAAACCACGAGCTGGAAGGCCACGACCACTGCATCGTGGTGGACGACACGCTGAAAACGCTCCAGGAATTGGCGCAGCACCACCGCCAGCAGCTCCACATTCCCGTCATCGGCATCACCGGCACCAACGGCAAAACCACCACCAAGGAGCTGGTGCACGCCGTGCTGCAGTCGCAGTTCCGCACCGCCTGCACCAAAGGCAATCTCAACAACCACATCGGAGTGCCGCTCACGCTGCTCTCCATCCGCCCCGACGACGAGATAGCCATCGTGGAGATGGGCGCCAACCACCCGGGAGAAATCGAATTCCTCTGCAACATCGCCCGCCCCACACACGGCCTCATCACCAACGTGGGCAAGGCCCACATCGAGGGCTTCGGCTCCTTCGAGGAAATCATCCACACCAAGAAGGCCCTCTACCGCTCCGTCATCCGCGACAGAGGCACGCTCTTCGTCAATTTCAACGACCTGTACCTGCGCAACGACTTAGCCTACGACACCGTGGTTTACTATGCCGAGGAGGGCGAGAACGCCATCACGGCGATGTCGCCTTTCCTGCGCATCAGCTTCGCTGGCCGCCAGATCGACACGCACCTGACAGGCAGCTACAACATCTACAACTTCCTCGCCGCTGCTGCCATCGGCCGCTTCTTCGGCGTGACGGAGGAGCACATCGCCCAGGCCCTGTCCGACTACACTCCCACCAACCACCGGTCGCAGGTGAACACCATCGGCACCAACACTATCATCTCTGACTACTACAACGCCAACCCCACCAGTATGGAGGCCGCGCTGCGGAACCTCGCCCGCCTGGAGCACCCGCACAAGCGCGCCGTGCTGGGCGATATGCGCGAGTTAGGGCCCATCAGCGAACAAGAGCACCGCCATATCATCGCCCTCTGCGAGGAATTGGGCATCGACGCCCTCTTCGTCGGGCCCCAGTTCTGCGCCCTGATTCCCGAAAAGGCCTTCCCCACCACGGAAGTCCTCAACGAACACCTCAAACTGTTTCCCATCCAGCACTCGATGGTGCTGGTGAAGGGCTCGAACAGCATCCATCTTGACAAACTCAGCGCCCTGCTCCAATGATCCCCTATACCACCGGCATCGGCATAATGTCGGGCACCTCGCTCGACGGCCTGGACCTCGCCTGGTGCGGTTTCTCCGAGATGGAGGAGGGGCATTGGGACTACAAGGTGCTGGATGCCAAGACCATCCCCTACCCTGACGAGTTGCGCGAGCGGCTGGCCCGCGCCACAGAGTTGTCGGCATTGGAGTATTGCCGGCTTGACGTCGCCCTCGGCGAAAAGATTGCCGACGAGGTCAACGCCTTCATCGGCGGCAGCGCCCGTCCCGACTTCATCGCCTCGCACGGGCATACGGTTTTCCACCAGCCTGGCAAGGGCCTGACCACACAAATCGGCAGCGGCGCGGTCATCGCCGCCCGCACCGGCATCCCCACCGTCAGCGACTTCCGCGTGGTGGACGTGGCCTTGCAGGGTCAGGGAGCGCCGCTGGTGCCCATCGGCGATGAGCTGCTGTTCGGCCAGTATGACGCCTGCCTCAACCTCGGCGGGTTCTCCAACGTCTCCTTCCGCCAAAACGGCAGGCGCGTCGCCTTCGACATCTCTCCCTGCAATATGGCGCTCAACCTGCTGGCCCGCGACGCAGGAATGGCCTACGACGCCGACGGGAATATGGCCGCCTCCGGTCATTGCCTACCCGACCTACTTGAGCAACTCAACGGGCTCGACTACTACACCATACCGGGGCCCAAATCCTTGGGGAAGGAGTGGTTTGAAGCCAATTTCGAGCCCCTGCTGGCACCTTGTCGGCAAAAAGGGCACATCGCCGACGGCCTGCGCACCGTGGTGGAGCACATCGCGCTACAAATCGCCAAGGCTTTACCAGAAAGCGCACGCACCCTGCTGGTCACGGGTGGCGGTTCCCTGAACCGCTTCCTCATCCAACGGCTCTCCGCCCTCTTCCCCGGCACCCTGACCGTCCCCGACAAACGAATCGTGGAATTCAAGGAAGCACTCATCTTTGTCTTCCTTGGTTTACTACGTATAAATCACAGAATCAACACTTTAAACACTGTGACGGGAGCCATTAAAGAGAGTTGCGGCGGCTGTGTTTGGCACCCTTGAAATTTTTTTTCAAATCCAACTCCGACTTTACAATAAAATTATTATTTTTGCCGTTCCAAAAATAGATATTTTTATACACCCTAAAATAACATCATTATGTTAGCTAAGAAAAACGACAAAGGAAACTTGGAGAATAAGAGAGGACTCTTCATTCTCGTAGGTCTTGTGATTGTCTTGGGACTGGTGTATGCTGGTTTTGAGCTCTTTGCCAATGAGGACAAGGCTCCCACCTTCACCATCGCCGACGACGATTTCATCCAAGTGACGGACGAAGACGTCATCGCCACTGACCAGACCCCTCCTCCTCCCCCAGATCAGCCCGCTCAGCAACAGGAAGTGGTGCTGAACCTGGTGGACGACAACATCAAAGTCTCGGATGACATCAGCTTCGTGCAGGACGTGTTCGAAGACGATGTGATTGCCGATGTCGTGGAAGAAGAAGTGGGCCTTGTGGAAGAGGAGACGACCGAAGAGCCCGTCCTCCATTTCACTGAGGAAATGCCTGAATACCCTGGCGGTCCTGAGGCATTGAACGCATTCCTGACGAAATCCATCGTCTATCCCGAAGTGGCCCGTAACAACGGCATCACCGGCACCGTGCTCGTCGAGTTCGTCGTCGAAAAGGACGGACGCGTCAGCAACGCCAAGGTGAAAGTCCCCTTGTTCCCCGATTGCGACAAGGAAGCTGTCCGCGGCGTGATGTCTATGCCGAAATGGAAACCCGGCAAGAATATGGGCAAACCCGTCCGCTGCTTCTACACGGTCCCCGTTACTTTCAGAATGTAATTACTTTTTATACCTGTCAAAGGCACTGCTTCCCGCGGTGCCTTTTTTTTTGTCCATTATACATCTAAAATAATATAAAGAAGATGCTTTTGTATCAAAGTAAATGTTACATTTGCACTCTGACTTGTATTTATTATAAAATATTAATAATCAATAATATAAAATATGAAACAGTTAATCGAATGCGTTCCTAATTTCAGTGAAGGCAGAAATCAAGACATCATCAACCAAGTGGCCGACGTGATTCGTCAGGCAGAAGGCGTGACATTGCTGGATGTGGATCCCGGTGCCACCACCAACCGCACGGTCGTCACCTTCGTGGGCGAACCGCACTATGTGGTCGATGCCGCCGTGAAGCTCATCGCCAAGTGCCAAGAGCTCATCGATATGCGCAACCACCACGGCGATCACCCGCGTTTCGGCGCCACCGACGTGTGCCCGCTCGTGCCCATCGCCAACATCACGATGGAAGAGACCGTGGAATATGCCCGCCAGCTGGCTGAAAGAGTCGGCAAGGAGCTGAATATCCCCGTCTATTGCTACGAGAACGCCGCGTTCAAACCCGAGCGCCGTAACCTCGCCAACTGCCGTCAGGGTGAGTACGAAGCCCTGAAGGAGCGCATCACCTCCAAAGAGTGGAAGCCCGACTTCGGTCCCAACAAGTTCACGGAGAGCGTCGCCAAGAGCGGTGCCACTGCTGTGGGCGCCCGCGACTTCCTCATCGCCGTCAACTACAACCTCAACACCACCTCCACGCGCCGCGCCAACGCCATCGCCTTCGACGTGCGCGAGAAAGGCCGCCCGAAACGCGAGGGTAACAAAATCACCGGCAAGAAAGTGCTCGACGAGAACGGCAATGTGGTGATGCTCCCCGGCACGCTGAAGGGCACCAAGGCCATCGGCTGGTACATTGAGGAATACGGCATCGCGCAAGTCTCGATGAACATCACCGACATCAACGCCACCCCGCTGCACGTCGCCTTCGACGAGGTGACCGCCAAGGCCGCCAAGCGCGGTATCCGCGTCACCGGCGCCGAAATCGTGGGTCTGATTCCCAAGAAAGTGCTCATCCAAGCCGGCAAATACTACCTCGCCAAGCAAAAACGCTCCCTCGGCATCGACGAGAAGGAGATGGTGAAGATTGCCGTGAAATCCATGGGACTGGACGACCTCAAACCGTTCAATCCCGAAGAAAAGGTTATCGAATATCTGCTTGAGAAAGAGGATACTACGCCGAAGTTGGTCAATATGACCTGCACTGGTTTCGCCAACGAGACGGCTTCTGAAAGTCCGGCTCCTGGCGGCGGCTCCATCTCCGCTTATATGGGCTCCCTCGGCGCCGCCCTCGGCACGATGGTCGCCAACCTCTCCTCCCACAAACCCGGTTGGGACGACAAATGGGCTTGGTTCTCCGAATGGGCCGAAAAGGGTCAATTGGTGAAGGACCAGCTGCTCGCCCTCGTGGATGAGGACACCAACGCCTTCAATGTGATTATGAACGCCTTTGGTATGCCGAAGGGCACGCCCGAGGAGAAGGAAGCCCGTTCGCAGGCCATCCAGGACGCCACCAAATACGCCACCGAAGTGCCGATGCGCACCATCGAGACCTCCTTCAAGGTGTTCGAGATTTGCGAGGCGATGATCAACAAGGGCAACCCCGCCAGCGTCTCTGACGCCGGTGTTGGCGTGCTTTGCGCCCGCGCGGCCGTCCACGGCGCCTACCTCAACGTCAAAATCAACGCCTCCTCGCTGAAAGACAAGGAGTGGGCCGAGATGATGATCAACAAGGCGCACGACTACGTGGTGAAGGCCGACCAAATCGAACGCCGTCTGATGAAGAAGACGGAGAAGGTGATCGGTTAATAGACATTTGTAGAGACGCGGCGCGCCGCGTCTCTACGGAACCGTTAATACAGGGAATGCCGTTGTGGAGATGCGTTATGGCGCGGATTCACGGCGGCGTTTTCGTTTGGTTTGTGTTCAGGATATTTTGTATCTTTGCGGACTTATTATAAAATCATTCTTATGAAAAAGAAACCATACCTAACAAATGAAAACACAGAGAATCGTGTAGAGGAAGCTGCTGAATCTTACGGTCAGCAAATCGTCAATGTAAACGATAGTGTTTCAGCAGAATGTCAACCCGTTGATGCTGCAACTTGTGAGTCTAATCGAATAACCGTTTCGGATTTTTTTGATGAAATCAGAACCGTTCTGAGAAAAAAGTATGAGAACGTATAAAGTTGAAGTGGATCCATCTGCAAGGGCCGATATTGAAGAACTCACATCTTGGCTACGAGCGAGAATGACACTTGAAAGTGCAGAGAAATATTTGGATGCCATGTTTAATGAAATATTATCGCTCTCTGTTTTCGCTGGTTTTTACAAACCGAGCCAATACGCTGATATTCGTCGCTATCACCCAAAAGCATGTCGAATGGTGTCCCATAATAAAAAATGGGTTTATATATTTCATATTGAGGATGATGTAGTTGTTGTAGTTCGTATAAGACCATCACGGTTAATAACAAAATAGTGATTTTTCATGAAACGCTTGTTCCATATCATTTGCCTTTTGATCCTCCTTTGTCCGGTCAAGCTTCAGGCGCAGGAGTTTCTGACGCCCGCAAGAGAATTTGGCAGAGCAGAGTATCAGGACAGGCTTTACCGAGAATTGTTGTACGACGACTACCGCCAAACATTTGGAGAAAATGGCCACATTTTCGAGGCTTTCTACCTTGCTCTTCCTGATATGTCGGGCAGGCCTAATCCAACTCCACCGGAATATGCCTTTGTGGTGAAAGACAGTATGATTGTCCTTAAACGGGCAAAATCCAACATCGGGGATGCATTATTTGCTCAAAATAGAATCCAATATCATTATATCAAAGGATATGATGCCGAACAACAGCGAAGGATGAGAGAGGCGACCAAATCGCTGAAATCCTACCAAGCGGATGTTTGGACAATGCCCGTCCGTCCTGATTTCTGCCAATGCATCAACGACCTTTTCGAGGTCGCCAACCTCACAGCCAGACACTTGAAATGCACAGATAATAGCGGTAACCAAGAAAAGTCCACCAGCCCAATGGGCATAATGACATTGGGATATCCCGGCTATCGTTTTTTTGGCTATTGGGATAATCTTTCGAAAATAGGCGTGTCGGAAAACAACTCCCGTACCGGAAGATTAGTGCTGTTGGCCGACAGCATCTGCTATGCGATTGAGCATCACGACACAGCAGCGCTCAATCAGCAATATTTTGTTTGTAAAGCACTTGCCAGGGAGTTCAAGCAGGATATCCCCGTCTGCTATTTCACACCGTGGTGCAACAAATCCACCGGAACCATACAACCTTGGCAAGTCCGATTATGGAGTCACCATGGGAGTTTCGAACTGAACTTCAATGTAGATCGGCTGGCTGACAGCACCATGATTGAGGAATACAGGCGGTTATATGCGGACAGCGTTGCGGTATGGATTCGTGAAACATACATCATCAATCCTTTCCGCCGACCAGAATTTACGGTGGATGAGACCGATACGGTGGAATGCCACATTTTCGTGGAACCGCAAACACGACGTTATAGGGAGATTTGCGAGGTCAACATTCCGAAAACGTTGCTGCGGCGGGACATTATCCTAAGCGTACTGGAACTGCCTCTCGGACGCTATCGTTTGGACGCTGAAAATAATTGGGTTCCAATACGTTGATTATAATTGTGTCGTTCCTATTATAAACAACGCGTTCCGACAAGCGTGCCAGAGGCACAATATCTTAATAACCCCACACAAGCGTAACGAAGTGAAGCGCAGTGTGGGGTATGGCGACCACCCGCGAAACAAGCGTGAAAACACGCAACTATAAAGCCAAGTAGTAGCGTGCCTTCAGCACGCCACCTTCATGCCGCGTCCGCCACCCCACACGTCACTTCGTTTCGTGTGGGGTTATTGAAGTTTTGTGCTTTCAGCACGACGCATTCGGGAGAGACCATTTAGGATTGAAAAAATTGTATCTTTGCCGATGTTATCAAAAACCGATTTCATGAAACGCTTGTTTTATAGCATTTTCCTATTGATCATCCTTTGTCCGGCTAAGCTCCAAGCGCAGGGGGGACAGCCGTTGGACATGCTCATTGCCAGTACTGCCGACGCGCTTGTTGACTCAATGTATTCGTTTAACCATATCAGATCCAAAGATGTGAAATTCGGTCATTTATATGATACTGCAATGTACATCCAAACGGGTAGCGGCTTTTCTAATGAGACCGTCAAATATATGATCCACAAACTCAACGCTGTTTCCACCGAAAAAAACGGTTATGTGACGATTTATACATACCAAAACGATAGTGAACAGATGTGGAAGGTGTCGAAAAAAGTCAAGTTAGATAAGAAAATGAACATTTTAGGGGGCCCACACGTGGAATTTCTTCACGACACCGTTTCCGTTACAGTCGGTTCTCGCTACTTAAGTTGGGAAAAATTCCACGGAAGAATGCGTTGGTGTATTGCCGTAAGCGATTGGATTAATTGCAAATACATCTATTCGAAAGCCGAAGAAAGATGGGTGATGGTGGAAAGCGACTTCGGCGGGATATGAAACCCAACCCAGCTTCAATAACCAATAACCCATAACCATTAAAATTGTATCTTTGCCGTCCGAACAAAACGTTCGGCTTATTAAGTTGTAATATTGTCAAGATGAAAATATTAGTGGTACTTCCCCGCTTCCCGTATCCCCTTGAAAAGGGGGACAAGTTGCGCGCGTACCACCAGATTCGCTGCTTGTCAGAAAAGCACGATATCATTTTGGCGGCGCTGCACGAAGACAAGGTTTCCGACGAGGCACTGCGGCAAGTGCAGCCCTTCTGTAAGCGGATATATCTGCTTCACCAGCCCAAGTGGCGGAGTTTCACAAACATCATCCGTTCTTTTTTCAACGGGACGCCGTTGCAGTGCGGCTATTTCTACAGCAAGAAAAACCATCGTGAAATAAAACGCATCCTGTGCGAAGAGCAACCCGACCGCATCTATTGCCAACTTTTCCGTGTGGCGGAGTACGTCAAGGATGTGCCCATCCAAAAGGTCATTGACTTCCAGGACGCTTTCTCAAAGGGGATGTGGCGCCGCTATGAGAACGCCAACCTCTTCCTGAAGCCCTTCTTCAAGATGGAATGGCGCAGGGTAAGTCATTATGAGGAAGCGATTTTCGACAAGTTCGACGGCCACACCATCATCACGGAGGTGGACCGCGACCTCATTCCCCACCCTCGCCGCGACGAGATTGTGGTGGTGCCCAACGGCGTGCAGTTCGACCAGTTCCAGTACAAGGGTGAGGAGAAGCCCTACGACCTCATTTTCTCGGGCAATATGAACTATGCTCCCAACGTGGACGCGGCCGAATACCTTGCGCGGGCCATCCTTCCGCCGTTGAAGGAGCGATTCCCCAACATCCGGTTAGTGCTGTGCGGTGCCACGCCCGCCGCGTCGGTTCGTGCCCTGAAGGACGAGCACATCATTGTCACCGGATGGGTGGACTCGATGCGCGACTGGTACGCGCAAGCCCGGGTCTTCGTGGCCCCGATGCGGTTGGGCACCGGCTTGCAGAACAAGCTGCTGGAGGCTATGTCGATGCAATTGCCCTGTGTCACGTCGCCGCTCGCGGGACGTCCCCTTGACAAAGCAGTTGACGAGGGGGCCGTCATCACCTGTCACACCACTGAAGAGTACGTGAAGAGCATCACACACCTGCTGGAGGACGAAGAGTACCACCACCAGGTGGCCGCCAACGGCAATCGCTATGTCCACCAGCACTACGACTGGGGAAATGCCACCGAAAAGCTGGAGGAACTTCTTTGCGCAGAAGCTCCGAAAAAAAATTAGGAATCAATTCTTAAGATTGATTCAAAACATTGGAAATCAAACAACTAAAAAACATCATTTTAACAATCTTCATTAAAAAAAACGCGTATTTCGTATGTGAAAAATGCGTATTTTTGCGCTCTTTTCAAAACCTATAAAATAATAACTATTGAAATGGATAATGACGAAATCAAAAAAAGCGTGAATGCCGAGAAGTTGAAAGTGCTCAACTCCACGCTGGAGAAATTGGAGAAGACCTTCGGCAAAGGCGCCATTATGAGAATGGGTGATACGAATGTGGAGGAGATGGATGTCATCTCGACCGGTTCCATCGGCCTTGACACCGCACTGGGTGTCGGCGGGTTCCCCAAAGGCAGAATCATCGAAATCTACGGTCCCGAGTCTTCCGGTAAGACGACCTTGGCCATCCACGCCATCGCGGAGGCCCAGAAACAGGGCGGCATCGCCGCTTTCATCGACGCGGAGCACGCCTTCGACCGCTTCTATGCCGAGAAGCTGGGCGTGAACACCTCCGACCTGCTCATCTCACAGCCTGACAACGGCGAACAGGCCCTTGAGATTGCCGACAACCTCATCCGTTCCGGTGCCATCGACATCATTGTCATCGACTCCGTGGCCGCCCTGACCCCCAAGAGCGAAATCGAGGGTGATATGGGCGACTCGAAAGTGGGTCTTCAGGCCCGTCTGATGTCACAGGCTCTCCGCAAACTCACGGCCACCATCAACAAAACCGGCTGCTGCTGCATCTTCATCAACCAGCTGCGTGAGAAGATCGGCATTCTCTTCGGCAATCCGGAGACCACCACCGGTGGCAACGCCCTGAAGTTCTACGCCTCCGTGCGCCTTGACATCCGCCGCCAAGCCCAGATCAAGGAGGGCGACACCTCCATCGGCAACCACGTCCGCGTGAAAGTTGTCAAGAACAAAGTGGCGCCCCCGTTCCGCCAGGCCGAGTTCGACATTATGTTCGGCGGCGGCATCTCCAAGACCGGCGAAATCGTCGATCTCGGCGTCGAGTACGGCATTATCAAGAAGTCGGGCTCCTGGTTCTCCTATGGCGACAGCAAACTGGCACAAGGCCGTGAAGCCGTCAAGAACCTCCTCGCCGACAACCCCGAGTTGGCCGACGAACTGGAAGCCAAAATCCGCGAGGCCATCAAAGAAAATATGAAATAGTGTCTATCAGCCATTGGCTATTGGCTTTTAGCCATTGGCCAATGGCTTTTAACATAATATCACCACCGACTAACAGCTAACAGCCAACGGCTAAAAGCTAACACCAACAGAATGAAAAGAATAATCACCTGCCTACTGGCACTATTGCTAATATTCGGTTACAGTTGCCAAAACAAAAACCGGTACGCCGACCTGCCCTCCGAGCTGGCAAAACTCTGCAAAGAGATTGACCGGCACCCCAAGCGGTCGGAGCTCTACTACCAGCGTGCCGACTACTACTATTACCACCAGGAGCTGGAAAAGGGCATCGCCGATATGCAGACCGCCATCCGGCTGCAACCCGACAGCAGCAAATACTACGTCAAGCTCTCCGACCTCTACTTCGCCCAACGCGAAACCGACTTGGCGGAGGAGATGCTGCAGACTGCCATCAAAAAGCAGCCCGACAACAACGAGGCGCGCCTCAAGCTGGCCGAGCTCTACTACCATCTCAGGATGCTGGACGAATGTGGCAAAACCATCGACGAGGCCGTGGCCCTGCAGCCCTTCAATCCCAAGGCTTACCTTATCCAGGCCTTTATGATGAAGGACCAGCGCGACACCGCCAACTACCTCCGTCTACTGCAACTGGTCATCGACCAAGACCCCAAGGAAATCAAAGCCTTCTTGGAGTTGGGTTATTTCTACCAACAACTTAACAACCCGCTGGCTATCAACTATTACCAGAATGCCCTCAACGTGGATCCCAACAATGTGGAGATCCGCTACAACCTCGGCAAGATGTATCAGGATATGGGGAAGACCGAGGAGGCAGAGCAGGAGTACAAGACCGTCATAGAGATTGACCCCAAGAACATTCCCGCCCTCAACAACCTGGGTTATTTGTACTTGGATGAAAGCATCGCCCGCTATGACGAGGCTGCTAAACTCTTCACCCAGGCCATCGAGGCCAACCCCAACTTCGTTTATTCCGTCTGCAACAGGGGCGTTGCCTACGAATATCTTGGAGAATACGACAAGGCCCGCAAGGACTACCAGACGGCCCTGAAACTGGAAAGAAACTTCGAGCCGGCCATTGCGGGGCTGAACCGATTGGACAAACTTCAAAACCGTTAACGATGAACGAGAACTTAGATCCCACCACCAGCAGGATGTCGTCGGCCGACAAGGAGTTCGAGCGGGCGATACGTCCGGCTGCGTTCAAGGAGTTCCAGGGACAGCAGCAGGTGTTGGAAAACATCATCGTCTTCGTGCGAGCCGCCAAGGCCCGTGGGGAGGCACTGGACCACGTGCTGCTGCACGGCCCTCCCGGACTGGGCAAGACCACCCTGTCGCACATCATCGGCAACGAGATGGGCGTCAACGTGCGCTGCACCTCCGGCCCCGTCATTGACAAGCCCGGCGATTTGGCCGGACTGCTCACCAACCTGGAGCCCAACGACGTGCTCTTCATCGACGAGATACACCGGCTCTCACCCGTGGTGGAGGAGTACCTCTACTCGGCAATGGAGGACTACAAGATCGACATAATGATTGACAGCGGTCCCAGCGCGCGCAGCGTGCAGATCTCGCTCAACCCCTTCACGCTCGTGGGCGCCACCACCCGGTCGGGCCTGCTGACCGCCCCGTTGCGCTCCCGTTTCGGCATCAACCTGCGACTGCAGTATTACGACGCCGAGACGCTGGGCAAGATCATCCGCCGTTCGGCTTCCATTCTGGACATTCCCATCCACGATGACGCCGCCTACGAGATTGCCTCCCGCAGCCGAGGCACGCCCCGTATCGCCAACCTGCTCCTGCGACGGGTACGCGACTTCGCCCAGATCAAGGGCGACGGCACCATCACCCTGCCTATCACCCAGATTGCCCTCAAGGCACTCAACGTGGACCAGCACGGTCTTGACGAGATGGACAACCGCATCTTGAGTACCATCATCGACAAGTTCAAGGGCGGGCCGGTCGGCCTGAGCACCATCGCCACCGCCGTGAGCGACGACCCCGGCACCATCGAGGAAGTCTATGAGCCCTTCCTCATCCAGGAGGGATACTTGATGCGCACTCCACGCGGTCGCGAAGCCACCGCTCTCGCCTACGAACACTTGGGCAAGAGCCGCTACCCCAACGCCCAACCCGAACTCTTTTAAATTCAATAATATGAAAAGAAGAATCCTGCTCCTCACAATACTCTGCTTTGGGATAATGGCCTCGGCCGTCGCCCAACGGCCCAACAGAGTGCCCCGCAAACCCCGGCACGTCTATCCCGCCGGGGTGGACAAGGACAATGGTGAGGGCGCCCGCATCAACTTCGGGCTCGCCTTCGCTCCCACCTTCGACTGGATGTACACCAAGACACTCGGCCACCAGCGCGACGGCATCGTCGTGGGTATGCGCTACGGTGTGCCCATCAACGTCAACCTGACGCACGGCAAGAACTTCTACGTCTCCACCGGCGTCTTCCTCGAGCACGTCGGCGGGAAGCTCGCCCTGCGCGACAGTGTCATTTTGCCTAACATTGGAGGAACCGAGGCCGACATACACCGCACCTACCGCGCGATGTACCTCACCATACCGGTGGGCGTCACCCTGAAGACCAACTCTATCAACAACTTCTACGTCTGCGGCAACGCCGGCTTCTACAACAGCCTGCTGCTGCGCGCCTCTCACATCGACGGCTGCATTCTGGGCGACGAGTTGTGGTCAAGGGAACGCCAGCCCTACAACAAGGCCTCCATCCTCAAAGAGTCTGTATTCGCCGGAATGGGATTCGAATATGCCGTCACCCCGAAGATGAGGGCCGGCATTATGGCCAACTATGTGCACACGCTGACCAACTTCTTCCAAGGCCGGAACCAAGCGTACAACAGCGTGCTCAAGGTCGATCCAAAGGCGAAATTAGGCTATTTCGAACTGGTCATCCACTTTAATTTCCTGTAACGATGAAATTCATCTGCATTGGTCGGAACTACGCGGCGCACATCGCGGAACTGCAACACGCCGTGCCCACGGAGCCTGTCTTCTTCCTGAAGCAGGAGAATGCCATCACACGTCGCAATCGCCCCTTCTTCCTGCCCGATTTCTCGCAACAGGTGGATTACGAGACGGAGATTATCGTGAAAATCAACCGCTTGGGAAAGTGCATTCAGGAGAAGTTCGCCCATTTATACTATGAGGAGATTGGTTTGGGGGTGGACTTCACCGCCCGCGACCTGCAGCGGCGCTGCATTCAGGAGGGCAACCCCTGGGAGATTGCCAAGGCCTTCGACGGCTCGGCCGTGGTGGGCAAGTTCCTGCCCAAGAGCCAGTTCCAAGACGTGCAGAACCTTAACTTCCACCTTTTGCTCAACGGCGAGAAGGTGCAGGAGGGCAACAGCCGCGATATGCTCTTCACCATCGACCAAATCATCGCGTACGTCTCCCGTTTTATGACCTTGAAGACGGGTGACATCATCTTCACCGGCACGCCCGTCGGCGTTGGACCCGTACACATCAACGACCGACTCCAGGGTTTCCTTGAAGGAGAAAAACTGTTTGATTTCAAAGTAAAATAGAGAATATGAAAAACGACAAGACATTGAAAATCAAGTTGATTACAATGAACCTCCTCCAGTTTGCCATCTGGGGGGCCTATCTCACCTGTATGGGACGCTACTTGGGTCCTCACGGTCTGGGAAAACACATCGGGATATTCTATTCCATCCAGGGCATTGTCTCCATTTTTATGCCGGCTCTGCTGGGCATTGTGGCCGACCGTTGGATTCCCGCCCAAAAGATGTTGGGCATCAGCCACGGCATCTCCGGTATCGCGATGATTTGCGCCGGCTTGTACGGCATATCCACCGGAATGGATGTGCAATTCGGACCCTTATTCGCTCTATACACGCTCGGCGTGGCTTTCTATATGCCCACCTTGGCCCTTTCCAATGCCGTGGCTTACAATGCTTTGGAT
Source organism: uncultured Bacteroidales bacterium (assembly GCA_900315705.1). Classification (GTDB taxonomy): domain Bacteria; phylum Bacteroidota; class Bacteroidia; order Bacteroidales; family WCHB1-69; genus F23-D06. The sequence continues at coordinate 1,101 of ONAB01000013.1, read as the reverse complement.
AAAGCTGGCTTGGACACGGTGAAAGCATTTCCCCCCATCCGCGTGTTCGGCACCATCGGTTTCATCATCTCTATGTGGGCTGTTGACCTGTTAGGGCTTCAGGAGACCGCACGGCAATTCCTCTTCAGCGGATGCATCGGTCTGGTGCTGGCCTCCTACTCTTTCACCTTGCCCGACTGTCCGGTGGTCAAAAACAAAGAGCACAAGTCTATGGCAGAGGCTTTCGGTTTGAAGGCATTCTCCCTTTTCAAAGAGAAAAAGATGGCCATCTTCTTCATTTTCTCGATGTTATTAGGTGTTTCCCTGCAAATCACCAACGGTTTTGCCAATCCTTTCATCTCCAGTTTCGGCGCCGACCCCGAGTTTGCCGACACATTCGGTGTGAAGCACGCCAATATGCTGGTTTCATTGTCGCAAATATCTGAAACACTGTGCATTCTGCTGATTCCATTCTGTTTGAAGAAATTCGGCATCAAGCGGGTGATGTTGATTGCAATGTTCGCCTGGGTGTTGCGTTTCGGACTCTTTGGCGTGGGCAATCCCGGCGGAGGCGTCTGGTTGTTCGTGCTCTCGATGATTGTATATGGTGTGGCCTTCGACTTCTTCAACATCAGCGGATCGTTGTTTGTGGACAAGGAGACCGACATCTCCATCCGTTCCTCCGCACAGGGACTCTTTATGCTGATGACCAACGGCATAGGCGCCACCGTCGGCACCTTGAGCGCACAAGCAGTGGTGAACCGGTTCTGTTCCTGGCAACCGGTGATGACAGAGAACGGGATGCGCCATTTTCTGGTGGGCGACTGGACAGCTGTTTGGGGCATTTTCGCGCTCTACGCTTTCATCGTGGCCGTGGCCTTCATCTTCGCCTTCCGGTACAAAGAGCAATAAACGGAGCGAATCGGCAGCCGGATACATCAGACAAATATGTTAAGACACATCTTTCACATCCGAGCACCCCGTTTGGCTATCTTGCTAGTGATAGGTGTGTCTTCCCTTTTACGGGCAACGGGACAAAACAACCTGCCCGACAATATCGTGCCCGCCAACTGCACCACCGATGTGGAGCCTATGGACTGGGGCGTGCAGATCGACTGGTCC
>ONAB01000044.1 GCA_900315705.1 uncultured Bacteroidales bacterium | reverse complement strand
AAAGTAGTCTCGCTGGGAATCGAACCCAAATCTAAAGTTTAGGAAACTTTCGTTCTATCCATTGAACTACAAGACCAACAGGGCGGCAAAAATACAAAATTTGCATTTTGCCGCCAAATATTTTTGGTCATTGTTTTAAGTGGATCCAGTTTACAGATCGAGTACTGCTTTCAACGTCTTTTTAAAGGATCGGCTCACCTTCAACGGTTGGGTTCCAATCCAAACCTCTTCGTTATTGGAGATTCTGCTTACTTTGTCGATGTTGACAATGATATTCCTGTTAATTTTCTGGAATTTCTCTCCAGGAAGCTTCTTTTGGAAATATTTGAGGGTAGTGTGCAACTGTTTTGTGGTTCCATTTTCAAAATAGAGAATGGTGTTGCCCTGCTCGAGTTTCAGATAGAGCACGTCGTCGAAAGAGATGCGCAAGGAATCCGATTTGCGCGGTCCATTGAGAAACATCGAATCTTTGGTGAAAAGTGTCTTTTCAAGCAAGGTTTTGTTGTAAAGAATCTCGTTTTCGTTGGCCTCGAGCGCCTTTTCTCTACATAGGAAGTTGTATGTGCCATAGGTGTTCAGTGCCTTTCCGACCACATTATACAGTTCCTCCTTCTGAATAGGTGATAGCAAAAAGTCAAAAAAACCTTGCCTGAGATACTTTATCAAGTGTTTTGAATGTTTTTGGTCACAAATACCTATAATAAAGGTGGGTTTATGTACCAGTTGAAGGAAATCTGCATAATCCACATTGATGAAAAGAATGTCGATTTTCTTTTTGTTGAGAAGTTCTAAAGCTTCTGACTGGTTTTTGATGCAGGCCGCCACCTTTAAGGTTTTGAATACGGATAATAAGTCTGTTAGGGAATTAGCACAATCATCAGGCTCAATAAAAACGCAGCAATTAATAAATTTTTCCATATTAATTTAAATTTAAACATATATGACAAAGATAGTAAAAATAGTGATAGATATTATTGTGCAATAGAATAGTATTAAAATGCGAAAAAAATATATAAAAGTAGTATTAATAATAGATTAATCGTCAAAAAAGACCTCTTTTCTGGCAAAACACCAAAAATTAAATAATAATAACAATTTGCTTAGAGGATAGTCATAAAAGCAATACAAAATCACCCATATAGAGAGGAAATATGGCATACCCAAACAGATTAAATTTTTTTGTAATCCTTGCATAAAAGTTGAGCCCAAAAGATTTTTATGTATTTTTGCCGCCCAAAAAGAAATTATTAACCCCTAAATTACTACAATAAAAAAATGAAAAAATCCCTGTTACTCCTCGCAATGGCCGCATTCTTGTGCTGTAACAATGTTTTTGCACAAGAAAAAGAAGCCAACAAAGAAGATGAAGGTTACAAATTCACCAACCTTAAGGAAATTCCAATCACGTCCGTGAAAGACCAGCACCGTGCCGGTACTTGCTGGTGCTACTCTGGTTTGGGCTTCATTGAAGCTGAATTGCTCCGTATGGGCAAGGGCGAGTACGACTTTTCCGAAATGTACATCGTGTCCAACACCTACAATGACCGCGCTATGGCTGCTGTCCGCACCCACGGTGACGTTTCTTTCTCCCAGGGCGGTTCTTTTTATGATGTGCTTTACGGTATGAAGAAATTCGGTTTGGTTCCCGAGAGCGAAATGCGTCCGGGCGCCGCTTACGGTGACACGCTTTCCGACCACAGCGAGCTCTCTCTGCTTACCGACGCAATGGTGAAGGCTATTGCTACGGGCGATCAGAAAAGCCTGCAGAAAAACGACAAAAACGAAGTGCTTTGGCAAAAGGCCGTGGCCGCTGTTCACGAAATCTACTTGGGCAAAAACCCCGAAAATTTCACGTACAACGGCAAGGAATACACCCCGAAATCCTTCTATGAGTCTCTGGGCTTGAATCCTGATGACTACATTTCCATCACTTCCTACACCCACCATCCTTTCTATGAGAAATTCGTTCTTGAAATCCAAGACAACTGGCGTTGGGCTCAGTGCTACAATGTGCCGTTGGATGAGATGATGGAGATTTTTGACTACGCTGTTGATCACGGCTATACCGTGGCTTGGGGCTCCGATGTGAGCGAGCCGGGCTTCCGAATGGGCGTGAAGAAAGGTTTCTGCGTGCTTCCCGAGACCAAACCCGCTGCTATGCAGGGTAGCGATATGGCCCACTGGACGGGTATGAGCGCCAAGGCAATCCAAGACGAGGCTGCCAAACACCCAACACCGCAACGCTGGGTGACCCAAGAGGAACGCCAAGTGGCTTTCGACAACTGGGAGACCACCGACGACCACGGTATGCTGATTTACGGCAAGGCCAAAGACCAAATGGGTAACGAATACTATATGGTGAAGAACAGCTGGGGCGACTACGGCGACTACCACGGAATGTTCTACGCCTCCAAGGCTTTCGTGCGCTACAAAACGATGAATATCGTGGTGCACAAAGATGCTATCCCCAAGGAGATTAAGAAGAAACTCGGTATCAAGTAAGGAAACGAGTTGAATTTAACGCTATATGGCGCCAATGGAGCAATCTGTTGGCGCTTTTTTTATTCCAGCGAGTACGGCTTCTCCGTGAACCATTTCTTGTTCGGCTTGCTGCCCATCGTGAAGACGAGCTCACCGCCGGCCATAATCTGCTCGTAGGTGATGTAGGCGGTGTGCAGCGGCTGGCTGTTGAGCATCACCGACTGGATGTAGCAGTTCTGGTCGCTGACGTTGGGTGCTTTGATGGTCAGGGTGTTACCGTTTTGCAGATGGAGAACATTCTCGGGCAGGTAGGGAGCCCCGAGGACGTATTGGCCGCTGGCGGGACAGACGGGATAGAAGCCCATCGCGCTGAAGATGTACCAGGCCGACATCTGGCCGCAGTCGTCGTTGCCGCACAGCCCGTCGAGGTGGTTGCGGTACATCTTGTTCATCACCTCGCGCACGCGCTGCTGCGTCTTCCACGGCTGGGAAGTCCACATATAGAGGTATGGAATATGATGGCTGGGCTCGTTGCCGTGTACGTATCCGCCCAACATTCCCTCGCGGGTAACATCCTCGGTCTCAGCGAAGAACTTGTCGGGCACGTACATCGTGAAGAGTTCGTCCAAACGATTCACGAAGACCTTGTCGCCGCCCATAATCTTGATTAGTCCGTTGACATCGTGCGGCACGTAGAACGAATAGTTCCAGCTGTTGCCCTCGATAAAACCCTCGTTGGAGGTGGAGAGCAGGTCGGCGGGTGTCTTCCACGAGCCGTCCTCGTAGCGTGCCTGTGCGAAGCCCGTCTCCGGGTTGAAGACGTTCTTGAAGTTCAGCGCGCGCTGGCGATAGGTCTCCTTCATCTTATCAAATCCAAAAGCAAACTCGTTGTCAATCAGGCGATAGATCACCCAATCCTCGTATGCATTTTCCAAGGTAATAGATGTGCCGACAGAAGACTTGTTATAGGGCACATAACCTAATTTTTTGTATAGGTTTGTATGGTCATAATAATCCAAATTGGCACTGTTTATGATATGGAGCATTTTTGGCTTGTGTTCGTGAAAGTTGGGATTATTAAGTAAGTAATCCGCTACCACAGACACGCCGTGATAACCGATCATACACCAATTCTCATTTCCCGCATGACTCCAAATAGGAAGAACTTGATGTACGCTCTGTCCGGCATGCTCAAACATGGAGGAAACCATATCCCTGTCGGCTTTTGGGTCTATAATATTCAGCAAAGGATGCTCTGCCCGATAAGTGTCCCAAAGTGAAAAAATCGTGTAGTTGGTAAAACCCTCGTCATTTTGGTGGATATTATGATCAACCCCGCGATATTTCCCGTCAACATCTTGATAGATTGAGGGATTAATCATCGTATGATAAAGAGAGGTGTAGAACATCGCAAGTTGGTCTGCAGTGCCTTTTGCTTCATAGATGCCGAGTTTGTCATTCCAAGCTTTCTTCGTGTTTTGGAGAATCTCGTCGAAAGAGAGGTGGTCGAAAAGGTCTGTACTATCAGCTTTTTGCCAACTGTAGTGCCACCGGGTATCAGCCTTCAAATTCATCATTGCACCATCAGTGCCCACTGCGGAAAGACCCACCTGCACTTCCAGCACAGGGTCATTGTCGTTCTCGAACGCTACCCACGCCACCACCTTGCGTCCTGCAATTTCGGGAAAGTCGTGGTTAAGGTCGAAGCGGCGCCAGAAGCCGCGGTAGTCCTGTTTGCCGAAATCCTGGTAGCCGTAGTGGGCCACGGGTTTGCTGAAGTGGATGGCAAAATAGACGTAATTCTCCCGTGCCCAGCCGTTGGTGATGCGGTAGCCGGTCAGCGTGTAGGGGTCTTCCATACGCAGGGAGGCCCACAGCACCTTGCCGTCGTAGTTGTAGAGACAGTGGTTGAGATCGACGATGAGCTTCTGAGTTTCGCCTTTGGGAAAGGTGTAGGTGGATGCCGCAATGCGGGGTGGCGGTGAGCTGCACGAGGATGTCGTCGTCGCTGAGGCGCACTTCGTAGTAGCCGGGCGAGGCCTTCTCGGTGGCGTGGCTGAAGCGCGAGCGGTAGCCGCCATCGGGGTTGTCGGCGGTGCCGGGGTTGAGCTGCACCTCACCGGTGAAGGGCATCAGCAGGATGTCGCCCATATCGGAGTGGCCGGTGCCGCTGAAGTGGGTGTGACTGAAACCCACGATAGTCTTGTCACGGTACTGGTAGCCGGCGCAGTAGTCATACACGCCCGGTTGGTAGCGGCCGTTGATGTTGTGGGGGATGGTGTCCGTGTCGGGACTCACCTGCACGCCCCCGAAGGGGTAGCACGCGCCGGGGAAGGTGTGCCCCATTCCGTTGGTCCCGATCATCGGGTTAACATACTGGGTATAATCGCGTTGCGCGGTAGCGGTAACCATAGCGAGGAGGATTATAGGGAGAAGGAGTTTTTTCATTTTTTAGGGATTATGGAGCGGCAAAGGTACTAAATAATTAAGAATTAAGAATGAAGAATTATGAATGTTGTTTTTGGGAATTTTTGTATGTTTGCCGCGATAAAAGCAGCATTTCCTGTATGATTTCAAAAACACACACCTTTTTCTTGACATTACTGATGCTTGCCACCTTGAAAGTCTCTTGCCAAAGTAATCCGCAAGCCCAATTGCTGAAAGAGGCCTATAAGACGAAATCCACGAAGTTGTTGTACACATTTTTCGACAACTGGTCGGAGGAGGTGAAATCCAATGAAGGCGAGGCGCAGAACCCCTACGTAGCGGAGGCGCACAAGGTATTTGCCGCTTTCTACCAACCGCAGCAAATAATTGCCAAAGATATTGATTGCCACGTTTTATATGATGAACAGCCCTATTTTATCGTTCAGAGTTCCCTGTGGAAAATATTGGAAGCGGAGACCATTTTATACAAGCAGGAAGAAATTGATTCCTTAATGGAAGCGCGTATTCGTCAAATGTATCCTGACGATACGGACGAGCAGCAAGATTGGATAGAATATGTTCGTAATAAGAACATCAAATTTAGCTACGAGCCTCTCTTTGCATTCCAGCCGTTTTCTCTAATTGCCACAACAACTCTGGATTCCGCCATTGAATTCCGTCCGCCAGTGCATTTTGAAGGGAAAAAAGTGGTATATCTGACAAAAAAATATGAGAAGTTGCTAAACTCTTTTTTAGGAAACAGACATATCGCTTTAGGAGAAGATAACATTATGCAGCCGGCGTTTTCAAAGGGAAAAAGTCGGTCAAAGCATGCATTCATCAACAAGGCCGCCCTTATATTCTATGGGCACTGGGGCGGTTATTGGCAATATGAGACCTATCCTGAGGCAGAACAAATCATTTTCAACCCCGAAATGAACCGAGCTGTCGTGATGTTTCGGTTTGTGTACGAAGGGGGCGAGGCGGTTTTGGAGAAGCAAAACGGCGAATGGAAGGTGGTGGACACTCGTTTTACGTGGATTGAGTAAACAAAAGTGCAACCCCAAAACCGATTACTGATCACTGATTACTGATCACGAAAAAATTGTATCTTTGCAAGTTTTTTGGAAAAATCTATACTTCGATGAAATATACTGAATACAAAGGTCTTAATCTCCCTGCCCTTGGGGAGGAAATGAGAAAATATTGGGAAGACAATGACATCTTCGCCAAGAGTTTATCGACCCGCGAGGGACACAAACGTTTCGTTTTCTTTGAGGGACCGCCGTCCGCAAACGGCATGCCTGGCATCCACCACGTTATGGCCCGCACCATCAAGGACATCGTCTGCCGCTACCAGACCCTCACCGGCAAGTACGTCGGCCGAAAGGGCGGCTGGGACACGCACGGACTGCCCGTGGAACTTGGCGTGGAGAAGACTCTCGGCATCACCAAGGAGGACATCGGCAAGAAGATCTCCGTGGAGGACTACAACAAGGCCTGCCGCCGCGAGGTGATGAAGTTCAAGGACAAATGGGACGAGCTCACCCGCGAGATGGGCTACTGGGTCGATCTCGAACACCCCTATATCACCTTCGACAACAAGTATATCGAAACTGTATGGTATTTGCTGTCAGAGCTTTACAAGAAAGGGCTGCTCTATAAGGGCTACTCCATTCAGCCCTACTCCCCCGCCGCCGGCACCGGCCTCAGCTCCCACGAGCTCAACCTGCCCGGCTGCTACCGCGATGTGAAAGATTTGACCTGCGTGGCGCTGTTCAAATTAAGAATTAAGAATGAAGAATTAAGAATTGATAATGCGGAAAATATTCCCGTGTACGCGATTGCGTGGACGACCACCCCTTGGACGCTGCCGAGCAACACGGCATTGTGCGTGGGTCCGAACATCGACTATGTGATGCTGAAAACCGTGCATCCGTACAACGAACAACCCTGCTATATCCTGATGGCCAAAGCGTTGGTTTCCACGATGTTCAAGGAAGCCCCGGAGGTTGTGAAGGAGTTCAAGGGCAAAGATCTCGTGGGCATCTCCTACGAGCAGCTCATCCCGTGGGTGAACCCCGGCGAGGGCGCCTTTCGCATCATCCCCGGCGACTATGTCACCACGGAAGACGGTACCGGTATCGTGCATATCGCCCCGACCTTCGGCGCCGACGACAAGCGCGTGGCCGCTGCCGCCGGCATCCCGCCGCTCGTGATGATCGACAAGGACGGCATCCGCCAGCCGATGGTCGATCGCACCGGCAAGTTCTACCGCATCGAGGACCTCGACCCCGAGTTTGTCCAAAACTGTATGGACGTGGAGGCTTACTGCCCCTACGCCGGCCAGTTCGTGAAAAACGCCTACGACCCGACCAAAACCGAGAAGGACAAATCCTTGGACGTGGATATCGTGGTGATGCTGAAGGAGCAGGGCAAGCTTTTCAAGAGCGAAAAGCACACCCACAACTACCCGCACTGCTGGCGCACCGACAAGCCCGTGCTCTACTATCCGCTCGACTCTTGGTTCATCAAGACCACGGCCTACAAAGAGCGTATGATGGAGCTGAACAAGACCATCAAGTGGAAGCCTGCCGCCACCGGCTCCGGCCGTTTCGGCAACTGGCTCGAGAACCTCGTCGATTGGAACCTCTCCCGCTCCCGCTTCTGGGGCGTGCCGCTGCCCATCTGGACCACCGAGGACAAGAAAGAGCAGATCTGCATCGGTTCCATTGAGCAGCTGATGGCCGAAATCGACAAGTCCATCGCCGCCGGCTTTATGACCGAGAATCCGTATAAAAATTTCAAGGTCAACGATATGTCGCAGGAGAACTACGACAACAACATCGACTTGCACAAACCCTACGTCGATAGGATGTACCGCGAGAGCGACCTCATCGATGTCTGGTTCGACTCCGGCTCGATGCCGTACAGCCAGCTGCACTACCCGTTCGAGAACAAGGAGTTCTTCAAGACCAACTTCCCCGCCGACTTTATCGCCGAGGGCGTGGATCAGACGCGCGGCTGGTTCTTCACCTTGCACGCCATCGCCACGATGCTGTTCGACAGCGTAGCCTTCAAGTCTGTGATTTCCAACGGTTTGGTGCTCGACAAAAACGGCAACAAGATGTCCAAACGTTTGGGCAACGCTGTCGATCCGTTCGAGATCATCCACAAATACGGTCCCGACGCGACCCGCTGGTATATGATCACCAACGCCTCCCCGTGGGACAACCTCAAATTCGACGAGGCCGGCATCGGCGAAGTGCAGCGCAAGTTCTTCGGCACGCTGTTCAACACCTACAACTTCTTCGCGCTGTACGCCAACATTGACGGATTCACGTACAAAGAGGCGGAGATTCCGTTCGCCAAACGTCCCGAAATCGACCGTTGGATTCTCTCCGAGCTGAACACGTTGGTGAAGCACTGTCAGGAGAACTACATCGACTACGAGCCGACCAAGGTAGGCCGTGAGATTCAGGACTTTACGGACGCGTACCTCAGCAACTGGTACGTGCGTCTCTGTCGCCGCCGCTTCTGGAAGGGCGAATACAGCGAAGACAAAATTTCCGCCTACCAGACACTCTACACCTGCTTGGAGACCATCGCCAAGATCGCCTCGCCCATCGCGCCGTTCTTTATGGACAAGCTCTATCAGGACCTCAACCGTGTCACCGGCAAGGAAGCCTTCGAGTCCGTGCATTTGGCCGACTATCCCGAGGTACACGAGGAACTGATTGACAAGGAGTTGGAGGAGCGTATGCAGCTTGCGCAGCAGTTCAGTTCTATGGTGTTGGCACTGCGTAAGAAAACCAACCTGAAAGTACGTCAGCCGCTCTCCAAGATTATGATTCCCGTGATGGACGAGCACTTCAAACAGCAGATTTCGTTGGTGCAGGATCTGATTTTGCACGAGGTCAACGTCAAGGAGTTGGTGTTCGTCAGCAACGAGGACGGCGTCTTCGTGAAGCGTATCAAACCCGATTTCAAGAAGTTGGGACCGAAATACGGCAAGATCATGAAGTTAGTGGCCGCCAAGATCACGGGCTTCTCGCAGCAAGAGATCGCGCAGTTGGAGAAGGAGGGTGTGATGAGGTTTGAGATCGAGGGTCAGCCTGTGGAGATCACCACCGACGACGTGGAGATCCAGGCGCAGGACATTCCCGGCTGGGTGGTGGCTAACTTCGGTGCACTCACCGTCGCCTTGGACATCGAGGTCACCGAAGAGCTGAAGAACGAGGGTTACGCCCGTGAGTTCGTGAAGTTGGTGCAGACCTACCGCAAGGAGAACAACTTTGAGGTGCTGGACAAGATCGCCATCACCGTGGAGAACAACGAGGCCATCACCCCCGCTTTGAAGGCCTTCGAGCAGCACATCTGCAACGAGACCCTCTGCACCTCCCTGACCATCGCCGCCACGGTTTCCGACGGCGTGGAGATGGATTTGGAGGATGTGAAGATTCGGGTGAAGATTGAGAGATTGTAATGGAACGCTGTGTGGGCGAATTATTCGCCCACACAGGATGCCAAGCTCAAACTTGACATTGACAGGCACAACAAACAATACAAGCCGATAGAAATCCGCAAGTTCGACAGGTCGCACGACCGGTTTTTGATGATTGACCACGAAGTCTATCATATAGGTGCTTCACTGAAAGATTTGGGACGGAAGTGGTTCGCCTTCTGCAAAATGGAAGTGAGTGCGAAGGATTTATTGGAAAAAACAGAAAAATAACTCTTTTGAAATATTATTAAAGTTCAATAAATTAGTACAAAAAGAAAAAGAAAAATAAAATAAGACATACATAATAGATAGCGTTTGTGGCTATCCTTGAAGTCCAATTACCACTTTGTCCTCGTGAGAGGACACAACCTATCAAGGATCAGTTATGAATGCCGTAGCAATACGGCGTGGAATGACTTGTTAGATAGGTGGGTGTGGTAACCCGGACTTCAAGCAAGGAATAAGTTCCACGCTTTTTTTATGCAATCAACACAAATGGAATCGCTACACATCGGAAATATGATCAGAGCCGAATTGAAGGTGCAAGGTAGAACTATCACATGGTTCGCCAAAGCAATACATACTGATCGAACTAATGTGTATAAGATTCTGAGCAAGGAGACCATCGATTTGCAATTGTTGATAAGGATTTCTAAACTGTTGCATCACGATTTTCTTTTGGAGTGTTCCAAAACCATAGGCGTAGTATGATTAGCGACAAAAGTGTGGCGGAATTGGCGACATTTGTACTTCTGTAAGGGGTTGATAATTCGTACTTTTGCCAGTTGAAAAGTCTTATTAGTATCTTTATGGAAAATAAGTACATCATTTGCGACTATGCAAAGGCTAATTGGGGCAAAACAGAAACCCTATTAGAGGTAATTTTCCTTTTAAAGGAATCACCTCAAAACACATTATTTTTTGAGAAACCCAATACGGGAAAAGACAAGTGGTGTCACTTTGAGATAAATGGAAAGTCTGTTGTAATTTCCACACTTGGAGACCCGTATTCAGATCAACCTTTATGGTTAGAGGATGCCGCTGAAAAGGCAAAGGCTGAAATAATAGTAACGGCAAGCCGGACAAGCGGTGCCACCGTAAATGCTGTGTATGATATCGCAACAAGATATGGATATGAGGTTATTTGGTTTCAAAACTTCCACTTTGACAATTCTGCCCTTGTTGGACTTTCACCAATGATGGATGTAAGAATGAAAGTAGCGGAATGTATAGTGGGGATCATTGACAATTTATTAAAATAAACATTCATTAAATCAATAAACTATGGCTAATTTTGAAATTAAGAATGAGGTGACCAATTGTGATGACCCGAACGATTGGTGTTTATATTTCCAGTGGGGAACTTACCATTATGAAGATGGAGGTTCCGATGACGGGTTCAGATTTATCTGGAGATACCCAGATGGCAAATTGCAGGCAGCACGTGGTCAAGCCCGTATTCCAAGCAAACAGGATTTATTTGAACTTTTAGCTTTAGCTTCCAAGGAGGGATGGTTCTAATGAAAAAGATATTGATATTAATATACATTATGTGTGTTTCACTCATAACGAAAGCTCAACTTAACCTAATGCATTCATTTCAAATCAATTCCGAAGGAGAAGGAATTATAGAGTATCTTCCTGAGATAAATTCTTGGGAGTCCGTTATGGAACCGATAGATTTTTATATATTAAAAAATAATAGTAATGTCCTAACAGGTATTTATAATATTTATAATCAAAATTTTGTCCTTATTAAACAAATAGACTTAACTACTATTCCTGTTTCAAGTCCGGATCCATCTAATTATCCAAATCAACCCTATCCAGCAGGAGTGATTAGATGTTTAGGGAAGCATCTAATCAATACGGATGATAAAATTGAATTCCTTGTCGGTGTCAACTTCTATAATAATAGTACGTTAGGTTATGTAAATAGACAGTTAATAATTAATGAGGACAAAGAAATAGTTTTTATTTTTGATTTGAAAGTAAACGACTTTTCTGGAATTTATAAAATAGGAAATCAATTAATAATAGTTACTCAGGAAAGTACGTATTATAACACTTCGGCTACTATTCAAAATTATTATAACATATATTCTCTTGGAGGAAACTATAATCCAAGCACTATGGTTACGTATACTCACATTGGAGACTATCAAAATCCCTATCCAAATCCTTCTCTAAACACAATAACCTTACCCTATACATTATGTCCAGGCGAAACCACGCAAATGAAAGTGTTTAATATAAACGGTCAACTTGTGGATGTGTTAAATATCAGTAGTGATTTTGATAAAGTTCTTTTGAATGTAAATGGTTATCCTAAAGGAACATATATTTATACCTACAATAATATATCAAAGAAGTTTGTGGTACAATAATTATGAGTGACGTTATTTACATTAGATTATTATATGGTTTGCAGGGAAAAAAACAAGTGTGAAAGATAAACATTATTTTACCTTGGTATAATTATAAATATCTATCATTATGGAAATTTCAACAATAGATAGTGTTTATGTTTCTAACACAGGAAATTCAAAAGATAATCCTCCTGAAGAAAACATTAATGAAAAAAAGACGAAAAAATGTCCTTGTTGTGGGGAGGACATCCTATTTGTAGCAAAAAAATGCAAACATTGCGGGGAAAGACTTGACAAAGAAAAAAAGAACAGATTTTTTTTCTGGTTTTTATTTGTGTTGGCAATAATAATTGTCATTATAGCATTTATTACTTTACCATCGGAGGACATTCAAAGAGAAAAAGCCCAAAAAGAGCTGTCCATAGCATTAAGAAAAGGTGTTCGCAATGAGTTATCCGATCAAGATATCTTCACACAATATTTGGCTAATTCAATAATGGAAGATGACGATGTTTCAGCAGGTCTCGGTTCTCTATTATATGACATTGATATAGAGAATTATAAAGTTTTCTCTATAATCAAGTTAAAAGAAAAATCTTCCAAAGAAACAGGTGTTATAGGATTCGCTGCTTTCGGTTGCACTTTTATCTTGCCGTTAGAAGAGCTTGTTGAAGATTAAGTGTGATACGATTACGTACAATTGCTCTCCTTTGACTACTACGACAAGAAACTCAAAGCCCTCCTCCAACAGTGGATTGACATCCGCAAATGCTGTATCAATCCCGCCGAGGAAGAAACCGGTCAAAACGGCTTCCACTTGCCCCGTGTTCCGTAAAAGCGTATGGTGGACTGGTCTTTTTTCGTTTACTGAGCAATGATATCACAATTTGTGATATCATACCAGATTGCGCAAGAGCATCCCATTCTTCTTCAGTAAGTCTGAACATAAAATCCTGAGGGAAACGTTCTATATTTCGCTTCACCGCTTGATTCAAAGTACGGGTTTCTACACCGTAAATGGCTGCCAAGTCATAGTCCAGCATAACTTTGACACCTCTGATGTCGTAAATGATGTCCTGCATAGATTTGTTAGCGAGAAGAATTTCTTTTTCCATCTTTATTCTTTAAATATTATTGCCTGCAATAACTATGAAATTAAAGCAAACAAATCAAGAGCAAAATACTTTTAATTCATTAAGAATCAATATTATAAAAGTGACATTTTTCGATGGGAAAGATGCAATTTTTGTGATAAAAGATGCAACTTGCAAAAAATGCGAGAAGTCGTTAGCGAACACGCCTCGGGTGAAACACTTGGATTATTGGGAAGATTTTGCTCAAGAGAGTGCACCTTCTGCCGCACCGAAATCTCAGTCCGCCACCACCCAGCAAGGATGTATGTCGTGCATGTGAATACGGAAGTGGGGAGCGCAAAGGTGAAGCAGTTAAGAATAGTAGATAACAATGAAATAATACGTGAAGATACGAGCGATATGTGAAGATAACTTTTTGTCGCTAACCTACTCTTTTTTTGTTTCCAATATTGTAACATTTTTTGTATTTTTGCGTTTTGAAAAAAACAAGGCGATGAACATTGATGTTGAATATCTCGAAGAAGCTCAGTC
>ONAB01000018.1 GCA_900315705.1 uncultured Bacteroidales bacterium | reverse complement strand
CCTCCAGCACCTACGACGTCAACCACGACAAGCACGCCAAGATGGTGGTGTTCCACTCCCCGGCCAGCACTGTCTGGGCACCCGCGCGACACGTCTGGAACCAGCACGCCTACAATGTGGTCAATGTCAACAACGACCTGACCGTCCCCGCCGTCAATTTCAACCCCTCCACAACTTTCACCGACCCCAGCGGCGTAGTGCGCCGTCCCTTCAACAATTTCCTCCAACAGGCCACCACGCTGGACCAGTACGGCAGGCCTTTTATGTCGCTGGCAAACCTGGCATCCACCAATGACACCTCTGTTACTTACGGAAACAATTCCGTCTCCTTTTCCTTCACCTTCTGCAACAATGGCGGACAAACCCTGGAAAGCCCGTTCAGCATTACTTACTACGCAAACAGCTACCACGGACCGATAATCCGGACCGAAACCGTCAACAGTTCTTTGCCGGTTGGCAACTGTACGTCCATAACAGCGCAGTTTACCAATGGAGAGTTACTCGCTTTCACGGGACTGACAACCATCGTGGTGGCCATCAACGACAACGGTACGGGCGTGGCACAGACAGGCGGACAGCAGGATGAGTGCGACACCACTGACAATTTTTTCCTCTTTCCTGCAAATCCCCGCATCGTTACGTACGACACGGTTTATGCCGACATCTGTACACGAGACACCTACTCCGACGAAAACTTTGACATACCAGCGACAGAGACCGCGATTGCCGGCACGTTCTTTTTTAGCCGCGTATTTCAGTCCGGCAATTGTGACAGCGTAATCGTCCTGAAACTCACCGTCCATCCAGACTATGACATACATCTCACAGAGACCCTTCCTGAAGGCACCGATTATGACCTGCACGGACTTTTCTTTCCTGCTGATTTGCTGACCAGACTCGGGCATCTCGACACCCTTATCTCCCTGCAATCTCTATATGGATGCGACAGCATACTGCGCATCTCCATCTCCATTGCCCTCCCAGAACTCACCCTTTACCTTCCCAATGCCATCACACCGAACGGCGACGGCTTGAATGATTGTTTCTCCCTCCCCGAAATCATACTGCCCCAAATTGCGGACTTCGAAATTCGCATTTTCAACCGATGGGGCGAGAAGGTCTTTTATTCCAAGGACAAAAGATTTAAATGGGATGGCGTATATCGGGGTGAAATTCGGAACAACACTATTTTCCCATACATAATTCGTATTATGGACATCTTGGGAGAAAAGCATATACTGAAAGGGGAGATAACTGTTTTGCGATAATTTACAATTATTGGAAAAAGTGCGTACAAAAAACGCAGCTCATCATCTAAATCCGTTAAAATAGTATTTTTGCCAAAACTTTTCAGCATCCATCATAATGAAAGGAAACACATATCACTTCCGAGCGCCCCGTTTGGCTATCATATTCGTGATAGGTGTATCCTTGTTCTTGCAGGCAAAAGGCCAAACCTACCTGCCCGACAATATGGATTCAGTTGCCTGCGCATATTTCCCTGAGGAACAAGCCTGGGGCATCGTCCAGGGAGCCAGCAGCCCTGCCCTCTCCCATATGTACGCCCAGCCCCTCATCGGCGACATCGACAATGACGGGCAAAACGAAGTCGTCACAGTCGGATACTACGACTCCCCAAGCCTGTCCTCTTCCGTCGTGATTTACGGGCAAAACCTACAACACAAATACACAATCGCCACCCAGAGAATGTTCGTTTACGGCGGGTATCCCATTGCCATCGCCGATGTGGACAGGGACGGCTTCGCCGAAATCTTCGTCCAGAATGCAGACGGTTTTCTGCGATGCTACCATCACAACGGCTCCCTGGTCTGGACCTCCAGCGCCACCGTCTCCGGGCCCGATTCCAAATCGCCGGGCCTGATCCTGGCCGACATCAACGGAGACGGCATCCCCGAAATCTGGTCACTCAACAAAATCTTCAACGCCGTGTCAGGCGTTGAGCTGATTGCGCTACCGGAAATCGTCGGGAAAGCCAACCTCTATATGAGCTCGGACAAGTTCGGCGTTATGCCCGTCTTCGCCGACTTCGACAACGACGGGGTGATGGAACTGGCCGGAGGCAACAAGGTTTACAAACTCAGCATCACGAACAGCACAGGCACGGCCGGCAACAACGCCTCCCTCTGGAAATCCATCAGCGGCTTCGACGACGGGCTTACCTCCGTGGCCGACATCGACCTCGACGGCTTCCTCGACCTCGTCGTCGTGAGATCCCACCAGATGTACGCCTGGAAACCCTACAGCGGGTCCGGCAGCAACCCCCAACTCATATCCTCGCACTCGCACGGCTCCAACTCCGCCGGGCGGGCCCTGCTCACCGACGTCAACAACGACGGCTACCCCGAAATCCTCTTCACCTTCGGCACCAATCTCGCCGCCTACCGATACCTCGCCGCCTCCCAGAGCCTGCAGCAGCTCTGGCTGAAGAGCACCAGCGACCTCTCCGGCGCCACCACCCTCACCGCCTTCGACTTCAACCAGGACGGCTCCGTCGAAATCGTCTATCGCGACCAGTCCGATATGCGCATCATCGACGGAAACACCGGCAACAACATATCTGTCTTCCCCTGCCTGGCGCCCACCGCCGTCGAATACCCCGCCATCGCGGACCTCGACCGCGACGGACACCTCCAGCACCTACGACGTCAACCACGACAAGCACGCCAAGATGGTGGTGTTCCACTCCCCGGCCAGCACTGTCTGGGCACCCGCGCGACACGTCTGGAGCCAGCACGCCTACAATGTCGTCAATGTCAACAACGACCTGACGATTCCTGCCGTCAATTTCAACCCTTCCACAACTTTCACCGACCCCAGCGGTGTGGTGCGCCGTCCCTTCAACAATTTCCTCCAACAGGCCACCACGCTGGACCAGTACGGCAGGCCTTTTATGTCGCTGGCGAATCTTTCTGTACAGCAAGACCTTACAATCACCAACAATGGCGACAACCTTCAAGTGGAGGTAACGGTTTGCAACACGGAAAACGTGTCATTCGGTCCCCCCCTGCACATTGCCACCTACACCGCATCTGGCGAGTTGCTTATAGTGGACGATGTAGAGTTGAGCTTTGCGCCGGGCGGCTGCATAACAATCAGACTCACTTACGTTTCGTCACTCTTCAGCCAGTTCAACGACCCGTTCCCGTTGAGGATAGTTTTGAACGATCAGGGGGAAGGTATAGCGCAGCACGGCGGATTGCAGGCCGAGTGCGACACGTCGGACAACACCACACACGTGGACGGGCGGCCCTGCATGATCACGCTGTACAATGTCATTACCCCCAACGGCGACGGCTTCAACGACGTGTTTGAACCGCAGCTGGAGGGGGATTTTGTCAACATAGAGATGGAGATTTACAACCGTTGGGGCAAGCGGGTTTACCGTCAGGAGGGCAAGGAGGCACCGCGCTGGGACGCAACGGAAATGCCCGACGGGGTCTATTTCTGCGCGATAGACTACTGGTGCTCCACCAGCGCCAAAAAGCGGCAAAGGACAAACACGAGTGTGACGGTGGTGAGGTGAAGATATGAGTAAAAAATACTTAGACGCTTCCTACATTATCTTAATTACTTTCGGTCTCAATCTCACAAGTTCAGAAGAATACACTTCTATCCGCCCATCCTATTTGGAGATATTCATCCACTAGATTTCACTTGAATAACCATGTTCAACTGCTTTTCAAGAAATCAATTATAGCATCTAACTTGCCGATACGAGTAAACTTTTGTGTGTTAACTTGCTGTCTGAAATTTTGGGAGCTCTATATGAATTTTTCGTACCTTTGCACCCTGTAAATGTCTGAAGACATAAACGCTCAAAAAAGACAATTTCAAAAAAGAAAAAATATCAAATAATAGATGAAGAAAAAAATAGTTGCTCTAATTCCTATCAAACTGGGTAGCAAGCGAATACCGAAAAAAAACATCAAGCCTTTTTTTGATGGCACACCTCTTATGTCTTTCATTCAACGAACGTGCTTAAGTTCAAATTTAATTGACGATGTTTATATTTACTGTTCGGATAATTCTGTGATACCCTACGTTTTACCAAACGTGAAATTTTTGAGAAGACCTTCCGAATTAGATGGGGATGATAAAAATGCAAATGATATCATCCGAGAGTTTATGAAAACGGTAGAGGCCGATGTGTATGTGAATGCTCATACGACATCACCATTTGCTGAAGTGTCCACTATCAATAAATGTATTGAAAAAGTTATTTCTGGTGAATACGACAGCGCATTTTGTGCGGAGAACATAAAGGCTTTCTTGTGGAAGGATGGACAACCTATAAATTTTAATCCCGATCACTTTCCCCGCACACAGGACCTTCCTGATGTGTTCGCTGAAACCTCAATTGCATACGTTTTTACTAAAGAATCCTTCCTACGTTACAACCGAAGAGTGGGGATAAAACCCTTTATTTGCGAGGTGGGTAAAATTGAAGCAATGGACATAGACTATCCTGAAGATTTTGCAATTTGTGATGCTATTTATAAAAGCAAAAAGGAACTAAACAACAATATTCAATAAAAATGGGAGCAAAAGTTCATATTGTAGATTGCACCATCAGAGATGGCGGCTATCTTTTTGACAAAAACTCTAATCCTGAATTTATTAAGGGCATCATACAAGGCCTTGTGGATGCCGGTGTGGATTACATAGAAACGGGTTTTTTGCAAAGTAAGGTAAATGGCGAAACTTTGGTGTATCATAATTCCAAGGATGTGATAAAGTACTTACCGACTGTCGCGAAAAACACAACCTTCTTGGGTTTCTGCGATAATAGCCGTTATACTGCTGAAGAATTGGATGTCTGCGATGGCAAATCTTTCAAATGGTTACGCATATCGTTCGCCAAACACGAAATAGAGGACTCTCTAAAGTTCTGCCTAGCTGCTAAGAACAAGGGGTATCACGTTCAGTTCAATCCGATGGACAGTATCAGTTATACGATGGAAGAACGCGCCGAATTGATCGGCAAAGTGAATGAAGTGAAACCTTCTGCTTTTTCTATTGTGGATACATTCGGTGCTATGTACATGACAGATTTGGAAGAGATTTTCAAACAATTTGATGAGTTGTTGAGCAAGGATATAATGATAGGTCTTCACTCACACGACAATCTCGGTCTCTCTTGTGCTTTGGCTGAACGTATGGTACAACTTGCCCAGAAAACAAATCGGGAGATTTGTATAGACGGATCCTTGTTTGGCATGGGGCGTGGCGCCGGCAATGCAAAGACTGAACTACTTGCTGATTTTTTGAATAAACATTGCGATACCCATTATAACATACAGGTATTGCTTGAAACAATTGACAAGTATATTCTGCCTGTTAGGAATCATATTCACTGGGGGTATGACCTTCCAATGTTTATTTGTGGGACAAAACACTCCCACGTGGATAATGTGAATCATCTGAATGAGGTGACCAATTGCTCCATCACAGATGTTTTTAACATAATTGAAACATTGACTCCACAGCAACGCACGAGATATGGAGCTGGCTATTCAAAGACTGACTTCTCGCAATTGGATAAAATATATAACGAATACAAGAAAAACAACGCATAAATATGAATTGTTCAGAATACTTGGTCGATTTTCTGATTAAGCACGGTGTCACAGATATTTTCGGTTTCGCCGGTGGATACATCGTACCTTTTCAAGATGCATTATATAAGCGACATGAAATAAAGGTGCACGTATGTTACAATGAGCAAGGATGCTCATTTGCCGCAAACGGGTATGCCCGAACTAGTGGAAGACTTGGCGTTTATTTCACAACTTCTGGCCCTGGTGCTGTAAATGCTTTTGGCGGATTGGCAGATGCATGGTTTGACGGGATTCCTATTATGGGAATATGTGGCAACGTACCAACTAATGAAAAAAAGGGTTTCTCCGGAATTCGCCAGAATGGCTTCCAAGAGATGGATATTGTTTCCATGACAAGACACATCACAAAACTTTCGGTCACACCCTTGAGTTCGATTGATTTTCCAGAAATCATATCTCGTGCCTATAATATGGCTATGCTGGGTCGAAAAGGCGGTGTAATCATAGATTTTCCCTATAACATTCAAAAGTCAGAGGTTGAATTATGAATTATAAAGACTTCAAAAAGCCCGTCCTTTTAGTGGGCGGGGGTGTTCGCGCTGCTGGTGCAGCAGATTTAGTTGTTGAGTTCGCACATAAAACACATATTCCCGTACTCACCACGATGAACGCAGTAGATATCGCGCAAGACGACATTCGAATTGGGATGATTGGCACATACGGTAACCGTTGGGCTAATATGATCCTTGAAAAGTGCGACGTGGTTATTTCGGTAGGAGCTCGCTTGGGCCTTCGCCAAATAGGACACAAGAGAGAGTGGTTCGCTCCCAAGGCAAAATTAGTCCGTGCAGATATTGACCAGGCTGAATTAAGTCGTAATGTTAAAGATGACGAGGAAAAGCACCTGATGGATGCCCGGGATTTTATGAAGTATCTTGAGAAAAAAGAATTCCCCGACTATTCTGAATGGAAGAGACGCTGTCTCGCCGTCAAGGAATTGCTTGCCAAATACGACAATACTGAAGGTAATGATGCAGCCGAGGCGATTTCAGAACTTCTGCCAGAGAACCCCATTCTTGCGATTGATATAGGACAGCATCAATGCTGGTGCGCCCAGTCGCTTACGCTGAAGGGGCACAAAGGGCGCATTATGATTGGTGGTGGCTATGGTTCTATGGGATGCGGGGTGCCTTACGCCATTGGAGCTTCCATATCCATGAATAACGGCATCGTATATTGCCTTACAGGTGATGGTGGTTTACAAATGAACATACAAGAATTGGAGACCATTGTCCGCGAAAAATTACCCATTAAAATCATCGTATTTAACAATCACGTTTTGGGCAAAATCAGTGAAATCCAGCATGGTTCGTATCAAGACCGTTATGCACAAACGACCAAAACGAGCGGTTATACAGTTCCTGATTTTGAAAAGATTGCCGTTGCATACGGCATCAAAGCAGCGACAATTCCCTCGTATCGAGAATTAAAGGATTATAAGGAGTGGTTTACAGACAATGAACCCTGTCTTATCAACATGTCCATCGATCCTGACACATTGCTGATTCCAAAAATCAAATGGGAAACTGGTTTGATTATGCCCTTGCTAAACGATGAACTGAATGCTAAAGCAATGTCATTACTCAATTTTGACTGATATGGTTAAGTTTCTCGTAATGGATGTAGATGGCACTTTGACAGACGGCAAAGTGTATATGGGCAACGATGGGGAGATGATGAAGGCCTTTGACATCAAGGATGGGTACGCACTGCATACATTGCTCAACAAGCATAGTATTATCCCCATCATCATCACCGCAAGAAAGAGTCAGATGGTGGATCTCCGCTGTAAGGAACTTGGCATTACTGAAATCCATCAAGGTGTAATGAACAAATTGGACTGTTTGTATGATATTCTAAAAAGATATTCTTCTATTGAACAGCAATATGACCTATCCAATGTCGCCTACATTGGGGATGATTTGCTTGATTTACAATGTATGAATCCTGTCAAAGAGGCCGGAGGTATTGTCGGCTGCCCCTCAAATGCAGCAAAAGAAGTAATTGCAATAAGTGATTTTGTCGCACCGCACAACGGTGGAGAAGGAGCTGTCAGGGATTTTGTTGAGGCTCTTATCACTACTGAGGCATTTTACTATGATGAAGAAAAAGTGGTATCGCGACTGAATCAAGCTATTGCTTATATTGATAATTTGGGAAATGAAAACGTTGGCAATTATATTGTTTCAGAGGATTTTTTTTACAATATAATAGAGTATGTTCCTAAGGTTAACAGTGAAGTTATGTACGAATCACATCGCAAATATATTGATATACAACGAATTATAGAGGGTGGGGAACAATTGTTGGTGACAGATATCGCAAATTTAACGCCGTGCTCCAAATATGACAAGGATGCGGATGTTTTGAACTACTTGGATAACGGGAACCGCTCTGGGTTGTTGCTCAGAGAAGGCTCTTGCATCGTCCTTTTCCCAAAAGACGGTCATAAGGCTGTCCGCTATGGGACGAATTCAAACAAAGTAAAAAAAATAGTTGGTAAACTGCTTATTAATTAAGGGGGATGGGCGATCTCTTAATTGTATTTTTAGTATTAATAATCACAAAGAAATTATGTCAATAATCAGAAAGTTTTTCAGATTCGTTTCGACGACTACTAACTATTTATATTACAACCATAAGGTGAGGAACATAGATTATTTCGACTATGAGAAGTTAGTTTATCCAAATCATAAAGTGCCATACGGTTTTGCCAGTGTGCTGAATTACGGAAATTGGAAAGCTGTAGCCAAACTGAAAGGAAGCCGATTTAACCTTATAAAAGACTACCTTGAACACGGGTTATCGTTTTTTGAAGACATCAACGCCGTTCCTGCTATAGGCTATATAGATCGCAAAACAATAAGAACAATATATACTTATAGTGACAAAAGAAAGGAAACCATTGAACAATATTTAAAATCTAGAAACTTTCAAAAGAAAGTAATAGCCGTTGGCCCTTATGTATTGGGAGCGGATTTTTTCCATTCGGAAAAAGAATTGAAAGAAATCAAGGATAAGCACGGCAAAATTTTACTTGTTTTTCCAGTACATTCAATGGAGGGTGCCTCTGCCCAATATTCTGCAAATGATTTTATCGAAAAAATCTTGGAGATTCGTGACAAGTTTAACAGCATTTTCATTTGCGCTTATTGGAAGGATTTGTTGTCCACAGACCCATTCATTGAATTATGCAAAAAAAATAATTTCACTATTGTCAGTAATGGGCATCGCAGTGATCCTATGTTCCTAAGCAGACAGAAAGACTTAATTTTCTTATCGGATATGATTATGACAAATGGGATAGGATCTTACATCGGATACGGCATTAGTATGAACAGGCCTGTTTACTACTATGATCAAGAGTATCAATATCAGCTTGAAGACAATCCCTTTGAGAATCTGGTAAAGAATAACGAAGAGCATCTGACTCAAATTAAGCACAAGTTTGGTGTAATATTCGGCCAACCAACATTTGAGATATCAGAGGAGCAAAAACAATTTATTCAAGAGTACTGGGGCTCTTGGACACATAATTAACCCGTTCAGAAATCTCACTATGAAAGAAACTTGTCGTATTTGTGGAAATGATTTATATAATGAACATTTTATAGTCCAGGAAAAAATGTTCGGGTCCGAGGAATCATTTGAATATATAAAGTGCTCAAAATGTGGATGTATGCAATTGGTTGATGAGGATATGAATATGTCAAAATATTATCAGAACAATTATTACTCCTTCAACCAACAATACACACATAATTCTTTGGCTGACTTTATCGGTTCCGAGTTTTTTAAATATCGCCTAGGAAAATTCTCATTATTTGGACCTATTATCAATTGTTTATTTGCTTCAAGATTGCAACACTGGATAGTATCACCATATTTTGATTTTAATAAAACCATTTTGGATGTTGGATGCGGATCAGGAAGATTACTCCAATTAATGAGACATCGTGGTTTTAAGCATTTAAAAGGAATTGATCCGTATAATCCTCAAGTTCTCAATTATGGAGATGTTGTGATTGAGAACCATTCCATATATGATGAGCACGATAAGTATGATACAGTCATGCTACACTATTCTTTTGAACATATGCCTAATCCCTATAAAGTAATGTCACAGTTAAATCAATTGTTGGCAGAGGATGGCACTTTATTGATAAGAATACCCTTGATTGATAGTTATGCGTGGAGAAAATATGGGACTAATTGGGTGCAGATGGATGCTCCTCGCCACATTTACCTTCATACTTTATACAGTTTTCTTTTCTTATGTGAAAAATGTGGCTTAAAATGTGATAAAATAATATACGATTCGACAGAATATCAGTTTGTTTATTCTGAAAAGTATTTAAGAGGCTATACATTCAATGATTCTTATGATGTATTCAATAAAAGCGAATTAAATTACTTCAATAAGTTTGCCTTATGGTTGAATAAACATAGAGACGGCGACCAAGCAACGTTCTATTTAAAAAGATTATGATTCACAAATTCATCGCCAAACTGAAATCCCTTTTCCTCTATCCTTTTCTATTCAAGCATTTTGGAAAGAAAAGCAGGATTGACAAACCTCTTCGTATTGAGGGGAAAAAGTATACTGAGATAGAAGACCACGTATATGTACAGCCCTATACTTGGTTGGCCTGCCAGCCGCTTACAGGCTGTAAGAATCCCATTCTCAAATTCGGGAAGGGTTGTACCATCGGTCACTTTAATCACATTTATGCTACAGAAGGAATCGTATTGGAGAATTATGTGCTTACTGCAGACAAGGTTTATATTTCCGATAATCTTCATTCTTACGGAAATCCTAATATTCCTATCATACAACAAGAAATCAAACAAATTAACCCTGTCAGAATAGGTGAGGGGAGTTGGCTGGGTGAAAATGTTTGTGTAATTGGCGCATCCATTGGCAAACACTGCACCATCGGAGCCAATTCTGTGGTAACGCACGACATACCAGACTATTGTGTTGCTGTCGGTGCACCTGCAAAGGTCATCAAACAATACAACTTTGAAACCAAACAATGGGAGACCAAACAATACTAATAAGATGGGCTTATATATCAACATAGGGAATGATGGTTTCCGTGCTGCACGCAATGGCGAGTACGTTGACAAAAGTGCTTTAATTGAGCTTGTCAACAATTCGCTGAATTCGGAACGGCAGTTTATGTGCGTTAGCCGTGCACGGCGTTTTGGCAAGTCAATGGCAGCCAAGATGTTGAACGCTTATTATGACCATTCGTGCCAATCTGCCGATTTGTTCCACGATCTTAAAATCGCAAACAGTCCTTCATTCAAGCAACATCTGAACAGATATCCAGTGCTGTATGTGGATATGACCAATTTCATTACTCGCTATAGGAATAGTAGTGATATTATTCATCATATTCAAGTTGATATTATAGCAGAATTAAAAGAGGCTTATCCTAATGTAAAATATAATACAAATGAGGATTTGTTGTCTGTTTTATACGCCATTTTACAGCAGGCAGAACCCGCCAAATTCATTATGATTGTGGACGAATGGGATGCTATTTTGCGCGAATCCAACTCTGTACAGAATGATGGGGAAGCATACGTGGACTTTCTTCGGCTGCTTTTCAAATCAGGCAATTCATTGTCGGTATTTGCAGGGGTGTATATGACGGGAATCCTACCCATCAAGAAATACAAAACCCAGTCGGCATTGAATAACTTTGAGGAATATACAATGATTTCCCCGGGGGAAATGGCTGACTGCTTTGGTTTTACGGATAAAGAAGTTTCGGAATTATGTGTCCGCAATAAGATTGACAAAGAACAAATCAAAACTTGGTACGACGGTTATCGGATAGGCGAAGAGGAATCAATATACAACCCCTTGTCGGTAATCAGAGCTATTAAGCGTCGATATTTTGAAAGCTATTGGTCGAACACAGGCACTTACGAAACGGTGTCTCACTACATCAAGATGAATTACGAGGGGCTGAAGGATGATGTGATTAAACTGCTTACGGGAGAAAGTTGCACTGTAAATACCAAAAATTTCCAAAACGATGTGAATGTTATCAACAGTAAAAACGATGTCTTTACTGTGCTGATACATTTGGGGTATCTATCGTATAATAGAGATACGAGTGAGTGTTATATTCCCAACAAAGAAATCGGAATTGAATTTGAAACCGCAGTTGAAGATACCGGATGGGTAGAAGTTTCTAATGCTTTAAAACAATCTGAGCAACTACTACAGTGGACTATAAATGGCGAAGCCGAGCGGGTGGCAGAGGCAATAGACCGCGTCCATTCCGACAGCACCAGCATCTTGCAATATAACGATGAAAATTCGCTGGCTTGTGTGCTGGCTTTGGCTTTTTATGCAGCCAAGGATCAATACGTGATGATTCGGGAATTGCCAACTGGCAAAGGATTCGCCGACTTGGTGCTTGTTCCTCGACGAAATATGGATATGCCTGCTCTTGTCCTTGAACTGAAACACAATGCCACAGTGAAAACCGCTATCAATCAGATAAAAGACAAACATTATTCCGATTCTCTCGTGGACTATGTGGGAGATGTGATTTTAGTGGGTATCAATTACAACAAACGGACTAAGAAGCACCAATGTGAGATTAAGCGGATAAAAAAAATGTCTCAAGTCGTGGATGAAAGAGTCCCCAGCAATGTAATAAATATGTCCCCAGTTCAAAGAAAAAGTGTCCCCAGTAATGACATAATTGCATTAGTTGTAAATCAGTATTTCCCCGATACAACTGCAATACGAAAAAATAAATTGACAAGGATAATATCAGAACTGTTGAAAACGGATTTGTCGACATCAGAGATGATGTTGTTGCTAAATGAAAAGAACAGAACAAGACTGAGAAATGGTATTATTAATCTATTACAGGAAAAAAAATGGATAACAAAGACGGATCTTGGAAAACTCACGACACCAAATCAAAAATATAGATTGACGGAAATTGCGTTTCAGCAAATTCGACAGTACAATTTTGAAAACCAACAGTGAGAAAAAAATGAAAAAAGCACTCATCTTATCATCCCCTTTTTACGACTACCAAATCAGCGTTGGCCGGGCGTTTGAGGCTCTCGGCTACCAAGTGAAGATCGAAACCTACGATGAGCCTATCCACCCGTTCAAAGGATTGTTAAAGTGGAGGCACAAGTTTGCCAACGACAAGGAGCGTCTTCGCGCACAAAGCCGAGCCAAATACGACACCTACATCAAGCAGGTGTATGATGACTATCAGCCTGATATCGTGTTCTCCTACAATGGGACCATTCTGTTGGACGAACGGTTGGACTATTTCAGACAGAAGTCAAAAGTCATCCTTTGGATGTATGACAGCGTGCAAAGACCCGACAGGGCACGTTGCGAGAAGCATATTGACCACGCGGATGCCGTTTTCTGTTTTGAAGAAAGGGATGTGGAGTATTATGCCCAGCAAGGGAAGAAAGCCTATTTCCTCCCACTGGCGTGCGACACTTCTGTTTATTATCCCCTTGCAAACCAAGACAAAGACATTGATATTCTTTTCGTCGCGACATTGTACACCAGCCAAAAGCGGATGCATCTGATACAATCCGTCGTCAATCATTTCCCCAATGCAAAAATCCTGGTATATGGATGGTATAAACCATTTGTAAAATCCCCTTTGAAATGCATATTCCGTGAAAAAAGGGACATATACAAGAATGTAAATATTCCGCCAGTGAAGGTTAACGAACTGTTCGGCCGCACCAAAATCGCCCTGAACATCCACCACGAACAGACTTTTCACGGGGCCAACCAAAGACTTTTTGAGGCCTGCGGTGCCGGAGTGTACCAGATTTGCGATGCAAATCCATACATCGAATCTTTGTTTCCTAACGGCGAAATTGGACTTTATCATAACGAACAGGAATTATTACAACTTATCGGATGGGCTTTGGAAGAGAATAACGTACAAGAACGGGAAAGACGCGCAGCTGCGGCCTGCAAGATTGTCACCGAACAACACACTTTTCTGGCTCGTGTGCGTGAGATGCTGGAGATAATCGGAGAGTTTTAGACATCGTTATTTTTTTAAATCAAAATCCATCAATCATTTGTCATTCGGTGGATTTTTGTATTTTTGCACCTTCATAAGTATAAATAGGCATAAATATGAAAATATTGGTAACAGGTGCAAATGGGTATATAGGAAGCCACGTGGTTTCCGCATTACTGGACAAAGGGTGTGACGTTGTGGCTTGTGATATTGCTACGAATGACGTGGACAAACGCGCCAAGATTGTACAAATGGATCTGTTTTCAGAAGATTACACTGATATTTTCAATCGGTTTGGGGAACCAAATGTCTGTTTGCATCTAGCTTGGCGTAACGGCTTTGTACATAATGCCGAAACACAAATGGGCGATCTGTCTGCCCACTACAAGTTTTTGACCGCATTAATCAACCAGGGCCTGAAGCAAGTGGCTGTGATGAGTTCGATGCACGAAATCGGCTACTGGGAAGGAAAAATTGACGAAAACACTCCTTGCAACCCCATCACCCAATATGGAATTGCCAAGAATGCCCTGAGACAGTCGCTCACACTTTACTGTGCACAAAAAGACATTACGCTTCAATGGCTTAGAGGATATTACATTCTTGGTGATGACACTAAGAATCATTCCATTTTTACTAAAATATGCAAAGCCGCACAGGAGGGAAAGAAAACATTCCCATTCAACTCTGGTAAAACCAAGTACGATTTTTTACATATAGATGAGTTAGCCAACCAAATTTCAGCCGTTGTTATGCAGAATAAGGTCGCTGGCATCATCAATTGTTGCTCTGGCAAGCCTGTCACTCTGGCCGAACAAGTGGAAACCTTCATCAAGGAACACGGTTTCGATATCAAACTGGAGTACGGTGCATTCCCGGATCGTCCATACGACTCACCTATTATATATGGGGATAACAGCAAGATAGAAGATGTGATGAGCAAGTAAAAACCTTAAGGGTAATTGTCTGTCTAATCGCCATTCTGTTTCTCTACTTGTGCCAATAGTCCTTTTGTTACATTCCAACGGAATAACAATAATTTGCTACCCTTTGCATAATTTCCACAGAGGACAAATTTGATAAACAAAATGACCGAGCCTCCCCATTTCACCAGTTCCAAACAAAGACGTTTCAAATATTGACTCTTGGAAATTTTCAAAGTACGCAACTTCTCACTTATTCCTATGCCTTGTCCCATCCGCTTGATATAGTCTTCGGTTGTACGATGGGGGGGGATTACATGTTCGACTTCAATGTCTGGAAAATATAAAATCTTGAATCCTTTTTCCTTTAATCTATTAAAGATATCCTTCTCTTCTCCTCCCAAAAGATTTTTTTTGGACCGTCCCAATTCTGTATTGAAATAGCCACATACATCAATACATTCCTTCCTAAAACCCATATTTGCTCCAATCGGGTATGAATTTCCTTCAAACAAAACCACTTCATTTCCTTTGTCAATAGCTGAGACCCAGGAATAGGTCCATTTGCTTAGCCACTCCGGCTCTTCTCCAGTTTCAAATAAAGGAGTGATTTTTCCTCCAAAAGCCATAGCTTCGGGATGATTATCTAGATTTCGTTTAAGACAGGATAAATAGTCGGGTTTTATAAAAGAGTCATCATCAAGAAAAACTAAGACATCTCCCTCACTTTCTTTAATTCCCCGATTGCGTGCGTGTGACAATCCCTGTTTTGTTTCTATAAAATAACGAAAATTCACTTCTGGGAAAGCATTAGCAAAACGCTTGCAGTCTTGTTCTGTACAATCAGTACTATTGTTATTGACTAGCACGATTTCATATTCCCCGACTGGAAAATCATTAGCCACGATATGCTTAAGGGCATCGTAGAGATATTTATCCCTATTATAAGTGCAAATAATAATAGAAATCATATGTTATTTTCCTTTCGTTTTCCAATAGTTTATGACCAAACCACTTGCAAAAACCATTATGAATAATATGGAAACAATCAACGAAATCATATCCAATTTGTGCATCAGCGGGGCTTCGTTTTTGAACTCAATCTTGTGTTCGCCGGCGGGAATCACCATAGCGCGCAAGATATAGTTGGCGCGGAAATAGTCAGCCGGTTTGCCGTCAATGTAAGCGCGCCAGTCGGGGGCGTAATAGACTTCTGAGAAAACCACCAGCTGCTCTTTGGATGTCTTGGTCTTATACACCACATAGTCGGGATTATACGGCTTCTGATGCTCCATCACAATGACAGAGTTACTGTCGCGTTCCAAGTTCTTGCCCTGTACCATCGAAGCAAAACGCTTGTCGATAATAGCCGTGTCGGCCGGATTCAACTCATTCAGTGCCAGAATCTCCGCATTGGGGTCCTCCACCAACTGGTATTGGTCCACAAACCAAGCGTTGCCTAATGCGTCAGGGTTGCGCTGCACCTGAACCTGACCGTTTTGTCCGGGGGTCACCACGTAACGGGCGTTCAGCATATTGAGCACATTGGTATTAATGTGACGGGAAAGATAAAAATCAATGAGATCCTGGTAACGACGTAATTTAGCAGCGCTATAGCCACCAATCTGATGATGGTATGCAGAAGGATAGGAGTCGTTGAAGGTGTTGACTGACAGGTCGAAAACACGATAATCTTCATCCTTGAACTGGGCGGCATACTGGTCCAGAATCTGGTCGGTCTCTGAAGGTCTCAACTTAACCCGTTTTTCGGTGATGAAATTGGAGTCGTTAAGATAACGGCGGTCCACACCCCAGAGGTCAAACAGCACCAGGCAGGCCAGGATACCGATAACAATACCCGATTGTTTGATTGCTTTATTGATGTAAAGCCACAGACTAACCGCAGCAAGCAGAATCAGAATCAGTGAGCGCCAGGAATCCGACATAAAGAGAGCCTTACGGTCTTTGACAAGCACATCCTGAATCGCATCCCATTGGGCGCCATATTGTGCCGCCATTTGCACGTCGCCGGCACCGGAGAATGACATACTTCCAGAAAAAGCCATCATCAGCAAAATGAAGCCTGCCGTTATGCCCGTGGAGATATAGAGTCCAAGATTCAACTTCTTCTTATCGACAGGGTTCTCTTTGTCGAAAATGGTTTTCAACGCCAAGACAGCCATCAATACCATAGTAACGTTGGCGATGACCAAACTCATTGACGGAGTTCTGAATTTATTGTATAATGGCAGATTGTCGAACAGGAAACTGTTGAAGCCCATCAGATTCTTGCCCCACGACATCAAAATGGCCAAAATTGTGGCTAAAAGGATCCACCAGCGTTCAGGCCCTTTTACTACAAACAAACCCAACACGAACAGGAAAATGATAATAGCACCGAAATAAACCGGTCCGGAAGTAAAGGGTTGGTCGCCCCAATAAAGCGGCGCCCTTTTCTGGCGGAAGTTCTTGTAGAATTCGGAATCAGTGCCGACAGTCTCGCCAGAACCGCCACCGTATGCACCTGGAACAAGCAATGTGTAGGTTTCGCCTTTACCATAGCTCCAGCTGTAGGCATAATCAATATCCAAACCATCGGAAGCGGCAATGGATTTAGGCTCACCATCTTTATACAAATCCTCAGGGACAACCGTGATTTCAGAACCTCCGCGCATCGTATATTTCACATACTCCTGATTGATGAAAAGTGTACGAGCGTTAGCCCCAACAGCGAATGCAGCCCCAACCAACATAACCCCAACTCCAATTAGCAGCGGCTTGAAGGTTTTGTCTTTAATGGCATAAATCAAATAGACAAAAACCAGAATAAGAGCCACCAACATAGTGTAATAGGTGATCTGAATGTGATTGCAGGCAATCTGGATACCTAATGCAACGGTAAAAAGGACTCCTCCCCACAAATATTTTTTTTGTTTCAGAATTAATAGCATACCTCCTATTATTGGAGCCATCATAGACATAGCATACGCTTTGGTAATATGTCCAGCTTCAATAATAATCACATTATAACTCCCTAATCCAAAAGCTAAGGCCCCTAACAAACTTAACCACGGTGATAGTCCGATAGCAATCAAAGCCACATAAAACCCAAGTAAATAAAGCCACAAAATCCCCACATTGCCACTAAGACCTAAAAAATTCAAATTTAAAACTCGTTGGATTTTATAAAAAACAGACTTAACAGGCGAAGCTGTCACTTGATAAGATGGCATACCACTAAACATAGAACTTGTCCAGGTAGTATATTCACCTGTCTTATCGTGAAAATCGACTTGCTCTTTGGACATAGCCTGCCATTTCAGCGTATCACCTTGTTGTATGACTTTGCCGTCGAATGCGGGAGCCATATAGATGGCGGCAATCAGAAAGAAAAACAGAATAATACCACCGTGAATTAAAGTTTTCTTGAGGATAGGTTTCATATTTCAGTTATTTTTATATTTCGAATTTTGAAGCGGCAAAAGTACGAAAAATATCTATCTTTGCACCCTCAAATTCATCCCTATGAAAATCATCATCCTCGGAACAGCATATCCCTACCGCGGCGGGCTTTCGGCTTTCAACGAACGCCTCGCCTATGAATATCAAAGCCAAGGACACGAGGTGGAAATCTACACCTTCACCCACCAATACCCGGATTTTCTTTTTCCCGGTAAAACCCAATACAGCACAGAACCCGAGCCAGAAGGGCTGAAAATTGTACGCAAGGTACATTCCTACAACCCGTTCAACTGGATTAAGGTGGGACGCGAAATCAAACGCAAGAGACCGGATGTGATGATCACCAAGTTCTGGCTGCCCTTTATGGCGCCCTGCTTCGGCACCATCGCCCGCATCGTGCGGCGCAACAAACACACCCGGCTCATATCCATTCTCGACAACGTCATTCCCCACGAGCACCGCATCGGCGACAAGATGTTCGTGCGCTACTTCATCCGCCCCACCGACGGCTTCGTGGCGATGTCGAAATCCGTGCTGGCCGATCTGAGGCTGTTTACAGCAGACAAGCCCGCCGTTTTCAGCCCACACCCGCTCTACGACCACTACGGGAAAAGGCTTCCCCGCGAAGAGGCTCTATCACTGCTGAAACTCTCCCCGGATTCTTGCTATGTGCTCTTTTTCGGCTTTATCCGCAGCTACAAAGGTCTGGACCTTCTGCTGGAGGCCTTTGCCGACAATCGCCTGAAGGAGGACAATGTCAAACTCATCGTGGCTGGCGAATTTTACGGAGACTCAGAACCTTATCTCAAGCAGATCAAAGATTTACAAATTGAAGACCGCATAGTGCTCTGCACCGATTTCATCCCCGACAGCGAAGTAAACCGCTACTTCAGCGCTGCCGACATTGTGGCACAGCCCTACAAAACCGCCACGCAAAGCGGCGTAACCCAGATTGCCTTCCACTTCGAGAAACCGATGCTCGTGACCAACGTGGGCGGCCTGCCCGAAATCGTGCCCGACGGCCGAATCGGCTATGTGACGGAGCCCGACCCGAAACAGATTGCCGATGCACTGCACCGCTTCTTCGCGGAAAACAAACAGGCGGAATTCGAACGGAATGTGGTGGAAGAAAAGAAGCAATACGCGTGGTCGGAATTCATAGCTTCCATTGAAAAAGTAATGCAATAAACAGTGTGAATATCTCTTTTCAGATATCACTCTGGAGAAACAAGTATTTGTATATTTTTGTAGTCCAATTTATTGAATTATTCAGGAGATAATTTCTGAAGAAAAGCAAAAACCTGGGATTTTATTTCTTGCAAATACAAATAAATATAACATAAAGTTATGATCATTCGCAGTAAAACCCCTCTCCGATTAGGCCTGGCCGGCGGCGGCACCGACGTCTCCCCGTTCTCCGACATCTACGGGGGCGCCATCCTCAACGCCACCGTCAATATGTACGCCTACACCACCTTGGAGCCGCTCGACAACGGTCAAATCGTGTTCGAGAACCCGGCCAAAGAAGAGCTGGGGGAAAACCTGACGGCAACCGACGAGCTGACACCCGAAGGCTACTTCATCCTCCACAAGGGCGTCTATAACCGCATCGTCAAACAGTTTACCCACAAGCCGCTGTCATTCAAGATGAGCACCTTCGTGGACGCGCCTCCCGGCTCGGGCCTCGGCACCTCCTCCACCCTCGTGGTCTCCATCCTCGGCGCCTTCGTGGAATGGCTGAAACTGCCGCTGGGCGAGTACGACATCGCGAAACTGGCCTACGAGATAGAGCGCATCGACCTGCAGATGGCCGGCGGCAAACAGGACCAGTACGCCGCCACCTTCGGGGGCTTCAACTATATGGAGTTCCTCGGCGACAACGTGATTGTCAACCCCCTGCGCATCCGCCAACGCTACCTCGACGAACTGGCCCACAACCTCGTGCTCTACCACACCGCCACCAGCCACGTCTCCGCCAAAATCATCGAGGAACAACAGAAAAACGTCCAAAACAAAAAGCAGAAGTCCATCGACGCAATGCTGGCCCTCAAGGAACAGGCCTTCCGGATGAAAGAGGTGCTGCTGAAAGGCGACCTCGATGCCATCGGGAAAATCCTCGACGAAGGCTGGCACCACAAGAAACAGATGGCCGACAGCATCACCAACCCCTTCATCGACGAGGTGTACGCCGCAGCCATCACCGCTGGCGCCACCGGCGGCAAAATCTCCGGCGCGGGCGGCGGCGGCTTTATGTTCTTCTACTGCCCCTCCAACACCCGCTACCGCGTCATCGACAGCCTCTCCCAATTCGGCGGCCAGTCGAAACGCTATGAGTTTGTATCAGAAGGCCTCAAAACTTGGACAATATGATTTTTACCTCAAGCAGCCTCGAAGAGGCAAAACGCGCGAAGCGCAAGTAACCCCGCACAAGGCGCAGCCGCAGTGTGGGGGCAGTAATGAGAAACAATAACTATGGAACCCAAAGAAGCAATTATCCTGGCCGGCGGGTTTGGCACCCGGCTGCAAGGCGTGGTCAAGGACCTGCCCAAACCGATGGCACCCATCAACGGACGGCCCTTTTTGACCTATATCTTAGATTATCTGATAGAGTATCAATATGATAAAGTAATCCTATCGGTAGGCTATCTGCACGAAAAAATTGAGGAGTACTTTGGCAGCCAGTACAAAAGCCTGGCCATAGACTACGCCGTGGAGACCGAGCCTCTGGGCACGGGCGGCGGCATCCTGAATGCTATGTCAAAGTGCACCACCAACAATGTGCTCGTCATCAACGGCGACACCCTGTTCAAGGTGGACCTCAACCGGTTCGAGCGGTTCCACCTCGAGAAACAGGGCCTGCTCTCCATCGTGCTGCGCGAGGTGGACGACACCTCACGCTACGGCAGCGTCGCCATCGGCAACGACAGTATGATCATATTGTTCACCGAAAAAGAATCGTCGGAAGGCAGCGGACTGATCAACGGGGGCGTTTACCTCATCAACAGGAAACTGTTCGAGAAACACCCACAGCCCAAGAAATTCTCATTCGAGAAGGACCTGATGACCAAATTCTATACCCAAGAACTCTTCTTCGCAATGCCATCCGACGGCTATTTCATCGACATCGGTATTCCGAAAGACTATGCACGGGCACAAGAGGAGTTGAGCTAAAGCGTAGCACCGGACTAATACCCGAATACCTTGGCCGTTTCCTTCATTTTCTCACGCACTGGCACGTCGAAGGGACAGCGCTCCTCGCACTGTCCGCATCCCACACATTCTGAGGCGTGGTGCTCCAACGCCTTGTACTCGGCTGCCAGCTCGTCGGTTACCTTGCCGGCCTGCTGAGCTTTGTCCATCAGCTGGTTGACCTTGGCTATGTCGATGCCCACCGGACAGGGGGCGCAGTGTTTGCAGTAGGTGCAGTCGCCCTTGCAGCCTTCGGCTTGCGCCGTGGCCTTGTTGAGCGCCGCGTTGTAATCCTTCTCCTCGTCGGTGGCCTTGAGGTAGTGCAGGTACTCGTCCACCTTGGAGGCGTTGTCAATGCTGCACAAAGCGGTAGCCACACAGGGCTTGGCCAGCACGTAGGCGAAACACTGTTCGCGGGTGAGGGCCATCTTCAACGGTGACTTCTCAGCATCCAGCAGGCGGTCGCCGCCGCCGAAGGTCTTCATCACCGTGATGGCGATGTTGTGCTGGGCGCAGTAGTCGTACAGTTCCACCCGCACAGGGTCGATGCCCGGCAGCATATTGTCAAACGTAGCGGGGTCCCAAGGGCTCTTGCCTGACAGCACGCGGTCGAAGGCGGGGTTGAGGCTGAACATAATGACCTCCACAAGCCCGCTCTTGGCGATGGCGAGGGCCACTTCAGCATTGTGGCTGCTCACACCGATGTGCTTGATCTTGCCCTGCGCTTTCAGGTCCTTGACATATTGCAGATAATCGCTGCCCTGCACGGCCTCCCACTCTTCCATTTTGTCAAAAATGTGCATCATACCGATGTCAATATAGTCGGTATTGAGGCGTTTAAGCAAGTCTTCGAAGCCGGTTTTGCATTTTTCCACATCGCGGGTACGCTCGTAGCTGTCGCCGTTCCACCAGCAGCCGATATGGCCCTGGATAATCATCTCTTCGCGGCGATCGCCGAGGCCGTAGCCGATATTGCTGCGCACCTTGGGATTGGCGTCGTAGATGTCCATATAGTTCATCCCGTGGTCGAGGGCGTAGGTCACAAGCTCGCGGGAGGTGGCGGAGTCGATGTCGTCGAAGCCGCCGCAGCCAAGGCCGATGACGCCCACACGCAGACCGGTGCTGCCCAGTGTGCGGTACTCCATATCGGGATTTTCAACAAACTCTTTTTTCTTGTTACAAGAAATGACAATAAGAGCCAGACAAAGGAAGAAAAGGCCCTTGAGAAAAAGGTGGTTCTGTTTTTTCATTGTAAACTTATTTCTTGATCAGTTTGCCCAAAAGGCCACCCAGCAGCTTACCGCCTACAGAACCGGTGTTGGAGGAGGCAGCGCCGCCGCCTAACAGACCGCCCAGCAGATTGCCGAGGTTGCCCACAACGTTACCACCGTTCTTGCCGAGAATAGAGAGCAGGTTGGGGGCGATGGAAGCCAGAATGTTGGATACCTGGTCGTTGGTGGTGTTGGTCTGGGAGGAGAGGCCGGAAATCGTCGAGTTGAGATTGTTGCCGAAAATCTTGCCGAGAATCTTCATACCATCCTCAATGTTAATGTTGAAGCCTTGTCCTGCGTGGTTGCCCAACGCCTGAGCCAATGCGGAAGCACCCGCCGCTGTGGAGGCATTCTGCTGCATTCTTGCCAAGAATTTAGGGATGGCCGCTTTGATGACCGAAATGATCTTGTTGGGGTCGATGTTGAATTTCTTGCTGATCTCACCAATCATATTGTTCCCGGTAAGAGAGGAGATAATGTTCGCTAAATCCATAATAATAGTGTTTTAAATTATACAATCAGTTAATTTTCAAGGGTGCAAAAGTAATTATTTTTATTGTATCGCGATAAATTTCTTGAGGAAAATTTTATTTTTTTTCGACAAAAATCACTTCATCATCCCCATCATCTTATACACTAACGAGGCGGCCAGCACGTCGCTGACCACATTGCCCTCCTGCGGGCAGAGTTCCACCACATCAAAGCCCACCACCCTTCTGGCGCGAAACACCTTTTCCAGCAGGTTGAGCGTGGGATACCACTGCAGTCCGCCCGGCAGGGGTGTGCCCGTGGCTGGCAATATCGAAGGGTCGAGGCCGTCCAAGTCGAAGGAGATGTACACATTGCCGGTCAGGCGCTCCACAACCTCATCTTCCCATCCCGTGCGCCCCACGATGTTGTGGGCGTAAAAGATGTTCTCAGGCACGATGTTACACTGCTCTTCCTCGCAGACGCTACGGATGCCGACCTGCACCACGCGGGCGCACTCCTGGGCTCGGCGCATCACACACGCGTGGTTGTAAGGCGACCCGTGGTACTCGTCGCGCAAATCGGCGTGCGCGTCAATCTGCAGGACGGTAAGGTCCGGGAAGCGCTCGCTCATCGCGCGGATGGCGCCCACCGATACGGAATGCTCGCCCCCCACCATCGCCACGCGCTTGCCCATATCCAGAAAGTGCGAGACGCGCCCATATACCGACTTCACCATCGCCTCCGGAGTAGAAAGATCATATTCGTGATGATCTGTATAGACACCCGCCTTAGAGGCATCTATATCATACTGTATATCATACAATTCCAAACTATCGGAGGCGTCCAGGATGGCTTGAGGGCCCTTGTCGGCGCCCTTCACAAAAGTGCTGGTGCCATCGTACGGCACACTCAACAGGACATAGGCGGCGCTCTCCAACTGCAGGAATTCGTCGTCCATATCCAAAAAATGGTCCATTCTTTTTATCATTGTTTCAGTTCTTTGGCTAAAAACTTGGCCGTGAATCCGACCTTTTTCTTGACAATCTGCTCGGGAGTGCCCGTGGCCACAACGTCGCCACCGGCGCGCCCGCCGTCAGGCCCCATATCGATAATCCAGTCGGCCATCTTGATCACATCCATATTGTGCTCAATGACGATGACGGTGTTGCCGCGCTCCACCAGTTGGTTGAGCACGTCGAGCAGGATGGCGATGTCGTGGAAATGGAGGCCCGTGGTGGGCTCGTCCAGAATGTAGAGGGTGCGTCCCGTTTCCTTTCGCGACAGCTCGGCGGCCAGTTTCACGCGCTGCGCCTCACCACCCGAGAGCGTGGTGGAGGATTGTCCCAGCCGCAAATAGCCGAGGCCCACCTCAGCCATTGTGCGCAACGGATTCACGATGGAGGGCACATTCTCGAAGAACTCGATGGCGTGCTCGATGTCCATCTCCAGCACATCGTTGATGGACTTGCCCTTGTAGCGCACCTCCAGAGTCTCGTCGTTATAGCGTTTGCCGCCGCATTTTTCGCAGGTCACATATACATCGGGGAGGAAGTTCATCTCGATAGTCTGCACGCCGGCTCCTTTGCACTCCTCGCAGCGACCACCCGACACGTTGAACGAGAAGCGGCCCGGCTTGTAACCTCGGATTTTCGACTCGGGCAACTCGGAGAAGAGCTTGCGGATGTCGTCGAACACACCCACGTAGGTCACAGGGTTGGAACGGGGCGTGCGCCCGATGGGCTGCTGGTCAATTTCAATGACCTTGTCGATGTGCTCCAGCCCCAAAATCTCCGTATAGGGTTTGGGTTTCTTTTCGGAGTGGTAGATATGCTGGTTGAGGATGGGGAACAGGGTGTCGTTGATGAGGGTGGATTTGCCGCTGCCCGAGACCCCGGTAATGCAGATGAAGGTGCCCAGCGGGAAATCGACCGTCACATCTTTGAGGTTGTTGCCGGTGGCGCCGATGAGCGTGAGCATCTCGCCCGTGCCGGGGCGGCGCTTCTTGGGAACCACAATTTTCTTGCGTCCGGTCAGGTAGTCGGCGGTGAGCGAGTCGGCTTTCAAAATCTCGTCGTAGGTGCCGCACGCCATCACCCGGCCGCCATTTTCGCCCGCGTAGGGGCCCACATCAACGATATAGTCGGCGGCCTCCATCATATCGCGGTCGTGTTCCACGACAATGACGCTGTTGCCCAGGTCGCGCAACTCCTTGAGAGACTGGATGAGCATCTGGTTATCACGCTGGTGCAGACCAATGCTGGGTTCATCGAGAATATACATCACGTTGACCAGCTGCGAGCTGATCTGTGTGGCCAGACGGATGCGCTGCGCCTCACCGCCCGAGAGTGAAGCCGCGGAACGGTCAAGCGACAGGTACTGGATGCCCACATCGCACAGGAACTGCAGACGGAAGGATATTTCGCGCAGGATTTCGGTGGCGATACGGTTCTGGGCATCGGTCAGATGCTTGGGCAGATTTTTTATCCACTCGGCCAGATCCGAGATGTCCATCCGTGACAGTTCGGCGATGTTCTTGCCGGCGAGGCGGAAATGCAGCGACTCCTTCTTGAGGCGCGTGCCGCCGCAATGCGGACAGGGCACCGTATTGACGAACTGGTTGACCCACTTGCGCAAAGAGGCCGGCATCGTGTCGGCATTGAGATTCTGGATATAGTTGATGACGCCTTCAAAACTCTTCTTGATGGGAGCAAGACCTGAATACTCGCGCTGCACGTGGAGCAGCTCCGGCGAGCCGTACAGCACCATATTGAGATTTTGTTCCGACAAGTCGCGGATGGGGTCCGACAAAGAGAAATGATACTTGGCGGCCAACGCGTCCAACTCCCGGAACAGCATCGTGTTTTTATACTCCCCGATAGCCACGATACCACCCTTCTTGATGGACTTGGATGGATCTGGAATAATCTTCTCAAGGTCGATTTCAGTAACTACGCCAAGGCCGTTGCAATGCTCACACGCCCCATAGGGGGAATTGAACGAAAAGGTGTTGGGCTCGGGTTCGGGATAGGAGAGTCCCGTGGAGGGACACATCAAGAACTTGCTGTAATTCTTCACCTCATCCTTGTCGTTGTCGATGACCATTATGGCGCCTTTGCCATATTTCATCGCGATGTGCACGCTGTTGGCGAGGCGCACCTGCGAATACTTCGACACGTTGAGCGTGTCGATGGCCAGCTCGATGTCGTGAATCTTGTAGCGGTCCAACTGCAGATTGAGGAGCAGTTTGCGCATCACGCCGTCCACGCGCACGCGTGTGAAGCCTTGCTTGCGGAGGTTCTCGAACAACTCTTTATAATGCCCCTTGCGGCGCTTCACCACCGGGGAGAGGATAGAGATGTAGCAGCCGTCGTAACGGCTCATAATCAAATCGATAAGCTCTTTTTCAGTGTAGTGAACCATCTTCTCGCCCGTGTTGTAGGAGAAGGCCTCGGCCACGCGGGCATAGAGCAGACGCATAAAGTCGTACACCTCGGTGATAGTGCCCACCGTGGAGCGGGGATTTTTGTTGACGGTCTTCTGCTCAATGGAGATTACCGGATTAAGACCGGTGATGCGGTCCACATCCGGATGTTCGAGGTTGCCGATGAACTGGCGGGCATACGCGGAAAAGGTGTCCATATAGCGGCGTTGACCCTCCGCATAGATGGTGTCGAAAGCCAGCGACGACTTGCCGCTGCCGCTGAGCCCGGTAATCACCACCAGCTTCTGCTGCGGTATCGTCAGGGATATGTCCTTGAGATTGTTCTCGCGCGCACCGGTCACGACAAGTTCATCTTCGGCAAAAATATTATCCTCCATATAGTTAACGATTTTTGGCCTCTTTTGAAAAAGAGGGCACAAAGGTACGAAAAATTTATCAGTTTCTACCGTATGCCCACCATCTGCTCACCCAATTTGCAGGTAAGCAGTGGTTTGTATTCAGGTCCCTCTTTATGGAGGAAACTTTGGAAGAGGGTCAGTTCGTGAACGGGCACGCTTTGCGAGAAGGTCGGTGTCAGGGCATCCACCCGTTTCCAGAACCGCGATTTGTCCACCACCCCTTTCACGCGCCCCAGCGTGATGTGGGGCACAAAATTGCCGTAGTTCGCTTCCACGCCAAGGGCCAGAAGACGCGGTTCCAGTCGGTCGAAGAGCTGGCGGAAAGGCTGGAACTCCTCAAAGCCCAGCCAGAGCACCTCCGGCTTGTAACGGCTTCCAAAGGCTCCCATCTTATTGAGTTCCAAAGAAAACGGTGCACTCTCGGCACACACCTGCCGCAAAGCCTCGCGGATGCCCTCCACCCTATCGGGTGGCGTGGCCCCGATGAAACGCAATGTGATATGGCGAATCGCAGGCTGCACCCACACAACGTCATCGTGGCGCAGTTCCTGTTGCAACTGCGCCACGAGACGGGTGTATGATTCATCCAAAGTGACTTTGGTGGCAATGAACAATCTCTTCATTACTCACCTTTGAGGTTCTGGTTGTGGAAACGGAGCAACTTGTTCCAAAGATGCACACGTTCGGGACCAATCACGTTGTGATCGTATGCGGTGTAGGGGAAGTATTCAATCTCCACACCGTCGGTCACGGCCTGGCGCATCAGCTCCAGAGTGTGCTGCCACACCACAGTATGGTCCTGACAGCCGTGCATCACCAGCAACGGACACTTCACGTTTTTGATCTTGGGGATAAGGTTGGCGTTGGCATAGCCTTCGGGATTCTCCTGGGGCGTGTCCATATAGCGCTCGCCATACATCACCTCATACCATTCCCAGTTGACCACGGGACCGCCACAGGAGGCCGCGCGGAACACCTCGGGATGCTGCGTGATCAGCGAAAGCGTCATAAAGCCACCGTAGCTCCAGCCATCCAGACCGATGCGCTCGGAATCCACATAGGGCAGCTTCTTCAGATATTCAACGCCACACATCTGGTCTTCCACCTCCTTGACACCCAAGTTACGGTGGATACACTTCTCGAACTCGGCGCCACGGTTCTGCGTGCCGCGGTTGTCAAGCGTGAAGACCACATAACCCTGCTGCGCCATAAACTCCAAGAAGACGCCGCCGGAGATGAAGGTGTTGGTAACCAGCTGCGAATGCGGGCCGCCATAGACATAGATCAGGCAAGGATACTTCTTGCTGGGGTCCATATTGGGCGGGGTAATCATACGGCACCAGAGCGTGTCGCCCACGCGGTTGCGGATGGGGAATATCGTGGTGGTGCCCATCGCACAATCCTTGTAGGGATTCTTGGAGGTGAGGATGGTCTTTGTGGTCTTGCCCTGGTTGTTCACCACCGAGATGACACGCGGTGTGGTGATGTTGGTGAAATAATCCACGAAGTAGGTCATCTTGTCGTTAAACAATGGAGTGTGCGTGCCATCGGCGGAGGCCAGACGAGTGACCTTGCCATCGGCCAGAGAGGCCTTGCACACATACTGGTTGACCGGTTTTTCCGTCGGAGCGATGGTGAAATAGACGAATTGCTCTTTCTCGTCCTTCCCGCAATACTCCACAATGTCGAAACGGCCGTCCACCACCTTGCGGATCAGCTTACCTTCGGAATCATACAGATAGAGATGATGCCATCCGTCGCTCTTGCTGAACCAGAGGAAGCGGTTGTCCTTGAGGAAAATCATCCTGTCCACGGGCTCCACATAGCGATCGTCGGTTTCTTCGATGAGGACCTTGAGCTTGTTGCCGGTCCTGAGGTCGTAGCGGATGAGTTTAGAGTGGTTCTGCTCGCGGTTGAGGTGCGTGATGTAGATGTATTGCTCGTCGG
This sequence comes from uncultured Bacteroidales bacterium, assembly GCA_900315705.1. Classification (GTDB taxonomy): domain Bacteria; phylum Bacteroidota; class Bacteroidia; order Bacteroidales; family WCHB1-69; genus F23-D06. The sequence continues at coordinate 33,671 of ONAB01000018.1, read as the reverse complement.
GGGAGAAGGTGACATTGGTGAGGAACTCGCCATCGGCCTTGTCGGTTTTGACATAGTGGTAAACGGGTTTGCCCGCCTTGGCCGACTGGGCCACGTCGAAGATGCCGAGGGTGACCACGTGCGAGGTGCGGCCCGCCATCGGGTACTTGATATTCTCCACCGTGGCGATAGGAGTGGCGGTGTTCACCAGCGGATAGTCCTCCACCATACTCTCGTCCATACGGTAGAAAGCGATGAAGTTGCCCTTCGGGGAGAGGTACTGTCCCTCGTCGATGCCCCACTCGCTGCGGTGCACCGACTCGCCGAAGACGATGTTCTTGCCCGTGTCGGGACAGAGCAGAATGGGCTTGTAACCATTGAGTTTAGTCTGCACGAAAACGCCTTCATCATTCTTGATGACAAAGAGGCGGTTCTTCACCGACTGGTCGATGACATTGTCCCAGTCCACATCGCCGAGTGTCTCCGTAGTGGTCTTGCCCTTCACGGAGGCGAGGATGGTGTGAGTGCGGGGCACGTAGATGGTGTTGGCGTCAATCCAGCCGAAGCTGCGGAGATTGCTGACCCCTTGCGCCGCGAGATCGGCGGAGGAGAGCCACATCGTCTCCTTGCCCTTGGCGGCATCCACCAGCTTGATGTTGTGGTCATCGTCAATGTAGGCATAGGTGTCGGTGCCGGGGCGCCAGCTCAGGCCAGTCACACGGTCGGCCATATACTTGCCCTTGAAGTAGGCTTTCAAATCAATGGTCTCGTTCTGTGCCCAAACCGACACACAACAGACCAGCAGGATAAACAGTGAAAAGAGTCTTCTCATAGCAAAATCGTTGGAATGTTATTCCTCTTTGGTCAGGGGAGAAGCTTGGGTATAGGTGCGGGCAGCCAGCTCTTTGTCGAGCATATAGAGCCCGTATCCATTGCCATTGATCATCTTGAGACTGTCAATCAGCGCGCGGGCGTTCTCCTCTTCCTCCACCTGTTCGTCGATGAACCATTTCAGCATACTTTGCGTGGCATAGTCTTTTTCCTTGGTAGCCAACGCAAACAGGTTGTTGATGAGTGAAGTAACCACCTGCTCGTGCTCAAGCGTGTTTTCAAACATCGCCAAAGCGTCTTTCCACTCAGTCTGCACCTTATCGATGGGTTTGAGAATCACGCGGCCTCCACGGGAGATGACGTAGTTGTAGAAAATCTGGGCGTGATCTTGTTCTTCCTTGAACTGAATCTCAAACCAGTTGGCCATACCGCCATAACCGAGGTCGTGACATTGTGCAGCCATAGAGAGATAAAGGTAAGCCGACCACATTTCGGCGTTGATTTGGTTGTTGATAGCTTCTTCGATTTTTTTACTTAACATAATGGTATAATTTTTAAAGTTTGTAATTGCCGTAATCAAAAGGTACTTGGGCGAGGGCCTCTCCCTGGTAGCAACGGGGCAGGTAATGGCGACGCGCCCAGACGACGACTGACAGGCCGACAGCGGTGCCGAGACACCAGCCCGCGAGGATGTCGGTGGGGTAATGCACGCCGAAATAGGGCCGCGTATAGCAGAAAAGGAGCACGTAAAAGACCATAAAAAGGGCCAGGAGCCAGCGTTTCCGCACAAAGGGTGCGAGCAGCGCGTAGGTCAGGATGGCGATGGTGGTGCTGTTGGTGGCGTGGGAGGAGGGAAAGCCGAAGCGGCCGCCGTAGTAAGGTGTGCCGTTGGGCCTCACAAAAATGCGCAGATGTTCGGCCAGGCCAGGGGTGTGCGTGGGGCGCAACCGGTGCAACAGGGGTTTGCAGATACCCGAGGAGATGACGTCGGAGAGCGCCACCGCCAGCATCACAAGCAGCAGCACCTGCCAAGTGTGTCCACGATAACAACGGAACAGCAGGTAGATGACCAGCAGGTAGAACGGAATCCACGCGTAGGTCTGCGTGATGGCCCAGAAGAGCCGGTCCAGCCACGGCGCGTGATGCCCGTTGACGAGTATCAGGAACTTGCGGTCCAGCGTTTCCATTATATTTGATAATAACAGCATCCTTAAAGAAAACTAATCCAGAGGGAGACCCTCCCTCTTTAAGAGGTGCAAAATTACATTTTATTTTCAAACTCAGCAAAATATGTTATGGCTTACCATAAAAAAAGCCCCACATAACGCGGGGCCCTTAGGGATCTGGAAGGCAAGGATTAATTCAACTGGTTCTCCTCCACCCATTTGGAGATGAGTTGCTCCTGTTTGGCCTTGTCGGAGAGCTCCTGCGCCATCACCTTCTCCGCAATGTCGATGGAGAGGTTGGCAATCTCGTTCTTCACATCGGTCATCGCCTTCATCTTCTCGAAATGGATAGCCTTCTTGGCCTCCTCGATGATGGCCTGCGCCTCGCTGTCGGCCTTGGCCTTGGCATTCTCCTGGATTTCAGCGCTGATTTTGCGGGCTTCGGCCAGGATAGCATCACGGTCGGCCTTGGCCTGCGCCACCATCTCGTCGTGACGGAGGTGGATTTTCTCCATCTCCTCGTGCACCTTGGCGGCCTCGTCCAACTGGTCTTGGATTTTCTTGTTGCGGCTAGCGATGCCGTTGGTGATGACAGGCCAGGCGAACCTGGCTAATATGAAAAACAGGATGCTAAAACCGATGAGCATCCAGAAAATAAGTCCGAAAGAGGGTTTTATGAGTTCCATATCTTGTTTTTAAATAATTATAATCTCTTAATAAAAAAACAGGTTACCGCCGCCAACCGCGGCGGCAACCTATCAGGTCATTGTTACTTAATGGCAACGAGCAAGCACACCACGATGGCGAACAGGGCGACACCTTCGATCAAGGCGGCAGCCAAGATCATATTGGTACGGATATCACCTGCTGCTTCAGGCTGACGAGCGATGGCAGACATTGCATCGCGGCCGATGTTACCGATACCGAGACCGGCACCAATTGCACCGAGACCGGCACCGATGGCGGCGCCAAGATAACCGAGAGCCAAACCTGTGGCTTGCATTAAAACGTTTAAGAGTGACATAATTTATTAATTTAAGTGATTAAAAGGGTTTACTTTGCTAATTCGGTATGTTCCTCGTGCTCTTCATTTCCGCAGGCCATACCGATATAGATGGCGCTGAGCAGGGTGAAGACGAAGGCCTGGATGAAGGCCACCAGCAACTCAAGACAGCCCATAAAGATGTAGAAAAGCACAGAGACGGGCGACACGGCAAAACCGAGGACCGGTGTCATCTGCCCGAAAATGAAAATCAGGGAGATGAAGCCCAGAATGATGATATGTCCGGCGGTAATGTTGGCGAAGAGTCGCACCATCAACACGAAGGGCTTGGTGAAGATGCCTATGAACTCCACAAAGGGCATAATGGGCAGGGGAATCTTCAGCCACCAGGGCACGCCAGGCGTGTTGACGATGTCCTTCCAGTACTCTTTGTTGCCCGAGAACTGGGTGATGAAGAAGGTGAAGAGGGCCAAGATACCCGTCACGGCGATGTTGCCGGTGAGGTTGGCTCCACCCGGGAAGATGGGAATGATGCCCATCAGGTTGTTCAACAGGATAAAAAAGAACAATGTGAGCAGATAGGGCGTGTACTTGGCAGCCTTGTCGCCCAAGGAAGGATTGATAACCTCATCCTGGAGGAATACCACCACGGGCTCTATCAGTCCCTGCAGGCCGCGCGGGGCCTCATTGGGATGACGCTCGTACTGTTTGGCCACAGAGAGGAATATCCAGATAATCAGCGCCAAAGAGAGGAAAAGCGCACACACATTCTTGGTGATGGAGATGTTGAACTTGCAGACGTGGTCCACGGCATACTCCTGCCCCTCTTCGAGGTGGCCGGTGTAGTCATCCTGCAGCTTGACGATGCTGCCCTTGTTCTCGCCCCAGCCCATCGCGTAGCCGTTGTAAGCAGCCTCGCCGTGGTGCAGATGCGAGGAGCTGAACACCTGAAGACCATCATCGAAAAGAATGATGGGCAGAGGTATCGTCACACTCTTGTCACCGTCGCCGCAGATGTGCCATCCGTAGCTGTCGATGACGTGCTCAATAATGAAAGGACCAGCATTGAATCCCTCTTCCTCATTCTGCGCCGCCTTGAGCGATTGCGCGGAAAACAGCAGCAAAGCCGCTATCGTGAAGAGAGACAAGATGTAATAGAGTTTATTATATTTCATATTCTATCAATTAATTACATTTCCAAAAAAGGATTTTCGACCTTTTATGGAAAAGCGCCGCAATATACAATTTTTTCTATTTTTGCAACCTCAAAAAAAATAACCGTCTTGAAACAGCTTGCACAACTCTTCTATTCCTTTTTCAAAATCGGCGCTTTCACCATCGGAGGTGGCTACGCGATGATTCCCTTGATGGAAAAGGAATTGGTGGATCGTCGGCAATGGATTGATAAAGAAGATTTTATGGATACAATGGCCGTTGCGCAGGCGATGCCCGGCATTTTTGCGGTCAATATGGCCACCCAAATCGGGCAACGGCTGCGTGGACTGCGCGGGGCGATAGTGGCGGTGTTAGGCAACATCCTGGTGCCGATTCTTATCATCATCGGGCTGGCCATCTTCTTCCACCAGTTGCGCGGCAATGCGGTGGTGGAGGCCATCTTCAAAGGCATACGTCCCGCCGTGGTGGCGCTCATCGCCGTGCCGGTGTTCACACTGGCCAAAACCGCCAAGATCAGCTGGCGCAACTGCTGGATTCCCATCGTGGCGGCCCTGCTCATCTACCTGCTGGGCGTCTCCCCCACCTGGATAGTGCTCGCGGCCATCGCAGGCGGGATGCTTTACGGCTATCTTAAAAACAGGAAGGAGGGCGCGTTATGATTTTCTGGAAACTCTTCTACACCTTCGTGAAGATCGGCATCTTCACTTTCGGCGGCGGCTATGCGATGATCGCACTCATCCAGAACGAAGTGGTGGAGAAAAACGGCTGGATGACCACGCAGGAGTTCACCGACATCGTGGCCACCTCGCAGATCACGCCCGGACCGGTGGGCATCAACACCGCCACCTACACGGGCTACACCGCCGTGGTAAACGCGGGCTACTCCCCCACCCTCGGCGTGGCCGGGGCGTTTCTGGCCTCCTTCTCCGTCATCCTGCTCCCCTTCATCCTGATGCTGATTGTGAGCCGTCTGCTGCACAAGCACAAGGACAACCCCATCGTGGCCGCCACCCTCTCGGTGCTGCGACTGGCCGTTGTGGGGCTCATTGCCGCCGCGGCCCTGCTGCTGCTCACTGCCGAGAACTTCGGCACCCCCGGCACGCAGACCTTCCAGTTCGTCTGCAGCTGCATCCTCTTCGCGGCCGTCTTCATTGCCTCCTGGAAATACAAAATCAGCCCCATCCTGCTCATCCTGATCTGCGGGGTGGTTGGAGTGGTGATATACTGAGGGGAATGGAGAATGGAGAATGAAGAATGGAGGCTTTCATTGAGCAGTCCATTCCACATCTTTTATAAAGGGTTCCCGAAGGCCGGGGTAGTAATATAAAAGAATATGAATACCTTGGCAGAAATAATATGACAATCAACCACAATTCTTGAAACAAGCATATCCTGTCCGCAACCTTTATATAAATTAAGGAATTATAATCCATATTAACTACCCCGCCCTTCGGGCACCCCTTCTGAAAATCAGAAGGGGAGTTGGCGCCTCGCGGCACTGCCGTGCCACGCGTAAAAAGCGATGGGGAAACAATCTCTTTTACTTTTACGGGCAACTGCTATATCATTGCCAAACTATAATTTAACAACTTATAGTTTAACAACTTAATAACTTAATAGCTTAATAATTTAACAGCTCCACATTAGAACGTCAGCACCCCGATGCCTACTTTCAGGCCGAACCAGTAGGCGGAGAGAATACGTGTACGGGCAAAGCTGTTGGGCGTGTGCCCATAAGGATCATCATAACGATGATCAAAGCTCGGGATGCTCTTGAACCCGCCGAACGTGGTGCCGACCGAGAGACTCGTTGAGAGCCGGAGGAACTTGCAGAAGAAATAGTCGCGACCGAACTCCAGTTTCAGGCCAAACAGCGATCCACTGTTGACAGCCATATCGGGGTACGCCACGGCCACATCGGGATGCACCGTATTGCCGCTGGCATCGTGATGGTCGAGGTTATAGAAGAAGCCGTCGAAAACCACCTTGAGAAACGTTCCCATAGGCGCGCGCGTGTTGCCCAAATACTGCTTGTAGAAGACATTGAACCCGTGCGCGGTGATGGTGCCTGTGAATCGGTACTCGAACAAATGTTCAGATCCGTAGTCATAGTAGGTATTGTCTCCGTCACTATATTCATAACCGACCCAACGTGGTGCATCGCCGTCAAACGGGGACTTGTAGAAATTATAGCCCACCCCCACGGTTCCTTTTTTCCATACGATAGCTTCTATGTTAGGGGAAACAAAATAATTCAATCCCAGATATTTCTGGGCGCTTTTTTTGTCAGGGAACCTTTCACGGAGCGCATTCGACAGGGGATTGGGATGAATCCAGGAAGGCGAGATGCTGCAGTCGGCGTTGAAGAGGACATACCGCCCCATATAGCCGGTATTCTGGGCTTTCACGGCAACACTCAGGACAAAAAGGGCAAAGAGGGATAACACTATTTTTTTCATTTTTTGTCTCCTTTCACATAATAGTAAAGATTCTCATACATAAAAGCATCCACATAGGATTTGCTCATAGTGGACAAGTAGCCGTCGTGGGAGGTCAGCAGGGTCTTGCCGGAGGTCAGATCCACGATGAGCATATACATATCCGTATCGTAGCGCGGCAAGGCGAACTCGGCGGCGACGGGCAGAATGTAATAGGGACTCAACACACCCAAGAAGAGGTTCTGTATTTTCCTATACGTGACAAAGTTGTCGGGACTGCGGCGCACGGCCGTGAAGCAGACGGTGGAAGTGCCCGTCAGGTCAAACACGTCATCCATATCCTTGGACGTCGCATACACCATCTCGATGCCGTCGCTTCGCAGATAATCGTAAATAAACTGCTGCAATTTGGCATACTGGTTGTACTGGTCAGTATTGAAGGAGGCAATGTCTTTGGCCGTGTACGAGACCGGGGAAAGACGAAGCCGGCGGGCGGAGTGGAGCAGAGTTTTCCGCAACTGGGTGGAGCGTTTCTCGTCGAGGGCCTGCGCCGGGGTTCTCTTGTGGCGGGTATAGATCAGGTACTGCGGGGAGGCGATAACCAGCTTCTTGGACTCCGCCGGCTTGGCCTTCCGATGGATGAGCTCGAGGGCGGCATCCTCTTCCGAGCGCCGCACTGCCCTGTGCCACATATCGTTAAAGTCGGGATCCTGATGGATGTCCACCAGCATATAATTCATCGTCTTGAACTTGGAGGTGGGGATCACCTTGGCAGTCCGGCTCTGCTGCCGGATGCGGGCATATTTGTTGATGGTGGAATCCTGCTGAGCACTGTGCTCTTCCTCCTCCACTTTGATGGTGTCGGGATTGGTCCCCATAGGATAATCCGAAAAATCAGTGTATTTCATCTTGTTGTTCACCACCAAGTCCTTCATCAGGTCGTCGACAACCTCCTGATAGTAGCGGTTCTCGGGATGATGCTTGCGGGCCTTCCAGGCTGCGCGCAGGGCCAACAGCGTGGATTCCTGCTTGGAGACCTTGGAGAAAAAGTAGCTGGTTTGCTGCAACTCGCCCTCGACATCCTTGTGGGATTCCAGCACATCGCTCACCTGACCGTAGTTCTTGTGCTTGGACAAGCCATAGAGGGCTTCCACCATAGCCTGCTCCAGAAAGGCGTTGTCGGGATTGACGCGTTGAAGCACGTAGGTGTTGTAGAAGGCGTGGTCGTAGCGATGCTCGTTGAGCAGAATACGCAGGCACTCGAAACGCGCCATATCACGCACTTCGTTGAAAAGTTCCTCCGACTGCACGAACACAGAGCGTCCCGTTTCGGGGATGCCAATCACTAGCGACCGAGCGGCCTCGCGCCGGCGCTCGATGTTGGGATGCGTGAACAGCGTGTCCACCATATCGGCACGATTGCTGATGGGCGTGACACTCTTCAGGTAATGATTCTCGGGGAATTGATAGAATTCCGTCTCGACCAGCGACTTGTTGAAAGGCACCTCGTCAAAGGGCAGGTCCGAATATTGCAGCACATCGAAAATGCCGTCCAACACGGCAAGACTATAGGGCGACTGCCGCAGATAGCGCTCAATCGAGACACGGTCGGCCGCTAACTCCTGCGTGCGCGAACGAGTGTGGTATTTCATATAGTACTCCACCCTGTCGCGCTCCTTGAGGGAATCCTTGTAATCGTTGAACTGCGGAACGTGATTCTCGGTGTAATGGGCAATCTCGTGACCCAGCACAAACGCCAACTCGCTCTCGTTGGAGACCTGCGCCAAGAGGCCCATATCGACGAAAAGCATACCCGAAGAGGTGGAATAGGCATTTACCGAAGCACTTTTCACGATATAGACGTGCACCTTCGAGCGCTTCACAAGGTCGTCTTTCATCAAATTGTCAACGATGACATCCAAATACTGGTTCAGTTTTGTCCCATACAGGATATCGCCGTCCATCACCAGATATCTCAGCAAAACGTTGTAGTCGCGCTGATCCTTGTCGGCAACGGCAATCTTGGTGATATCGGAAGGAATGGGACCTTGCGATTTCAGCGGCTTGTAGTTGGACAGGTCATATTGACCGAAAACCACAGAAACCATCGCAAAGACACCGAACAATAATGCGAATAATCTCTTCATTTCATTAAGAATCTTATGAAAAAACCAATTTTATCAAACTCTTTTATAAAGCGTGCAAAAATAATAAAAAAACAATAGCACGAAATCCACCCACAATATCCTCTAAATAGGATGCAAAAAATGCGAATAGTTGCACCCTGTTACTATTTTTTTCTCTTCGCGCTCTATAAAATATTAAGTTGTTAAGTTATTAAACTATTAAATTATTGGTTTTATGACTAATAGCCAATAGCTAATAGCAAACGGCTAATGGCTAATAGCCGGCAACGTGTCCTCCTTCACCACATACACCGTATCGTGCTCTTTTTCCAAGAAAGGGGGCTTCTCCCAATATTTCTCGTAATACTCCTCTTCCCAGAAGCGGGGGCCGGGTTCGTTGACATATTTCTTGGCCACGCCCACGCCCGACACCGCCATTGTGACGATGCTGGCCACGAAGAGAAGGGCCATCACGACCAGCGACCAGCCCGGAATGCGCGCGTCACGTTTGAAAAGACGGATGCAGAGCAACACCAGTCCGACCGCTGGAATGAGCAGGAACAGCGATGCGCTCACCAGCAGCAAAATCTCCATCGTGCCGAGCGTCATACCCGGCATCAAATCGAACAACAGCATCCCCAAGACGATGAAAACCCCCAACACCGACACCAGAAGTGAAAACCCTATAGAAGCCAAAACAACGATCAAGAACACTTTGGCTATAATGCCCAGTGCATCGGAGCCGCGACTCGCGGGGGGCTCTTCCCGGGGCTTGAAATTGCGGATATTGTTGATGGTCGGGTCCACGCCCTGCATCTCCAGTTGCTGTGCCACACTGGTGGCCTCTGGCGTGAGAATCCACACAATCACATAACCCAGCATTGTCCAGCCGATGCTGAAGACAAAGAGCAGCACCAGCAGCACGCGCACAATCGTCACATCCCAGTCCATATAGGCGGCGATGCCGGCGGCCACGCCCCCGAGCTTCTTGTTCGTGCCGTCACGGTAGAACTTACGGCGGCCTGGCGCAGGCGCACCGGGTGCTGCGGTAGTCGTACTATCGCCCGTTTTGCCACCCTCGGCGTCTTCAAACTGGTTAGGATTGCCCAAGGTCTCTATCACCTCCTCCACATCCTTGATTTCCACCACATTGCGATGTTGCAGCCGTTCGGAAAACAACTCGGCAATGCGCGCCTCAATGTCGTTCATAATCTCCTGACGCTCCTCTTCGGAGAAATGATGCCCCAGCTCGGACAAATAGTTGTTCAGTTTCTGGTAGGCATCCTCATCAATGTGGAACACGGTTCCACCCAAGTTTATGGTCAATGTCTTTTTCATATTAGTAATGTTTTATATTTATTTCTACAATGATAAACTACTCTGTCGGCACCAAACTGTCGGCGCCCACCTTCTGGATGGTATGTTGGATATCGTTCCACACCCCTTCCAATTCCTGCAGGAAAACACGCCCCTCGGCGGTAAGTTCGTAATATTTGCGGGGCGGTCCCTGCACCGACTCCTGCCAATGATAGGTAAGCACCCCCGCGTTCTTCAGCCGCGACAGCAACGGGTAGAGCGTGCCCTCCACCACGATGAGGTGCGCCTCCTTCAACTCCGCAATGATGTCGGACACATACACTGGTTTCTTGTTGATAATAAGCAAGATGCAATACTCAAGGAAGCCCTTGCGCATCTGTGACGTGATATTGTCTGTAGATATTGCCATAGTTTTTTGTTTTAAAAAACGCGGCAAAGATACAAATTTTTACAATACCTTGTATTGCAAAGTACTATTTTTATATTAGAAGAACGAGTTGTAAATAAAGGGATGACGCATCTCTTATCTTAATAGCCGCAAGCGCTCAATATTAATCATATCTCCAACTTTTCATTACATTTGGTTCCTGGCACAATGAGATAATCCATAGAACTTGCTACTGCAATTTGTTTTGCATAATCCTTTTTAGCCAATACAACAGCGTCATCCAATTTATTATCTCCTTTAACCTCTATAATGATAAAAGACCCATCTTTTTTCTGCACAAGGAAATCAGGATAGTAAGATCTCACGGTGTTCGACTCGGGATCTATATAGTTAATGACAAACTCCGTTTGTCCCGCTGTCAGCATACCAGTGAACCATACTTTCGAGAAGCGATTGTCGTTGATGAGGTTCCAAAACATCTCGCTTTCAGGAATTGAATCAAAGCAATAGTTGTCAACGTTGAAAGTCCTGTTGCGATACTTTTCGTATTTCGCATCATCATACGAGGCCAACAATCCGTCTTTGTATTTCACGCGGTAGCAATCCTCGCCTTTTATCTTCGGATCTTTCACTAGTTCAAGCGTTACCTTTTCTTCATTGGTATATTCCTTAACCTCGTATATCTCTCGGAAAAGGCGTGGAATTACCTCGTCATAGAGCAATTCGTTAAACTCATTCACACGTTGGCAAATGCTTTCAAGCGTTTCGGCAAGCGTGAGCATAATGGCTTTCAGTTCCAATGGGTCCATGTTCAAATAACGCGCTATCTCTCCTACCAAAGTAAATGGCGAAAACTTCCGCTGATCCTTGAGAGCGGTAATGTCTTTATGGCCACCCACCACTTTGTTCAAGTCATCAATACTTCGCTTTGACGCGGTGATCTTATATCTCTCCACGTCAACTTCTTCGAGTTTTAAATCCACATGCTCCGCAAGCTTACGTTTATTCATCTGATAGAGTTTTTTGATTTTCTTCACCTCCACCTTAATGGATGGCGGCACCAAACGCACTTCTGCAATGTTCTTGTTTTCACCCGCACCAGCCATTTCCTCAAGCGTAATGTTGAAGTTCTCCTTCAATTCATTGTTGAGGATATCCATGTTCTCTTGAGAGAAAAAGAGATACGCTGTGTGTTGATAGTCGCCAATCTGACGCATACAGCGCATAGTTGCCTGAAGGACAAACACGGTTGACTTGGCCTTGCGATACATGGCAACCGCAAACAGCGAACGACAGTTCCAACCTTCTTTACCTTTGCCAACCAAAATGATAAATTGCTTTTCTGAACGAGGAGTGTCAAGCGTATTGAATTCTCTCAAGTCGTCGTTGGTGGTGTATCTTTCATCGCCCACATTCACAAGGACTCTGGAAGTGGAAATACCCAATCTTACTAATTCATCTTCAATGGCGGGACGCAGTTCAGTAACTGCTTCCTCGATCGTGGAAGCAAAGAAGGCCATTTTTGGGAGCATTCCTTCAACTCGTTTTTCGCCACACTTCTCCCAGAAATCGCCAATGGCCTTGCGGCAGAACACTTGTGTGTTGTCTCTGATATTTTCCAATGCGAAAGGTTCCACTCGCTTCAAATAGGCATTGTCGATAGCAGCCCGAAGGCCGTAGGAATAGACCACCTCTGGCAACAGACGATTCTTTACGTAAGGTGTACCCGTATAGTTGTAACATCCAACCACACGCGAACCTGCCAATGCCAGACTTGCAGCCAATTCATTGATGGTAACGCGCAAACTGGTGGCTTTCGTGGAAGTTAATAAATCTTCCGAAAGCTTTGTTCCAAACACGTGGTGTGCCTCGTCCACATAGATACCCAACTGTCTCAATCGAGAGAGTTTCACAAAACGATGGTTGTTGATGAGCTGAATTTCATCCTCCACATCTTGAATTCCGACTTCCTCACCCAAAGCGGCCATTTTGCTTTTCAACGAGAGCGCCGTGTATTTTCCCGTTTCTTCACCAAACAAAGTTTGAGCCGGTGATTTACGGGCGTGCTCCTGTTTCAGAATGATTTTTTGGGTATTGGAGATGATGATGTTATAGTCTGAATTGTCAATCGTTGAAAGTTGTGTACTGTTGTCGTCCAAGAAGTGGAACTTCAAGTTAGCGTCGAGCCAAGAGAGGTATTCTTGTGGGACCACCTTTATTTTATCAAGGTTCTGCACATCGTCAATCACACTCTTACGCACTGTTCTATCGGGAACGAAAATGATGGCATTGTGGCAATAGAGCGGGTCCTTCGGATACTTGTTGGCCAACAGGAATTCGTAGAAGATACTGGTGGCCATTAGTGTGGTTTTGCCGATGCCCATCGTCAAAGCAAAGATATAGTTGGGATATTCCTGCTGCATCGCTTTGATTTGGGCAAAGATTTGTGCAAAGCGTCCCTTGGTCTCATCTTGACCAATCTCAGTTACATCGAACATAGTAATCTGCCCGGTTTTGCTTTCAATACCAGCAGACTGTCTCCCTTCAAATTTGCCATTCTTGTTGTACCACTGTTCGAAAATCTGCCAAAGTTTCTGATTCTCACAAAACTCTTTCAAGAACACATACATCTCCAGAGCCTCGAATTGAGGCAAACGCAGGTAAGCTTTTGCATTCTCTTTCGGATTGTTGTAGTTCAGGAACTTTTTAGAAAGCGGTTTAAACGTTGCATAAATACGTTTATGCTCGGTCTGCAAGAAGTATTGTAGATATTGATAGAACGGGAAGTCTATCGTCGCTGTTGTTGATCTTCCTCTTGGCATGGTCTTAAGCGTTTAGGGTTACTTCGCAAGACTCGCTCAGCAAGTCGGTGATTTTTACTTTAATGGTGCCAGATTCCTCTGGAATTTCATAGCTGCCCTTTACCAACTCTCTGCCTTCAGGAATGTCAATCACCGTTGGGGTAAATACGGCACCATCGTAGTTGAAGTCAATCTTGACGGAATCCACCAACTCTCTCCATTCTTCCACGTTGGTTTCTTCAATGGAAAGTTTTTGGAGCAGGTTCATTGGATAGAATTCACGAATCACCAGTCTATCACCTTCAATTCGCACATCAGCCTTGGAATCTCTTCGAAATTCAAGGTTCACCTTGTCTCGAAGAATATCCAACACCTCGACATCAATATTATATCCTTCTTCCTTCATCTGAAGCTTAAGGCTGGCACCTAAGTCTGGCTCGTGGCCCATACAAACCAAGGTAATCAATTCGACTGGTTTATTTGGGTTTTTTGCTTTTATTTTTTCAAATTTGTCACGCGGGAAGCCTGTTATCAATTCGTTCAAATCCACTCTAGTGGCGATGCGATTGACGGGCATGATTTTCACCATTCGGCCATCTTTCTCGCCATCATAGAGCTCATTACCCGGAAGTGGCTGTAGCTCCAATGCTTGAATCAAAAGGTCTTTTGCTTGAATAGGATTGCGGAACACATCGTAGTTGTTTACATTATAGACTTCAAAACCTGTATATTTTGTTTCATCTTTAATGGTTTCGTTTAATTCATTAGCCACCTTGTTAAGACGTTTGATTGTAGTGTCGATGGCTCCAAGGTTGATGTCAGCTCCTATAAAACGCCGCCCGAGTTTCATAGCAACAGCTTGAGTTGTACCGCTTCCCATAAAGCAATCGAATATCAAATCTTCAGGATTGGAATGTGCTTTTATTATTCTTTCAAGTAAAGATTCGGGTTTTTGGGTAGGATAGCCTATCCTTTCTGATGAGGAAGTATTTAATTGGAGATTATCATCATCCCACAAAGATGTAATAGGCGTACCTGGATTTTCATCGAGATATTTCTTTTTTGCCACTCCATCAGAGTTCTGATACCCCCTACCTCTTAAAAGTGCATATCTTCTTCCATTTTCATCAACATACTTATACTCGTCTTCAATATACTTTTGACTCATTGGTCTATATTGCATATTGAATGCTATGGCGGTCCCTTTAGAATACCAAAAAATCGAATCCGTTTGAGTTGTATACCTTTGCGAAGCTTGGTTTTTTACTCCGCTATATTTTTTCCAAACAATTTCATTTCTGCAATTATCAGGACCAAAAACCTCGTCTAATAAAGACCTAAGATGATGGTTTTTGTGCCAATCACAATGGAGAAAAACAGAACCATTATCAGACAACAATTCACGCATCAAAATTAGTCTCTCATACATGAATTGTAAATATTCATCATTACTCCAAATATCCGTATATTGTTTTTCTTCAAAAGCAGTTTTATCATTCTCTGCTTTCTTTCCACGTAATTCAATTTTCTTCTTATAGTCAGCCTTTGAATCAAAAGGAGGATCGATGTAAATCAAATCGACTTGTCCACGATAGTGTTTCAATAAGTGGCTCATCACTTGGAGATTGTCACCCCAAAAGATTTTGTTCATCCAGCCATTTACTTCTTCTCCGTATGATTCTTTGGGTTGGGCTGGATAGAATTGCGTAGATGTAAAGGGACGTTTCCCTCTCCAATTCAACATCGGTTGTCCTTTAATAGGCTCAAACTTAAAGTCCTCTACCGATTCAATGTTTTGTTCTGTTTTTAAATTCAGTTCACTCATATCTCTAGGCTTTTATTTGTTTAGCAATTATAATTGCAGAAGAAGCGCAAGTCGCAATCGGAGCAATGCTTTTCGTTGCGGCGTACGCCTTCCATGGAATAGTCTTTTTGTTCTATCTTGTGTACCACCTCCTCGAAGGCTTCGATGGTGTTTTCCACATTGCCTCGGTCGTAGCGATAAGTAATGCGAGGATTGCCGTTTTCTTCCTTGGGGTAGTACAAGTGCATCGCGCTCACTTTGTGACCGTAACGTTGTTCTATCAAGTAGGCATAGATTTCCAATTGGCGACGGTATTGGTTCAGTTGCTGCCGTTTGTACTCATCACGGGTATTTACGTCAGGCTTGTCACCTGACTTAAAGTCAACCAATTCCACGGTATCGTTTTTACCTTCAATCAGGTCAATTTTACCTTTCAATATGTACTCTTCTTTCACCAAAGAAACTTCCACTTCAGCCTCTTTGATTCGTTGCCATAGGTTAGCGTTTTGATTCCGATAGTTTAGTACTTGGCGAAGAATGGCATTGCGTTGCGCTTCGGCCAGGTAGGAATGCATTTGTTTAACCAAGAGTTGATAGTTAGCGTTGAACCACGTCTCAATATTGGCATCTGTCAGTGTATCTTGCTCACCTCGCAGCACCGCTTTGTGAATATCTTCAATGGTTTCGTGCAGCAGCTGGCCTCCCATTGTAGAACCTTTACGTTCCTCCACAAACTGGAGCTCTTTATAAAACTCATATTGACGAGGACAGTTCTCGTAAAGAAGAATATGAGAAGTGAACGAATATTCATGCTTCAGAGTCACCGGCTTTACACTCGCCAGATCCACCTTGTGCAAGTCTATGCTTGAATCTTTCCAATCGGGCAAATCGCGCCAAAACTTCTCGAAATATGCTGACGGTGTTTTGCGGCCCGAAGAGGTTTCACACCCCATTAGCAACAAAAGATTCTGAGCCCTTGAAAATGCAGTATAATATAAACGAGCAAAGTCAAAGTATTTGGTCAACTCCAAAGGCTCAAAAACAGGTTTGTGGTAATAATCACGTTGAAGTATTTCGTCCAATTCGGTATAGTCTCTCCTCGGAACAGCATTCATACTTCCAACAATTGTGATGGGGAACTCCAAGCCTTTCGACTGGTGGATGGTCATAAATGACACACAACCTGAAGGCAAAGTCTCGTCAAAGTCTTCAAACTCACCCATACCACCATCCACCAAGAAACGAAGGTAGTAGTTGAAGAAGTTCTTCAATACATAATCAATAATTTTGGGCGTGAAAACCGTGATGTTATAGAGATACTCAAACTTTGATAGCAAGTTCGTCAGCATACCGATGTTGTAGGCAGCTCTTAAATCAGTCTTGTTTGCCTCTAAGTCAACCTGTAAGAACTTTGCAAACAGAGGAAACTGAAACAGCTGATAAACAAGAGAGGTAAAACCGTAATTGGTGGATTTTCTCAATGGGGTATGTTCTTTCTGCTTCAACAAAATCCAACGAATCAAGTCCTTGTTCTCGTTCTTCGATTGTCCTATTTTTTCGATAAAGAAACCGCTCCAATTCCTACAAAGTCCAGCGGTCCGTGATTCCATATCAAACAAATCTTCCACTTGAGGGAAGATGGTCACCAAGCAACCAAGTATCAGCTTAATTTCCTCTCGTTCGAAAAACATATCGGAACGAGGAGAGAACACACGAATGCCGTTTTCCTCAAGATAATCAGCCAAAGTCCTTGCTTTGTCCGATTTCACAGAGCGGAACAAGAAGGCTATTTGATTAAAATCAGTTATAATATGTTCCCGCTCTAAATAACGTATAAAACGAAGCACTTCCTTGTGATATAACTCAATGTCATCTTTCTCGGAGAGTTTCATCACAGCCGGAGTATCAGGGAAAACATCGTCACGTGGGACGATTTCCTTGTCAAATCTAAATGTCTTCCCCTCGTCTGTCCACTGCTGACTTTGCATCCATTTATTGTAAAATGTGATGATGTCAGGATGTGAGCGATAGTTGGTCTGCAGAAAGTATTTTGTGCATTCGCCGTCAGCGAAATTCTTGTCAAACTCAAGGATATTTCGGATAGTTGCCCCACGGAAACGATATAGACCTTGGTCATCATCACCCACCACGCAGATATTGTTGTTGCGAGAGGCAAGCAACAGAAGAATGCGTTCCTGGATGGTGTTTGTGTCCTGATACTCGTCAACCATAAAGTATTGAATCTTATCTTGAATCTTTTCCAATACTTCTGGATGCTCGGTTAAAAGTTTATACGTCGCTAATTGAATGGTAGAAAAGTCGAGGGCATTTTCATCCTCCAAAATTTTTTCATAAAAACGATAGCATCTTGCTAATGCTCTTACCGAACCGTGCTTCGAATGCTCAATTTGCCCAACGTCGAGTACTTCTTCCGAAACGATATTGACTTTCTCTGCAATGGTTTTCGCCCTAATCCAATTAGAGACATTGTGTTCACCTATTAAATCAGTTATTTCATCGATGGCCAAAAACTCATATATATGTCGGAAGATGGTAAACACTTGCTCAAATTGGTCGAAGAGTCTATAATTTCGTTTCAGTCTGGTATACTCACGGTTCTCTTCAAGAAACCGCAAAAAAATGGAGTGTAGCGTACCTACATACATTTCGTTAAGATTTACCTTAACGCCATCCTCGAGAAGTTTGTTAGATATGCGGGTAACGAGTTCTTTGGCTGCCTTCTCCGTGAAGGTACCTACCATAATTGTCTCCGGCTCAACGCCTTTTTTGACAAGATTTACAATCCTATCAACAAGAGTCTTTGTTTTGCCTGAGCCAGGACCAGCTATAACCAATACAGGACCTTCCGTATGATGTACAATCTTATTTTGCACCTCATTTAGATTATATGTTGTCTGCAATTCTCGATTCTGAACAACATTTTCTGGGCTCATCGGCATCGCAAAAGGACCAGTAACTCCCAGCCTGGCTAATCAATAACTTGTTTGGCTTAGACATATAAAAAAGCGCGGGAGCAAGAACCTTTGCTTACCCCGAACTCTTAGGCCTTCGCATTGCCTATTCCCCGAAGATAAGCAATGCCCGCAACCCACGCTGTGCATATTGTGAACAGGATTCTTGAATCCATCGATAATACACACATGATGACTGCGAATCACTGCCTTACCATGCGGGGAATTTGTTGAATTTGCGAAGTTCAAGAGTTCCGCAGATAAAGCGCCAATTCAGCGCATTTTCCTATTATGTCATTTTTCTGCTTTCCATTGCAGAAAAACGGTGCAAAAATACAAAAAATAGATAATAAACAGCAGATTTTCTATTTGAAGGCACATATATGAATACATCATAGATTAATTCATAAGTACAATGCCTTAACTTCATTCCTTTTGTCTTGAAAAAACACTATCCTTACAACACAACACTGGCGACTATAAAGGAAGTTTAGGTACGCCTACACTTACGTACAAACAAGAAAAGCGTGGAACATTCGATATTCACGAGCAATCGAATATATCCACAGGCTAGAAGATTTCATTAGTAACGGCTAATGGCTAATCAAACCTTGAACTTGTAATCTTTAATCTGGGCCAGGTCGTCGTTGGCCTTGACGATTTTCTGTTTGAGATTCTGTTTGTGGGCCACCACCTTGTCGCGGAGGACGGGGTCTCCGTTGGCCATAATCTGCATCGCGAGGATGGCGGCGTTCTGGGCGCCGTTGATGGCCACGGTGGCGACGGGAATGCCGGGGGGCATCTGGAGCATTGCCAGGGCGGCGTCCACTCCTTCGAGGGAGGACTTGATGGGCACGCCGATGACGGGCAGGGGGGTCATCGCGGCAATGACGCCGGGCAGGTGGGCGGCCATACCGGCGCCGGCAATGATAACCTCAATGCCGCGGGTGTGGGCGGTCTTGGCGTATTCGGCCACCTCGTCGGGGGTGCGGTGCGCTGACAGGGCTTTCACCTCAAAGGGAATCTCGTTGCTTTCTAAGAACTTGAAGGCAGCCTCCATCACGGGAAGGTCCGACGTGCTGCCCATAATAATGCTCACTCGTGCGTTCATCGTTTCTGGGATTTTGAGAGCGCAAAGATACTAAAATTTTCCACGAATTACACGAATTACACGAATTGAGAGAAAAATAAAGGGCCTCTTCCGAGACCCTTTATTAAAGCGTTGCTAATTAACTTATTTCACCACCACTTTCCGCATCGTGGTAGTGCCTTGTGCGGTCACCCGCACCATATAGGTGCCGGCGGGCCAGTTGTGCACATCCACGGAGAGTTCGTTCTCGGCACAACTCTTGCTCCAAACCATCTTGCCCATCATATCAAAAACCTCCACGCGGTTGATGATATCGCCCGACACATTGAGATACGAAGAGGTCGGGTTGGGATAGATGGAGATATGCATCATATTGTTGTCGTCAATGCCCCCGATGAAGCTGACGGTGACGTCGAGCGTGTTCTCCAAGTTGGCAATGTCGGTGGAATAGATCACCAGACTGCCCGTGTGCGGCACGTCCAATCCCTGGGAAAGGAACGTGACCGTCTCCGTCACCTGGCCACCTGCATTGAGCGTACCACTCGGGGAGGAGACAGACATCCAGGCATTGATGGGCGTACCGTCCACCACGGCGGAAAGCATCCAGTTGCCGGTAAGCTCAGGATTGCCGTTCAACAGACTCCAAGCCACGCCGGTCTTGTACCAGTTTCCATAAGGATGCGGAGTAACAGCATCGTCAAGGCCAATGGAGGGATGAGTGGTCTCGGTGGGATCCTGCTCGTAATAGACGCCAAACCAGAAGTCGCGGCCATCGAGCACATACGGGGTGGTGAGGTAAATCGTATTGGCATCGTCCACCGGGATGAATGTCTGTTCATAGACCATATTGCCAGGACCGCCATCGAGGATGCCGCCCATATCGTAGATACGGATTTTGGCCACTTGCATATAGTCGCTGTTGGAAATCGTGACATTGATGGCATTGACCTGCTTGCCCACCAGATCGGCGGCCACAATCTCCTCGGCGGTGAAGCCGGCGGCCACTTCAATACCAGTGGTGCTGTTGAAGAGAACACCCGTGTACGGGGTGCCGGCACGTGTCAGCGTCACCGCACCCTGCGAGGTGGTGTTGGGGTTGGGAATGTCATACACCGGCACCACGCGATAGTTGACAGGAGCGCCGCCGGGATTGCTCAGATTCAGCGTGTACTGGCCGGTGGCGACACAGTCAAAGGTAAGGTCGATGTCAGTGGTCGGAGAGAAGACGAACTGACCGTCATTGGATTGCGTGATTTCGGTGAAGACAAAGTTGTCCACATAGTAGAGACCCGTAGCATTGTTGGGGGCACCGGCATAGAAGTTGACGGAACCCAACTGGTTGAGACCGTTAATAGAGTTCGACTCGTGCGAGAAGGGCCACGTTTGCACCGCTGAATCCGCCACATACACCGTGATGAGATCCTGGTCCAGGTCTATATGAGCCTTGATGTGGAACCAGGCATTGACGGGATTCGTGAAATTGTAGGTGTTGTTGGCCACATCAATGTAACCCGTGCCGTTGTTGGTGAAATAGCACTCAAACGCCCACTGGATACCGGGGCTGTAGTAGTGCTGGATGTTGAAATAGGCACCGCTGCCTGTAGAGGGGATGTAATAGTCAAAATCCACATCAAACACACCGGTGGTCTGATTGGAGAAACGATAGATAATGTCATTGGCGCCGGTGACCTTCAGGGAATTGGCACCGCTGGAGGCCTGTTCCGTGGAGATCAGGGCATCCTCAGACGTGCCCGGGGCGTTGCTCCAGGTAGTCCAGTTGGTGTTGTTCTGCGAACAAAGCGCCTGGCCCGCCGTGTAGGAATCGAAGTTGTCGCTGTAAACGACCGTTTGTGCTTGCACATAGGCCATCAGGCCGACAAGCAGACAAATAAAGAATAGAATCTTTTTCATAACATTACATTTTGGTGAATAAAAATTGTTTTGCATTATTATCGTAAACGATGCTGCAAACATACATAATAATTTTTGAAAAGTCAAATAAAAAAATGACTTATGGTGGCCGCTTTATCCATCTCCTGCAACAAAATCGCCAACAGCTAACAGCCAATGGCCAAAAAGACAGGTTAACTACTATATCATTCCCAAAAAATGGGAAGTGGGTGAGGAAGAATTATTTTCATCGGTGGTCTTCCGGCATCTCCCGCATCAATTCTTCTGCCTTTATGCAGCGCTGGACGAGACATAGGTGGTCCGCATCAAAACAAATCAAGGCATACAGACAGACCTCCCTGTCTGCCGCAGCCATCTGTGACAGCAACCCGTAGTCGAGCATCAGCCGACCCTCAACCCCTATGTCCGGGGATGCGAGGGTGAAATCGATCACCTGGGACGGATCGCTCCACAAGGAGACCACATTGGCAGCCCCGAAGACATTGAAGTTTACTTGGAACCAGGCGGTCTGGTGGGGGGTGCTCTCGTCGGGCAGGAAACTGAACGCGAGGTTCTCAATCTGGCAGTCGTTGTCCAGGCAGTCTTTCAGGAAAAGAGGAAGAGAGTGTTTCGTCTCGCACCCCTTGTCGTTATCAATGAGGATGAACTCTATGGCGGCGGAGACAAAGTCTGTCAGTTCCACCACAATCTCCAGTTGCCCGCTCGTGCCAGGCGGGAGAGACAGGGGCAGGCCTGTGACGCTCACCAGGGAGCCGCCAGCGAGCACCTGCAGGTCATCGAAAGTGACGGTATCGCCGCCCTGGTTCAACACCGTATAGGCAAACCTGCCGAGCATCCGGCAATCTTCCACGAAACATTCAGTTACCCCAGGTTTTAACCCGATATCCGGACAGGGGCAGTATTCAGCCTTTCCTATCTCTAGCGGGGGCGACGACACCTCACATCCGCTGCCATAACGGGTCTTCAAAATGTAGGTTCCGAATTCGGGAAGGGGCAGTAGGGGGCTGAGAACGGAGCCCGAGTCGATATCGTTTCCGTCGAGGCTCCACCACCAGCGCAACGAAGGTGAGTGGCAAGGGTAAAAACCATAAACTGGCAGGCGTGCCCCCAGGGAGTCCGGGCACAGCCGATAGCACCCTATGAGCAGTGCGTCATAGTCGGGGGCTGGGTCTATGTAAGCGTATGCATTTTCGGAGCGGCATCCCGTCAAGGGATCATAGTAGTGGGCGGAGAGATGACCGGGGGTGTAATAGCTTGCGCCGTCGTCGTGCCAGCCGTTACTCCAGTTGAGCAGTAATCCTGACGGGCAGACAACGCCAACCGGTGGTTCGTGCAGACAGGATTGCAAAGAGTTTACGGCAATTGTAGGGGTGGGCGGCTTTTGATGCACCGTAAAGGTTCCGGCGGCGGAGGCGGTGCATCCCTCCGGACCCGTCACCGTGAGCGACGCCGTTTGGATGCCCGTCAAGGAGGGCACAAACCGGATGTTGGGTGTGGAGAACGCGATGCCCTCAGGGGCGACACTCCACGAGTACTGGTTGGATGCCCCGGAGTTGCCGTTGAGGGCCACCGTCTCACCCTCGCAGTACATCGTGCTGCCTGTGATGCGTGCGGTGGGCACATTGAGAAACCCCACGTTGCAGATGCTGCTGTAACGGCAGCCGTAGTTGTCCGTCTCCACCCAGACGGTGTAGTCGCCCGTCTGATACACGCAGGTTGAGCTTTCATTGGATGGTATGGCCCCAGGTCTCCAGGTATAATGAGCAGGAACAGAAAGCGGCAAATCATCTTCTGTCTTATATTGGATGACTCTGCATTGTCCGGGACATATGAGAACAGAATCAACAGGTTTCAGTTTCCCTTTAATCACTTCCTCTCCCACCTCCACGTGCGCGGTGTCGGAGGCGGTGCAACCCCAGACATCCGTCACCGAGAGGGTGACGATAACAGTATTTTGATCCAGAGTTGCTGAATACGTGTGGTAAATGGTGTCGCCGAAGTTGTAGGAGCCGTCGCCGAAGTCCCACCTGTACCGTGCAATGTCGCCGTCTGTGTCGGCGTAGAACGGGAAGGGCCCGCCCTTGCACATCTTTCTTCGGATGTCAATGTTCGTGACAGCGGGGTTGCCAAGCCATTTGAACACCGCCGACACGCTGCAGGGCACACCGTCCATATCAAAATCCATCGTCACCCTGTAATCGCCGCGCTCCAGGGAGGATATGTCCATTTCCTCCGTTGCGCTCTCCCCAATGGGGATTTGCGAGACAAACCCCGTCCCCTCTATGGAGACAACACGTATGGGTGCGTTCATCCCCGTGCGGTACAGGGAGGTGTCGCGCACAATCAGGTGTCCGTCGCAGTCGTAGCGGAGGTCTATTCTGGGGATGCAGTCCACGACAACCTCGGTCCGTCCTCGGTAGCAAAGGCCGCTTACCTCCGCGCGGGCATAGACGGTGAAGGTGCCGGGAACGTAGAAGCTGAAGACAGCGGAGTTCCCCGATAGGGGTTCGAACCGGGACTGCTCGGGTGCGTCCCAGGTCACAGTCCTCCCGGCGGGCAGGCCGCTGGCCTCTATGACGAACTCCGTGCAGGAGTTCTGTGTCACCGTCGGGTATAGGGTGATGCAGGAGTCGGGGCCGCCGTGTCCGCCGGGGGTGTTGTCGTGGCACGACCGGCTTTCGCAGTGCGGGGAAAGGGAGTCCCTGACCGTGCAGCAGTACTTCCCCGTCTCCGCCATAATGCAGCAGGGGGAACCTTGACAAAGACCCGTCTCCTGCCCGTTGAACTCCCAGGCGTAGGTCACGCCCGTCTGCTGGGGCACGCAGAGGAGGGTGTCGCCGCTGACAGTGAGCGTGGAGGCGGGCTTGCCCACCACCGTCACCTGTCCGTCGACGGAGGCGGGCACGCAGTTGGGCACGGGGAGGTAGGTGAGGGTGAAGGGGAAGACTCCGGGAGTGCTGAAACAGAGCGAGGTGTCGCGGGCGGTGACGGCATACCCGCCGCCGAAGTCCCAGGTGTAGTGGCTCCTGTCAGGGGTAGCCCCGATGGCGGTGAAGCTGCCGCATCCGCCCTCGCACAGGGTGTCGGGATATGTGACAGTGGGGACGGCGGACGCGCTGTCAATGAACAAGATCACCGTATCGACGGTCTTAAGGCTGGTGCAGTATTTCCTCTCCAGTGTCACATAGGCGATGTTCGGCTCGGGCGGGGAGTAGAGGCGGTTGGTGAGCACCTGCACGGAGGGCTTGAGATGGTCGCCCTGCACGGAGGCGGCGAAGGCGGGTTCGACTTTCCACTCGTAGGTGACCAGGTGGGACTGGTCGGCCACGGGCAGGGTGACCCCGGCGCCGGCGCAAAGGTGAATGACGGGGGGAGCCTCAATAGGGGCAAGGACGAAAGAGTCCACATTGTGGATGTGTGCCTGCGAGCGACATCCGTGCAGTCCGTCCACCTGGAAGACGGCCACGGGGCAGACTTCGTTTCTGTAGTTGATGGTGACCTTGTCGCCCTCCACGGAGTGCGGTGTGGCGGAGGGGCAGAGGGGCTGCCACTGCAGGTAGCATCCGGGAGAGGGTGTGGCAGACAGGGGTATGGAGCTGTTGGGGCAGGCCTCGTCGGGGCCCTGGACTGAGGATACTGGAGGTGGGTTTTCGGGCACGGAGACGTGGAACACGGCCTTACGGCAGTAGGCGGGGCCATAGGCCGTCACCCTGTAGGCGCCCGCAACGGGGAAGGTGCAGACCAAAGTGTCGGTGTGCGCGGAGAGGAGCAGGGTGTTGTCGCGGTCGAACACTTGCCAGGCCAGGGGCTCGCCCAGCCGGGTGGTGTAGCGCCCCGTTCCGCCGACGCAGACCACATTGTCGGGGGAGGCGATGGAGAGGGTGTCCCGCACCACGACTGCCTTTTGGGTCTGGAAAGGGCCGCACTGGAGGAAGCCGCAGGCATATTCCGCCCCTATGGTGTAGGTGCCGGGGTGGGTGAACTCTACAAGATACTTGTTGGGGAAATCAGCAGAGCGTTCCAGGAAGCCACTGGCCGAGTCGGAAACGGTGTTCCACAGGTACTGTGTGGAGCCCCAGAAGGGAAGTTCGAACTGTTGTATCTCGCCCACGCAGGCCGTGTCGGGCCCCTGTATCTCGGCATTGTCCACAATGATGGGGATCCGTATGGAGTGCAGGGAGGCGCAGCCCACGTCGCAGGTGCGCGTGTCAAGGGAAATGACACCGAAGCCGGAAGGCGGCGCGCCCCAGTGCACCGTGATGTCGGGTGTGCCCTGCCCCTCGAGTGTGCCCCCTTCAATATTCCAGAAGTAACCGTCGCAATCGGGTTCCAGTAAGGAGTAGGAGGCCGAGGAGTTCTGGCAGACGGTGCCGTGGCAGGAGAGCCTTAACGATGCCGAGTCCAGAACCCTGAGAGTTATTTCCTCGCAGTCTTGGCAACCGCACTCGTTGGTGACGCAGTGGGTAATCGGATACTCGGAGTTTCCCGAATAATTGCTTGCGGTAAAGTCCTGTGTCGAGGAGCTTCCGAAGCAGCTTTCCCAATAGTAGCCTGTGATGGGTGTGCGTCCCGCCTCGCTTCTGTCGTGCAGTTCCAGGGTTTGCCCGAGGCAGACTTCTATGATCTTTTTTCCAGTGGAGTCATAGTGCCAGGCGGGCACGGAGGTAAATGCCGCCTTGGGCGGCTCGATTAAGATGATGCAGGCTTCGGCGGTGCAGAGGGTGGAGTCGGAAAGGACTGCGGTCACGGAAATGTGTCCCGTCTCTTCGTTGCCCCAGATGACCCTTGCCGTGTGGCCGGAAGCCAGCGCGGTGTCGGCCCCGCTGATGGTCCACGAGTAGCGCACCGCGCCAGGGCATACGGCGGTGTATGTCACGGAGGCTCCCCCGCAGGCCAGCAGACAGTCGCCCGAGCCCGGTTCCACCATATTGGGGTATCGCTCAAGGTAGTCCTCAATCAGACAGTCGCTTTCTGGATTGGGGATGATGTGCATCCCGCACCCCTGCGGCGACTGCGCTTGGGCGGCGAGTACAAGCAGCAGGAGAAAGCACAGCAGGTTGAACTTTGTTTTCATAGTGTTTTGTGCGGTTTTAATGCTTGACGAATTTCGCTGTGGAGACCTGCCCTTTGCATACTGCCTCCAGCAGGTAGGAACCCGAGGGCAGGGCGGAGACATCCAACATAAGAGCGTTACTGTGCACCTCCTTGCGCAGGAGCGTCCTGCCCTCCAAATCAAGCACGGTGACATAGTCGATATCCGTGCCGTCGTTCGAGACCTGCAGGATTGAGGTGGCGGGGTTGGGCCACAGTTGCAGGCCGGCATCACGGTTGTTGCGGGTGGGGATGCCCGAGTAGGGCGTGGCAAACGCGGGGTCCTTGTACAGCGCGAACACCGCGCTGCTGTTGTTGGTCGGATAGCAGGACACCCAGACGTTTTCGCTGAAGGTGACGGATTCCTTCGACAGCATATCACAAAGGATACTGCCATTGTCATAGGCAATGACAGAACCCAAAGCGGGGTCATCAGCATTGAATGGTTCATATCCGATAAAATGGCCGTCAATCCTCCACTGCATCAGAGACTCGTCAGTCAAGTATCTTTTGTAATATGCCAGGGCGAACACCCTGTTGTTCAGAACTGCAGGACACTTGCCAGGCTTGCCATCAGAATTCTCTTCGAACGCCGGCACGACCCCATAGTTCAGGAATGCCCCCGTCTCTGCGTCGTATCGGACAAAAAAACCAATTATAGCCTCATCAACATCCGGATTGGGACCCATCAGTTGTTGTGTGAAGGTGCTGTCAAAGAAGATTCCCGCATAGCCGTTATGGTGATATTGTCCGTGACCAGTCAGATACAGGACATTATTGTGATAGAGGTTTCTCCACCACTGATCATTAGCATATCCTGGATAGTTGTCTGTCCCCCTTGTGTAGATTTGGTTGCACCACAGTACATTGCCGGCTGTATCGTATTTGATAACAATATGAGTCCGATTCACCCCACTCATATCGTTTATGGTGGTGCAATGGGTGCTGTCCCAGTAGAAACGAACAGGGTATTGGTGTGCATCCCAGTAAACCGTTGGTGCGATATATCCCGACAGGTACATATTGTTCTCTTCGTCGTATGAAAGGCCATATAATTCTCCATAGAACCGTGGGTTGACACTGTCCTGTTCATCCAAGGCCAGTCCCTCGGTATGGTCCACCATCTGCTTGACCCACATCAGTTCCCAGTCAGGGGAAAACTTGTAGATCAAATATTGGAACAATTGGGAATAAGCAATACCTGTGTCGTATGTGTCGTACCAGTCATTATAATAGAGTGTGTAATGAGCCTGACAGTCGCCTGGAAGATAAATGTCATACCTCCTGTTGGTGTCTCCGTCCACCACTATGGTGTAGGGGTCCTCTATCCTTCCCTTATAAACAATCTTTGAATACAAGAAGGTGTTCCCGTCGTTGTCTATATGCATAGCGGAAACATTAAATGCTCCCGCGCTTCTGCCGAGATCAACTCCATTCACGTAAAAGTGTTCTCTTGAGTAGGACTCAATGAAATGGTCTTCTATGAGATTTCCGTCTGTATCGAACTGGCAGAAGAACGACCAGCTTCCAATTTTAAAGGGAGGCTTTCGTTCCGATACGGGTATGCTGTTTATCTGTTGTTTCCGCACAAAGGTGTCCAAATAGAACTGCCACGTGCCCCAGGGACTATCCCCCCATATCTCTGCAGTCCCAGCAATGTAAATCCTGTCGTTGCGGATTACCATCTGCATAGCAGCCTGACTGTAGGGATTGCATTTTACCACTCTGTTCCACAACATATTGCCCAAGGTGTCGAACTTGGCAAGCAGGATTCCCTGCACATTGGCATATCTCACTTCGGGAGTATCGCAAAATAGGAACTCGTTTCCGTCAAAATGTACGTCGCCGCCCATAGTGCCATACACATAGATATTACCCTCTGAATCAAAGGCAGTGTTTTTAATTTCGTTGTAATAATTGATGGAGGAGTCGTCGCCTCCGCTCCAATAGTGTGCCCATTTCCACTCTCCCTGCGAAAAGCCCGTTTGGAAAGAGCAAAGGGTGAGGAGGATTGCGGTGAACAATCTAAAGTGGAGGGGAAGTGTGATACGCTCCATATTCTTTGTCTGTTTATTGAAAAAAAACATAGGCCATCAGGCCGCCAAGCAGACAAATAAAGAATAGAATCTTTTTCATAACATTACATTTTGGTGAATAAAAATTGTTTTGCATTCTTATCGTAAACGATGCTGCAAACATACATAATAATTTTTGAAAAGTCAAACACAAAAAAATTAAATATTTCATTGATTAAGAATAATTAACACTTTAATCCACGAACAATACAAGAATTTTGTATTTTTGCCGCCGTAATAAAACCAATTACTAACCTAAAAATCATTGCAATGAAAAAATTACTGTGTATTTGTGCTGCTTGCCTTTTAGTGGCTGCTCTTTCCACCTCCTGCAACAAGAAATGCGAATGCAAAACTTATGTTGGCGGTACCGTCCAAAGCACTTGGGAAACCGAACTTGACAAGGATACCTACAACAAGTGCTCTGACCTCAACACCGTTGTCACCATCGCCGGCACCAAGAACGGCATCGAATGCAAAGGCACGCTCTAAGCCAAAGCAAAAAAGATTTACAAAGGAAGCCCCTCATTCAGGGGCTTTTTTTATTTTTGCAGCCTGAAAAAATAGAATATGACCATCAACATCATCACATTGGGATGTTCAAAGAACATCGTGGATTCGGAAGTCATTGCCGCCCAGCTGCAGCGCTTGGGACATCGCGTCCTTTTTGAGAGCGCGATGAAGAGCGACATTGTTATCCTCAACACCTGTAGTTTCATCGGTGACGCACGGGAAGAGTCCGTCAACGAGATCCTCGACCAGGTACAACGCAAGCAGCAGGGATTGGTGAAGCAAATATACGTCGTGGGGTGTCTGGCCCAGCGCAACAAGCAAGACCTGGTGGAGTCGCTGCCCGAAGTGGACGGCATTTTCACCTTCTCAGAGCTGAAGGATCTTGTGGCCTCCGACTCCTTCGAGCTGTTGGAGACCTCCGAGCGCCTGCTCTCCACGCCCAACCATTACGCCTACCTGAAGATCTCGGAGGGCTGCGACCACCAGTGCTCGTACTGCGCTATCCCGCTCATCCGCGACAAGCAGGTCTCGAAGCCCATACCCCTGCTGGTGGAAGAGGCGCAGAAGCTGGCCGCGCAGGGCGTCAAGGAGCTGATGCTCATCGCGCAGGACCTGACCTATTACGGCATCGACCTGACTGGCAAGCGGGAGCTCGCCCCGCTGATGGAGGCCCTCGCGCAGGTGCAGGGCATCGAGTGGATACGGCTGCACTACGCCTACCCGCTCAACTTCCCCTTTGAGATTCTCGATGTGATGAAACAGTATCCCCAATACTGCCATTACCTCGACATCCCCATCCAGCATATCAACGACGACATCCTGCGCAGTATGCGGCGCGGCGGGAGCGCGGCCTACATCTATGAGATGATCGACCGCATCCGCGAGGCCGTCCCCGACATCGCCCTGCGCACCTCCCTCATCTCCGGCTACCCCACCGAGACGAAAGAGCAGCACCACGAACTGGTCGAGTTCGTCCGCAAAACCCGCTTCGACCGCCTGGGGGTGTTCACCTACTCGCAGGAAGATGACACGCCCGCCTATTCGCTCGGCGACCCCATCAAGATGTCGGAGAAAAACCGCCGCCAACGCGAGATTATGCGGCTGCAGGAGAAAATATCCCTCGAACTCAACGAGTCCCGGGTGGGCCAGACCCTCAAGGTCATCATCGACAGCGAGGAGGCCGACGCCTACATCGGGCGCACCGAATACGACTCGCCCGACGTGGACAACTGCGTCATCATCTCCAAAAAACACGCCCTCACCGTCGGGGAGTTTTACCAGGTGCGCATCACCGAGGCGGCACCCTACGACCTCTACGGCGAAGTGGTTCTCTAACCCTAATTACGCACGATTATGAAAGGCAAGGAAAACAAACCCCATATTGGCATCTTCGGGCGGCGCAACAACGGGAAGAGCTCGCTCATCAACGCCATCACCGGCCAGGAGACGGCCATTGTAGATGCCAGCGCCGGCACCACCACCGACCCCGTCCGCAAGTCCATCGAAATCTTCGGCATCGGCCCTGCGGTCATCATCGACACCGCCGGCATCGACGACGAAGGCACCATCGGGCAGAAGCGCATCCAAAAGAGTCTGGAGGTCCTGAAAAGCATTGACTTCGCCATCCTGGTGACCACCAACCACCAGTGCGGCCAACCGGAAAGGATGCTGATGGACAAGTTCCACGAATATGAGATTCCGTTTTTGCTGGTGAACAACAAAACCGACCTCGCCACCGGCACCTCGCTCCCCGACGGGGTAACCGACACCCGTATGCTCGAGGTGAGCGCCAAGACCGGCCAAGGCATCAGCGTCCTGCTGGAGGCTTTGGTCGAGAAGATGCCCCCCTCGGCCTACATCTCGCACTCGCTGTTGGGAGACATTATCGGCAACGGCGACACCGTGGTGCTGGTCACGCCCATCGACTCGGAAGCCCCTGAGGGGCGCCTAATCCTGCCGCAGGTGCAGATGATCCGCGACATCCTCGACAATGACGCCGTGGCCGTCGTACTCAAGGAGGACAAGGTGGGCGAATGGCTCCGGAAGAACCCCGCCCCTCGGCTGGTGGTCACCGACAGCCAAATGTTCAAGCGGGTGGCGCAGGAGGTGCCCGAGGAGGTGCCTCTCACCGGGTTCAGCATTGTGCTGGCCCGTCACAAGGGCGATTTCGAGCACTATCTGGAGGGCACCCCGCACTTAAGCCAACTGCGCGACGGCGACCGCATCCTGATGCTGGAGTCGTGCACCCATCTCACCTCGTGCGAGGACATCGGGCGCGGCAAGCTGCCCCGCTGGATACGCCAATATACGGGCAAGGAGCTGCATTTCGACTTCGTGTCGGGCCTCGACCAGCTGCCCGACATCGGCCAATACGCAATGGTCATCCAATGCGGCGGCTGTATGATTACGCGGAAACAGCTCCTCAACCGCCTGAAACCGGCCATCGAGCGCGGCATTCCCGTTTCCAACTACGGAATGGCCATCGCCTACCTCAACGGCATTTTCGACCGCGCGGTGAGACCGTTTGTATAGATTTACGGGGTACGATTTGCGATTTATGGTCTATGCTAGTATAGTGTTTTGACGAACTTCTCCACAGAAATCTCACCCTTACACGCCGTTTCCAGCAGGTAGGTCCCTGCGGGCAGGCGGGACACGTCCACAGACGCGCTGTTGCTGCCGACACACTCTTTCACAAGCGTCTTGCCGTTCAAATCCATAACGGTGATATAGTCTATGGGATCATTGTCACTTTCAATATAAAGAGTACTGGTGGTAGGGTTGGGCCAGACTTTCAGGTTGGAAAGAGTCTCGCTTCGATCGGCTATTCCCACGTATGGTGTGGTGAATTCCGGGTCGTGATAGAGGGCGAACACCGCGTTGGAGCGGCCAGATGACCCGTAGAATGAAACCCCGTCTCCGAATGTCCCGGATGCTTTGGTTAACAAACCTACCAACAGGCGTCCCTTACTATCCAAAAGAACTGAAGAGCGGTCCAAATCGTCAATATGGACATAACTAATGTTGATGCTATCGATATATGTTCCGTCAACACACCACTGGTGTATGGCACTTTTATTTGAATAAGTGAACAAACGGTTGCCGATAACGTCGGGGACCTGTCCAGGCTGGGCATTCTCAACGGGTATAATCCCGTGATTGACGTATTGCCCTGTGATTGCATTATATCGGACAAAAAAAGCAGTGGTATGATTGTTGTAGGTATAGGGAATCAGAATATGTCCTTGGTCATCAAAGGCCAGTTCAGCATTCTCATTATGCACTAAGCCACAGCCAACTATATAAAGATAATTGCTCTCATAGCAGCTACCCCTCCATTTTGATCTTATACGATTCGGGGCATTTGGATCGGCACTGCCTCTCGTGTGTATCTGATTACACCAAAGGACATCGCCATCAGGACTATATTTGATGAGAAAGTGCATCTCAGCACAAGAACTTTCGTCGTATATGGTCGCGTAGTGTGTGCTGTCCCAATATATGTGGATGGGATACTGGTGCAACTCCGCACCCCAGCCATGAACAAGATCGAGCCAGATTAGGCCAGACACATACATATTGTCATCTTCGTCAAAAGACATTCCTTCTATGTAGAGGTTATAACGCTGATTGACACTGTCGTGTGCCCATTCCCACGAAGTGGCAATACCCTCCGTATGCTCCACCATCGGTTTGGCATATATCAGTTCCCAGTTTGGCGAAAATTTGTACATCATACCCGTATGCAAAGCCCAACCAGAACCGGGAAGATATATGTCATAAGTCCTGTTCGAATCATTGTCGATGATGATGGTGTAGGGATCACTTTCGAGGCCTGCATACTCCAACTCGAGGTAAACATACGTGTTGCCGTCGTTATCGACGTGCACAGGACACCGCCCATATCCCAATCCTGAACACAAGTATTCCAACCCCCTTATGCCTCCGGCTGAGATTCTCCTAGCACGTGCTTCCACAAAATGGTTGTCAAGCAGGTTGCCATCCAAATCAAAAGTGGCGAAATAAGTGTATCTTCCTGATTTATAGGGAGGTTTCCGTTGTTCTACAGGTATTGCCTGAACTTGCGCCCCAGTAATCAACGTGTCAAAATAGTAAAGCCAAATACCACTGACGGGAGGTTGGTCCACATAATCCAGTTTAAAATTTCCCGACACATATATTCTGTCATTTTTCACTTCCATCCAATGGGCAAAACAAACAAGATCCTCATTACACTTCACCACCTTGTACCACAGCATATTGCCCAGCGAGTCAAATTTGGCCAGCAGACTTGACAGTTTGCCGTCGACAGAATAGGCGAACTGGAGATCCTGGCCATTAAACGAAGGGTCTCCGCCCATAACACCCCAGACGTAAATATTCCCGTCATTGTCAAAAGCAATATTGGAGATGTAATTGTAAGTATTGCCATTACCTTCGGTTCCTGTCCAACTGTTCGCCCACTTCCATTCGCCCTGGGCAGTGGCGACTGGCATTGCAAAACAGGAAAGAAGGAATGCCGCCAGCATCATCCCATGAACAAACATTTTAGTTTTCATAACTATCAATTTTTAATTCGATTTGCGATTTGCGATTCTTAAGGCGCGCGACCGCGCGCCTCTACAATTCTTCATTCTTAATTCTCAATTCTTAATTCTCAACTACTGTTTCACCAGTTTCAGGTAATGTACTTTTCTGTCGGTGGTGACTACACGGACGATATAGGTTGCTTTTGCCAGACGGCTGACGCTGAAGCGGTGGGTGTCGCGGTATTCGGCGACTTGTCCGCCCTGCATTGAAAGGACAGTGATTTCAGTCACTTCCTCGGGTGCAATGCCCATCACCGTCACTTCATCACGGGCGGGGTTGGGGGCGAGATAGGGCTTGGCTGCTATTGGGATGACTGTGTCTGCCTGAAGTCTTCTGACAGAAGTATCGTTGTCAGCCGTGATGGAATCAAGAAGGTGGCGGAACATCTCCGGAATTTCCG
>ONAB01000033.1 GCA_900315705.1 uncultured Bacteroidales bacterium | reverse complement strand
CTTAAACCGACTGGGCGTGAGCACCCTGCACGCCACGATGCCGGTAAACGTGCACGACGGCGAGTTCCAAAGCGCCGCCAACCAATCGCTGCTGGCCGCCCTCCAGGGCAAGCCCCTCTGCTACGAACTGCCCGCGCACCCCTTCAACCGCCCCGCCTCCGTGGAGGCCCCCGTGGTGGGTGGCAACATCTCGATGCTCTACTCCCTGCTCGGCTCCCCTTCCGACCTCGACACCGAAGGCAAAATCCTCTTCCTCGAAGACCTCGACGAGTATCTCTACCACATCGACCGGATGATGGCCAACCTCGACCGCAACGGCAAACTTCGCCCCATTGCCGCCCTGCTCGTCGGGCACCTCAGCGAGATGCACGACAACACCATCCCCTTCGGCAAAAACGCCGAGGAGATTGTGGCCGAGTACGCCTACAAATACAACTTCCCCTGTTTCTTTAACTTCCCCGCCGGGCATTTGCCCGACAACCGGGCTATCCGTATGGGGCAACCTATGCGCATCACCCCGTTTGCCAACCATATACAAACCGAAAACTAACCGCTATGAACATACATAAATGTCTGATGAGAATGTGCGGGTTCAAACCCGTGGGCATCTACCCCTTTGAAACCAAAAAGTGCGTCATCATTATGGCGCCACACACCTCTATCGTCGATTTCTTCTTGGGATTGATGATGATACGCTATCTCAAACTCAAAATGGTGATGGTGATGAAAAAAGAGTTCTTCGTCTTTCCCATCAAATACCCCTTGAAATGGATAGGTGTGGTGCCCGTTGACCGGCATCACTCGCGCCATTTCGCCGAGTTTGCCACCGACATCGTCAAAAGCCGCGACGAGGTGGCGCTCATCATCTGTCCGGAAGGCACGCGCACGTTGGTGAACCGCTGGAAAAAGGGCTTCTATCAGATTGCTATGGAGGCCAACGTGCCCATCGGGCTCAGTCACATTGACTTCCGCACACGCACCTTAGGCGTGGGGCAGATGTTCTACCCCACCGGCGACTACGAAAAGGATATGGTAGAGATTGAGAAATACTACCACGGTATGCGGGGCTACCACAAAGGCTGGTTCAACCTCGAGAACGAGCCCGTGACCCCCCACGAGTGGGACAAGAACTAACAGCGCTTGCCGTTCAGGAAATATTGTTCCACCTTGTTGCTTCCGAAAGCGTAATTCATAAAATAGATGGTATTCATCGGCTTGGTGATGAAGAAGTTGGCAGTTTTGCCCTTGGTAATCGTGCCCAACTGCTCCTGCACGCCCATTGCGTAGGCGGTGTTGATGGTCGTGGCGTTGATCACCTCTTCAGGCAACATCTTGTACATTATGGAGCCCATTGCCACCACCAGCTGCATATTGCCGGAAGGACAGGAACCGGGATTGAAGTCGGAGGCGAGTGCCACCGGCAGGCCGGATTCCATCATCTTGCGGGCGGGTGCGCAAGGCATCCCTAAGAAGAAGGCCGCACCGGGCAGGATGGTCGGCATTGTCTCGCTCCCCAGGAGGGCTGCAATCTCATCGTCACCGGTATATTCCACGTGGTCCACCGACAGGGCGTTGTACTTGACACCCACCTGGATACCGCCGGAAAGGGCCATCTCGTTGGCGTGGATCTTGGGCCGCAAACCGTACTTGATGCCTTGCATCAGCATACGCTCGGTCTGCTCACAAGTGAAGAAACCCTTGTCGCAGAACACATCGATGTAGTCGGCCAGCTCCTCAGCGGCCACCATCGGAATCATCTCGTTGATAATCAGATCCACATACTCATCAGGGTTCTGCTTGTACTGCAACGGCACCGCGTGTGCCCCGAGGAAATTGGCCTTGATGGTAAGGGGCGACTCCTCGCGGAGGCGGCGGATGACGCGCAGCATCTTCAGCTCGTCCTCGGTGGAGAGGCCATATCCGCTCTTGATCTCCGCAGCGCCGGTGCCGAAGGAGGCCATCTCCTCCAAGCGAGCCCACGCCTGCTCGAACAACTCCTCTTCGGAGGTCTCGTGCAACTTCAGCGCGGAGTTGAGAATACCCCCGCCGCGCTTGGCTATCTCCTCGTAACTCAAGCCCTTGATCTTGTCGATGTACTCCACCTCGCGACTGCCGGCATAGACAATGTGCGTGTGCGAGTCACAAAACGACGGGAAAACCATACGCCCCGTGGCATCAATCTCCTCAATGTTCTCCTTGATACGCGACAATTTGGCCTCCGTCAGCTCCTCCATCGGACCAAAGTCCTTGATTTTGTCGCCCTCAGTAAGCAAAAAGGCGTTTTCAATGATGGGCAGCGTCTGCATATCCTTGCCAGCACGCCATTTTATGTTCTTCTTTTCAACCTGAACCAGTTGCTTGATGTTTTTTACAAGTATTGCCATTATATGGGGTTATTTAGTTATTAAGCTATGAAATTATTAAGTTATTAAGCTGTGAAATTATTAAACTATGAATACAAAGTCTTCAGTCTTACGTCTTAAGTCTTCAGTCTCAAGTCCTACGTCTCTAATCCCTCACATCATACCCGAACTTCTTCATCTGCAATTCATTGTTACGCCAGTCCTTGAGCACCTTGACGGAGAGGTCAAGATAGACGTGTTTTTGGAGGAAGTCCTCGATGGAGGCGCGGGCCTCGGTGCCGAGCTTCTTGATGGCCGAGCCCTTGCTGCCGATGATGATGGCCTTCTGGGTGGTGCGCTCCACAAAAAGGGTGGCGCCTATGCGGATGATGTCCTCTTCCTCCTTGTAGCTGTCCACCACCACCTCCACGCTGTAAGGAATCTCCTTCTTGTATTGCAGCAAAATCTGCTCGCGAATCAGTTCGGAAACGAAGAAGCGCATCGGGCGGTCGGTAAGGGCATCCTTGGGGAAATAGGGAGGGCACTCGGGCAGCAGAGCGACAATGCGGTCGCGCAAGGCGTCGATGTTCAGTCCCTTGAGGGCGGAGATGGCAAAGACATCCGCATCGGGAAAGATGTTTGTCCAGTAGCTGCGCGCCTCCTCGACCTGCGCTTCCGTGTATCTATCTATTTTATTGAGCACCAATACTATCGGCGTGCCGAGGTTCTTGATTTTCTCCACCAACTCCTCATTGTAGCGAGTTTCGCCGCACTCGATGAGATAGAGGATGATGTCGGCATCCTGCAGCGAGTCCACCACAAAATTCATCATCATCTTCTGCATCATATAGGCGGGGTCAAGCACACCAGGCAGGTCGGAATAGACAATCTGGAAATCGTCGCCGTTGACAATGCCCTTGATACGGTGGCGGGTAGTCTGCGCCTTGGAGGTCATTATGGAGATTTTCTCGCCGACGAGTTGGTTCATCAGGGTGCTTTTGCCCACATTGGGGTTGCCAATGAGGTTGACAAAACCGGCGCGATGGTGTTCGGGAAATTCTATCGTGGAATTGGTCATACTTTCTATTGTTTGAAATAATGTAAAACAGGTTTCTCCCCTTCCGGAAACATCAGATAGCTGAAATTGCTAATCCAGTCACCCACGTTAAAAAATGTTACTTCGTCGTTGAGCACATACTCAGCGGGGGTGTGGCGATGTCCGTAGATGAAAAAATCCACGGGCTCGCGCTTCAGCACCTCACGGGCAAACTGCACCTGGAATTCCCGCTCGCCCAGGAAGGTGAAGAGGCTTTCATCGTGGGAGGCGCGACTTTTACGGGAGAAGAAACGGGCTATGGAGAAGGCCTGGCGCGGATGCAGCATACTGTACAGCACGCGGTTGGGCTTGAATCCGAAGATGTTCTTGATCAACAGGTAGCGGCGCTGCTTGCCGCCAATGCCGTCGCCGTGCCCCACCAGACAGCGCTTGCCGTTGATGACAAAGGCCTGCTGCCTGTAAAACACCTGGCATCCAAAGGATTCTGTGAAGTAGTCCTGCACCCACATATCGTGATTGCCTGTAAAATAGTAAATTTTAACACCCGCCTGATAAAGGTCATAGAGGGTACTGAAAAGACGGAAATTCCCTTTCGGCACCACATCGCGGTACTCGAACCAGAAGTCGAAGATGTCGCCCAACAGAAAGAGATGGCGGATATGGCTCTTTTCCTGGTTCAACAGGGCAATCAGCAACTCTTCCCGCACCCGGCTCTCCTGCTCGGAGGGAGACCCGAAATGGGTGTCGGTGACAAACAGGGCGTCACCCGTGATGGAGATGGGGTTCTGGAAGAGGTAGTCCATCGTTAAAATTTATTAATCCATTCGGCCACCTCGAGGGCGGGAATGTTGTTCATACACTTGAAATGCTTGCGGGGACACTTCTTGTAGCCCAGCTTCGCACAGGGGCGACAATGGAGAGGGCACACCTCGAAGTTGCGGAAGAGGGTCCGCTCGCCAGGCAAATAGGGGTACATCCCGAATTCGGGCACGGTATTGCCCCACAACACCGCGATGGGTTTGTGGAAGGCGGCGGCCACGTGCATCAGGCCCGTGTCGCCCGTGACGACGGCGTCGGCCTGCTTGAGGATGGAACACGACTGGTAAAGGGTGTACTTGCCGCAGCCGTTGTAAGCGCGGTCGCCGAGAGCAGCCACAATCTCCTCACCCGCCTCGAACACATCCTTGCCACCCAGCAGCATCACCGGTTTGTGAAGAATACTGCCGATCTCTATCACCTTGGTGACAGGGATGCGCTTGGTGAAATGCTGGCCCGCCAGCACTATCGCCACGAAACCGTCCTCGAACACCATCGGCAGGTCGTCCTCGTCGAACTCGCCCTCCTCAGGAATGAAGAAATCGAGCCCCTTGTGGTCGTTGTGCACGTCCAGGCCGATGACAGCCTCGAAATAGCGGTCCACAATATGCACGTCGGGCAACAGGTTCAGCTTGAAAACCACACTGATAAACTTCTTGACGGAGAGTTTGGGAAATGTGGAGAAGGGCACGTGCAGTTTGCGGATCACCTGACGTGAGCGATGGTTGCCTTGCAAGTCCACGACAAAGTCGAACTTTTCAGCCCTCAACTCGCCAAAAGTGGCATTCAGGTCGTTGGTATCATACAAATGCAACTTATCGACGTAAGGATTGGTGGAAATCACTTGCGCCATCTGTTTTTTAACCAAAAAATGCAATTCAACACCTGGTACTTGTTGTTTCACGGCTCTGACAACGGGAGTTGTCAACACAATGTCGCCGATGGAACTCAATCGGACAATCAGAATCTTTATTCTCGACGGGGGTTGTATTTCATCCATAGTTTTAAGGAATTACGATATTGGGGTGATGGGGGTTCCGTAATGGGTGTCCACCGGGGTGCCGTAGATGTGGAGGAGATATTGCATCATCTTCT
The DNA here is from genome assembly GCA_900315705.1 of uncultured Bacteroidales bacterium. Taxonomy (GTDB): domain Bacteria; phylum Bacteroidota; class Bacteroidia; order Bacteroidales; family WCHB1-69; genus F23-D06. Next base: position 19,560 of record ONAB01000033.1, on the reverse strand, counting down.
CTGTGGGCACATCGCGCACCACCGCCTTTTTCTGCAGGTAAGCGACAAAAGCCTCCTTCTCTTCCGGGGTATAGAAAGAACTGTAGGCATTGTCTCCGCACATCAAGTCGTGGGCGATGTAGTTGGTGGCGTAAAGTTTGTAGTTTTTATAGATTTGCTCGTCTATCAACTTGCAGATATGGAGCAGTTTGTCATTGTTGTTGATATCGGCGGGCACGGTGTTGAGGGCCTCGTCGAGGGGCGTGCCGATAACGAGGGAGATTTTCCCTTTTTGGCCGAAAATGCCCTGTTTGATGCTGTCGAAGTCCTCGCCGGGGTACTTCTGGTAGTGTTGCCCGTTCTCGCTGAGGGCGAGTTCGCGGGCCTTGAGGGCGTCGCAGGGCTCGTACTCGTAGGAGATGGTCACCGGGGTAATGTTCAGCTGGCGGACGTTTTCCACCAGTTCGCTGGCGTGTCCCATCGTAATCATCTTGAGCAGTCCCTGCTTGGTGTAGTCATAGCCGTCTTTGGTGCGCCCGTCGCGCTGGGCAATCCACACCGACTCGCCCTCCTCGAGGAGGCTGTAGCGAATATAATCCGACAGGTACTGAGAGAAGAGCAGTTTCTCGCGCAGGGTGCCCGACCGCTTGACGAGGAACATCTTGTTGAGGCGCGCCACCTCCACCAACGTGGGGGTCTGTATCAGGTTGTCACCGATAGCAATTTTGGAGGTGTGCCGCTGTTCGAGGAAGAAATAGTACTGCAACATCGCGGAGTCGAACGTGATGTCGCGGTGATTGGCGATATAGAGGTAAGCCTTGTCAGGCTCCACGTTTTCGATGCCGGAGAAGGTAATCCCCTTGGAGAAGTTCTTCAGGAAAGTCTCGATGAAGCGGCGGTCGAAGGATGCCTGTACCTCCTCGATGCTGTGGAAAGAGGCAAAATCTTGGCGGAACTGCTCGATGGAATAGTCGGGCAAACACTTGACAATAGCGTCTTGGAAGTGCCTGTCGTCCATCAATCTATGATATGCGGCAGGGGCTTCCTCTTCGCTATAAGGTCGTATGTCATCAAAATTTTCCATCGCGGTTTTTCGAGGCTGCAAAAGTACATAAATTTTAAATATACACTGACACAATGTTATCCGTGCGTAGAGACGGAGCGTGCCCCGTCTTAGCAAATAACAGAGGAAAGTTTGAATGGGGCCTCTACGGGCTCCACAAGCGACTGCAAAAAAACGCAAAGGAGTTCCTGAGCGGCTATATGCGCGAAGTTTTGACATATTTTTTCTTGGCACGGTTTTTGCAGACACTTATACTCTGAAAAAAATTTTTTCTCAATATTACATTTTGCAATTTTTTGACGTATATTATAGAGGGGAAGTTTTTTTGAAGAAGATGAACAACACACCATACTATATTAACGTTAAACATAACATTATAACCATTTCTACATTGTCAACCAAATAATCTATCCGCAAGGAATGCTGACCTTGCAGCACTCCTGATCAAACATTATGCTCTTTTAGAGAGATTCTTCTACTGTAACGCCTTGTCGTTCCGTTGTTTTTATTACAAAACCACCGATGGCAATGCGTAAGGCACTCTGCGGCTCGCCGCGATTGATACGCTGTCCGCCAAGGACCCAAAAAACAAAATTGAAAAACCGAATCATACAAGTAGATGAAAAGACAAAACGATTCACAATCCTACTACAATTTTGACAATGAACTGTTGGACCTCTACATCAAGGATATCAACCGTTACCCGCAGCTCAGCGAAGACGAGGAGAAGGAACTGGCGCGCAGAGCCAAGCTTGGCGACGAAGAGGCCCTCAACAAGCTGATATGCGGCAACCTCCGCTTCGTGGTGAAAACGGTCTCGGATTTCCAAGGATGCGGAATCTGTATGAATGACCTGATAAGCGAGGGGAACATCGGCCTGACAATTGCTGCCCAGCGTTTTGACGAAACCAAGGGCAACAAGTTCATCACCTATGCGGTGTTCTGGATTAAGAAGCAAATCCTCCAGGCCATCTCCGATCTCCACGGCACCATACACCTGCCTCAGAACAAGGAGAAGGACCTCAAGAAGGTGCGCGAGGCCGACGATCGCCTCACGGCCAAATTGCACCGCGCCCCAAGCCTGGCCGAACTCGCGGAGGCCACCGGTCTGCCCGAAAACAAGGTGGCCAACCTCCGCCTGATAGATATTCAGGGCGTGCCACTCGACACGTTCACCACTTCAGAGGACGGCTACTGCCAGGAGAGCACCCTCACATTGGAATCCTATGAACAAGCCGACAAACACTTGATGAACGAGTCTCTTGTCAAAGACGTCCATCGCTTCCTCAACACCCTGCCTGAAATCGAGCTCAAGGTACTGAAGGCTCGGTTCGGCATCGACACTCTCCAGGAACTCACCACGGAGGAGATTGGTGCGCTCCTGGGCTACTCGCGCGAGAAAATAAGACAAATCTCCAACAAGGCGATGAAACGCCTCGGCAAACCATCTGCCTCCGGCGACCTCAGACAATACCTCGCTGCCTAAATAGGCTGATCTTCCTTCCTACTCTTTTAGTTTTTTTAAGACAAATTACCAGCGGACACACACACCGCAACTGCCGGTTCTCTGGAACCGAACAGGGGTAATCTCACCAATATCGACCATAGCATTCACATAATCTATTATATATGAGAACTTTAAAGATTACAAAATCTTTTACCAACCGTGAAGACAACACGCTGAACATCTACCTGAACGACATCGCCCAGTACCCACTGCTCGACACTGACGAGGAGGTGGAACTGGCGCGCAGAGCCAGGAGTGGCGACCCCTTTGCCCGCGAGCGACTGGTCAACTGCAACCTGCGCTTTGTGGTTTCGGTGGCCAAACAGTACCAAGGGCTGGGTATCCCCCTGATGGACCTGATCGGAGAAGGCAACTTCGGACTGATGAAAGCCGTGGACCGTTATGACGAGACCCGCGGGTTCAAATTCATCTCCTACGCGGTGAACTGGATACGGCAGGCCTTGCTGAATGCCATCTCCTCACAGGCCCGTATGGTGCGACTGCCCGTGAACAAGGTGGCAGAGATCCAGAAACTGAAGAAAACCACCAGCACCCTGGAGCAGCAACTGGGTCGCATCCCGAGCATCGAAGAACTGGCGGAACAAACCGGCATCCCGGAATCCAGAATTTCCGAGCTCTGGTGGTTCGACAGCCGTAGCCTGTCGCTCGACGCACCCGTCAGTGCCGAAAGCGACACCTGCTGGGAAAGCCTCATCTCGGCGAGTGACTATATGCGGACGGATGACAACCTGTTGCGGGAATCGCTCGCCAACGACCTGAACACCATCCTCGACAAACTGCCCGAGAAGGAGAGCCAGGTGCTGAGACTGAGATATGGCTTTGGCACAACTCACGAGCACACAATGGAGGAAATCGGAGACTCTCTAAAAGTGTCCCGGGAGCGTGTCCGACAGATCTATGAAACCGCAATGAGACACCTGCGCAAATCAGGCGACCTTGTTTTCCTACAACAATACCTCGCCGCCTGAACACCACCATTCCCTCTTTCAAAACACCACATCATACAGATCTATTATTATTGTTTAACCAAAAAGTCCAACAAAGATGAAAAAAAAGAACCCTTCCGCCAACATCATCAACACTTTCTGCAATGTCTCTGACTTCCTCTCCCAATGTGGGGAAGAATATATCAGCCAGTTATTGCAACACTCCGAAAACAGCCTGAACGAGATGGCAAACCAAAACCAGGACAACGAAGACGTCTGGTTCTCATTTCTCAAGGACTTCACCATTCTGATGAACTTCTTGCACCTTTCGGCCAAACAATGTATAGTCTTTGTGGCACTCTACTCTGAACAGATTAACCAGCACGACGATATAGACTGGAATGATGTGTGCAAATTCCTGCAAATAAGCCCGTTGAAATATCTCCCTTTGCGCAACACTTTGGAAGAAATGGCGAAAATCGGGGTGCTCCAATGCCAATGCAAGAAGGGGAAAATCGCCTTCAAGAGCTATATTGCAAGCGAAGGTGTGGAGCAGGCGCTGCAGGACAACAAGCCCTACAAGCAGAAAAAACCGATGCCACTGAACCGATACCGCTTCTGCCAACTGGTTTCGGACTTTATCACGGAGGAGGGTATCTTCGAAACAAACACTAAGAGCATTGTCCAGAACATTGAGAAGTTTGAAAAGAAACACCATCATCTCAAGCTGGTGAACCATCTCAAGAAAATGCACCTGTCCAGTGTTAATCGCATCATCTTCTACTGTATGTGCGATGATTTTATGAGAGGCCGCACACGGCAAACCTATCTCTACTCCTGCCTGAGCAGCATTTATGACCAGTCCATTGATACAATGGGGGTTATGAGAAGTTTCTTTGACCAGAAACACCCGCTGCAAACCAATGACTTGGTGGAGTTGTCGGGAGCCGATTTTTCCCAGGATGCCATCGCCAAGCTGACGGAAAAGGGCAGGAAACTGCTGTTGGAAGAGGACTTCGACCTCTTCGTCATAAGCCAGAAGAGCAACGAAAACCTTATCCGTCCCGACAGCATCCGCGAGAAACATCTGTTTTTCAAGCCCGAAACCCATCAGAAACTGGATGGACTGAAGACCAGTTTGATGGAGGAGCAGTTCCTTCTCCTTCAGCAGCGTCTGGAGGAGAATGCTATGCCGAAGGCGATGACCGTGCTGTTTTACGGCGGTCCGGGCACGGGCAAAACCGAAGCCGTGATGCAACTGGCCAAGGCCACCGGAAGAAGCATCTTCCACGTGGACATCTCCGCCTGCAAGAGCAAGTGGTTCGGGGAGTCGGAGAAGATTATGAAGGGTATCTTCGAACAATACCGTGCGATGTGCAAGCAGGAGGCCCTGAAACCCATCCTGCTGTTCAACGAGGCCGACGCCATCTTCAACAAGCGCAAGGACACCGCATCGTCGAGCGTGGCGCAGACGGAGAACACCATCCAGAACATCCTGTTGGAGGAGATGGAGCATTTTGACGGCATCCTGGTGGCCACCACCAACTTGGCGAACAACTTCGATGACGCCTTCGCCCGCCGCTTCCTCTTCAAGATAATGTTCGACAAACCCTCCAAAGAGGCCAAGACCGCCATCTGGAAGGACAAGCTCTCCTGGCTCGATGACAATCAGGCCGCAATGCTGGCCCAAAACCACGACCTCTCGGGCGGCGAAATCGACAATGTGGTGCGCAAGACATTGATGGAAGAGGTCATCCACGGCATCCGTCCCACCCTGGAAACCCTCTCCCAATGGTGCAGCGAGGAGAAGATGGGCGACCAGAAGGGGAAAGCCATCGGGTTTGTTGCCTGATAAAAGGGGATGACAACAATCTATTATGGGAGGCTGGCAAGGTCCTCCCATTTTTTTTGATTCTGTTCCGATAATTTTGTGTATGTTTGCGCCCTCATTAAAACCCTGTGTCTTATGTCAGCAATAACTCATACCGATTTCAATTTCCCCAAACAGAAGAGCGTCTATCACGGAAAAGTGCGCGATGTGTACAACATCGACGACAAGGTGCTTGTGATGGTCGCCTCCGACAGAATTTCCGCCTTCGACGTCATCCTCCCGAAGGGCATCCCTTACAAGGGCCAGATCCTGAACCAGATTGCCGCAAAGTTTTTGGATGCCACCCGTGACATCTGCCCCAACTGGAAGCTGGCCACTCCTGACCCGATGGTCACCGCCGGCGTGCTCTGCCAAGGCTTCCCCGTGGAGATGATTGTGCGCGGCTACCTCTGCGGCAGCGCGTGGCGTTTCTACAAGAACGGCGGACGCAACCTCTGTGGCAACATCCTCCCCGAAGGAATGCGCGAGAACCAGAAGTTCCCCACCCCGCTCATCACCCCGACCACCAAGGCCGAGCAGGGCGAACACGATGCCGACATCTCCAAGGAGGAAATCCTCGCCAAGGGACTGGTCTCGCCCGAAGACTACGCCATCATCGAGGACTACACGATGAAGCTCTTCCAGCGCGGCACCGAAATCGCCGCCAAACAGGGCCTTATCCTGGTGGACACCAAATACGAGTTCGGCAAACGCGACGGCAAAATCTACCTCATCGACGAAATCCACACCCCCGACTCCTCCCGCTACTTCTACGCCAAGGGCTATGAGGAGAACTTCGCCCAGAACCTGCCCCAAAAGCAACTCTCCAAGGAGTTCGTGCGCGAGTGGCTGATGGCCAACGGCTTCCAGGGCCAAGAGGGCCAACAGGTGCCGGAGATGACCGAAGAGGTGGTCAACGGCATCACCAACCGCTATGTGGAACTCTATGAGCACATCCTCGGCGAGAAATTCGTGCCCGCCGACAACACTAACGTCGCCGAGCGCATCCGCAAGAACGTGCTCGACTGGCTCCAAGCGTAAGACTATACCATATTATTATATATAGAAAGAGTCCGGCACCTTTCGATGCCGGACTCATTTTATATTCTGTTGATTATTTATTCTGCCAAGACAAGCACGTTGTTCTGCGACACCTCGGCGACACCGCCATTGATGTCGAAACGCTGTTCTTGTCCGCCCTGCTCCTGGATTTTGACGCTGCCCTTCTGCAGAGCGGCCACCAGGGGCGCGTGGTTTTCCAATATCTCGAACAAGCCATCAATGCCGGGGAGTTGCACCAAGGTGACCTCACCCGTATAGACGGATTTGTTGGGGGTTCTGATCTCGAGTTTCATAGTCTTTATTTTGCAGCTTCAAGTTCTTTCTTACCCTTTTCGATGGCCTCTTCGATGGTACCGACGAGGGAGAAGGCAGTTTCAGGCAGGTAGTCGAGTTCGCCGTCGAGAATCATATTGAAGCCCTTGATGGTATCTTCAATGTTGACGAACTTGCCGGGGATGCCGGTGAACTGCTCGGCCACGAAGAAGGGTTGCGACATAAAGCGCTGCACGCGGCGGGCGCGGTGCACGGTCTTGCGGTCCTCTTCGGAGAGTTCCTCCATACCGAGGATGGCGATGATATCCTGCAACTCTTTGTAGCGCTGAAGGGTCTCCTTGACGCGCTGGGCGGTGCGGTAGTGTTCCTCGCCCACGATGTCAGGCGACAGAATACGGGAGGTGGAGTCGAGAGGATCGACGGCGGGGTAGATACCCAACTCGGAAATCTTACGGCTCAGCACGGTGGTGGCGTCCAAGTGGGAGAAGGTTGTGGCCGGAGCGGGGTCGGTCAAGTCGTCGGCAGGCACATAGATAGCCTGCACGGAGGTGATGGAACCGCGCTTGGTGGAGGTGATGCGCTCCTGCATCGTACCCATCTCGGTGGCCAGCGTCGGCTGGTAACCCACGGCAGACGGCATACGGCCAAGCAGAGCGGACACCTCGGAACCGGCCTGCGTGAAACGGAAGATGTTATCCACGAAGAAAAGGATGTCGCGGCCGCCGGTGGTCTCGTCACCGTCGCGATAGCCTTCAGCGACTGTCAGGCCGGAGAGGGCCACACGGGCACGTGCTCCGGGCGGCTCGTTCATCTGACCAAACACCAGGGTGGCCTGAGATTTGGCCAGTTCGTCCTTGTTAACTTTGGAGAGGTCCCAGCCGCCCTCTTCCATACTCTTCAGGAAATCGTCGCCATAACGGATGACCTTGGACTCGAGCATCTCACGCAGCAGGTCGTTGCCCTCACGGGTGCGCTCGCCCACGCCGGTGAACACGGTCATACCACCGTAGTTTTTGGCGATGTTATGGATCATCTCCATAATAAGGACCGTCTTGCCGACGCCAGCGCCGCCGAACAGACCGATCTTACCGCCCTTGGCGTAAGGTTCGATCAGGTCGATGACCTTGATACCGGTGTAGAAGACCTCCTGAGAAGTGGAGAGGTTGTCGAAGGTGGGCGGGTCGCGGTGGATCTCGCTGCGCTTCTTGGAGTCGGCATCACCGATACCGTCGATGCAGTTGCCGATGACATTGAGCAGACGGCCATTGATGTTCTCGGTGGGCATCGTGATCATCTTGCCGGTGGCCACGACCTCCATACCGCGGTGCAGACCGTCGGTGGAGTCCATCGAGATGCAGCGCATCGTGTTCTCGCCGATGTCCTGCTCGCATTCCAAAACCAGTTTCTCGCCATTTTCTCTGACGACTTCCAAAGCATCGTAGATGTTGGGCAGCGTGCAGTCTTCGGGGAAATGCACATCCACCACAGCACCAATGATTTGGGATATCTGTCCTTTTATTTGTTCAGCCATATATTTATTGTTTTTTTTACTTAGAAATTTGAGCCGCCAAAGATATAAAAAATTTGGAGACTTTTCAATCAAACTTTTTTGTTTTTAATCTTTCACGCAACGCACGGAAAGACCTGACGAAATGTGTTTCGTTATATTGTTCACGCCTTCATAGTCAGTTTGGATCATTCGGACATAAGCCCCAGCATTGCTCCCGTATGATGATGTCCAAAAATAAGCCCAATCAAGCATATTAACGAATTGGTTAGTGAAATCAGCATTTCCTGCAGGCAATGCAGAAAAACCGGTGGCGTTGTTCTGCGACAAGTCATTCCCCACATCACACTCGTCAAACGCAGGATTCCAGTCTGTCTGGGCGGAAAGGGATTTGGCTATGGAAAAATCAGCGGAAGGCCAACAGCGCATCTTGCGGTCACTGCTCACATAATCGGTGAGTTGGGTCCATTCGGCATCGCTTGGCACGTGCCAGCCGTCGGGGCAGATGCCCTGCACCCCACTAGGATTGAGGTCGCTGCCAATACTGTCGCGTATAACTGCCCTCCAGTTGTAAAGCCAGCCAAATTTCTGCACGTTTATATCCATATTGTTTGGAGCCCAACGGTAAGGTTTTTTTTCCGCCAAGGGTGTATCGCTTGATGAAAATGTGGACTGCGGAATTTCCGTCCCGTCTGCATAGCGAGTCGTTCTCAAATTTTGCTTCATCCACACCTGATCCCCGATTCTGACCGCGTCATAGTGGTTGCCGTCCACATCCGTCACCGCATCGGGTATGGTTTCATAGATGTGCCTTTTATGGGAGGGTTTGTCGCACGAGGATATACACAACAATAATAACGTACTTATAATCAAGCAGAAACATTTTTTCATATCTATTATATTTAAAATGCAAATTTACAAAAAAAACAAAAATCAAAAAAAATTCATCAAAAGTATTGCCATATTAAAAAAAAGTGTATTTTTGCAGCGTCAAAACAAGCGGAAGTAGCTCAGTTGGTAGAGCACAACCTTGCCAAGGTTGGGGTCGCGAGTCCGAGTCTCGTTTTCCGCTCCACCGTAGAGACGTTGCGTGCAACGTCTCTTTTTTTTGTTCCCACACTGCGCTCCCTCCGGTCGCTGGTGCGGCAGTCACCGCAACGCACCACCGTCTGCTACTAACCCCACACTGCACTCCCTTCGGTCGCTGGTGCGGCAGTCACCGCAACGCGCCACCGTCTATTACTAACCCCACACTGCACTCCCTTCGGTCGCTGGTGCGGCAGTCACCGCAACGCGCCACCATCTGCTACTAACCCCACACTGCGCTCCCTCCGGTCGCTGGTGCGGGGTTACTGGAATGGTGTCCTTTCAGGACACTAGAGGAATAAAAAAAGCACCGAAAAAATCGGTGCCTTTTTGGAGGTCTCTTCCAGATTCGAACTGGAGTCAACGGTTTTGCAGACCGGTACCTAACCACTCGGCCAAGAGACCACTCGTTAAGAGGCCGCAAAAATACACTTTTTTTTGATATGGGAAACGTCAAGAAAAAAATTATTTTTAGAACGCGGACAGAAATTGCGATTTCCTGTTTTTAGCATTCTTATTTTTTTATTAAATTTGCAGCGGTGTTTTGTCAATATATTTTACCATGAAAAAAATAATCATACTCCTGCTGCTGTTAGAGGGCCTGTTGCCGTGCCTATTAGCGCAGCCCACCGTATTGATGGGCTCTCAAACCACCGTCAACAATTGCGGGTTTATCATCTACGACAACGGCGGACAAAGTGGTGACTATGCGGCGAATGTGGACCAGACGCTGACCATCCACTCCAACGACCCGGGCAACGGCTGTGTGATGGTGGAGGTCCAAAACCTCGACATCGACCCTTCTGACACTCTGATCTTCTACGATGGCGTGGGCACGGGCGGCACCGAGCTGCACCGTATCAACAACAGCAACTACGACCCGACGGGCACGTTCCGCTACGCGGCCACCATCCAGAACAGCACGGGCGCACTGACCATACGGTTTGTTTCCGACTCGGCGGGCGGCGGCGCGGGATTCACCATTTTCGCCTCCTGTATGGCGCCCTGCCAGCGCGTGGAAATCCACCTCGACACCATACAATCTTCCCATAAACCGCATATCGATCCCGACGACGGCTACTATTACGTGGACGTGTGCCCCTACGACACCGTCCATTTCGTGGCGTATTGCGACTATCCCGACAACAACTTCAGCTACCCCCAGAGCCACTCACTCACCACGTTTATGTGGGATTTCGACCTCTCCGAAGTGGATTCGTTGGGGCTCACCACCGTGGACCACTACTTCACTCCTGGGCGCGGCTACGACGTGGCCATCTCCGCAGTGGATTCTGCGCATTGTCCTTCCCTCATCCCCGTGACATTCCGTGTGCGCACCTCCAAGAACCCCATACGCGATGTGGCACAGCTGCCGCCCATCTGTGCCGGCCAACAACTCGACCTCAGCGTCGGCTATGACCACCTCTCCAGCGTCCAGCTCGACTCCATCGGCAGCGAACAGATAACCTCCCTGGGCGTTACCGACACGGTGTTCCTGCCCGACGGCATTAACTGTCCGCCCTACGGCTACTACTACCGATCATACGTCAACTTCACCGCTTTCGCGCCCAACGCCACCATCACCTCCGCCAACGACATCCTCTATGTGCGCCTCAAAATCGAGCACTCTGCCATTGAGGACATCCGCATCAAACTCTATTGTCCTAACGGCAGTTCCGTGCGCATTGTGCCCGACTACCAAAACGACGGCTGGGGCGGCGTGACCCACAATTTCCGCACCAACCTCGGGTTGGCCAACCGCCTGCAAGAGGTCACCACCTGCGACGCCTCGCAAAACCCGATGGGCGTCGCCTGGAACTACGTCTGGTCCAACAACACAACACTCGGCTACCAATATGCGAACTCGCCCTACGGCTACTGTTTCGAGCCCCAAAACGTGCACGTGACGGCCAATCCCTACTGGGACAACAGCAATGGCCTCGGAATGTTCTCCTACGTCATCGACTCCACCGACGTGGCCAATATGACGCAGGTTTATCACCCCAGTCAGAACTTCAGCAACCTTGTGGGATGCCCGCTCAACGGCTCTTGGTTTATCGAAGTGCAGGACCTGTGGACCAACGACAACGGCTACATCCACGAGTGGGAGATGGCCCTCGACCCGCATCTGTTGCCCCAAAACTGGTCGTACACCGTCAACGTGGACACCACCTACATCGTCGGGCCCGGCTCCAATGGTATGTATGTGATTCCCGATACGGCGGGCACTCTCTATTACACGGCATACGTCATTGATGAATACGGTTGCTCTTACGACACCATCGTGCCCCTCACGGTGGTCTCCGCCCCTCATCCTGAACTTGGAGAGGACTTCAGTCTGTGCCACGGTGATATGATCACCTTGGACGTGGACTACGATGCCCCGGGCACAACCTATATGTGGAACACCGGCGATGAAACCGAGAGCATAATCGTCCTCTCGGAAGGCACTTATATCGTGAACATCGTCACCACCGACGACTCGGCCGGGCTTTCGTGCTCGGGCAGCGATTCCATCCACGTCGCTTCCCTGCCCAATCCCAATGTGGACTTTGCCCTCTCCGACACCTCCGGCTGTGCCCCGTTGGTGGTGCGCACCACCAACTTGACCTCACCTGCCGATATGAATTGCACATACTCGTGGATGATTCTGAACGAAGACGGCACATTGGCGTACGCCTCGCTGATGGAGGAGCCCGCTTTTGAAATCGACGATCCGGGCACCTATTCCATCGCTCTCTGGGCCACCTCCGCCGATGGCTGCCGCGATTCACTGTTCAAGTGGAACTATATCCACGTACACCCGCAACCCGTCGCGGAATTCACGGCCGTGCCGGAAATCTCCCTGTTCCAGGAATCCAACGGCACCATCGAATTCCAAAGCTACACCGACCTGAACATCCTCAACAACGAAGGCACCACAATCCTATGGAACTTTGACGACGGCACTACCGACTCCACGAGTATATCCCCCACGCACACCTACGCCTCGTGGGGCGACTACAACGTGACGCTCTCCATCAACAGCGGTTTCGGCTGCACCAGTGAGATCACGCACACCGTGACCATTGAGGACAACCTCATCTTCCCGAATGTCATCACGCCGAACGGCGACAACCTGAACGATGTCTTCGCCATCGAGAACCTCAACACCAACATCAACTTGGAGGACCCCGACCAATATCGGAGCAACGAGTTGTTTATCTACGACCGATGGGGAAAGTTGGTCTATAAAGCCAAAAACTACGACACCGTATCCAAGGACGGACAGATTATGAGGGGCGCACAATGCTTCGACGCCTTAAACTTACCCGATGGCGTTTACTACTATTCTTTCTATTACAAAGGAAAGGTGAAGGTGGTGAACTATAATGGCACCTTGACCGTCATCCGTTAGAGACGCGGCACGCCATTAAAAATAGAGACGCGGCACGCCATATTAAAATAGAGACGCGGCACGCCGCGTCTCTACAGGGGTATGATAGGGATGGAAATTGCAGGTGTTATTTGTTCGGGTACGGAATTACAATATCATCACAATATTCGCAACGATAGGAGCGCTTTTCTTTGTCCACGAGATGGAACACGTGGTCGAAATAGGTCTCCACGGAGGTCACGCAGCGGGGGTTCTTGCACCGGATGATGTTGGTCACTTTCTCCGGCACCTCGAGTTTGACCTTCTTGATGGTCTTGCCATCCTCAATGATGTTGACCGTGGCGTTGGGGTCAATCAGTCCGAGGAAGTCGTAATTGATGTCGATGACATTGTTGATTTTGATGATATCCTTCTTGCCCATTTTCTGGCTGTAGGCATTGCAGATGAGCGCTACATTATAGTCGGCCTTGTCAAGGTGCAGATAGTTGAACACGGTGATGCCGTAGCCTGCCTTGATGTGGTCGATAACAATACCTTTTTCTATACTATTGATTTCTAACATAACGATGTACGATTTACGATTTGCGATTTGCGATTTACGTTAGGTAAATCTGGTTTTAATATATTCCTAACAACTTTAAAATCAGTGCCATACGGACAAACATACCGTTTTTGGCCTGGTTGAAGTATTGGGCTCTGGGGTCGCTGTCCACCTCAACGCTGATCTCATTGACGCGGGGCAGGGGGTGCAGGATGTAGGTGTCGGGGCGGGCGTAGGTCATCTTCTCGGCATCGAGGATGAAACGGTCCTTCAAACGGATGTAGTCCTCTTCGTTGAAGAAGCGCTCACGCTGCACGCGGGTCATATAAAGGAAGTCCATCTGACCCATATAGGGTTCCATCTGGTCCACCTCCTGGAAGGGGATGCCCTTTTTGCGGACCACCTCTTCGCGGATGTACTCGGGCACGCGCAGCTCTTCGGGGGAGATGAAGATGAAGCGGACACCCTCATAGTTGCTGAGGAACTTGACGAGGGAGTGCACGGTACGGCCGAACTTGAGGTCGCCGCAGAAGCCGTAGGTCTTGTTCTCCACGTTGCCGCGGAGGCGCTCAATGGTCAGGATGTCGGTCAGCGTCTGCGTGGGGTGCTGGTGCCCGCCGTCGCCGGCGTTGATGAGCGGCATCGTGATGTAGTGCGATGCAAGGCGCGGGGCACCCTCCTTGGGATGGCGCATCGCCGCGATGTCGGCGTAGCACTCTACAGTGCGCAACGTGTCGGCAATGCTCTCGCCCTTCGCGGTGGAAGAGGAACTGGCCTCCGAGAAGCCAATCACCTGGCCGCCCAAACGCAGCATTGCGGTTTCGAAACTCAAGCGCGTGCGGGTGCTCGGCTCATAAAAAAGAGTTGCCAAGATCTTCCCCTCACAACTCTTACTGTACTTTATCGGATCTGCAATAATCTGATGTGCCAAATCAAAGATTTCGCGAAATTCCTCGCGTGTGAAATCCGACGGGTCTATTAAGCATCTGTTTTTTAACAAAATAAATCCTCCTATATATTATGTGGTTAATAAAATAATCTGTATGAAGCCCACCCTGCAAAAGTCTCGCAAAAATAGGAAATTATTTTTTTTCTCCCCTTGTCTCCACTCATTTTTTTTCATTTTTTTTCAACAAAATGAAATTTTTCCCTCCTTCACCGCTTATGCATTTTATTTAATTATTGTGTTTCAATGTGTTAATATTCCTGAAAAGTATCTTTTCCGGCAATATGAAACTGCACGGCACCTCCTCTTTCGAAAAACGGACTTCGCCGTTCCCCTCTCCAGCATAAGGAGACACCATACGATTGCTGACTCTTTTCTCCTTAGCTGAAGCCTCCATCTGCACAAAATCAAACAGATTGAAGGAGAAAGGATCGGCCAGCCTGACCGGCATAATCTTTCCTGAAGGAATATCTATTCTACTAACATACAATGGCTTACAAGCCCCGTCTTCTTGAATGGTCTTATGAATTATCAAGGCATAACGCATTCCGGCAGCGCGCGCCCTTTTGCGCAGCATCTTGTACAATTGCTTGTCGGGAAGGGTACTGTGGCACGTCAATTCCAGCACGCCAGGACCAGAAGCCACCGCAAGACGCCCCTCCCTCAGGGCAAAACGGCGATGGCCGCGGGCATTGTTCCCGTTTGTCACGGAGGCACGCCCGCCCAACAGGGATATCAGCTCCCCGCGGCGCACGATTTCCACGCGCTCTTCCACGGGCACACCATCCGCGTCAATGACACTGCTCCCTACCAACGGGGTGCCGCTGTAGGCTTCACGACTGTCGAGGGCGTCCAAATCCATCGCACGGCTGAACACCTGCCGGTCAATCCGGCTGGCGAGCGATGTTGCACGGACAAGGTGCGGATGGTTGTCGATGGGGTTCAGGCGAATGGTAGGTTGCGGAGCCAGCAGGTTGGGTTGCGCCTCCACCAGGGCGTAGGCGGCCATTTCGGTCACAGCTTCCCCCTCCAGCAACACAGGGCCGTTGTAATCGCCATTCCACACAGGGGCCTCCATCCAGGTATGGAGTTCTTCCGCCATCTGCGCGGCCAAGGCCTGCAGGGAGGCAATGTCGTCCAGATCACCCAGATTGCGGTAAAGGCGCTCCCGCACATCGCGCAGACAGGTGCCGTCGGCGGCTTGCGCCTGTGCTTCCAGACGGATGCGCAAGAGGTTCACGGGCTGCTCGTAACGCACCCCGTCGCTGGCGCAGAAATACACCGACCCCTGAAAGCCATCCACTACCACGCGCGAGCCCGTCAGGAAGGTCTGCTTTTCAAATGCGGAGGAGATGGCATTGGCCAGATTCTCCAACCGGTTGGGCTCCATTGTGTTATACATTGAATGAAGCGTGATGTTTTTCGTCTGCACTGATCGACTATTAGGTTGTAACAACCTTCTCACCGAATCGTTCAGCAACTGGAGCACCTGCTCTTTCTCCGCAAATTGGCGCACAGCCGTCTTATACGCCTCGTCGGTCTGGGTGCGCAACACGCGTCGTATGTGGTTGTAATTGTTGTTCAGGGGCAAAGATACAGGTTGCATTTCCAGCCCCTCCCCTTCCACATTATCATTATTGAATTGCTCGTCGCCCACCAACACGCAAGTGGACACGTCGCGGACGGGACGCACGGACGTTGCGACCGTGCTTCCCATAGAGCTCTCCACCTGGCATTGTTGGGCGTCCGTAATCAAATGGCTGACATAGTAAGCCTTATCGTACCCTTTGCCGTCGGTGGCCAACGCCTGCCGGATATCGTCATTCATCGCCTCGAAAAAGACTTCAGCCTCATCCTCGTCATCCTCACCCTTTTCCGGGTTGAAGGTCAAGGCGGGTTTTATCGGAGTGCGCTTGTCGGGGGCCACCGCAAGTGCTTCCATTGTCTCTATCAGAAGGTCGGGAGTGCAACATTGATAGGAAACGCCCTCCCATTCCAAACCGGCGCAGGTCTGCATTCCGCCAGCCGCCTCCATTTGAGAGAGCAGAACCCGGGGTGAGCCGCTGAGTTCCAGTCCGTACACCGGCTCGTCGGGTCGGTTGTCGGCATAGACCTTCCAAGCCACCAGTGCTTGCACCAAGTGGTTCTGTTCATCCAGCGCGGCGGTGGACACGCGATAGCCGAACTCCGCGCCTTGGCGGGCGATGGCCTGTTTGAGTCGGGCACGCAAAGCCTCTGAAGAAAGCGCATCTCGGCAGGTGACGATGAGATTGCCAGGCGCGGGCATCGGATGGCGCCCCAGCAAAGCACGTCCGTGGCCGTTGCTGAGACGGAGATAGCGGCTGCTGGCCAAGGCATCCGGCACGGCCACCAGCCGGCCGTTTTCGAGCAGCTGCACCCGCTCGGCCTCCTGCCCCTCGTCGTCATAGCGATAGGCCGCCGGGAAAACTGCATTTTGGAAAGTATTGATTGCGGGGTTAGAAACCACCTGCCAGCCAGCGGGGGTCAGCTGGGTCTCCAATGGCGGATTCTGCTGCAACAGAAGCGGCACGAAAGCATACTGCCAATACACCGTGGCGGCCTGCTCCTCAAACAGAACCGGGCAGACGGCGGCGGACGCCACACGGGCACGACGCATCTGTTCCAGCAGTTTTTCCTGAGCCTGCACATCCCGCGCAAGCTCTTCGCCGAGCGGCAACTCCTCCGGAAGGGCTCTTTCATAGCACTTCGGCAAGACCAACGGGGTGCCGTCATCGGCCGTGGCCGTCAGCGTAACCGTGAGTAAGGTGCGGGGATTGTTCTGCGCAATGGAGGTGCCATCGCTGGTCACTAAATAGCTGCGAAGATTCTGAAAGTGAAGATCAGCGGTACATTCGTACGCCTCGGTACGGACCAGCGCACGGGTGCAGGTGGACAATGATTGCCGGAGGGCCTCCTCCCGGATAAGCGGGGCGACGGGCGGTTCGTAATACGCCACGGCTGGCTCCAGCACAAAGTCGCCCCGCTTAGCTTGCGGGCGGCTGATATCGCGAAGGGCGGCCAACACACGATGATACCGCGCGCGGGCCTCCTGATAGGCCTCTTGCGTGGCCTGCGACAGGACCTGTGCCACAGCGGCGGCATTGCCGTCAAGGGGAATGTCATAGACCTTGCCCTGGAGGCAGGCGTCATCAGAAGCATCGCCAAGCGGATAGTAGTTGTCAATCTCGCCGCTACCCACCCTTATCTGGACGGACATACGGGCATAGCGTTCCCAAGAGCCGCCCATATCGTCGCCCATCGCCGACAGAAAGTGGTAATCGTCCACCTTCTCCACGCGGACGGAGAGCAGATAGACGGGATCTACGGCCTTGTCGAAGGAGTGGTACAGCGAATCCACCTGCTGTTGCAGGGTGCGCAGCAACACATCCTCGTCGGCGCTGGATTGTGCCCAGCCGTTAGCAACCAGCAGCAGGCAGGGCAACAGGAGCCGGAGGATACGTCGCAGGCGTGCCATAGGGGTTAGTTCCTGAAGATGGTGGCATCCCGGTCAGGGCCCACGGAGACGATGGAGATCGCGGTATTGGTCTCCTTTTCAATGTATTGGATGTATGCCTTGAAAGTATCGGGCAACTCTTCGTAGCTTTTGCATTGGCTGATGTCCTCTTTCCAGCCGGGCAGAGTGGTATAGACCGGCTCGATGACCGTGTCGGGGTCGGTAGGCACGTGGGTGGTGAGTTCGCCGTTCACGCGGTAGGCGGTGCAGACGTTGATGGTGTCGAAATCCGACATCACGTCGGCCTTGGTGAGGGCGATGTCGGTGACGCCGTTGACCATAATGGCATATTTGAGGGCCACGAGGTCGAGCCAGCCGCAGCGGCGAGGGCGTCCGGTGGTGGCGCCATATTCGTTGCCCACCTCACGGAGGCGTTGGCCGGTGGCGTCGAAGAGTTCGGTAGGGAAGGGGCCGCTGCCCACGCGGGTGCAGTAGGCCTTGACGATGCCGAACACGCGGCCTGCGAGGTGCGGGTCGAGGCCGAGACCGGTGAAGGCGCCGGCGGCGATGGTGTTGGAGGAGGTCACGAAGGGATAGGCGCCGAACTCCAGGTCGAGCAACGTGCCTTGCGCCCCTTCGGCCAACACGCTCTTGCCCTCCTGCAGGGCCTCGTGGATGTCGTACTCGCTGTCGATGAAGGCAAACTGGCGCAGCGTGGCCAAGGAGGCCCGCCATTTGCGGTCCATTTCCGGCAGCAACTGGCTGTAGTCGAAGCCGTGCTGGTCGAGAATCTCCTTGTGGGCATCCATCAGCTGCTGGTATTTGGCCTCAAAGTTGGGTGACTGCAGGTCGCAGACGCGCAGTCCCGTGCGGGCGGTCTTGTCGGTATAGGTGGGACCGATGCCCTTGAGGGTGGAGCCGATTTTGCGGTCGCCCTTTTTCGACTCGTATGCCGCATCGAGGAGGCGGTGCGTGGGCAGAATCAGGTGGGCGCGTTTCGAGATGCGCAGGTTCTCCGTGGGGGTGCAGCCCATCTTCTCCAGTGCCTGGATCTCCTCTTCAAAAATCACGGGGTCGATGACGACGCCGTTGCCGATGATGTTCATCTTCTCTTTGTGGAAGATGCCGGAGGGGATGATGTGCAGCACGTGGCGGATGCCGTTGAACTCCAGTGAGTGTCCTGCGTTGGGACCGCCTTGAAAACGGGCGATGAGGTCATAGCGGGAGGTGAGCACGTCCACCACCTTGCCCTTGCCTTCATCTCCCCATTGCAAACCGAGCAGAATATCTATTTTCATCATTTTGAATATAAGATAATTATGTACCGATGGCGCCATATTTCGCCAAACGGTGCAAAAATACAAAATTATATTCCAATTCCCAAATGAAAAATTGCGGGGTGCGATTTACGACTTGCGATTTGCGATTTACGAGGTGAAAGGGGAGATGAAATGTCATTTTTTTCTGATGCCAAGAACATTTAAACCACACCTCACATAAAAATTCCACATCAAACCATTTTTGTAGTAGGTTGCACAGGTGCTATAGTCCACAAGGTCTGCTGTGCAGGGTATGAAGGATGAACCTAAGGTTACGCAGAGGAATCGTCTGATGTGGATGCCTGCAGCCAATCCGCCATAGAACCCTCCCGCCTTCATCGGGCCCTGAAAGCCCGGTTCCGGATAATCGGTGTTTGTTTGGGAATACACCTCTCCATTCGAATATGCGTAAACCGTCCTTAGCGGGAATGCATAACCCGCTTTCAACTCCAATACTGTCTTCACGGCGCGTTTGCCGATAGTGTATCGGAAGTTGGCATACACAGGTAGCGTAAGCAAATCTTTGTGATAAAGGATTAAATTTTTGTCTAACAGAAAACCACCAAAACACCATAATCCGTCACTACCGTGAAACTCGGTTCCAACTCC
>ONAB01000007.1 GCA_900315705.1 uncultured Bacteroidales bacterium | reverse complement strand
CCTTTTACGTTCTTCATTTGTTAATTTTTCCATTGTTGATCCGTTTTTGATTTGTTGTTTTGAGTTCTAAAAACGGTCAACCTATTTCAGGCATTGACAATTAATCGTCTAATCGCCTAATCGCATAATCGATTTAACCCCTAACCCTTAACCTCTAACCCAATACCGCAAATCGTAAATCGCAAATCGCAAATCGCAAATCGCACGTCGCAACACGCATCATGGCCTCGGAGAGGCTGACTCTCAGTAACCCCACACGGGAGTGTGGGGCTGTGACGACCCACCCCTGCAATCCTCGCGGCGCGGGGAACGAAAGGCCAAGAGGATGTGACGCTCTCGCCGCGAAACGGAAGGACTCACAAAGACTATAGACTTAAGACTTTAGACCATAGACCATAGACCATAGACCATTAATCGTCTAATCGCCTAATCGCATAATCGATTTAACCCCTAACCCTTAACCCCTAACCCTTAACCCTTAACCTCTAACCCAATACCGCAAATCGTAAATCGTAAATCGCAACTCGCCGATATGAGATTTCCAATATCGATTGATAAACAAAGTTCGCTGTATATTGAGAAGTTTTTGTATTTTTGCAAAAAATTCTAATTATGGAGAGAATTAACCGCAACGGATATACTGCATTGGTTCGCAATTTGCTGGGCAAAGGCGAAGCTGTGGTTCTGACTGGGCACCGTCGTGCCGGCAAGAGCTGCATCCTGGAACTGTTGGCTGCAGAACTGGCAGCCGACGGCCAAGTGATTTACATCGATATGGAAGACCCGGAAAACGCAGACCTCGTTTCGTTCCGAGAACTGTCGGAGCGAATCAAGTCATCCATTCGGGAGGGACAGCGCAACTATGTGTTGATAGACGAGGTGCAGGAGGTGGCAGAGTTCGAGAAGGCCTTGCGCTACTGGGTGAAGCAGGATGGCGTGGATGTGGTGGTGACGGGAAGTAACGCGGCTATGCTGTCGAGCGACATTGCAAATTCGTTTGCAGGACGCTATCACCGGGTACACGTGAGCAGTCTGGATTATCAGGAGTTTCTAATGTTCTACGGAATGGAGGATTCCGACAACGCCTTCTCGCAGTATCTGCGCTGGGGCGGACTGCCGTTCCTGTACCGCATTCCCTTGGAGGATGAGCGGACAAGGACGGATTATCTGGGCAGTATCTACGACACCATTTTTGTGAAGGACATTGTGCGTCGCAAGAATGTGCGCAACGTGTCGCTGCTTGACAATCTGGCTCGCTTTGTGGCCGACAACAGTGGAAAGGTATTCTCGGCCAACAGCATAGCCAAGTACCTTAAGGGCGGAGAAATGGCCGTGAGTGCCAACACGATTGGCGAGTATATGGATGCCCTGTGCGACACGTATATGATAGACCGTGTAAAACGCTACGACATCAAGGGAAAGAGTGTCTTTGAACAGCAGGACAAATACTATTTCGAGGATTTGGGCTTAAGGAATTACCTGTGTCGCGACAAGCGCAGTCTGGATATAGAGAAGGTGCTGGAAGGTGCCGTCTATCTGAAACTCAGGCGCAGCGGCTATGATGTCTATATGGGGCAACTGAACGGCAAGGAGATAGATTTTGTGGCCCGTCGGGGTGATGATGTGATGTATGTGCAGGTAGCCTTGCAGGTGACGGGTGAGGATACATACGAACGTGAGTTTGGCAACCTGAAGCTGATTAAGGACAATTATCCCAAGTATGTGGTGACGATGGATCCCAATGTGGGTCTGATTCACGACTCTGGTATCGAAGCCTGTTCAGCCAGACAGTTTCTGCTAACCTCTAACCTCTAACCCATAGACTTTAGACCGAAGACCATAGACCATAGACGTAAGACCATAGACCGCAAATCGTAAGTCGTAAATCGTACATCGCAAATCGTAAATCGTAAATCGCTCCCAGCCGTGTTCTCACGTTCCTCTCTCAAATCTCGTCTTTCCGGTTTCACCGATTATCATTCCCACATTTTGTTCGGGGTGGATGACGGGGTGAAGACGTTGGAGGTGTCGTTGCAGGTGCTGCAGCGGTACGAGGAGATCGGCATCGCCGAGGTGTGGTGCACGCCGCACATTATGGAGGACCTCCCTAATACTACTGAGGGACTGCGGGCGCGTTTTGCCGAGCTGCAGGCCGCCTATGATGGGCCCATCAAACTCCACCTGGCGGCGGAATATATGATGGACCAGCTCTTCGAGGAGCGCCTCCAAAATAATGACCTGCTCCCCTTGGGTGCCGAGGGCAACCGCCTGTTGGTGGAGACCTCCTACTTTAACCCGCCGATGGGGATGCACGATATATTAAAACAGATCAAGAAACAGGGCTACTTCCCAGTGCTGGCCCATCCCGAACGCTACGTCTATATGGGCAAGGACGACTACCGCACCCTCAAGGCGCGGGGCATTATCTTCCAGCTCAACCTCGCCTCCCTCGCCGGCGCATACGGTCCCGACGCCCGGAAGAAAGCCCGCTGGCTCCTCAAAAAGGACTTCTACAACCTCGCCGGCTCCGACCTGCACTCCGTGAGGAATATGCAGTTCTGGGATGTGAAAGTGAGGAGGAAGGATGTAACAGGGGTGATAGATTAGGGATTAGAGACCGAAGACCATAGACCGTAGACTTAAGACTTAAGACTTTAGACCGTAGACCGTAGACCGTAACTCGTAAGTCGCAAGTCGTAAATCGTAAATCGCACGTCGCAAATCGCACACCAGTGTCCCGAAGGGACAACATCCTAGTAACCCCGCACAAGCGACCGTAGGGAGCGCAGTGTGGGGCTGTGACGGCCGCCCCTGTGATCATCGCGGCGCGGGAAACGAAAGCCCAAGAGGATGTAGCGCTCTCGCCGCGAAACGGAAGAACTCCCGAGGACCTAAGACTTTAGACCAAAGACCGAAGACCTTAAATCGTAAGTCGCAAATCGTAAATCGCCTAACCCCCGAAAATAATATCATCAACACAAATAATTAACTAAACACAAAAAACACAACTAAAAATGAAAAAATCTCTATTAATTGCCCTCACTCTGATGATGACGGTTTCTTTTGCCTTCGCGCAAAGCAGTGCAACGAGCTTTTATGACAAGAATGGGAACAAGGTGGAGTACAAGCACCCCAAGTTCCACGGTACGGTGATGAGCACCCCCAACAAGGTCGATTACGGCTTCTACTATGGGTATGGTCGTCCCAACGTGGCGAACACCGGAGGCTTGGTGCTCGATATAAACTGTCTGAACAGCAACTACCGCACCCGTTTGGCTTTGGAGGGTGTGGAGCGTTGGTATTGGGGTGGTGCCTCGGTACAGGCCCAGTATCTGATTCCCATCGTGGGCGGTCTCTACTTCTATCCCTCCGTGGGTATCCGGGGTGAGGTGCACGCGGTTGACAGTTGGCGCCAATCCTATTGTGAGAAGCACGACATTGTGTATGATCCTGAAGATACCTGGGGTCCCGGCAGCTGGGGCGCTGGTGGTGAAGTGGGCGGCGGCCTTGAGTACCAGTTCTGCCCCTACGTGGCGCTCTTTGCTGAAGGCCAATACTATATGATGTACAACTCCAACTTCCGCTGGCAGGCCAATGTGGGTCTTACCTTCCACTTTGGAAAGGGACACCGTCAGGGATATAACTAGTTGATCGTGTGTCATTCAAGGAACAAAGTGGGAGTGATTATCCTGCTTTGTTCTTTGAATAATAACATGCTTTGTATGTGTCAGGCTCAAAATAATGGCGACTACACTATCCAACAATAAACGTATAGCCAAAAATACCGTGGCGCTCTATATTAGGATGCTACTGGGATTAGTGGTGTCCTTGTATACCTCCAGGGTTGTTTTGGCGACTTTAGGCGTTGAGGACTTCGGTGTGTATGGTGTTGTCGGTGGGGTAGTGGGTATGTTTGCGTTTTTGAATGCCGCACAAAAAGGTGCCACCTCTCGATTCATTACGTTTGAATTGGGAAGAGGAGAAAAAGGATGCCTGAATGATACTTTTGTTTCCGCTAGGATTGTTCACATTTGTATTGCATTGCTGGTGGTCTTATTAGTGGAAACCGTCGGGGTGTGGTTCCTGAATAACAAGTTGGTTATTCCCGAAGGACGTATGTATGCGGCTCATTGGGTTTTACAGTTAAGTATCCTGACTACTTTTTTGGGAATAGTACAAACTCCGTATGGTGCGTTGATTATAGCCCATGAAAAAATGGGTATCTATGCCTATGTGGAGTTGCTGCATGTGTTTCTTAAACTTGGCATAGTTTATTTGTTGGTAATTGGAGATTTCGACAAATTGATATTGTATGCCATCCTGCACGCAGCAGTTTCAATCATCATTTTGTTGATTTACAGGGTATATTGTATTCGACATTTTCCCGAAACCCGTGCTCGATTTGTTTGGAAAAAGGATATCTTGAAATCATTGTTGTCGTTTTCGGGATACAACCTTTTTGGCAATATGGGTGGAATTGTTAATTTGCAAGGAACCAATTTCGTGGTCAATATTTTTTATGGTGTGGCTTACAATGCTGCCGTGGGCATTGCCTCAACTGTGTCTGGGGCTGTGGAAGGCTTTGCGAGCAATGTGATGACCGCTTTTAGGCCTCAAATTACCAAGGATTATGCGCGGGAAGATTATACGAGTTTTGAATCCTACCTGGAATTAGCCATCAAGACAATCCTTGCGGTCTATTGTATTGTTGCTATTCCTGCATTCATAGAAATAGACAAAGTGCTTTCTATTTGGCTGAAAGAGGTCCCGATATGTTCGGCTGTATTCTGTCGTTTTATGTTGATTAACATCTTTTTCGTTACGATGCGTTATATTATTACCATAGGCATTCATGCTACAGCGCGGGTGAAAGTCATCAGTCTTTTCACAGGTGCATTGCAAATGCTGAATCCTTTTGTGATTTGGCTTTTGTTCGCCAGAGGGATGGATGCAAAATATACGTATATGACGATTGTCTTTGTCAACATGATTTTGTGTGGAATAGATTTCTATCTTCTTCATCAATATGTCCCGCAGTTAAATATCAATAAACTTGTGCGATCAGCTATCCTGATTCTTTTTGTTTGTGCGATGTCATTGATGGTGTCATCTGCTGCAATACACTTCCTTGATCAAACTGTTCTCAGGATACTTCTTACTGTGTTGGTTTCTGCAGTTTGTACTCTGTCATTGACTTGGCTGTTGTGCCTGAACAGTTCTCAAAGACAAACAATTATGGGATATGTGCGCAAGACTTTTAAGAAAAACAAATGATAAATGAGAAAAAAATGAGAAACATCCTTATTCTTGATACATCAATCACCTCGTTCAACAAAGGTGATGATATAATTATGGAATGTACGAGAAAAGAGTTGGCTCCTTTATTAGATGATTCTTTTGAGGTGACTCTTCCCACGCATGTGTCTCCATTCCATTGGTATCAAGTGTGGAAGAACTCTGCCTATGTTCAAAGAATAGCCAATTGTTCATACAAATTTGTCGGAGGTTCAAACATCCTTATTCCCAACTTGTTGACACATTTTCCACAATGGAATATCAACCTTTTCAATTATCAACCCATGAAAGGATGTGTGCTGGTTGGGGTGGGGGCAGGTGCTGGTGCCGAGGGAAAAATGAGTCGTTATACAAGATATGTTTATAGGAGACTTCTTAATAACGACTTTTACCACAGCACTCGTGATGAGCGAAGTAAGGAATATGTTGAAAGGCTTGGCCTTAAGGCTATTAATACAGGTTGCGTGACCATGTGGATGCTAACTCCGGAGTTTTGTGCCACCATACCACATGAAAAGGCCGATAAGGTGGTTTTCACCATTACAGCATCGAATCAGTTAAAAAAGAATCATCAAATTTTGTTAGATACATTGTTGAAAAATTATCAGGAAGTGTATTTTTGGCCACAAGGTATTGAGGATTATGATCATTTCAAATCATTGGAAAATACTGAGACCGTGCAAGTTCTCCATGCCAGCAAAGAGGCGTATGATGATTATTTGACGAATAACCAAACCGATTATGTGGGAACCCGACTTCATGGTGGAGTATATGCGATGCGACACGGGCGACGGGCTATTATCATTGCCATTGACGAAAGGGCTCGAAGCATCCATGAGAAAAACCATTTAAATTGTATTGACTGCAATCATTTGGAAGATTTGGAAGGGCTTATACAAAGCTCCTTTGCGACGCAAGTGGAAATGGATTTTGATAGTATAAAATTGTGGAAAAAACAATTTGGTATTTGATTTATGAATAAGATAGTATTAGACCATATATCGATTGACAACAATCTTGTCAAGTATGATTTTCATACGAATGAAGAATTGAAAGTTTACTTTAAGACCGACAATTTGTTCATTCAATATGAAGAAGACATGACCAGTGTTCCGTTATCGATATTGACTATTCCTTTTGTCAATATAATGGCTGGCTTTTCATGGCTGACAGATTCGATGTTGATGGTTGATGAAATTGATAGGACTTATTACGATTCTTTTAAAAGGCTTAAAATAGCATATAGTGAACAACATCATACTACTTTTCATGGCATATTTATACCATCGAGAATTGTAGATAATTTTTTTGATAATCCTACCAAAGAATCCATGCTTATGTTTGGAGGTGGTGTGGATTGCCATACTTCTTTTTTACGTCACCGTGAAACTGTTTCAATAATTATCAATATTTACGGATGGCTTTATAATCTTGGAGATTACAGTGAGGTTGATGTTTCGGATGCTAATTATACAAGAAACTTTGCTATCAATATGGGAATAAAGGCAACACATGTGCGGAGTAACTTTGCTGCTATGTTTGATCTACAATGCATCGACAAAAAACTATGTTTGCCAAAAATCAAGACATCTTATTGGTATGGAATTCTGCATGCGATGGCTTTTTTGTCTATTTCGGCACCCATTGCTTTTAAAAAGCAAATTCCTTGCTTGATTATTGCAAGTTCTGACAGGTGTGATTATCAGTGCTCGTCATTTATTACAACTGATAGTGAATTTAGCTTTTCCCATCAAGGTTTTACGATACATGACGGCTATGAACTAAGCAGACAAGAGAAAGTTGGCGAGTTGGCAGAATATCAAAAAAACACAAATACAGTATATCAAATTCAAGCATGTTCATTCCACGATCATAATTGCTGTGTTTGCGAGAAATGCTTTAGAACTATTGTTGAATTGGTCGCAGAAAATGTTGATCCAAGATCTTTTGGTTTTAAAGATATTGAGGGCACATTAAAAAAACACTGGGTTAATGTTATATATAAGGATGTGGCGATGTGGGGAGTGTCTAAAGAGACTTTTTTTTATAGTCAATCGATCAAACGAATGAAAGAGAACTATTCTCAATATAGTGGAGAGCTGAAAGAGTTCGTTGATTGGTTTTTAAACTTTGATTTCTACAAAGCGAAAAGAGAAGGTTTGAGGAAATATTATAGAAAGAATTTCTTTAAAATCATAAAACGGAAATTGCATATATGAAACCACGCATCCTTTTTGTCATGCACTACCTTGAGATAGGTGGGGCCGAAACAGCCCTTATAGGCCTGCTCAATGCCATCGACTATTCTCTTTATGATGTTGATCTGTTTCTTCATGCTCATCGTGGTGAGATGATGCAGTTTGTGCCCAAAGAGGTCAACTTGTTGCCAGAAATCCCTATCTATGCGCAGATTGAGCGTCCGATGAAAGCGGTGCTGAAGGATGGTTATGTGCGTATGGTAGCAGCACGCTTGAAAGCAAAAATTCGTACAAAACAGTATCTTAAACAACATTCTGTTAAAGAGACTACCGCAGGGTTGCAATATACGGCCGATGCGGTCTCGCTTCTGCTTCCATCCATAAACCCCACTGTAGAATACGATTTGGCAGTGAGTTTCCTTCAACCCCATAACATCGTTCGCGACAAAGTGCGAGCCAAGAAGAAAGCTTGCTGGATTCATACCGACTATTCGGTCGTGGATGCCAATGTGACAGACGAGTTGCCGGTTTGGGATGCGTTTGACTATGTGATTTCCATTTCCGATGATGTGACCATGACATTCTTGCAGGCTTTCCCAATGCTTGAAAATAAAATTGTGTTAATGGAGAATATTCTCTCACCCACTTATGTGCGCCAACGTGCCGAAGAGTTTGATGCCTTGCCAGAATTTTTGAAATACTCGGGGGGGGCAAATGTTTGAATATCATTGCAATAGGTAGAATTACCTGTCAAAAGAACCTTGAGAGTGTCCCTGAAATAATAAAAGAAATGCTTCATTTGCTTTCGGTTGGCAGGTTTTCACACGCTAAGAACTACGACAATGTACCTGACATTAGCCGCCAAATGGCTGAAATGGGTGTCGTTAATTTCCGTTGGTTTATCATCGGCTATGGTCCAGATGAACAGCTGATACGCGCCAAGATTGCTGAGACAGGCATGGAAGGCCGTGTCATCCTACTTGGCAAGCGGACGAATCCTTATCCTTATATCAAGGCGTGCGATATTTACGTGCAACCGTCACGCTATGAAGGCAAAAGCGTAACCGTGCGTGAGGCTCAGATGCTTTACAAGCCAGTTATTGTGACAAACTACCCTACGGCCTCATCACAAATTAAAGATGGTAAGGACGGTGTGATTGTGCCGTTGAACAATAAAGCTTGTGCGCAAGGAATTGTTGATTTAATCAATGACGAGGCAAAACAAGAAGAAATCATCGAATACCTCAAGACCCATGATTATGGAAATGAAGCGGAGGTGGAGAAACTATATAATTTAATATGATTCCCAAAACCATTCACTACTGTTGGTTCGGGCGCAATCCGTTGCCTGAATCGGCGCAGAAATGTATTGCCTCATGGCGCAAGTTCTTTCCTGATTATGAAATCAAGGAATGGAACGAGGACAATTTTGATGTCAATATCATTCCATATACCCGCGAGGCATACCAAGCCAAGAAATATGCTTTTGTAAGCGATTATGCACGTTTTTGGATTCTATATCATTATGGCGGACTTTATTTCGATACGGATGTGGAAGTGATTAAACCAATGGACGATATTATAGAGCGTGGACCTTTTATGGGCATTGAAGTACCTGCAAAGATTGGGTCAATTCCTCAAGTCGCTCCCGGTCTCGGCCTGGGGGTAAACCCCAGCCTCGGCCTATACAAAACCATTTTGGACACTTATGCCACCTTTAATTTCAAGAATACTGACGGTTCTCTCAACCAAAAAACGATTGTCGCTTATACTACGGAAATACTAACAGAAAACGGGTTGCGTCATACTAATGATATGCAGCAAGTGGCTGGTGTTTGGATATATCCTGTTGACTACTTCAACCCTTTGGATAGTCTCACTGGCAAATTGAGAATGACAGAAAATACCCGCTCCATACATTGGTATATGAATTCATGGAGCGATACTTCCAAATTATACAAATGGCTGTCCAAGTTGTCGCATAGACTGTTTGGAACCCATTTAACCAAAGTTAAATCTGTATTGAAAAGGTTGTTGGGTAGGTAACATCATGTTCAGTATAGGACCGCAATATTATTCTCATATCTATATATGGCTTGTTGCCTTGTTGTCGATTATTGTATTCAGTCAATATGCAATACATCCTCAATTACGATTAAATAGTGGACAACGGAGCTCAGGAGTCGGTGTCTTTGTCCTGATGCTGTTTCTGGTGTTTTTTATTGGGCTGCGACCTATAAGTGGAAAGTATTTTGTAGATATGGGGGGATATCGAGACGTGTGGTACGCTTTAGGGGATCCAAACTACCAAATCACGTGGAATACAACAAATAAGATCTTTGATAATTTGTTTTATAAGATGGCGGGGTCTGGAGTGGATATTTACGTGTTCTTTGTTCTAATGGCGACAATTTATTTCGGATGTATGGCTTGGGCCTGCTCAAGTTTGTTCCCAAAAGACAAGATGGCGGCCTTTTTGGTTTATCTCGGAGCGTTTTCCACTTTCAGTTATGGCACAAACGGTATGAAAGCTGGTGCCGCCGCATCTTTGTTTCTTGTTGCCTTGGCTTTGTATGAAAAACGAAAGTGGCTGTTGACTGTAGTTTTCATTTTGCTATCGTGGGGCTTTCACCACTCGATGGTGTTGCCTGTTATGGCCTTTGTTGTTTGTATGTTTGTGAAGAAACCAAAATGGTATTTTGCGTTTTGGGCGTTTTGCTTTTTTATGGCATTGTTCCACGTCTCTTTCTTTCAAACCTTATTTGGCAGTTTTACCGATGAACAAGGCTCTAAATATCTACTGGGCGGTGCAGAAGCTATACGACATGATATTTTAGGTGGTTTTCGTATAGATTTTATTCTGTATTCGGCGGTGCCCATATTATTTGGTTGGCTTGGCGTGAGAAAAGGAAAATCTTTATCCCGTAATTACATTTTTGTTCTTAATCTATACACACTTGTCAATGCAATATGGCTGCTCTGTATGTATGCTGAGTTCACCAATCGCATCTCCTTTCTCTCCTGGTTGTTGCTTCCGATTGTACTCATCTATCCTTTTCTGAAGGAGGATTGGAGTAATACTCAATATAGAGCATTCCAGTTTGTGGCCTTTGGTCACTTGGCATTCACATTATTTCTGAATTATATTTATTATTAATATGCCGCGTATTTCTGTTCTCATGGGTATCTATAATTGTGCTTCCACTCTTCCGGAGGCGTTGGATTCCTTGTATGCCCAGACCTTTCAAGACTTCAAAATTATCCTTTGTGAGGATGGCTCCACTGATAATACATACGAAGTGGCCAGAACGTATGCGGACCAACATGATAATATAGTGCTCGTTAGAAATGAGAAAAATATGGGCCTGAATCACACCCTTAACCGCTGTCTGGAATATGCCGACACGGAGTATTGTGCCCGAATGGATGGTGATGATGTTTCCTTGCCCACAAGATTTGAAAAAGAGGTGAAGTTTCTTGATGAGCATCCTGAATATGCAATTGTCAGTTGTCCTATGATTTATTTTGACGAAAAAGGAGAGTTTGGTAGAGGAAAAGGAGGCTATGAGCCCACAAAGATGGTGTTTATGAAGGGTACCCCCTTTTGCCATGCTCCCTGTATGGTGCGTCGGGAGGCATATATGAAAGTGGGGGGGTACACAGAGTCGAAAAAACTTTTAAGAGTTGAGGATTATCACTTATGGATGAAGATGTTTGCCGAAGGATATCGCGGTTATAATTTAGATGAGTGTTTGTATGCCATGAGGGACGATAGGAATGCGGCTGGCAGACGAAAGTGGATAGGCAGAAAAAACAGTGCTTATGCGATAAGGTTGGCCTGTAAGACCTTGAAACTCCCGTTCTATGCTTATTTTTACAGTTTTATTCCTATAATAAAGTATTTTATACCGAAGCCAATTTATATGCTAATGCATAAAAGACGGTTTAAAAATAAAGATTGATGAACAAATCTTATTGTGTTATGAGAAGAATTCTTGAGATTATTAATCTGGCAGGCTCGGCTGAAAATTTCATAGGCGGCCAGATGTCCTATTTTCAAAATAACGGAGATTATGAAGTGCACTTGATTTGTTCGTCAGGGCCGCATTTAGACGCGTTTTGTAAAGAACAAGGGGTTAAGTATAAAGCGATACCCTTGAATCGACAAATCTCTTTGGTACAGGATGTGAAATCTTTTTTTTCAATATGCAACTATATCAGGAAAAATAAAATAGATATCATATTCTGTCATCAGGCAAAGGCAAGAACATTGGCCATACCGGCGAGCTTCCTTATGGGAGTGAAGCATCGAATTATTTTTTCCCACGGTGTGCTTCACGAAACAATGAAAGGCCTTAAACGTCGTCTGGTCTTGACAAACGACAGGCTTTTGGGGAAACTGGCTACGAGAGTGATTTGTGTGAGCCATTATGTGGCGAATAGAAGAGCTAAAGATGGAATTGACACACCTGACAAGCAGGTGATAATTGGACATGGCTCTTGTTCCGGCATTGATGTGGAAAATGTTTTTAATCCGAATAACATTAATCGAGAAAAGCTCACTGAAATTTCAAATAGACTTGGTGTTGATTCGGATGATTATGTTATGGGTTTCTGTGGCCGTTTGGTGAAGGATAAAGGAATCGTGGAGTTGACAGAGGCTTTTGAACTGTTGCGCCATCGTTATCCTGATAAGAAACTAAAGCTTCTTATTATTGGTTGCCCTGAAAATCGTGATGCGGTACCCCAATATATTATGAACAGGCTGATGAACAATGATAATGTGGTGTTCACGGGTTCAATACCGCATATTGAGATGCCATATTATTACAGTTTGATGAATGTTTTCATTCTTCCCTCTCACAGAGACGGATTGGGCATGGTTCCCTTAGAGGCGCAAGCCATGGGTGTTCCCGCTATTGTTTCTTCTATTACAGGTTGTAAGGAAACCATAGTTGATGGTGTCACAGGCAAATATTGTGATTTGAGTAAAGAATCCATTGCAGACGAAATTGAATATTTTTTTGATCTGAATAAAGCAAATTCAATGGGACAAGAAGGACGGAATTTTGTGGTGAAATGTTTTAATTCAGAGGTCTTCAAACAACAAATGTTGGATTTTATCAATACGCTTACATAGATATTAATTCATTATGGCTAATGTTTTATTATTAGGCGCGGGCACACAAGGCCTTGCCATGGTTCGGGCTTTGTCAAAAGCAGGTCATGATGTCTCACTGCTATGCAGCGAGGCACATAACTATGCAGATGACTCTAGATATGTCAAGAAGAAAATCAAGACCTCTTGTAAGGATAATAGTGACGAGTATCTCCAACAAGTGATAGGGATACTTAAAGGGGAAAATATTGATGTGTTGATTCCTATGGGAGACTCTTCGGCTGCTTTTGTGAGTAGAAATATTGAGGCACTTCAGTGGTTGACACATGTCAAGATGCCGAAATATGACGATTTTTTGAAGGGCTATGATAAAAACATGTTGATGGCTTTGTGTGAGGAAAGAGGTTATCCTCATCCCGAAACCATTGATTTGTCAAAAATGGATCTGGATGACGAAAAGTTGAAGGGTTTTCCCTATCCTGCCATGCTGAAACCCAACTGCACCACAGGCGGGAGAGGTATGGTGGAAGTGAAGTCATACGAAGAGATGAGGACAAAGTATCTAGAATTGCATCCGCAATACGGTGACTATCATCTTCAGCGTTTTGTCAGAGCAGGAGGGCGTCAAGTGAAAATCCAACTCTACGTTAATGAGAATAAACACTTGGTGAACCATTCTGTGATGCGGAAAATCCGCTGGTATCCCAACAAGGCCGGTTCTAATTGCTGCGCTATGTCCATCAGAGAGCCTCAAATCGTGGAAATATGCTATAATATCTTGAAAGATATCAATTGGGTTGGCTTCGCAGACTTTGATGCTATTGAAGACCCCGACACTCATGAATTGCTGATTATGGAAATCAATCCGAGAATTCCGGCTTGTATTCAGATGGGTTTTGCTTCGGGTATCAACTGGGCGGAGGTCATTGTGAATGGTTATATGGACTTGCCACAAAAGGAGTACCAATACAAAGAAGGCGAATATCTTCGTCACCTTGGTTTGGAGATACTCTGGTATAAGCATGCCGACAACCGGCACGTCAAGCCTAATTGGTTCAAATTTTTCGGCCGACATATCCATTATCAGGATATGAGCGACTGGACAGACCCTATGCCGTTTATAAGGGGGACAATACAGAATATCAAAAAAATGTCGAATCCCCAATTCAAAAAGGCCAAGTCCATACAATGACCACTGCGCGTTTCGAATATTTGGATATAGCCAAGGGATTTGGGATCTTGGCAGTCGTATGGGCGCATATAATGCTGACAGGTATAACGCATGAAATATGTTATGCTTTCCACATGCCTCTGTTTTTCCTTATTTCCGGAATGCTCTTCAAGAGAGAGAAGTTCGTTTCTTTTCTTGATTTTGTAAAGCATCGGGGAAAACGTCTTTTTGTGCCATACGTTTTGTATTCGGTGTTCACTTGGATGATATGGGCGCTGTTCCGTTTTGTGAGGGGAGATGTGGTGGACAGTTATTGGATGCCACTTTTGCAGACTGTTATAGCGCAAGGTTCCGGTGCTTTTATGGTGCATAATTCTGCGTTATGGTTCATCCCATGCCTTTTTGCGGTAGATATAATGTGGTTTTTTATCGGAAAACTGAAAGATGGGTGGGCCGTTTTGATTAGTTTTATCCTGTGTGGAACGAGTTTTCTATTGGGTGAATTGTTTGGAAATAATTGGTGGTTCTTGTTGCCGTGGAATTTTGACGCAGCGCTCATCGCACTACCATTCTATGGCGTGGGAAATGTCTTAGCCAGGAGACTGCCTCAAAACAAGATTCTCCAATATGTGGGTGACCATAAAGGTGTTGTTATGTTATTATGGGCAGTTCTCACAGCTCTTTTAATGCTGGGTACGATTAGATTTGGTGTTTGTTCGATGGGGGCGAGTTCATACAATTGTAGTGGATGGATATTTGTGTTGCGAGCGTTCTGCGGTTGCGCCTCAATGCTCTGTTTTTCTCTTTTGCTTGATACAGCAGGGGAAACAGTTGGATTATACCAAAAAATAATGGACGGCTTCAAATGGATGGGAAGAAATAGTCTGGACGTGATGTGTACTCATATTCCCATCAAGGGAGTTTTTGTGATAATTGTGGGCGTGTTGTTTAATGTAGGGGCATCGGTTATTCCGTATTCGTTGCCATTGTCGTGTGTGGTGTTTGCAGCTACTTTAATGGCAGTTGTGATTGTGGTCCATTTGGTCAATCTTGTTTTTAGAAGAAAAAGCTTAAGATAATATATTGGAAATGAATATCCTTACTTTCGACATAGAAGAATGGTATGATTATAGACGTCTGGAGAAGTGTGCCGAGTTCGACAGATACCTTGATGCTATTCTTGAGAAATTAGATGAGCGTAGTATTAAGGCGACTTTTTTTTGTGTGGGTGAGATGGGCCGCTTGTTTCCAGAAGTTCTAAGAAAAATACACAGCCATGGTCATGAGATAGGTTGCCACTCTAATACTCACACTTGGCTCAATAAAATGAGTGAACAAGATTGTCGGGAAGACACGCATAGGGCTATTGCTAATTTGGAAGAATGTGTTGGAGAGAAAGTCCTGAGTTATCGCGCACCGGCTTTTAGCATTGGTTCAACTAATAAATGGTCTTTTGAGATTCTGGCAGAAGAAGGCATCGAAAGAGACACCTCCATTTTTCCGGCAGAAAGAGATTTTGGAGGCTTCCCAAATTTTGAGTGTGAAGGACCGTGTGTAGTAGATTATAATGGGATACGAATCAAAGAGTTCCCGATATCAATCACTAGTTTTTTTGGAAAAAAAATGGCTTATTCTGGAGGCGGCTATTTTAGATTGTTTCCTCTACGATTTGTGAAGAAAGAAATAGAAAACAATGAATATGCTATTTGTTATTTTCATATAGGAGATTTGATTCCGGAATCACATCGTGTGATGAATAGAGAAGAGTATGAGAGTTACTTTAAAGAACCTGGCACTCTTAAAGCTCGTTATATGAGATATTTCAAATCTAACTTAGGGAAGAAAACCGCTTTCGAAAAGATGTTCAAGTTGATAGATTGTTTATCATTCGTAGGATTAGGTGAGGCTGATAAGATAATTGATTGGCAGAAAGTGCCTGTTGTGAATATTAATAATATCTGATGCTTGCAATGCATAAAGAAATCGGTAGTGAGTTTTGGTCCAATTGTACTCCTATAACAAATAAGGAGTACACAATGAGACCTTCCGCAATTTATGATACGTGTCGGTATAGGGTGCTTGAAACACTTTCAGGACGAACTGCACTAGATCATATTGTGGAATTATTAATAGGGCATGGGATGAAGAGTGCATATCTGCCATCGTATTGCTGTCATACCATGATTGAGCCTTTCTTGGCCCATGGGATGAATGTTTTATTTTATGAAGTCGTATTGTCAAAAAACGGTATACACAGATTGATAGATGAAAACCATAAATGTGATTGTATACTCTTGATGGATTATTTTGGATATGTAGATGTGGAGACTAATGAAATAGCAGTGAGGGAGAATAATAAAAATGTGATTACTATTTATGATGCCACGCATTCTATGTATAGTAAGATGGATTATGAACCTTACGACTACATATATGGTAGTTATAGGAAATGGGTGGATGTTAATTGTGGTTTTTTAGCATGGAAAGAAGAAGGAAACAATGGTGAGATAACGCAAAATGATAATAATGGTAATTACTCGTCAATCAGGACAAAACTTTTTGACCTTAAAGCTGGTTTTATAAAAGGAGGGCAAGTCGAGAAAGATCAGTTCCTTCCCTTGATAAATGAGGCTGAGATGATTTTGGAGAATGAATATCGTCATAGAATGCCTGACATTCGGTCAAAAGAAGTGATGAGAATCACTGATGCTGAATACATAAAGGTTAATAGGAGAAATAATGCTGAAACAATAACTGAAGCAATAAACGAGTTGAATGATGTAAGAGTTCGTTGTGCTAATCCTCAACTAAATGTGTCTGATATCCCTCTTTTTGTTCCTGTGATAGTATCTTCTGAATATCGCAATTCGCTTAGGCGCTTTTTGATCGAACACGAAATATACTGTCCTGTGCATTGGCCGAAGTCAGAGTTTCATCAGTTCAATCAAAGAAGCGTTTTTTTGTTTGATTCTGAGTTGTCATTGATATGCGACCAAAGATACAACCGATTTGATATGATCAGAATAGTGAATACAATAAAGAACTATTTGAAACAATGTTAGATTTATATTTCAATCCAAACTACGCTAAGGTGTATAAAGACATCGATGGCGACAGTGACACTTTTGTATTTGAAAGTCCGTTTGGTAAAATAACTTACACTTATATTCTTCGTAAGATTAAATGGTCAATTGACGGACAAACTTATTTCGATATTGTTACGCCGTATGGCTATGGCGGCCCATATTGTGAAAATGTGACTGATATGGCAAAATTGATGTCGGCATATAAGGATGCGATCACCAATCATTGTCGTAAAAACAATATTATTTGTGAATTTCATAGGTTTCATCTTTTTGACAATGTGGATTTCAGAAAGAATTATTTTGGCGAAACAATAGAACTATCTGCTAATGTTGTTGTTAATACATCAGGCGATTTTGTCACAAACATCTGGGACAAATACGATAGAAAAGTCCGAAAGAATGTCAGAAAGGCTGAAGCAGCTGGTCTTAATATTATTATAGAAAAAGATACCTGTCATTTGGATGATTTTCTGTTCATTTATAATAAGACTATGGATCGAAATCACGCAGATTCTTATTATTATTTCGGACGAGAGTATTTTTTGAATATTGAGAAATTGCTTCCTGAAAACTTTATCTATTTCCATGCGTGTAAGGATGGTAAGGTCGTTTCAACTGAACTTGTACTTTGTTCCGAGAAATATGCTTACTCATTTTTGGGTGGAACCTTGTCTGATTACTACGATTATCGCCCAAACGATTTTCTGAAGAACGAAGTTTTGAAATGGTGCAATCGTACAGGCCGGGAAAAATTCATTTTGGGTGGAGGATATCATAAGGATGACGGTATTTATAGATACAAAAAATGCTTTACTCCTGACCCGGATGTGCCGTTTTATATTGGTAGATATATTTTTGATCAAGAGGTGTATAATAAAGCCATAGAAGCCCGTGTGAGCGAAGACCCGAATTTTGACCGTAAAACGGGCTATTTTCCAACATATAGAGGATAATGTTATGTATAAACGTTTTTTTAAACGTTTTTTTGATTTTATTATGTCATTGGTGGCGATAATCATACTCTCGCCTTTATTTGTTGTTGTGACCATTTGGTTGCATTTCGCTAACAAAGGTGCAGGGGCATTTTTCACCCAAGAACGTCCAGGTAAGAATGAAAAGATTTTCAAAGTCATTAAATACAAGACGATGACAGATGAACGAGATGCTAATGGGGAATTGTTACCAGATATGCAACGTTTGACTAAAGTAGGGAGATTGGTGAGGTCGTTGTCGATAGATGAATTGCCACAGCTGTTCAACGTGCTAAAAGGTGATATGGCATTAATTGGACCTCGACCTTTGTTAATAGAATACTTGTGGGTGTTTGATAATGTTCAAAAGCGTCGTCATGAAGTTCGTCCAGGGATCACTGGCTGGGCTCAGGTTCATGGGAGAAACCATTGTAAACTTAGTAAAAAATTTGAATTAGATGTCTGGTACGTAGATCATTGCACTTTGTGGACCGATATCAAAATTCTTTGGCTGACGATAATGAATGTTCTAAAGAGAGAAGATATTGGAGAAGGCGGTGGTGATATGGAAGAGGTTGATGATTTGGGTATGGAAGAGCGTATTCAAGAAATTTTAAGACAAAAAATATTAAAAGATTAATACATGCATTTATGAAAGAATTTGATGGCGAGAAATTACTTGTGTTGGGAGGTTTTAATCTCTCTTGCGACATAGTTCTCCGAGCGCAGAAGATGGGTGCCTATGTGATTGTCGCTGACTATAATCCCGATGTGCCCGCAAAGCAAATAGCTGATCAGTTTGAGTTGGTCAGTGCTACTGATGTTGAAGCATTGGTTGAACTTGCAAAAAAAGAAAGCGTAAAGGGTGTTACCACAGGATTTGTGGATATTTTGTTGCAACCCTGTCTGGATGTTTGCCAACGTTTGGGATTGCCATGTTACATGACACCTAAAATGATAGAAGTGAGTACCAACAAGATTGCTTTCAAAGAGGAATGCAATCGTTATGGCGTTCCTGTTCCGCAAACCTATTTCATTGGTGAAGTTGTTCCTGAAGAGGTCTATGAAAGAATCACCTATCCTGTCTTTGTGAAGCCGTTGGATGCAAGTGGTTCACGAGGTGCTGAGATTTGCCATAATAAAAAAGAACTAGATGAGTTTTTCCCAATAGCGGTAGGCTATTCTCCAACCAAAAATGCTATCATTGAAGATTATTTGACAGGAAGGGAATTCCTTATGAATTATGTTGCACAAGACGGGGAATTTCGTATGGTGTCAATGTTTGACCGTTATGCAAGCTCCGATCGCGGTAGTGCTTTGAATTATGCCAATCTGGCAGTTGGACCTTCAAGAGAAGTGGATTATTATCTTGATGAGGTGGAAGGAAATGTGGTCAAGATGTTCCGTTCACTTGGCTTTAAGGATGGCTTGTTCTTTCTTCAAGGATATACAGATGGACACAAAGTTACCTTCTATGAGATGGGATGCCGTCTGGGAGGTTCTTATTATGAACTTGAAAACAAATGCATCGGTATAGACCCTGTCAACATGATTATCCGTCATGCGCTAACTGGAAAGATGGCGGAGGATTTCAATACAATACCTGTTAGGGTAGGCCATTACAAAAATATTGGAGTGTGTGTTAATTATTTGTTGATTCCTGGTGAAGAGACCATTGCCAAAATTAATGGTGTTGAAGAAATTGAGAGGATGCCTTCTTTTGTGGCTGACGAGAAACGTCAATTTGAGGGTGACCACTATGTGAGTCGCATTGCTGATTGGCCAGTGTTATCTGTTTATTTAGCCGTCGATGATTTGAATCAAATGATTCGTGACGTTAATTATATGAACACGGTTTTCACTGTGTTCAATAAAGATGGCAAGTCGCTGCTGAAGGAAAAATTCAATCCGGAATTGTTGAAAACATTAAGATAAAACAATTATGAAATTGCGGTATCTTCTGGGAAAACTATTGTTAAAAGTTCCTATTGTTAAGTATAAGCAGTTTGTATATGTAATATTGGGTGTCAAGAAGGCTGATAA
Organism: uncultured Bacteroidales bacterium; assembly: GCA_900315705.1. GTDB lineage: Bacteria > Bacteroidota > Bacteroidia > Bacteroidales > WCHB1-69 > F23-D06. The sequence goes on along the minus strand of ONAB01000007.1, from coordinate 106,883 downwards.
AGAGTGTGAATTTTTTATTGGTGCCCCTAAATTAATAGGCGACTATTCCAATTTGTTTATGCACGACAATTCGGAAATCGAACGCAACTGTTTTATTCTTGCAAAAGAAAAGATAGAAATCGGAGTGAATTCCACCCTCGCCTACGGTGTGACTGTGCTGACGGGAGCAGATCCTAATGGTCCGAGAAACAAGTTGAGTGCATTGTATCCTCCAAAGAAGGCACCAGTGATTATTGGTGATGATTGCTGGATTGGAGCCAACGCAATCATACTCCCAGGAGTTACTATCGGCAATTGCTGTGTGGTGGCTTCGGGTTCAGTTGTGACGAAAGATGTGCCTTCAGGTGTCCTTGTGGCAGGGAATCCAGCTGTGATAAAGAAACGCCTCAACATATAAATATTTATTTAGAAGTTTTTGTGTTTATGAAACAATTGGTGATATGTGGAGGAGGCAATAGCGCCCACACCCTAATACCATTACTTCAAGATTCAATTTTCGAAGTATCAATATTTACATCTAAGCCTGAACAATGGGCCCAAACAATAGAACTGGAATGGCATAATCCTGCAGGTGAAGTAATGGGGAAATATTATGGTGATTTGAAAGATGCCTCCAACAATCCCGAAGAACTTTTCCCAAAAGCAGATTATGTGGTGCTTTGCATGCCTGTTCATCAGTACAGAGTTGCGCTTCATAATATGGCCCCTTATCTTAACAGGGGAAAACAAGTCGTTATTGGTGCTATTTATGGTCAAGGTAACTTCAAATGGATGGTTGATGAGATTCGTAGAGATTATAGACTAGATAATTTAATCGCTTTTTCATTTGGCCTTATCCCGTGGATTAGTCGTTTGGTGGAATATGGTCATCGTGGGCTTACATATGGTTGTATGTCAGAGAATTATGCTGCTGTTGATCCCATATCTAATTTTGAATGGATTAATGAAGAATTCTTCAATCAGGTTTGTTATCGTTGGTTTGGAAAAGGGAAGGTGGATTTGAGCGAGAACTTCATTTCGCTGGCACTTTCTGTTGACAACCAAATCATTCATACGGCACGTTGTTGTGGCTTACATAAGAAATTCGGACGAACTTGGGCTAGAAAGGAGGATGTGCCCTTGTTCTATAGGACTTTTGATGAAATATCGGCCAATCTGATGGAAGGTTTAGATAGGGAATATTCCAAAATTAGGGAAACTATTAAATTTATGTACCCCGAGCGCAGTTTTAAGCATATGGTTGATTATCTTACCTTGGAGTATTTCTCGCACAAATATTGGAGTTTGGATGTGATGGATTCTATTTTGTCATCACAAACGCTACATTCTATAAAAACACCGGTCACTAAGAACGAGAAAGGTACTTGGGAAATTGACAAAAACCACCGTTTTTTCCTTGACGATATATATTATGGCAATTGTATCGCCAAATGGATGGCTGAACAATTGGGCATACATACACCAATACTTGATGATATTTTAAGATGGGCTCAAAATGTGAGAGGTGAGAGAATTATTGATGAGTATGACCATTTGATAATGGAAAGCCCGGATTTGAATGTGCCTCTCAAAACGGGTATCCCTACCGTTTATGGATTCAAGTCGATAGATGAATGCATCAATTGATGTTATAATAGTTGAATGAAAAGTAGAAAACTATGAAGAATAATAGAAAACCTTGGTCGATTTGGTATAAATGGTTTTATCGTGTGCCATTAAGCGTGGTTAATGTTTTGGTTCACATCAAACCTTGGGTATTAGATGCTCGCAAGAATACCTATCATCCGGACTCGTGCTTAAAATCGAAATTCCGTATTTTAATTGATCATCTTTATTATGCCATAGCGCAAGGTAGCACTATAAAAGAAGACTACTATGCAATGGGAATTGACCGCTGTGACCGCCAAGCAAAAGATTATATAGCCGATAATGTAAATATGATTGCCACACGCACTATCAACACTACTTGCGGTCTATCAACAATGTTATGGCATTACGATATGTGTGCTTTGCTGAACGACAAGTGGGTTTTTTCTCAGATGTGCCAAGCCTATGGTATCAAGACGCCTCATGTGTATGGTACATTTAGGGACGGAAAATTGATTTCCACTGAATTGAAGAGTTTGGAGGATTTGACCAAGTCCGATTATAACCTGATGGTAAAACCATTGGACGGTTTCTGTGGATGGGGTATTTTCCATCTCCGTTGTGAGGCTGGCAAGTTCATCATGAAAGGAGAAGATATATCCATAGAGCAACTGAAAGAGATGGTGAGCAAAGGCCGCTACCTCATTCAGGACTATATTACTAACCAGCACGAGGACATGAGCCGTTTGTATCCCAACGCTGTCAACACACTTCGTATCACAGTGGCACGCGAGGGCGATGGCACTCGTGTGATGGGGCGTATGGGTATGCTTGGTGCTCACGGCACGGATTGCTCTAATTGGCACTTCGGAGGTGTTAGTGTGAATTTAAAAGAAGACGGTACGCTTGATAAATATGGGTATTGCAAGATTGACAAGAAGATTACCGCCCACCCTGACACGGGGGTTGTTTTTGAAGGATACAAAATACCTTACTTTGACGAGGCTATTGCCCTTGCCCGACGTGCTACTGAGTGTTTCGATGGTTTTTGTAGCATAGGTTGGGATGTAGTTATCACTACTGAGGGCCCGATACTTCTGGAAGGCAACGACGATTGGGGAGTTGTGGCTCATCAAATGGTTGAAGACCGTGGCTGGCGTGCCAATTGGGAACAGAGCATGGGTGAACTGAACATGTAAAGGTTATGGAATACGTAATACTGAACAACGGTGTGAAAATGCCGATGGTGGGACTTGGCTCCCACATGATTCCTAATGACCAGATGAGCAAGGTGATTGCTATGGCCTACGAGGTGGGCTATAGGAAAATTGATTCGGCTTGGCTCTATGGGAATGAGGAATTTATCGGAAAAGCTCTGAAAGAAAACGACATTCCGAGAGAGGAAATGTTCATCACCTCGAAGTTGAACATCAACAATCTCTATTGGCGTGGTTATCATCAAACGCTGCCCAACATTCGCATCCGCAGTGTGAAAAAAGCCTTTGAGGAGAGTTGCAAACGACTTGGCACCGACTATCTTGACCTATACTTGCTTCATTGGCCTTCGCCTGGATATGAGAAGCAGTGGGAGGATGTTGTCAAGTTGTACGAAGCGGGTCGTGTCAAGGCAATAGGTGTTTCTTCTTTTTTGCCCAAACATCTTGAGCGTTTGGCCAGTATTTCATCTATTGTTCCTGTGGTAAACCAGTTTGAGCTTAATCCGATTAACAGCCAAGTGGACGAAACGTTGTATAACCAGAGCAAGGGAATCCAAGTGGAGGCATACGCGTCGTTTGGCACTACAAAGAAAAATGAAAATGCCTCTCTTGAAATTCTTGGGCACGAGACAATCCTTACTATAGCTGAAGCACATAAGAAGACCCCGTCACAAATTGTATTACGTTGGACTGTGCAACGTGGTGTTACCGTAATACCTCGTAGCAAAAGTCGTGAGCATTTAGCCGAGAATCTCGACATTTTCGATTTCGAACTCACTGAAGAAGAAATGAAAGCCATTTATGCGATGAACCGGAATCGCTACAGTCGCGGCAATCCCCATATTGAATAATAACTTCTCAAATAATGAAACTATTATTTACAGGCGACATCCTGATTTATGAAAGTCAGGACAGAGGCTGTCTTGCCAAAGATGGCAGTCGTGACTATAAGCCCATTTTTGCACAAGTAAAGCCGTTGCTCAACGAGGCTGACTATGTTGTGGGCAGTTTTGAGACAACATTGGCTGGTGAGGATGCGGTTTATACCCATGCTGCATACAGCTTCAACACTCCTGATGAGTTGCTGCAAGCATTGAAATGGGCTGGTTTCGACATGCTCACTACAGCCAATAACCACTGCTTCGACCGTGGCTTTGAAGGCCACGCCCGCACCATAAAGATGCTTGAAAAGAGTGGGCTGGATTACACGGGTACACGTTTGTCGAAAGATGCACATAGCTATCTGGTAAAAGACTTTGGCGGAACAAAGGTGGCTTTCTTGGCTTATACTTACGGGACCAATTCGTCGGATAACGGAGTGATAGTGCCTGCAGGGAAAGAATACCTTGTCAATTTAACAAGACCGCAAGAGCCAAAATATCATCGTCCGTTATGGAAACGTGTTGCAGGTAGGCTGTTATCGTTGGTGCGGAAACCAAAACCATCGAGCGGTATCGTGGGCGACTGTGTGTCGCAGGCCGAGATGGCAAGTGGCAGAAACAGAGTTTACGAACAGGGTATGCTTGACGCTATCCGTGATGCCAAGCAAAAGGCTGATATTGTAATTATGTGTCTTCACAGCGGTGGCCAGTTCAACTCAAAAGTTGAGGGCTACACCCAACATTTGTTTGACATTATTGCCGATGCAGGTGTTGATGCCATTGTTTGCAACCATGCTCACACGACCTTGCCAATTTATCAACGGGGCAATTGCCTTATCGCTTCCGCTCTTGGCAATTTCAGCTTTGCGCCAGGTGAAGGCTATTGGGTTGATGGTGTGAAGGCTGATTATTCGGCATTGCTTACACTGGATATAGCCGATAAAAGGATAGCTGGGCATAAAGTTGATATTTGTAAATGTGTCCGCGATGAAGAAGGGTTGGCCATTACTGTGCCTGTGAATAATGATAAAGAAATAGAAACTATCAAGAATAGATTAACATGCGTGAAGTAACTTTTGAAGAATCAAGAAAGATACTGCTTTCTATTATGGATGACATTGACTCGTTCTGTAGAAAGAACGGTATTCAATACAGTATAACATCGGGTACACTAATTGGCGCAATAAGGCATAAGGGTTTTATTCCTTGGGATGATGATTTTGATATTATGATGGAACGAAAAGAGTACGATAAGTTCGTTTCGTCTTATAAAAGTGATAAGTGTCAATTACTGAGTGTAAATACCAATTCTGATTGGTCTGATTTGTATTTTCGTGTAGTTGATAATGGAACAACAATAAAGTGGAAGAATTGCGCTGGTTATTCACATGGTTTATGGGTTGCGTGCTTGCCATTTGATCATATTCCTACCGATGAAAGACAATTTGAAGATCTAAAAAGAAAGGCTGATCGCTATTATAAATTTTTTTGGAGAATAAAAAAAAGTATGTGGATGGAGAATAGTAGTGTGCTGAGAAATACCATAAAACTTCTTTTTCGCTGCTTGTATAAATTACTTCCAGCGACTTTGGTTGGAGTGAAAATGGAAAATATTATTAGAAAATATAGTAAACTGCCATCTGATAAATTTGGATCAGTGTCTTGGTGGTGGAATAGAATTTTGAAATTTCCAGCAAATATATTTGATGGCTATTGTGATGTGGAATTCGAAGGCAGACAATATATGGCAATAAAAAATTATGATTTATATTTAAGACAGGTTTATGGGGACTACATGCAACTACCGCCAGAGAAAGATAGAGTACCACAACATGGATACATAGCATACTGGAAATAACTCTAATAGCAAACAGGATATGAAAAATATAGGTCAAGTTAGTTATAATATCAACGGTAACTTCACCAATTATGGTTCTGCCCTACAGTCGTGGGCGTTGAGTCAAGCTATTGATAAAGTTGGTGCAAGTATTGGTGTTCAGTCCAAATTGATTGACTATTGTCCAAAGGTTCTGGAAGATTGTGATATTCTCAACCCATTTAAAAGAATGTGGGACACCGACGAAGAATCACGAAAGATGGTGGAACTTTCTATGCCAGCGATAAAAGAGAACTATAAGAAATTTGAAGACTTTTATACGAGTCGATTCCGTCGGACTAAAAAGAAATATCACGATAATGACTTTAATGATGTGGTGAATGATGAAGACATTGCCGGTTTCGTTTGCGGTAGTGATACTATCTTTTGCATAGATGAGTTTAGAGGATTTGTTGAGGGCTATTATGCCAACTTCAATTGCATGAAAGGTCGCAGTGTGGCTTATGCTGCCAGCTTTGGTGACCCACATTTTACAGAGGAGACATTTCAAACATTGAGTGACAGACTTAAAAATTTCAGAGGAGTTGGATTACGTGAGAATTTGTTACTGGACTATGTTGAGAGCCATTCCAATGCACCAGTACAACGGGTGATTGACCCGACGTTATTGTTGAAGCCTGAAGATTATGAGCCAATAACTGCGGAGAGAATAGTGCAGGAAAAGTATTTGTTGCTATATTCGAGACGATATAACAAAAAGATGGAAGCCTTTGCAGAACAAATGGCAAAGGAAAAGGGCTTGAAGGTCGTTGAGATTAGCCTTAGGGCCACAAATGCAGAGAAAGGCCATTTGATGATGTATGAGGCGGGTGTTGAGGAGTTCTTGTCGCTGGTAAAGTATGCAGACTGTGTTGTCACAAACTCTTTCCACGGCATCATTATGAGCGTGCAGTTCAAAAAAATGTTCTATGGCTTTTCACGAGAGCAGTGTGATAATAAAACCCATGAACTAACAGAATTAATGGGTCTTTCTGATAGAATGCTTGTGACCGGGGAAGAGACGCGCTCTGAAACGATTGATTATGTAAAGGTGCATAATCTTATTGAATTTGCGAGAAAAGACTCCATGGAATTCTTAAAAAACGAATTGTTATTATTATCAAAATAAGTACATGAAACATTATTATACAAACGAGCGTAATCACCAGATTGTTATAGCTCTCTTAAAAGCTCATGGGATAAAACGGGTAGTAGTTTCACCTGGCTCTTGTAATTCGGTGTTTGTTGGTAGTATTCAGACAGACCCGTATTTTAGACTTGTTTCGGCAGTAGATGAGCGCTCGGCAGCTTATATCGCATGTGGATTGGCCATGAAAACAGGTGAGCCTATTGTGATTAACTGTACAGGAGCAACTGCTGCAAGAAATTATATGTCTGGAGCTACAGAGGCTTATTATAGTAAACTTCCAATCTTAATACTGACCTCCTCACAACCGAACAACAGAGCTGGTCACTTGTTTTCACAAGTTACAGATAGAACAAGCCCGCCATCGGACACCTGTATATTTAGCGAGACTTTACCCATAATCAAATCACCCGATGAAGAGTGGGAATGTGAAGTGAAAGCGAATAAGGCTATTCTTGAGCTAACACGGAATGGAGGGGGGCCTGCTCATCTCAATCTGGTCACTTCGTATGCTTATAGTGAAACAACTGCTTTAACACAGCCTGTTCTGCCGCCAACACGTGTAATCAAAAGATATTATCCTAATGAAGTATTGCCACCCCTGTCGAAAGGTCGTGTGGGAATATTTGTTGGTTCGCACAAATGTTGGACAAAAAAACAAGTATCGGCCATTGAACGTTTTTGTGAGTCAAATAATGGTGTGGTGTTTTGCGACCATACCAGCAATTATCACGGCAAATACCGAGTCCCATGTGCATTAACCATCAATCAGGCAGTTCTTAATAAAGCGAATAAGCCGGCATTTGAAATGAATGTTCTTATACATATTGGTGAGGTGTCGGGTGAAGAGGGTGCGATGAGGATGATTCATGGTGTTGAAACATGGCGTGTGTCTGAAGATGGAGAAATAAGGGATGTGTTTAGAAATTTATCGAAAGTGTTTGAAATGAGCGAAGAAGAGTTCTTTGCTGCTTATGCAAAAGGTGGGAATAAGAATGTGTCCTATTATCAGGAATGTATTAATACCCATAATTTGCACTATAAAACAAGTGAGGATCAAATGGCCGCAATACCTTTTTCCAACGTATGGATTGGAAGGCAAGTGTCTTCGCGTATTCCTGATGATTCAACTGTAATTCTTAGTATTTTGAATTCATTACGCACATGGAATTATTCAGAATTTAAAGAATCGGTTAGTGTGTTCTCTCCAGTAGGGGGCTTTGGAATAGATGGCGCTATTTCATTAACCCTTGGCGCTTCATTGGCAAGTCCTGAAAAACCTTGTTACTGTGTGGTAGGCGATTTGGCATTCTTCTATGACTTGAATACCCTTGGGAACCGACATGTGGGAAACAATCTTCGCATTTTACTTGTCAACAATGGATGTGGTGTTGAATTCAAGAAAACATACGCTTTGGCATATCGGTTATTAGAGGAAGATGTGATGTCATATGTTTCCGCAGCAGGTCATTTCGGTTCTAAATCACCGCAATTGGTGAAGAGTTTGGCTGAAAATTTCGGCTTTGAATATCTGACAGCTTCATCTAAAGATGATTTCTCTAAGGTATATGAAAGGTTCTTAACACCTGAAGTTACCGAGAAACCGATTCTGTTTGAGTGTTTTGTTGATGCTGATGATGACATTAAGGCTTTAAATATGATTCATAACCGCATCTAAAATGAAGAACATATTGATTTTGGGTGGTACAGGTGCGATGGGATCATATCTTGTTGATATACTTTCAAAATCGGGTATGTATGTAATTGACGTAACATCACGCTCCGATAGAGAATCAAGTTTCGCCTGTTTGAAATACATCAAAGGGAATGCCCGTGACAATGATTTTATGAAATCTTTATTATCAAAGAACTATGATATTATCATTGACTTCATGAATTATAATCTTGATGAGTTTTCTGACAGGTGTAATCTGATGTTAAAATCGTGCGGTCAATACGTTTGGTTTTCATCATGCCGTGTGTGTGCTGATTCTCTTACTCCAATAACAGAAGATTCGCCAAGATTATTGGAGGTATCGCAAGACAAGGACTTTCTGTCCACAAACAGATACGCATTAAGAAAAGCTCGTCAGGAAGACCTGATTACAAACTCGGGATTTAAGAATTATACAATAATAAGACCCTACATCACCTACAGTAATGAACGTTTACAACTGGGTATCTATGAAAAAGAGCAATGGATTTATCGTATACTAAAAGGTCGAGACTTGGTGATTAATAAAAGTATCATTGATAAGCAAACAACCCTTACATACGGATATGATGTTTCTCTGGCTATATCAAAGTTGATAGATAATAAGGATGCTTTGGGAAGAGTCGTCCAAATAGCTTCCAGTGAGAATATGACATGGCGAGAGATATTAGTTTTGTATTTAGGTATAATCAAGGAAAAGAAATGTCTAATGCCAAAGGTATACCTTAGTGACGATATGCGAGCCATTGATGAACTATATGAAGGAGGGTACAATACAATTTATGATAGGGTGTATAATCGTCACTTTAATAGTTCTTTGATAGAGAAATTAACCAATATGGAGGGGGCATATTACAAAGATATGCGCACAGGCCTCAAAGAATGTTTGACAGATTTTCTTGATAACAACAGAGGTTTCTTGAAAATTGACTGGCAATACGAGGCATATCAGGATTTATTAACTGACGGAAAAGCTAGTCCGGAAGAATTTCAGAGTATTGAAGAACTTGAAATCTATAATCATTATCGAAATATGTCAATTGAAGAAATTGGTGGATTGAATTTTGATTTAGAAGAAATACACGTATAATATGATAAATTTCACTATAGGTCCCGTTCAGTCAAGCAACGCGGTGCGGGCTATAGGTGCCGAACAGGTGCCATACTTTAGAACGGCAGAGTTTTCACAACTTATGCTGGAAAACGAACGACTCATAAAGAAGTTTGCGCATACTACCAATGATAGCAGGGTGGTGTTTATGACTTGTTCAGGGTCGGGAGGTATGGAAACTGCCATTATGAACTGTCTTACCAAGCAGGACAAGGCTCTGGTCATTAATGGAGGATCTTTTGGTGAGCGTTTTGTGGAATTACTCACTCTTCACGAAATTCCATTCACGCAAATCAAATTGGAGCACGGCAAGGCCTTAAAGCCAGAACACCTTGCTCCATACGAAGGAAAAGGTTATACTGCGTTCCTTTTACAAAAGCACGAAACCTCAACAGGGGTACATTATGACATCAATCTAGTTAGTGACTTTTGCAAGCGAAACCATTGCTTCCTGATTGTTGATACCATTAGCTCGTTTCTGTGTGACCCATTTGATATGGTAGCATTGGATGCCGGTGTGATGATTACAGGCTCACAGAAGGCCTTGGCTTGCCCCCCAGGAATTGCAGTGATGGCATTGGCTCCATCTGCAATTAAACGAATCGAGAATGCCAAGTGCTGTTGTCAGTATTTCGACCTGAAGATTGCTTTGAAGAATCAGGAGCGTGGCCAGACACCCTGGACACCTGCAGTGGGTGTGTTGCGTCAGATTAATGTCCGTTTGAAGGAAATTGAAGATTCTGGAGGTGATAAGGCTGAGATTGAACGTACAGCAAGATTGGCTAACTATTTCCGCAACAAGATTAAAGAGCATAATCTTCCTTTTGAGATTATCAGCGAAAGTTTAAGCAATGCTGTTACTCCGCTACATCCAACCACACAGTCGGCCAATGAGATTTTCTTGAAGATTAAAGACGAATATGGTATGTGGATTTGTCCGAATGGCGGTGATATGAAAGATACTGTGTTCCGTGTGGGTCATATAGGTTGCCTTACAGAGGCTGACTATGACAAACTGATTGATGCTTTTCTTGATTTAAGAGAAAAGAAATTTATATAATATGAAAAAGGTTATTACTTACGGTACCTACGACCTGTTCCATTTTGGTCATCAACGTCTGTTGGAACGAGCTAAAGCATTGGGTGACTATCTGATTGTTGGTGTCACCGCTGACGGTTTTGACCGTGCTCGTGGAAAAATCAATGTGCAGCAGTCTCTCATGGAACGTATGGAGGCCGTGAAAGCAACTGGCATTGCCGATGAGGTGATTGTTGAGGAGTACGAAGGGCAGAAAATCGACGACATCATGCGTTATGGCGTTGACATCTTTGCCATCGGCAGCGATTGGATGGGGTACTTCGATTATCTGAACGAGTATTGTCAGGTGGTATATTTGGAACGTACTGCTGGAGTGTCGAGTTCGGATTTGAGATCTGAAAAAAGGGAAGTGCGTCTTGGCTTGGTTGGGGAATCATTGTATCTTAATAAATTCGTGAACGAGAGCCATTATGTGAATGGGGTGAAGATAGTTGGACTTTGCACTTCTCCAAGTTTGAGTTCTGGTTTTTCTGATGCTCTTAAATCTTTGCCGTATGTGACGGATGATTATGACTCCCTGTTGCCGCAAGTGGATGCTATTTATTTAATTTCCAAGCCGGCGGATCATTATCTTCAAATCAAAAAGGCGTTGGAAATGGGTAAGCATATCCTTTGCGATCCGCCGATTGCATTGTCCGTCAGTGAATGGCAGGAGTTGAATGACTTGGCAAAGGAGAAAAACCTGATTCTGATGGATGCCATTCGCACGGCCTATTCCACGGCCTATTATAGGATGTTGTTGTTGGTGAAGAGCGGTAGAATAGGCACGGTTATGTCGGTTGATTCATCGTGTACTAGTCTTAGAGATAATGATTTGACGAGTGAGGAGTTGAATGAGAAATGGAACAGTCTGTGTACTTGGGGGCCCAATGCAATGTTGCCCATCTTCCAGTTGCTCGGCACACAATATACGCAAAAGTGTATTACCTCCCATATTGAGGATGAGAGCATTATGTATGATAATTTCACCAAGATAGCTTTTGTATATCCCCACGCAGTCGCCTCAATTAAGGTGGGTAAAGGTGTTAAGACAGAGGGTGAACTGGTAATCTCTGGCACAACCGGTTATATCTATGTGCCAGCCCCGTGGTGGAAAACGGAATATTTTGAAATCAGGCGCGAAGACCCAACGCAGAACAAACGATACTTCTACCAACTTGACGGTGAAGGCATCCGCTACGAGTTAGTGTCATTTCTCAAGGCCATCCAAGACGGCAAGAACTACTCATATATAGACGATAGGGTGTCGAAAGCCTTTGTGGAGGTGATAGAGGATTATTATAACAAAAAGGATTTGGTGAAGATATAAAAGTCACCCATCAATTCAACACATTTCATACAATTAAAGCTTCCATTGGGGTCATAAGGAAAGAATTTTACTTAAAACCTAAATATAGCTTATGTTCGAACAAAAACAAAATATACGAAACCAGAATTTCTACAGGTATATTTCCAGCAAGAAGTACTTGAAAATTTTCGTGCCCGGATTTGCCTTCAAACACGATGACAACACGAAGGGGAAGGATAAGTTCGTGGGGAGAGAAGTTTTGTATGAACGTCTATATACTTGGCTGACCAGCGATTCAAAATCAGGTTCTTATCTTATTACCGGTTACCGTGGGATGGGAAAATCCCTTTTGGTGAAAAGAGTGATAGACAGCATTACACGACAAACCAAGGCCTACAAAGAAGTGCTGTTCCAGTTGGCCATGACCTGTTTTGCCATTGCTTGCTATATTGGCATCCGCTTCCAAAGCTTTGGGCCTACGATTGTCCTTGTCTCGGTATCTGTTTTACTGGTAGCATTCCTTTACGCTAGCAAAATTTGCAACACGGTTTTTTTCGAAAGAAATATTAGAACGTTCCCTTTCCATCATCTTTTTGACAAGGAAATGTTGTCGAAATTTTATTTGAAATGGAAGGATCGAAGAACACGCGTATATAGCAATATCACAATCACCGTTAACTTGGGACAGGAAATATTGAATGAACGGGATGTGTTGAGCCTGATTGCACAGAATATCAAGGAGAAATACTATCAATTTGCTCACAACAGGCAAAGTCGGCCTATTGTAAGTTTTATCGTTTCTGCACTAATGTGCTTCTTCTCGTTTGCGCTGACCATAGTGGTTGTCTCACCGAATTTGACACGACTATTGGGACTTGCAGTTCTTAATTACGACGGTATTAATTCTTGGCTTGGTGCGACGACCAAGACTTTGGCCTTGTGGGGATTGTCATTTTTTGACGTGTTGTGGCTTATTGTGGATTTCTCTCTCTGCCTTCTGATTTTCTGGCTGGTAATAGTCATATTTCGTGCATTGCGCAAAAATATCCCCTATCTTTCAGCACCCTTTAACACCATTCATCGGCTGAATATCTTATGTGATCGGATTTCTTCGACTCTTAACGAAAAAACAGATTCCCAATTCCGAACACGCAACAGTTTCATAACCTTCTCACTTTTTTCACGAAATAAGAATCGCATTACCCCAATGGCCAATGTCCGAGAAATTGAACATGAGCTAATGGGGATCATTAACACTATCAATAGTGAAGAATGTCCCAAAAGTTATCGCACCCAGTTCATTATCGTTTTTGACGAATTGGATAAAATAACAAAAGCTCCCACTTCTGAGATCCAACAAGGGGAGAAGGACAATAATGACAACACGAATAGCATACCCGATTTTGAAACTACCGTAAAAGGATTTACGGATGCCATGGCGTATGAAGAGCGAAAGCAGAATGTGTTACGGCTTTTAGCAAATATGAAACTGTTTATTGCGTCTGTCAAGGCCAAGTGTGTCTTTATATCTGGGCATGAACTTTTCGATGCTTCGTTGGCGGATTTGTCTGATCGTGAATTTGCCATTAACAGCATTTTCAATGGTGTGCTGAACGTGAGCAGTTTTCTTTCTCCAGAGCGTGAACAGTCGGACGTGAGTTCGATGACAGAGGTCTATCTGGCCACTATGTTGCTCCCGGAAAAGTATTTGCTGAAAAAAATGTATCAGAATTCCATCGACAACCTTGTGTTAAAAGAGGAACAGCCCAGTTTGAGATGGTATTACGAATATTTGATGGAGTTACACATTCGGGATATAAATCAGGAGATGACTTTTGCAGAATTGGAGGAGAGGACTAACGAGATTCAATATGCAGTTGAGTTTCTACGCTTCTTCTGCGTTTATCTCTCTCACATCAGCAACGGATCGCCTAAGAAAATTTCTACATACTTCGAAAAGTATATCAAAACTAATTATGATGCCACAAGCCAGTTTGATTGGCATGATGAAATTGTAGTGGGAGCTCCAACTGAGAAAAATATTCGCGAACAGTGTGTGCTGTACTTCAACGCAAACGATCAAAAACTGATTAACTTCATCCATTATGTGGCATCGCCAGTGATGAACGCTATAACCAGTGAAGTCAGCCACTATGGAGACAAACTGCTTGTGTCCACCTCGTTTATGCTTGATCAGATATACAAATATCATGGAAACGGTTTTTCCTGGCGAAACTTGGAACAAATGCCGGAATTGCTGAATTCAAACAAAAATCCCGAGTTGCGGGATTCGATGGCCTCCATTGTAGAATTCTTGCTTCAAATCCATATAACTCCTGTTTCATCGGGAGTATTCCAGTACAAATTCCATAAACAGATTTCAGAAGAAATATCCGCAATTTCTAAAACATCAGAAGAGGCTTCTGCCTTGTTTAACTTTACACTGAACGAATCAGAAACGGTCAAACGTTACAACACGCGTTTGCTGTGGCATTACATGAATCTGTCAAAATCTGCAGACGACACTCATCATTACAATGGGATATTGGAACGGATCCATGAGAACCTCGGAGATTTGTACTTTTCAGAGGAGGACTACTACAGGGCTATTCATGAGTACCGAAGCGCATTGCAATTCATCACCAATGACATCACGTCACGAAACGTGTTGGCATATTTGAAATGCAGTTTGAAAGTCGGTTTGTCGTATGAGTACAGACACACATACGAAAATGCATATATGGAATATTGTCATATAATCAATCGGTTAGTCCATTTAAGATGGGTAGATGAAGGTCAGTTAGGTCTGGATTCTATAATGAGACTTACAAAAGACTGGAGAGTGAAGCAGCCTGTATTGATAGAAAAGCGGATACACCAGTATTATAGGACTTTTGGTGACAGCAATTTTGTAAGACAATTCCATTCCAATATGTGGGAGGACATTAAAGAAAACATGTTGTTTTTTGCCCCTAGATACAGCTTGGATGCAGACAAAGCCATATCTGGACTTTCAGCTAACTATACGCCTGAAAAAAGCGATGTGTTTTTAAAATTAACTACTTTCGAAGATGTCAAATATATCTATCAGGTGATTCTAGCTAAGCTTTTTGTGACCGAGAAAATGGAGTTAAGCGGAATCACTCAGTCGAGTATTGATGAGGCGGAAGCTGAATTCAAAATATTGCACAATACAACAAATATAGAAGAAAAATTTATGATTTCTGCGGATTTTTTCTGTAAAATGGCGGAAATCTTGTATTATAAAAACAACTTTGTGATAACCTCCCCTCCTGACAGTCTCTCTGCTGCAATGTACAACTTTGATATCAATGTATGGGAATTTCTTGATGATTATTGTTTCAACGAAAGCAAGAATGAACGAGGGCGTGATGCGATTTCCATTAAGGATGACATTTGCAATTTTTTTAAAACCCTAAAGACAGGTGGTATCCAGAATATCCGAAGTTTCAGTTCCCTTATTCCCCAAGGCGACGCTACTGTCGTAAAAAATGTCTCGGGTTATTTGAAATACTTAGACAAGATGCATGATTTGGATGAGGCTGACAGAGATAAACAGGAGCAGCTGAATGAATTTGGAAGATTGTTGTCAAAGATGCAAGAATGTTCGAATAGGAGAGATTGTCTGATGTCTTCAGGTCATCGTTCCCCGTGTAACGCTTGCAAATATGTGAACAGAAGTCTCATTCTCTTGTTGAAAGGAATGTTTGCCAAGCAGATTCCGAATGATTATACGACGACAAGCAAAGCGTTCGTATTGTTGTTATATACATCGCATAAGCATTTGAAGCATCTCCGACAGCCTCAAGTCTCTTTGTTGGCAGTAACTTCCGAAAAGATGGCTGACGTTATGCTCTCTTGTGCACGCACAGCTCCAGGCGGACTCAAGGGCCGCAACCATCTGGATGATCGTCTGTCATCGGGTGTCATTAATCTTTTAACTGAACTCTCAAAAGGAATAGTACTTGAAAAACATAGAAGTGATATTATTCAAAATGAGTCTCGGAAACCGGGTCATAGCAAACTGGACCGTGTGCTGTTGTATTATTGGGCAGCGAGCAAGTATTACGAGATCGCCTCAATGTACAAGGAAGCAATATATTGCATTGAACGTATTTTAAAAGTATTAGAAGACTATTTGTGCGTGTTGGATTCCTACATACGCTTCGATGATGGAAACGGGTCAGACTACGGTCTGCAAAATACCAAAATCGTGGATCTTGTGCTATGTATGTTTAAGAATGCTTCACGACTTGTCGGACGACAATACGACAACTTTGACATGGCCGAGATACACCAATACAAATGGTTGTTCCATCTTGAACATTTCGAAGACATTGATTTATCAAAATTATCTATTTTCCCCAATTTACAATCCTTATTTTTATTAGCAGTCAATTGTAAAGTATATTATTATCGACTCACCCAAAATAAGGTGGAATTGCAAAAGTACATACCAAATATTTATAATCGAGTCGCTCCTGCATTAAGACATACAAAGACTTTCAAAGCTGATGTGGAGGCGAATTATATAAAAGTCACACTTAACCGATTAGTTTTGATTGATATGTTAGGTGTAGATGTGTTTCTTGACGAACAAAGATGCTACTACAAGACTGGCGGAACAACCCCTTTGTCGCCTAGCAACCATTATCAGTATGTCTTTTATCAACAGTTGCACAAGAATCTATCTGGTGACCAAACCTGTGCGAAAATGGTCGATGCTATATTTGGAAACGAACAGGCTATAATAAAGATGGACATAATTGACTTTCTGGTCGTGGATTCTATTGTCGCCTTGTCGAATATACTCAAGACTCTGACGCCGCACAATCATATTACAACGTTCTCAAATCAATTCACAGGAAATGTTTATTATCTATTGTGGGAATGGTCGAAATACTACGAAATGTTGTATGATTTATACATGTATTATCGGTTCAGAGAATCCGGTGATAAGCTCAATATGAAAAAAGTGGTTGACATGCTTGTTCGCAACGAAGATGTAGAGGCCGCGGAACTTGATGATTTGTTGGACAATCTGGTTATGGAAATGAAGAAAAAAGGGATTCACAGTAAGGATAATTTCGGGTACCGATATACGAAACTGTTGTTGAATATCCGTCATGAGATGGATGATTTTACAATCCATCATATCTATTCAAACCATTCTGCAGAAATGGCAATCAAATTCTTTAAGGCTGCGCGTAATATTAATAGCGAAGGTGTAGAATACAAGAATATGATAGCCAATATGTTTCTATTGGATGATGATTTGAGAAATGACACTTGTCAGGGTAATCTGGCGGATGAAAGATATTTGCTGAACAGCGAAGTGATAGATAAAAAACGACAATGGATACAGCATAAATACGAATCTTCAAATATTAACAATTTGAGCTCATACGAGAATGATTTCAAGAATTGGGATGATGTGAATATCGTCAACGAAATTGAGCGTCGTTACGATGATTCTATCTATATTAACACTGAATATTAATGTTTCAAATGGGTATTATGGAAAACAATATGGAAAAAACGTTGTTGTTAAATAATTATGTTGACAAAATAAAGCGACAAAGGACTGTATTCGTAGTACTAAATTCCTTTTTAATTGTAGCTTTGATTGCTATTTATTGTTTTGTATTTGCCAATTTCGTTAAGACCATCAAGCCTGATGGCCATGTTGTGGCAATATTGTGGTTAACTATTATACTGGTTGTCCTGGGCCTGATATGGCTGATATTCAGAACTGCTAAACATCTGAAACGTTATCAGTCAGGTGTCAGGAGACTGAACATGTTGACGTTCAAAGTTGCATATAAAAAAAACGTTTCTGAGGATGAGATATGCAGAGAGTTGCAAAATGTTGTCAGAATCTTTGAAGATAATAGTAATATTGAATTTTTGTAAAGGCTGTTAGTTCGTGATAAGTGGATTTACAATATCTGCCTTTAACAGAAGAGTTTTTATTAACCATAGATTAGAGTAAGTATGAGCAACGAAGCGCCTTTTAATCCCATTGACTTAAATAATTTGGCCAATTCAATCGAAATGCTTTTGAAAATCACTTCTTCAAAAGAGAATCTCAATGATTCTGAACAGCCTGGGGAGGCAGATTCAGGAAGGGATAAGGGTGAAAAACAAATGAGTGTGACATCTGCTCAGCAGATTTTACAAGAGTTGAAAAACTCCTTAAAGGATGAAAATGTCAGAGACAACAATAACAAAGGGTTCAAAGGTTCATTAAACGACATGATTTATAACAGTTCGATAGCTGTCTTCATGTTGATGTTGTTGGTTGCCATCATCATTCTCGTAAGTAAAATAAACGAAACAAACCAAAGTGCTTGTTGCTGGATGATCGTGGTGGGGATATTTGCAATTCTCTTTATTTTGACCCTTTGGACCTTGTCACACAAAAGAGAATCTTCTTCCAGAGCAGTAAAAGAGATGAGAATCTTGGAGTTGAAACAAAACGTCGAGATGGAGTCGTTGGAGTTGAGCAGTCTGGAAAAGCAATTATATAAAAAAGCTTCGGAACAAAAGCTTGAATTAGAATATAAAACAAATATTTCTAAGTTGGAAGAACAGCATCTGGCACAGGAACATATCCGTAACCTTGATAACAGACTTTTGGATGTGGTTGAATCATATATGAAACATTCGAAGGATGTAGCTACATCTGTAGCCCTCTCCAAAAACCAAAAGGTTGAAAAGTGAACAAAAAAAATTTTGTAGCACCTGAACCGAAAGATTTTTTGTGTGAAATCACGGGAGAATGGAATCAAGTCAACAATGAGAACCACCCGTTCGATTCTCTCAGGGAAGTCCCCAAGATAATTCAAATTGATTTATAGTGAAAATAATATGTAATTGGAAAAGTCAAACGAAGAGGTGTCATGATTGATTATAAATATCGTTCGGAGAAGTGTACTTTACATATTGTAGGTTCATAGGCTGATAGATACGCGAAAAAGGCAATCGCAAATCAGCGATCGCCCTCTTCTTGAGAAATATAAAACGTGGTTCTGTCATGATTAACATCAACAGAAATTGAATGTCACACGACCAGGGTTGGCTTTAGCTATCATTTGACAGTCCAGTGATGAAAACTTTCCTGCCCCAAGAATGGACAAAGAGGAGCCGGACTGTTTCCCTGCTGCAGCTACCATTCGAAGATCTAATGCAGTAAAAGGTTTGGCATCAACTATAATATTGCCACCTGCTTTAGCAATCATTTGTAAATCTAATGAACTCATTCAATATACCTCCTTTCAATAGTTTTTAATAGTTTTCTTCTACTGTGGTTTCGAAGTTTAACCTGGTCCATTTCAAGGCTGGGGCCGTTACCTGATGGGTGGTTACTTGCCCGAATCATTCTGATTGTACTTAGGCCTTTCACCACCGTGATTGCGCTTGTAGGTATCAATTCTTTCCTCTTCCCACTTGCCAGCGCCTTCGCTTGTTGAAAGGCCGCCAATAATGGCCATCTTGGTGAATTCTTTACCGTCAGCTTGATGTTCGGCCTTGCGACGTTCTGGATCCTTGGTGGTTCCTACGTAAACAGTACGGTGACCGTCGTGCAGCTCGTACTTATAGGTGTCTTTTTTCGCCATAGACACTTGTGTCCCTGCCTTTTCAGGGGTTCTTTGTGAAGGCTTGCCCAAGGCCCTCGGGTTTGACATCGGATTGGGCTATCCGTTTTTGAAAAGACATCCCCAATAGCGGCAACTATCTGGGATGTTTGAGAAGGGTTACCAAAGAATATCTTTGGGATCTGTCCAATCTGTGACATTTGCCGGCTGCTATACTTGTGGCATTTTCCCAGTATCCAATCCAGTTGCCTGGTCTGCTACCTTCTCGTAAATTGCGTACTTTATAAATAATATTACAAGTGTTTGTTCCTGTTGTCTGAACAGTACAGCAGAGCTTTATGCCTGACGGTGGTTTCGATGCTCAAGAACGTTTTCCACAATTCCTGAAACAAGCAATATCTATGCCAACTGCCAAAGAATGACAAAATGGCAGTATTTATATGTCGTATTCGTGAAAAAAGAACGAAAAATAAAAATAAAATTACCAATATTAAAAATTTGTTGTATCTTTGCACCGTCGTTTTAAAACTGCTTAAATATGATAGCGGAATTCAAAATCAGGAACTTCTATTCATTGCGGGAAGAGCAGACATTGAGTTTTGTCCCGACAAATGATGATACTTCGCGTGATATATATACCGAAGAGGTGGCTGACGGTGTGTCGCTTTTGAAAATAGGCTGCATCTATGGCTCCAACGCATCCGGTAAGACTAACATCTTGAAGGCACTCGATTTCTTTTCGCAGTTTATGGTCAATGACAGCCTGAATAAAGGCGATGAGATTGGAGTTGTGCCTTTCTTGCTTGATGACGTGTCTGATAAGGAACGGACGCAGTTTGAAATGACTTTCTATTTGAACCGTGAGAAGTATAAACTCAGCCTGGTTTTGGATAGCAAGGTTATTTACGATGAAACCTTGCAAGTATATTCTTCGGTTCAGCCAACGTTGTTGTACAAGCGCACCTATAACGCTGAAAAAGATGCCACAGATATTGTCTTTGGTGGAAAGTTGGGACTGGTTAAGAAAAGCAGAGAGGCGATAGAGGGCAATACTATCAATAACAGAACAGTTATCGCTGCTTTCGGGAAGTCGAATGTGGAGAAATCGAAGTTGAACCTGGTTTACGATTTCTTTTCCCAAAGGATAGCTCCTATTATGTATCCGAATAACAGTCTGATGAGCTTCACTAAACGTCGAATAAAAAAAGACAGAGACGGACGATTGAAAAACTTCATCCTTCACTTCTTAAAGGCATCTGACTTCAATATCTCGGATATTGCCATACACGAAGAGGAAGTTAGCATTACTCCTGAATTGGAACTGGTGATTAAAAACACTTCGGCGATGTCAGAAAGGGCAAAGGAAGAAATCCTGAAAAAAGGTACGTTGCATTCGGACGAAATGTTCTTTGTGCATCATACCAGTAATGGGGATAGAGAGCTTTACGAGGAATTGGAGTCTCGCGGAACCAAAAGATATATGGGGCTGGCCACAATCCTTTATGACTTGTTGGTTAACGGTGTCATTCTTCCTGTTGACGAGATAGAGACGAGTATCCACTATGAGTTGCTTTCTTACTTTATCAAGGTGTTCTTGGTGAACAGCAAACGGGGCGGGCAACTGATCGTATCCACACACGACATCAATCTGCTGGATGAGGATTATATTCGCAGGGATGTTATTTGGTTCACGGACAAGAACGATTGCGGAGAGACTCAATTGATAAGGCTGTCAACCCTTGGCTTGCACAAGACACTGTCGGTTTATAATGCGTATATGCAGGAAAAACTTGTGAATTTGCCTTTCCTGGACAGTATTTATATGGATATGGATGAATACTATCAGCATGAGACAAGGGAATAGAAAAGCACGGAAGAGCATCGCTATCATTGGTGAAGGGCTGACAGAGTATCGCTATGTGGATGACTTGCGTACAACTGAACGCTACAGATTCAGTCTTGTGCCCGGCATCCCCAAACATTCGGACATTGATGACATTGTGAGGCTGGCGATAAATCGAATGAACGCGGGCTATGATTATGTGTTGTGCCTGATAGATATGGATGTGATTGAAGGCAACCACGACAAGATGGAACATTACCGCACATTGAAGAGAGATAATCCCAAGATTATTTTTGTGGAGTCCAACCCCTGTACGGAATACTGGTTTCTGATGCACTATATGCCAGCTCCATCTAGCAAAGAATATGCGGACTATAATGCAGTGGCGCAGGAACTTAAGAAACACATCCCCAACTATGACAAGACGGAATCTTTTTTCAACAAGACTCATATCTACCGTGAACTGAAGGAAAAGGGAGATATGGAGAAGGCCATTGAGCTTTCACGCGAACTGGATTTATTGCATGAAAGAGAGCCAGAAGTGTACAAGTCATACACGCAGATGTATAAATTGTTTGATATTATCAAGGAGATTACGAAGTAGTGGGAGAACAGAGACTTTAGACGTAAGACCATTATTCGCCTTATGCGATGTGCGATTTGCGACTTACGATTTACGAACTACGATTATGCGATGATACGATTAATTAATGTAAAATAATCGCCTAATCGCCTAATCGATAATAATCCCTAATCTCTAATCTCTAACCCCTAATCTGATAACCCCTAACCTCTAACCCCTAACCCCAATTATGCTCCTCAAATTCCTCTTCGACCGCGTCGTCTCTTTCTTCGGTCTCATCGTCCTCTCGCCGGTGTTGCTCATCGTGGCCATTTTGGTCAAGGTGAAGATGCCCGGTGGGCCGGTGCTGTTCGTGCAACAGCGCGTGGGCAAGGACGCCCGTCTCTTCAAGGTGCACAAGTTCCGCACGATGACCGTCAACCACGGCGGCTCGTCGGTCTCGGTGGCCGGCGAGAGCCGCATCACGCCCCTTGGCGCCAAGCTGCGCCGCTACAAGCTGGACGAGTTGCCCGAACTGTGGGACGTGCTCGTCGGCAATATGAGCTTCGTGGGACCGCGTCCCGACGTGCCCGGCTACGCCGACAAGCTGGTGGGGGAGGACAGGGACGTGCTCAGGCTGCGGCCCGGCATCACCGGTCCCGCCTCCCTCAAGTACCGCGACGAGGAGGAGATGATCGCCGCATACGTGCAGCAGGCCCAGGCCGAAGGCGACACCCGCCCCGCCCAGGAAATCGCCGTCTGGTACAACGACAACACCATCTACCCCGACAAAGTGCGCCTCAACTGCTACTACTACCGCCACTACTCCTTCGCCAAAGACATACAGATGATCCTCGCCACCGTACTGGGGAGGAAGATGGAGTACGCGGGGGAGGAGATATGATGGGAGGAATTGAAATTCAAAATTCAGAATTCAAAATTCAAAGAACAAAGATTATAGATTAGGGATTAGAGATTAGAGAACAAAGAATATTAATCGCCTAAAACGATTTGCGACTTACGATTTTAGGTTAAAGGTTAAAGGTTATTATTTCTTCGTCGTAAATCGTAAATCCCACATCGTAAATCGTGTTAAACGATTAATGGTCTTTGGTCTATGGTCTAAAGTCTTTAGTCTTTGAACTTCTTACTAAAAGTAAAACTTTTATGTGAATATTCGATAATGAGCAAATATCTAATAATTTATAGATATTGTTAGGTTATCTAAGAAAAATTAGATATTTTTGCAGCCGGAAATAATTGAATAAAAAAGTTATGGTAGCTACATTATCAGCTGATATAGTGAGATCAACGTCGTTGCATACGGAAGACCTGATTGAGCTAAGAAATAGGCTGCTCAACCTGCTTGATAAGATTGAAAGGGATTATCACGGATTTTGGGCAAGAATAGTGAAGGGCGACGGCATCGAGTGTTTCATTCCTGAACAACGTTATGCTCTGCGTATAGCCGTGCTGTTGAAGCTGTTTGTGAAGATGCAGGCCGACAAATACGAATGCTCGGAGATGCTGCAGAAATACGGCATCAGGTTTTCGATTGGAATGTCGAGAATGGTGTATGAAAACCGCAAGGAAGGTATTATCGATGGACCGGCAATTTATCTTTCGGGAAGAAATCTCGACATCATCAGCCATAAGACCAACGTGTATTCGATTGTTGAAATGGATGGTGCGCAGGAGGAGATGAACTGCTTTTTGGACTCGTATGTCGCCATGGTCAGCAATCTGGTGGATTCATACTCGGTGAAAAAGGCGGAAGTGGTTTATTACAAGCTGCTGGGCTTTAAAGAACGTGAAATCAGCGAACGGCTCGGGATATTCCAGTCGTCGGTCAACACGCGGTCGACCAATGCCCAATGGGGTTTGTTGAATACGGCGATAAAAGATTTTGAAAATATAAATTATGAGGGATTATGTGGGTAGAGTTGTTTTTGTGTTTGTTGCTGGCCCATCTGGTGGCAGACTTCGCTTTGCAGACTTCGGAATCGTGCAAGAGCAAAAGAGAGAAGAAATGGCGTAGTGGTTGCCATTATATACACGCTGCCATAGTGTTTGCCTTGTCGTGGTTGGTCTCGTTTCGCTTGGAATTCTGGTGGTGTGCACTGGTGATAGCCATCACGCATTTTGCTATTGACATTTGGAAGTCGTATCGTGAAGATAAGGTAAAATGGTTCGTGATCGACCAGCTTTTGCATATTGCCATTCTGGCGATGGTCGCTTGGCAGTGGTGCAGGTTCAACGAGTGGAGTGTCCCGTTCGGGATTGCCACTAAGTATATTGCGTTGGCTGTAGCAATTATAGTATGCTGGAAACCTGCGAATATTTTCATAAAACTCATACTGAAGCACTATAGCGTCAATGTGCCGGAAGCGCATTCCGATTCGGGATTCAATGCCGGAGCTTTGATTGGCGATATCGAGCGTTGGTTGATACTGGCTTTCGTCATATTGCAACGCTACGAGGCTCTTGGCCTGCTGATTGCTGCGAAATCCATCATACGTTTCGGCGATAAGGAAACCGCCAAAACCGAATATGTGCTTGCTGGAACCCTGATGAGTATTTTTATCGCAGTATTATCAGGATTGATGGTGAGTGTGGTGTAATCTCTAATGCGATTTGCGATTTTGGGTTTGAGGTTAAAGGTTAGAGGTTATTTAAATAGACGATTAATATCATTTTCAATGTTCGCACGCACGTGCGGTCAGCCCAAAATTCCCCTTCTATTTTAGAAGGGGTGGCCGTAGGCCAGGGTAGTAATATAAAATGTCAAAGTACCTTATAAGAAATATCATCAACGGCACCAGAATCGGAGACTGCAATATCCTTGAATCTTTCTTTTGAACAAGAATCTGTCGGATTATGCCAGCAAGTACTGAAAGGTAGATAATAAGGATGGCCTGACGGCCAATCTCTCATATTAACTACCCCGCCCTTCGGGCACCCCTTCTGAGAATCAGAAGGGGAGATGTCGTCTCGCGGCACTGCCGTGCCACGGTTACAATAAACAATGTGAAAATCTCCATCCCGAACCTCTAATCTCTAATCTCTAATCCTTAATCCTTAATCCTTAATCCTTAATCCCTAATCCCTAATCCCTAATCCCTAATCCCTAACCCCCTAATCTATGTACTCCGACTTTGTGAATTTCGTGCGCAAGACCTTCAACGATCCCGAGGGCTTCATCATCCTGCACGATCCGCGCTTTATAGGTAACGAGCGCAAGTATATCATGGACGCGATGGACTCGAACTTCGTGTCGAGTGTGGGCGCCTATGTGGGCAAGTTCGAAGAGGCCATCGCCCGATACACTGGCAGTCAGTATGCGGTGGCCGCCGTGAACGGCACCTCGGCCCTTCATATATGCCTGCTGCTGGCGGGCGTGAAGCGCGACGAGGAGGTCATCACCCAGCCCGTCTCGTTCATTGCCACCTGCAACGCCATCACCTACACGGGCGCGCATCCCGTGTTCGTGGATGTGGATAGGCGCACGATGGGGATGAGTCCCGAGAAGCTGGAGGCCTTCCTCAAGGCCAATGCCCGCAAAGATGCCGACGGCCACTGCTACAATGCCAAGACCGGCCGCCGCTTCGCCGCCGTGGTGCCGATGCACACCTTCGGTCATCCCTGTCTTATCGAGGACATCGCCAACATCTGCGAGCGCTACAACATCCCCCTCGTGGAGGACGCCGCCGAGAGCATCGGCAGTCTGTACAAAGGCAAGCACACGGGCCTGTGGGGCAAGCTGTCGGCCCTCAGCTTCAACGGCAACAAGGTCATCACCACCGGTGGCGGCGGTATGATCCTCACCCAGGACGAGCAGCTGGCCAAGCTGGCCAAGCACATCACCACCACCGCCAAGGTGCCCCACCGTTGGGAGTACAACCACGACTACACGGCCTACAACTACCGCCTCACCAACCTGGCCGCCGCCCTCGGTCTGGGCCAGATCGAGCAGTGCGACTTCTTCATCGAGCAGAAGCGCAAGCTCACCGACCAGTACAAGGCCTTCTTTGCCGGCACGGACATCGAGTTCTTCACCGAGCCTGAAAACTGCCGCTCCAACTACTGGCTCAACGCCGTCATCCTCAAGGACCGCACCGAGCGTGACGCTTTCCTCACCTACACCAACGACCACGGCGTGATGACGCGCCCCATCTGGGTGCTCAACAACAAGCTCGATATGTACAAGGGTTGCCAGTGCGCCGACCTTTCCAACGCCGAATGGCTCGAAGACCGCGTGGTCAACATCCCGAGCACCGTGATAGTGCCGGGGTACTATGAGAATGTGAGGGAGGAACGATACAGGTAGAATTCAAAATTCAGAATTCAAAATAATAAATTCAAAATAATAAATTCAAAAATCAGAATTCAAAAATCAAAAGATTTGAACTTTAAAACACCTCCACCTATGCTTTCCATCCCCACTTTCATCTCCACCCACATCACTCTCCGCGAGCGGTCTATGTTCCTCGCGGACATCGAAAAAAACAATGAACAATTAACCCGTGAAATCTCCGGCAGGAGTGTGCTCGTCATCGGCGGGGCCGGCACCATCGGCTCGTCGTACATTCGGGCGCTGCTGCCGTTCAAGCCCTCCAAGCTGGTGGTGGTCGATATCAACGAGAACGGTCTCACCGAGCTCACCCGTGACCTGCGCTCCACCTATGGTATGTACGTGCCCGAGGATTACAGGACCTACCCGCTGAGCTATGCCGACCCCATTTTTGAGAAGATCTTCCGCGCGGAAGGAGGATTTGACATCGTGGCCAACTTCTCGGCCCACAAGCACGTGCGCAGCGAGAAGGACCGCTACTCGGTGGAGGCCCTCATAGAAAACAACGTGCTGAAAGCGCGCAAGTTGCTGGACTTGCTGGCTGAGATGCCGCCCCGGCACTTCTTCTGCGTCAGCACCGACAAGGCCGCCAACCCCGTGAACATTATGGGGTGCAGCAAGAAGGTGATGGAGGAGATGATTATGGCCTACTCGAAGAAGTTCAAGGTGTGCACGGCGCGCTTCGCGAACGTGGCCTTCAGCAACGGCTCCCTGCTGGCCGGCTTCCTGGAGCGGATGATGAAGCGCCAGCCTCTGAGTTCGCCCAATGACGTGAAGCGTTACTTTGTGAGTCCGGAGGAGAGCGGCCAGATCTGTATGCTGGCCTGTATGCTGGGCAAGAGCGGCGAGATCTTCTTCCCCAAGCTGGGCGAGGAGCAGATGATGACCTTCTCGAGCATCTGCGACAAGTTCCTGACCGAGCAGGGCTATAAGATCAAATACTGCGACAGTGAGGAGGAGGCCCGCAAGTTCGCCGCCGAGATGCCGCAGGACAGCGACACCTATCCTGTCTATTATTTTGGCTCCGACACCACGGGCGAGAAGGGCTTCGAGGAGTTCTACATCCCGGGTGAGAAGCTGAATATGGAGCGCTTTGCCTCCCTGGGTGTCATTGAAGAGTACCCGTGCAAGCCCTTAGAGGCTATCGACAGCTACTTCAGTAAGTTACAAGCCCTCTTCGCCCGCCCCGACTTCACCAAAGCCGACGTGGTGACCCTGCTCAAAGACTTCGTCCCCAACTTCGAACACGAAGAGAAGGGGAGAAACCTGGATCAGAAGATGTGAGGTGCGATGTGCGATGTACGACTTACGATTTACGATTTACGATTAGACGATTAATGTTATTTTAAATGTTCGCACGCACGTGCGGACAACCCAAAATTCCACTTCTGAAAATCAGAAGGGGAGTTTGTGCCTCGCGGCACTGCTGTGCCACAGTAATAATAAAACGATGTGGAATTCTCTAACCCCTAACCCCTAACCTCTAACCCAAAATAATTCTCCATTCTCCATTCTCAATTCTCCATTAATTATGTATAATTTCTTCAAGCGCCTTTTCGACATTTTAGTGTCGTTGATTGCCATTTTATTGCTCAGTTGGCTGTTGATTCCCGTGATTATCATCCTGTTGTGCACGGGTGAGCATTACATATTTTACAAACAGATGCGGATAGGGAAGGGGGGAGAGCCGTTTGGTGTGCTGAAGTTCGCCACGATGCTGAAGGACAGTCCCAACATCGGGGCCGGACTGGTGACCACGCGCAATGATCCGCGGGTGTTCCCGTTCGGCAGGTTCCTGAGAAAGACCAAACTGAACGAGCTGCCGCAGCTGTTCAACGTGCTGATGGGCAGTATGAGTGTGGTGGGTCCGCGGCCGATGGTGCAGCAGGACTACGATGCCTACACGGACGAGGCAAAGCGGTGTTACAATGCGATGACACCGGGTCTCACGGGCATCGGCAGCATCGTGTTCCGCGATGAGGAGTATTTCATCTCGAAAGTGAAAGACCCCATCGCCTTCTTGCGCCAGTGCATCCAGCCTTTCAAGGGCGAGCTGGAGGTGTGGTACTACCACAACCGCAGTCTCTGGGTGGACTGCAAGATCATCTTCCTCACCGCCTGGGTTATCCTCTTCCCCAAGAGCAACCTCACCTACAAAGCCTTCCCCACATTGCCGAGGAAGGACTTTGAAGAGGAAGTGAGAAGGTGGGAGTGATTGTTCGCTTGATGCGATGTACGATGTGCGACTTGCGATTTTAGGTTAGAGGTTAAAGGTTAGAGGTTAAAGGTTAAAGGTTAAAGGTTAGAGGTTAAAGGTTAAAGGTTAGAGGTTAAAGGTTAAAGGTTAAAGGTTAAAGGTTAGGGGTTATTCGATTAGACGATTAGGCTATTAGGCCATTAATTTTATTTTAAATGTTCGCACGCACGTAAGGATGGCCTAACGGCCAATCTCTCATATTAACTACCCCGCCCTTCGGGCACCCCTTCTGAAAATCAGAAGGGGAGTTTGCGCTTCGCGGCACTGCCGTGCCTCGGTTACAATAACAATGTGATAATCTCCACTCTAACCTCTAACCTCTAACCCCTAACCCAAGCCCGTAAACCGTAAACCGATAATATCCCCTAACCCCTAACCCTTAACCCTTAACCCCTAACCCTTAACCCTTAACCCCTAACCCTTAACCCCTAACCCTTAACCCCTAACCCTTAACCCCTAACCCTTAACCCCTAACCCTTAACCCCCTAATAATCTCTTGACTTATGTGCGGAATTGTTGCTTATGTGGGCCATCAGAAGGCCTATCCCATTCTTATCGAAGGGCTGAAACGTCTGGAATACCGCGGGTACGACAGCGCCGGTGTGGCGTTGCTGAACGCGGACGACGAACTGAATGTCTATAAAGCCAAAGGCAAGGTGTCGGACTTGGAAGCGGTCGCCGCCACGAAGGACCTGTCCGGCCATATAGGCATCGCCCATACCCGCTGGGCCACGCACGGCGAGCCCAACCAGGTGAATGCCCATCCCCATCTTTCCAACTCGGGCGATATGGCGTTGATCCACAACGGCATCATCGAGAACTACCTGAGTCTGCGGAAGGAGCTGGAGAAGCGCGGCTATGTTTTCCGCTCTTCCACAGACACGGAGGTGCTCATCAACCTCATTGAGGATGTGAAGAAGAACCAGCAGGTGGAGCTCTTTGAGGCGGTGCGCATCGCCCTCAACCACGTGATAGGCGCCTACGCCATCGCCATTGTGGAGAAGGGACACCCCGACGAGATCATCGCCGCCCGGAAGGGCAGTCCGCTGGTGATCGGCATCGGCAAAGACGAGTTCTTCATCGCCTCCGACGCCACTCCCATTGTGGGGCGCACCCAGAAGGTGGTATATATCGAGGACGAACAGGTGGTGCGTGTCAAGTTGGGCGAGGAGCTCTTCATCAAGACCATCCACGATGTGGAGGCCATCCCCTATGTGCAGGAACTGGAGCTGAACCTCGAGTCGATCGAGAAAGCCGGCTTCGACCATTTTATGATGAAGGAGATTTACGAGCAGCCTCGTATTGTGCGCGACACGATGCGCGGGCGCCTGCATCCGGACACCAACACGGTGAGTCTGGGTGGCATCGTCAACTATGAGAAGCAGCTGCTCTACGCCGACAATATTGTCTTTGTGGCCTGTGGCACCTCGTGGCACGCCAGCTTGGTGGGCAGCTATCTCATTGAGTTCTTGGCCAAGATCCGCGTCAAGGTGGAGTATGCCTCCGAGTTCCGTTACCGTCATCCGGTAATCACGCCCCACGATGTGGTGATTGCCGTGTCGCAGTCGGGCGAAACCGCCGACACGCTGGCGGCCATCAAGTTGGCCAAGGAGGAGGGCGCTGTGGTGCTGGGCATCTGCAATGTGATCGGTTCCTCCATTTCCAGGGTGACGGATGCCGGCATCTACACGCACGCGGGTCCCGAAATCGGGGTGGCCTCCACCAAGGCTTTCACCTCGCAGGTCACGGTGATGGCGATGCTGGCCCTGCGCCTGGCCGAGCTGAAGGGCTCCATCAGTGTGGAGCAGCGCGCCCAGCTGATTCAGGAACTGGACACCATTCCGGAGAAGATCCAGTGGACGCTCGACCACAGCGGCATCGTCAAGGAGATCGCCGCCCAGTACAAGGATGTGCGCAATATGCTCTATATGGGCCGCTTGCAGAACTATCCGGTGGCGTTGGAGGGGGCTTTGAAACTGAAGGAGATCTCCTACATCCACGCCGAGGGCTATCCGGCCGCCGAGATGAAACACGGTCCCATAGCCCTGATTGACAAGGATATGCCCGTGGTATTCATCGCCACTAACCACCGCACTTATGAAAAGGTGATCAGCAATATCCAGGAGGTGAAGTCCCGCGACGGCAAGATCATCGCCATTGTGAGCCAGAACGACGTGATGGCCCGCAGTATGGCCGACTACGTCATCGAGATCCCGGAGAGTGAGTCGATATACTCGCCGTTGCTGGCCACGGTGCCGCTGCAGATATTGGCCTATCACATCGCCGTGATGCGCGGCTGCAACGTCGATCAACCCCGCAACCTTGCCAAGTCGGTCACAGTCGAATAACCCCCTTAACCCTTAACCCCTTTAACTTCCCCCCAACCGCTCCCTATGCACAATTTACGTTTTATTCCAACCGCTTTGATTTGCGCCTTTGTGGCGGCCATCACCTCCGTGGTGATGAATCCGTTAGTCATCAAACTGGCGTTCAAGAAGCATCTGACCGATGCCCCCAACTATCGGAAACTGCAGAAGAGGCCTGTGCCGGTGCTGGGGGGTATGAGTGTGTATATGGCATTCGTCAACGGTCTCTTTTTCGCCAACTTTTTCCATCCCACCGACCGTCTCTATGTGGTCATTGCGGCCCTTTCGGTGATGTTTTTCGTGGGTCTTTTCGACGACCTCATCGACCTCTCCTACAAGCTCAAGTTCTTGGTGCAGTTCGGGGTCATCTTTATGTTGTGGACCTTCGGTTACCGCATTGACACGCTGGCCGGACTCTTCGGGGTCACCCATATTCCGATGCTGTGGAGTTGCCTGTTGTCGCTCTTTGCCGGTGTGGGACTGATGAATGCGCTGAATATGATCGATGGGGTGGATGGCCTGGCCTCCGGGTTGGGCATCATCACCAGCACGATTTGCGGCGTTTATTTTGTCACCCACCACGACCCGCTGTTTGCCTTGCTCTCCATCGTGTTTGCCGGGGCGCTTGTGCCGTTCTTCATCTGCAATGTGTTCAGTCGCAAGTACAAGATGTTCATTGGCGACTCGGGCTCCCTCATTATGGGCACGTTGGCCTATGTGTTCACCTGCCGCATCATCCACACGCCCATTATGGATGGCAACGACCATTTCCGTGTGGCGATGATGTTCGCCATTTACGCGCTTCCGGTGTTCGACACCCTGCGTGTGATGACGGTGCGTATGTTCCACGGGCATTCGCCGTTCAAGGCCGACCGCACGCATATGCACCATATTTTCGTGGATCTCGGCTATCCGCACATTATGATTACCACCATCCTGCTGTTTATCAACTCATTGGTGATTGCCGTTTGGTATTTCACCGCCACCTTTATGGAGTCAATCGACGGCCAGTTTTTCGTGACCATTGCCACGGCGATGCTATTGGTGCCAGGGCTCTATTTCGTGTTGCGGCGCATCTCAAAGCAGCATCCTGAGCTCTTTGAGAGAATCAAGGAACATTCGAGACGTGTGTCGCGCAAGCCCATCCAGGCCCGCGACCAGATCACGGACCTTATCGACGGCAAGGTAAAACGGAGACACAAGGCTCACCATAACAAGTCAAAAAGACGTCATCATTAGCGATGACGTGTCATTATTTTTTCATAGTTACGCAAAGACGGCTGCACGTTACTGTACAGCCGTCTTTTTTTGTCTCTATAGGGCTTTGGAGGGTTAGTAAAGGTATGTCCCATTTGACCAGACGACGCGCACCACGCGGGCGGTCTCGTAGAAGTCGGCGCAGTTGCCGCTGCCCGGACTGCCGAACCCGCCGAAGGTGGCCATCAGCGTGCCGTTGGCGGAGAAGAGGTAGTCCTTGCTGTTGGAGATGTCGCTCCGCCCGCAGAAGAAATAGACGGTGTTGCTGTGGTACTGGCACTCGTCCACGCGCTGGATGAGATTGGAATACTGGGAGATGCGGCTCCTGACAGCGCTGGGCACATTGCTGGACGTGTCGTCACAGCCCGCCATACACAAGCAGGCCGCCATAATGATGATGGTAAAAATGCGTTTCATTGTGGTGTTGTTTTTGAAAAAGCAAAAATAAGAAAAAAAGTGTTATTGCAGCACCTCCCGCACCATCTCCCGGTCACGGGCCAGTTGGGCCACTAATTCGTCCACGCTGGGGAAGGATTTCTCCTCGCGAATCTGTTGCACAATGGTGAACGACAACCGCTTGCCGTAGAGGCTTCCCTGAAAATCCAAGATATGCACCTCGTAGGTTAACTCGCTGAGCGATAGGGTAGGGCGCGTGCCTACATAAAGCATTCCTTTATAGGTGTTATCCTCCACTTCCACCCATACGGCATACACGCCCTTGGCGATTTGAACCTCTTCGTCCAGCCGCAAATTGGCGGTCGGGAACCCGAACTTCCGTCCGTTCTTGAATCCGTGTATGACAGTGGCGGTGTGCATTGCGATGTGCGATTTGAGGTTGTTATTTTGGGTTAAAGGTTAAAGGTTATTCGATTAGGCGATTATTTTAGGGAGGGCAGCAGAGCTACTTTTTGTTCAACCAATAGTACAAGAAATAGTCGTAAATATAGTATTGCCCGTTGCTGTTTGTGATAATGTCCTTTTCTTGTAGGGAGGACAAACTTCTCTGAACCGCGCTGGCAGAGGTGAGATGGTATTTACTGATGAAATTCCCACTGGTCGGCTGCACATTTCTTCCAGAGTGAGCCAAAGCCAAAAGTAAAGCCTTTTGTTTGGAGGAAAGCCTTGTCATCAAATCCAGATAGGTCTCATCTTTCTCATCCACAGCATTGCAGATGGCTTCGTTTACATCTTTGATTCTGCAAGGGATGCCCGTCTCGGCCATAGCAAACAGCTCATTGCATATTTTTTGAATGTACCAAGTGGTGCCTTCAAATTTTTCATAGATATTAGGTCAGAAATGGATTTTTCATCATCGTAAACACTTTTTTCGGCGGCAAAGATAATAAAAATTTTAATTATACAAATTTGCGTAACGCAATATTGTATAATCCCTCATTCTCAATTCTCAATTCTCAATTCAAAATCACCCCACGCTTCCTGCCAGGCTGATACTCAGCAGTTTCTGTGCTTCCACGGCGAACTCCATCGGGAGCTTGCTGAGCACATCCTTGGCGTAGCCGTTCACTATCAGGCTGATGGCTTTCTCTTGGTCGATGCCGCGCTGCTGGCAGTAGAAGAGCTGGTCCTCGGAAATCTTGGAGGTGGTGGCCTCGTGCTCGAGCACGGAGGAGGAGTTGGCGCACTGGATGTCGGGCCAGGTGTGGGCGCCGCACTTGTCGCCCATCAGCAGCGAGTCGCACTGCGAGAAGTTGCGGGAGTTCTCGGCGTTCTTGCCCACCTTCACCAATCCTCTGTAGCTGTTCTGGCTGAAGCCGGCGGAGATGCCTTTGGAGACGATGAGACTGCGGGTGTTGCGTCCCAAGTGGATCATCTTGGTGCCCGTGTCGGCCTGCTGGTGGTTGTTGGTGACGGCCACCGAGTAGAACTCGCCCACGCTGTTGTCGCCTTTGAGCACACAACCGGGGTACTTCCAGGTGATGGCCGAGCCGGTCTCCACCTGCGTCCACGAGATTTTGGAGTTGGCACCCTTGCAGAGGCCGCGCTTGGTGACGAGGTTGTAGATGCCGCCGTTGCCGTCCTTGTCGCCCGGATACCAGTTCTGGACGGTGGAGTACTTGATTTCGGCGTCTTTCATCGCGATGAGCTCCACGACGGCCGCGTGCAGCTGGTTCTCGTCGCGTTGCGGGGCGGTGCAGCCCTCCATATAGCTCACGTACGCGCCCTCGTCGGCGATGAGCAGCGTGCGCTCAAACTGGCCCGTCTTGGCCGCGTTGATGCGGAAATAGGTGGACAACTCAATCGGACAGCGCACTCCCTTGGGGATATAGCAGAAAGACCCCTCGCTGAAAACAGCGGAGTTCAACGCTGCGTAGAAGTTGTCGGTGTAGGGCACCACCGAGCCGATGTACTGGCGCACCAGGTCCGGGTACTCTTGGATGGCCTCGCCGAAAGAACAGAAGATGATGCCCTTCTCTTTGAGCGTCTTCGAGAAGGTGGTCTTCACCGACACGGAGTCCATCACGGCATCCACGGCCACGCCCGCCAGCACCTTCTGCTCGTCAAGGCTGATGCCCAACTTGTTGAAGGTATCGACCAGCTCGGGATCTACCTCGTCCATCGAGGCGAGTTGCTTTTTCTTCTTGGGGATGGCCAGGTAGGTGATGTCCTGATAGTCGGGCCTCTTGAAGTTCAGATGCCCCCATTCGGGCTCTTTCAGTGTGGTCCAGTGGCGGTATGCCTTGAGACGGAACTCCAGCAGCCACTCTGGCTCGTTCTTGCGGGCGGAGATCATCCGCACGATGTCCTCATTGAGGCCTTTGGGGAACTCCTCCACGTCGATGTCCGACACAAAACCGTATTTGTAGTCCTGTTCGGTGATTTCTTCTAATATGTCCTTTTTTTCGGGTTCTTCTTTCATTTTTTTAGTGAACAGTGAATAGTGATCAGTGATCAGTGAGTGGTCTTTGGACTTTGGTTTTTGGTTTTTGGTCTTTGGCCCAACTACCAACGTCCGACGTCCTTTTTCGGGCGGCAAAGATACGATTTTTAGGGATTGCCAGGCTCCGGTCAGGGGCGGCACAATGTGTCACGGCTCAAACCAGATGCCATGGTCCAGCATATACAATTTCGTCTCGTATTGTGACAAAAACATCCTGAACAACTTCTTCGCATATCTCGGAGGTTTGCAGTTGTGGTGACATTGCCACTCCCATTTGCCGTTATAACACCAATATTCTGTCACGATATGACCTCGCTGGTCTTGAATATATAACGAAGAACTATATCCTTTTTCATTATAGAATGTAAGAACAGGGCAGACGTATTGAACACCTTTATACTTAACTAGAAAAGATAAGCTATGAATGGAGCCATTCTTGTTGTAACTAATACCGGCATGAGAATCTGTTTTATCATTCAGATATGTCCTTGAACGAACCGTGCTGTCCGCATAGAGCACCTCCACGATGCGGGGACTGACCGTGTCCTTGAACTTGTACAACAAATAATCACCGTCGCAAAGGTAGGTGATACGATAAATGGTCTGGCCTTCCACATTCAGCGTGTCAGTATGCAGAAAAACAGGCACATCATACTGCGCCTGCAAAGGACAAGCAAGAACAAGAATGCAAAATGCCAAAACGAATGCCCTAAATATATTCTTCATTCTTAATTCTTAATTCTCAACTTTCAACTCTTTTATATCTCCTGTTCCTGTTGCCGCCGTGGGGTTCGAGATAGCCGAACTCGGTGAGTTGGCGCAGGTGGCGCTTGGCGGTGGTGGCGGGAAAACCAAAGTGCTTTACGACATCTTCGGTGGTGATTTCTTCCTTATCGGCCATAAAAACCAAAATGTCGGCCAGTTTATCGGCCAAAGTGGCCGTTATTGACCAGTTATCGACCATTTTCTGCTTTATAGACGATTTATCGATCAATCCATCGGAGGTTGATTTAAGGTATTGGTCGATGTCGTATTGCAGATGCTGGCAGTGCAAACGGGTCATACAGTCGATGAAAATGCGGATGTCCTCGCGCTCTCGGGCGTCGATGAGTGCTTGAATATAGTCGGATTTGTCTTCTTTGAGTACTTTGGTGGGTAACACGCCAAACTCCCATTGCAGCAGGTTCATCAGCAGGCGGCAGGTGCGTCCGTTGCCGTCAGCCCACGGGTGGATGGTCCCCAATTCGTAATGAGCCCAGAAACTGAGGTCGTAAATGGCTGCCACATCACTTGGGCCGATAGTGTTGCGGCGTTGATTCAGTTCTTCGCAAAACGCGGAGAGACGGGCAGGGACTTTCTGGTAGGACAAGTATGACTTGCCACCAAATCCGGCCGAGACATTCAGCTTGCGGAGCTCGCCTTTGGCTGCCGAAAAGTCGCCGCCAATAGAGTGGTATTCGCTGCCGGTGCGGGCCATCAATTTGGAAGCCAGCAGGATAAGCCAATCTATGGTGATGGGCTCGTGCCGTTTGATCCATTCGCGCCCGTAATCGTAGGCCACCTTAAGGTCAAGGTTCATCAAGAGTTCTGTCATAGTGCGTTTGTTGGAGGTGATGCCCTCGTCGAAGAGCAACTGCGCCTCCATCTCCGTCACCGTGGAACCCTCTATGGCCGTGGAATGCGCAATGATAGAATAGAGATAGAACTTGTCGAAGTCTATCTGATCCAAGATGCCCAGCTCTTTGTGCCGCTGAAGCAACCGCAACAGGATGTCCTTGTGTTCGGTCTGTTCTTCTTTCATTGCGATGTGCGATTTACGATTTACGACCCCACACTGCGCTCCTTCGTCGCTGGTGTGGGGTTACTGGGATTTTGTCCCTATAACTACCCCGCCCTTCGGGCACCCCTTCCTGAAGAAGGGGAATGGACTGCTCAAGGAAAGTCTCAAGTCTAACGTCTCAAGTCTAACGTCTCAATTCTCCATTAAAAACCTCGCAGCTTCGATCCCCGCGATGGCGCCGGTGCCGGCGGCGATGATGGCCTGGCGGTAGTGGGGGTCCTGCACGTCGCCGGCGGCGAACACGCCCTCCACATTGGTGCGGCACGTGCCCGGCTGGGTGAGGATGTAGCCCTGCTCGTTCATCTCGAGCTGGCCCTTGAAGAGGTCGGAGACGGGGGTCACGCCGATGGCCTCGAACACGCCGTCCACCTCCAAGGTGCGTTCCTCGCCGCTTTTCACGTTTTTGACCTGCAGGCCTGTCACCTTCTTGATGAAGCCTTGCTTCACGCCCACGATATCGACGGGCACGGTGTCCCAGACCACTTCGATGTTCTCGGTGGCGAGCACCTGCTTCTGCAGGGCCATCGTGCCGCGGAACTGGTCCCTGCGGTGCACGATATAGACTTTGGTGCAGAGGTTGGCAAGGTAGAGGGCGTCTTCCAAGGCGGTGTCGCCGCCGCCGATGACCACGGTGGTCTTGTTGCGGAAGAAGTTGCCGTCGCAGGTGGCGCAGGTGGAGACGCCGAAGCCGCGGTACTGGGCCTCGCCGGGCATCCCGATCCAGCGGGCGTTGGCGCCGGTGGCCACGATGACCGTCTCGGCCACCACCTCGGTGCCGTCGTCCAGCTTGCAGTGGAACGGACGGCTGGAGAAGTCCACCTCAGTGACCATTCCGGGACGCAGGCGCGCGCCCACGTGAAGGGCCTGCTGGCGGATGTCGTCCATAATCACGGGGCCGGAGGAACCCTCGGGATAGCCGGGGAAGTTCTCCACCTCGTTGGTGATGGTCAGCTGCCCGCCGGGCTGCATCCCTTCGATGACCAATGGGTTAAGGTCGGCGCGGGAAGTGTAGATGGCAGCAGTGTAACCTGCTGGTCCAGCGCCTATTATAAGGCATTTTACATTCTCTTGCATACTCGTTGTATTTTAAGGCGCAAAAATACAAATTAATTTGTTATTTTTGCAGTAGTGATGGGAGTCTGATGAAGAACAATTGTTGTTGGAGAAAATAATTGGTGATTTAATAGAAACCAATACATTATACAATAGATTGTATCATAAAACAACCGATATGAAAAAAACAATCATTTTTATTATCGCATCTTTAATGCTTGTTGCCTGCGAACGAAATCCAGTTGTTCCGGATGAATCTCCGACTCATCGAGTTCCAGGGCGTCCGTTGGTGGATGGGACTGTCATAAAAAATGCTGCCACAGACTATGATGGTAACATCTATGATGCCGTTGTTATTGGCAAACAGGTTTGGATGCAGAGTAATCTGCGCACCACTCACTATGCTGATGGTACAGAAATCCCATTAGAAAGTGAAGTGACCGATAGTATAGCTTGCTATTACTATGATGGCGATGGGCAAGATATTGCCAACTATGGCTATTTTTATAATTGGAAAGCAGTAATGCGGGATTCTCCTGCAACGGGTGCAAATCCCAGTGGCGTACAAGGCATCTGCCCAGCGGGATGGCACGTTCCCAGCAGTGCTGAATGGGCTCAATTGAGGGATTATTTGTATAGCAAACCCCAATATCATATTTGTGACCAACCTCACGTGGCAAAGGCATTGGCTTCGGATACGGGTTGGAATTCATACAATCCGGATATGGATATTGCCAATCCGCATCACATCTTATGCTGCGTGGGCAATTCTCATTATCCCAACAATGCCACTGGCTTCAGTGCATATCCTGCCGGTTTTTATGGGGCTTTCTATTACGGCTGCTATACTGCGTGCATTGGCGGATCGGCTCATTTCTGGAGCACCACCGAGTACCAGAATGTTAGTGTTGAACAGGTGTCGGGATGCCAATTATCCTATGCCAGCCCTCTTGTTAATGGTGCTGGCAACAGTAAAGGATTTGGTTATTCTGTCCGTTGTTTACGCGATTAGCTTATTTTGCGGGAGTTGCCAAACATTGAAAAAATTGTTTTTTGGGGGAGGCGGCTGCGAATACCAAAAAATCAGCAAACTACGTCCGTAATTTGCTGATTTTTATTGTTTAAAACACGTAGAGACGCGGCGCGCCGCGCCTCTACTTTGAGCGTGTAACGAGATGGCTGAGGAGTGGGCTGTTCTTGGCCCTGCGCTGTTTTTCGATCTCCACGTTCTCGCACTGATCGTTCCCGGCGCTTGTCGTAGTGTTGCTGGAAGTGGGCGGTATCACGAACTCCGGATCCTTGACGCAGCGGACCGAACGGCCATATTTCAATGCATCGTACGCAATGCCCACCACATCGTACGTTTTAATCCCAAGACGGAAGAAAAATCCCGTGGAATCTGAATTCTCCTGTGTGGTAGAGGACCAGAAGTGAGCGTCTTTGCCTGGATCAAATTCGCGGCCGCCGAAACCAGTAAGGGTGTCTATGTTACCTCCTAAATTGTCGTACCACGCTCCTGCAGGAATTGCAGAGAAATAGGAGGCATCGTTGAGATAATCCGTACCCTGATATTGCGGACTGCACGGTCTGGCAACTGCATCATGATTAATGGTGTATGTTACGGGGGGCGTTGCAACATTATACCAGAAATTCCGGGAAGCCACCGCCTTGGCCAGATTGGAATTGTCGTTGTCGCACCAATATTCAGGGCGCGTTCGCATATAACTGACGAGATCACTCCAGTCGCCATAATTCGGCACGTGCCAGCCCGGGGGACAGAGACTGTCGCCTACTGCGGCGTATCCGTTGTAGTAGAAGCCGAAGATGGAGTCGGCGGCGTTGGCTGCAGTGGCGACGATAGTGGTGTCTTTATCCCATTGGCTCAGTCTGTAGTAAGCGGGCACCACCGTCCCGATTGCAGTGGAGATGGTGCTGCCGTTGCGGTATCTCGTGGTGCGCAGGTTGGTCTTGGCCCAGCACTGGCTGCCAATCTGCACGGTCTGATAGACGTTGCCGTCGAAGTCGGTCATCGTGCCGCACGAGACCTCCGGGTTGTTGGGGGTGGTGAAGGAGAGCAAATCGCCATATACGGTCTTGCCTTCGTATTGGATAAAGGCCTTATAGTCGTATTTGGTGTTTGGCGTGAGGTCGTTGAACATAACGGTCATTGCCGTATCCGTGCCGGTGACAAAAGCGGTGTCATACTCATAAACCCCGTGGCTCTGCTTCCAGAAAAATCCTTTCGCCGTCAGGGTAACATTGTCGGGATTATGCACCGTGCCGTGGAGCGTGGCCGAAGACTGGGAGATATGGGTGGCGCTGTCGGTCGTGGCGGTGGGGAGGACGGGCGTGGTGAACGTGAGTTCATCGCCGTAGTAAGTCCTGTCGTTGTAGGTGATGAACGCCCTGTAGGTATATTGGGTGTTTTTATTGAGG
This sequence comes from uncultured Bacteroidales bacterium, assembly GCA_900315705.1. Taxonomy (GTDB): domain Bacteria; phylum Bacteroidota; class Bacteroidia; order Bacteroidales; family WCHB1-69; genus F23-D06. The sequence goes on along the minus strand of ONAB01000007.1, from coordinate 66,480 downwards.
TTCTCAAGAGTACTGGTTAACGCTGTGCCGGTGACCAGCCTGGTATTATAGTGGGAGTCTGTGGATTTCTTCCACTCGAACCCCTTGTTGATGATGACAATGCTGTCGGGATTGGAGATTGAGCCGTAGAGCCTGGACGACACCGTGCTGACGGAGACGGCGCTGTCGGTAGTGACGGCAGGCTTGACGATAGGGGCCATATCCGTGTCCTTGACACAGCGCACAGACATGGCGTCCCATTTGTGTCCGGTCAGATTTGTCAATGTTGTAACACCGTAAAATAATTTGCGGAAATGGGTCTCCTCATTATCGGCAGAAAGGGTGGTTGACCAAAAACCGGAAGAAACCTCGGCGTAGCCACCCATATCAAGTTCACCAGTAGTATTATAGGACTCAAAATAACCTGCAGGTACAGCGGTGAAGCCGGAGGCGTTGTTGGTCGTAGTGTTGTCGCCCGGTGTACAAGCCGTGTAGGTATTGGGTATCCAGACCAGACTGTCAGCCAATGCCTTGGCGATGAAGGTCGGGTCGGTGCCACAATAATGGTGGGTCGCCAAATGGTTCCAAAGCGTCAGCCAGTCGCCGTCGTCGGGCACGTGCCAGCCTTCGGGACAGAGTCTGCTGTCACCTGTGTCGGCTGCCGCATACCAGTTATAGTAGAAGCCGAATGTGGAATCCGAATATTGAGGAATATCATCATAATATGGGAAGCGGTAGAAGGAGGCGGAGAGGGACAGCATAAGATTGACATCCTCGGCGACAGTGTTGCCGTTGCGGAACTTGGTGGTGCGCAGGTTGGTCTTGGTCCAGCACTGCCGGCCGATACGCACAGTCTCGTACAGGTTGCTGTCGGCGTCCATTATCTTCTCGGTGCCGCAGGAGAACACGTGGGGTGTGGGCACCGTGTCTTTCACGCATCTGACCGAAAAGGCATTATTCCGGTCGCCTCCATAATTACTTACCATTTCTTCTGAATAGGATAAGTGGAACACCCAGGTTTGGTTGTTGTAGGGCGTGGAAGTCCAGAAATCAGTGCTTAAGCCATATTGTTGGAATGAGCCTGACCAATTTCCTGCCGGGAACGCGGAGAAGCCGGTGGCATTGTTCGTCCCGCGGTCAGAACCCACGGCACAATTCTTATCGTTATGACTCCAAGCATAAACACTCTCCTCGGTGTTAAGGACGTAGCGATGGGTGCCTGCCAAAGCCTTGGCATTATAGCCCGGATTATCATCACAGGAATTGTGGCTGCTCACGTATGCGGTGAGCACCTCCCACTCGGCTTTGGTCGGCAGGTGCCAGCCCTCGGGACAGAGTGAGTCGCCCTCCACGGCATATCCGTTGTAGTACATACCGTAAACGGAGTCGGGGTAGTGCTCGGCGACGGCATCGCTTGCGGAAGGACTGTAATAGGAGGGGGTGAGCGACGTGGCCGTTTGATTCACGGGGATTGCGCCGCCGTTGCGGTAATGCGTGGTGCGCAGGTTGGTCTTGGTCCAGCACTGGGTGCCAATCTTCACGGTCCGGTAGGAGTGGCCGTCAAAGTCGGTCATGGTGCCGCAGGAGTTGGGGTCGGACAGGGTGATCCCCAGGGAGTCGCGCAGGGCGGCCAACTGTTCGGGCGTCATCTGGGCCAGCACATTCAGGAAGTCCTGCACACTCATTGCCGGAAAGGTGATGTTGACCTCGGTGTTGCCCGGCTGGTTGGCGGTGAAGGTGTCCACCCGGTTATTGGGGAATATGAAGAATAGTGTGTCGTTGTTGACAGCCGGCTTGTTGAGGATTTCCGTCACGCCGCTGGTGGCGTTCCAGTCAGCATTGGCCTGTGCGGCGGGAATGGCGCTCCGTATGGCGGCGGAGGTGTCCAGAAGGACGTCGTGCAGCGCGGCGCTGTCGCTGTGGATCTTGTCATAGATGGCTGGCAGTGCCATGCCGTTGGGGCTCAGATCCGAGGCGAGGCGGGCGTTCAGGGCGTAGGGCACCGCTGTCACTGGAGAGGTGCTTTCAATGGTGCTGCTGCCGAATCTCACCACCGTCTTGATGGTGGCATTCTCCCAGTGGATGGCCTCGTATCCGCTGACACTGCCTATCTCCACGGAGAACAGGCCGTTTGCGTCGGTAGTGGCGGTCAGCCCCGTCTCGCTGTAGGTGTTGGAGCCGTAGGTGATGGTCACATCCACCGTCACCGCCGTGTGGGTCACCAGCCGGTTGCCGGCGTCGCGCAATACGGCTTGGTAGCTCATCTTCGGCATCTGGGCGAAAGCCGCGAAGCATATTGTTGTCAGTACAGTAAAAAGAAAAGCTTTCTTCATTATATCTCTGTCTGTTATATTTTGCAATGGTAAATGATAGGTCTATTCAACTCCCAGTGCCTGACGCACGGCAGCCTTCTGTTCGGGGGTCAGCTGGCCCGCCGCGTCGAGGATGTCTTGCGGTGTCACCGTGTAGGCCGGGATGGTCACCTCGGTGTTGCCCGCCTGGTTTGCCGTGAAGACCTTCGTGGTGCCGTCGGGCAGGGTGATGGTCAGCGTGCCGTTGTTGATGGAGGGCTTGTTGAGGATCTGCGCCGCGCCGCCGGTGGCGTCCCAGTCGGCATTGACCTGCGGGGCGGGAATGGCGTTCCGCAGGGCGGTGGCGGTGTCCTTGAGGGCCTCGTATGCGGCGGTGCTGTCGCTTTGGATCTTGCTGTACACCGTCGTCAGTGCGGTGCCGTTCGGATCCAGGTCGGAGGCGATGCCGGCGTTCAGGGCGTAGGGGACCGCGGTTGCCGTGGCGGTGTTCTCTATGGTCTGGGAACCGAAGGAGACCGTCGTGGTGATGGTGGCATTGCTCCAGTCGATGGCTTCGAAGCCGCTGGCGTTGCCGATTTCCAGCGTCAGGAGGCCGTTTGCGTTGGTGGTGGCGGCCAAGCCTGTCTCAGTGTAGGTGTTGGAGCCGTAAGTGACGGTCACATCCGCCGTCACCGCCGTGTTGGTCACCAGCCGGTTGTTGTTGTCGCGCACGACAGCCTGGTATTTGATTTTAGAGGTCTGAGCCGATACCGCAAAGAATGTCATTGCCATTGCGGCGATAAGTATAAGTTTCTTCATTGTTTTGATATTATTCTAAAGGATCAATCATTTAATTCGTTGCCGTCATTGTCGTAGCGCTGGTTTTTCACGCAGCGGACGCTCACGCCGCTTTCGCAGGTGATATCGTCAGTGGTAACCCTGTTGCAGCCGGTCTGCAGAGAGCACACCCAGGAAACGGAAAGGCTATGCTTCACGCTGCTCCAGAAGTAGGTCTCGCCCAACATGTTCTCAAACCGGTTGTTGTTGTACGAGTAGTGGCCTGCCGGCAGGGCGTAGAAGCCGCTTCCAGAATCGGTGCCCGGGGTCAGCCAGAGGATGTCCGCCATCAAGTCGAAAGCGTCGATGTCGGTGAGACTGACTATGTTGTTGGAATCGGGGACGTGCCATCCTGGGGGACAAATGCCCGTCACAAAGCCTCCGTTGGCAGTGGTGGTCGGCTCGTCGGTGCTGCCTGCCGGCACGTTCACAGCGGCATACCAGTCGTAGAGGCGTCCGTAGGTGGCCAGGTTGGCCGCTTCGTCGGAGTGGCCGTCGGCCTTGTAGATCATGTTGGGGGCATCTCCACCCGAGGAGTAGGTCGTGGTCTTCAGATTCTGCTTGGTCCAGCAGTAGCGTTTGGGGGCGTTGCCGACAAAGACGGAGGCGTATTCGTTCCCGTCGTGGTCCTTCACCAGACCGCCGCAGAGGTTCACGAAGAAGTGGCGGATGCTGTCGCAACCGGATCCTGTCGTCACCAGCCTGTACTCGTTGGGCCCGCCGTGAAGTTGGTGCCATTGGTAGGCGGGGATGTGAAGCTCGTTGCTCGCGTAGTCGGTCACGATCTCGGTGGAATCGAGATACAGGGTGTCGAAAAGCTCGTAGATGGGATAAACCTTCAGCAGCAGGGTAGTGAGGCTGTCGTAGTTAAACTGGCTGTCATGGCTGTAGTGGGCGCCGGATCCGGTGGAGTCGTAGGTGCCGGCGGGAAAAACGATGATGGACTTGCCGTCAAACACCATTGCCGTCCCCTCGTAGCCGGGGAAGAACCCGGAGGTGTCTTTCACGTGGGTCGGGCTCACGGCGAGCGAGTCGTTCTGGCAGCCTTCCAGCACCATATCCAGGCGGATGAGCTGGGCGTGCATCACCCCTTCGCTCAGAGAGAAGCCGTCGGTGTTGGAGGTCTGGCTGCTGAAGGGCATTCCGAAGGTGTAGCTCACGCTGCCGTTGCCGGGCGCGTCGGTCTCGCCGCCGGCGAAACTGAAGCCGTGGGCGAAGTCGTTCTGCGACCACGCCACCGCCGTCCCCAGAAGGAATATGAAAAACAGTAGGTTTCTTTTCATTTTTCGTATCTGTTAAATTTCAAAATAAAAAAGGCCGTTCAAACGCAAAATCCATCAACAGGCGTTTGTGATTGGCCGATTATAAAACACGTAGAGACGCCACATTGTGACGTCTCTACCATTGAGCGGAAAACGAGACTCGAACTCGCGACCCCAACCTTGGCAAGGTTGTGCTCTACCAACTGAGCTACTTCCGCTTGTGTACCGAAGGTGGGACTTGAACCCACACGCCCGCAATGGGCAAGGGATTTTAAGTCCCTCGTGTCTACCATTCCACCACTTCGGCTCTCAAAGAACATCTCTTTTTTTTGAGGCTGCAAAAATACATTTTTTTTAGTATCCTCCAAACCGAGTCGTTTTTTTTCTTAAACAAGACGGGAGAGTTAAGGAGTTAAGAAACTAAGAAATTAATCGCCTAATCGAATAACCCTTAACCTTTTAACCTTTAACCTTTAATCTTTTAATCTTTAATCTTTAATCTTTAATCTTTTAATCCTCCCCCCCTTAATCCCATCACCTTCCAATCATAAAAATGCACGGCCGTTTGTCCAGGGCATTCCGCTCGTCCTCGAAATACTTGCGCCATTTGCTCACCGACTGCGTCTTGAGCAGTGCGTTCTCGGAGGTCAGTCCCGCGGCGATGCAGACCCGCGTGGCCGGCTGCAAAACCTTGCAGATGGAGTCGGCCATACGCCGATTGCGGTAGGGCGTCTCGATGAACATCTGCGTCTGGCCTGTCTTGACGGCGACGGATTCAATGGCCTTGAGCCGCTTCTCACGGTCATATTGCTCCACTGGCAGATAGCCGTGGAAGACAAAGTTCTGCCCGTTCATCCCGCTGCCCATCAGGGCCAGGATGAGTGAGCTGGGACCGATGAGCGGCACCACCTCGATGCCCAATTGGTGGGCCTTCTCCACGGCCTTGCTGCCGGGGTCGGCCACACAGGGCACGCCGGCCTCCGACATCAGTCCCACATTGTGACCATCCAGACAGGGCTGCAGGTAGTCGTTCAGTTCCACGCCCTGCGTGTGCTCGTTGAGTTCGAAGAAGGTCAGCTCGTCGATGCGCTTGGCGATGCCGGCATAGCGCAGGAACCGCCGCGCCGTGCGCAGCTCTTCCACAATGTAGTGGTCGATATGGTTGATGATCTCCGCGTTGAACGCAGGGAAGAAGTTGCCGAATTCACCCTCGGCAATCGGGGTTGGGATCAGATATAGTTTGCCGTTCATTTGGGATTTACGATTTGCGATTTACGATTTACGATTTGCGATTTACGATTTGTCTCCTCCTCAAGGCTCCACTGTCTCCTCCTCAAGGCTCCACACTGCGGCTTCGCCTTGTGTGGGGCTACCGAGCTCTTACCCCTACGGGGCTGCTCAAGGAAAGTCTATAGTCTAAAGTCTTACGTCTCAAGTCTATAGTCTTACGTCTAAAGTCTAATACTCCACCCGTCCCTCAAATTCCTTCCACCGTTCAAAGGTCGGGGCGGCGAGGTCGGCGTCGTGCTGTTCGGCGGTGATGTCGTATTCCGAGATGGGCTTGCCAAGCTGTTCGTAGATGTAGATGTCGTCGAAGCCCGCGTTGGCGGCCACCTCGCAGGAGGCACCGTAGTAGATGTGTGACGGGCGGGCCCAGTAGATGGCGCCCAGGCACATCGGGCAGGGCTCGCTGCTGGCGTACAGCTCGCAGCCGTCGAGCTGGAACGTGCCCAGATTGCGGCACGCGTCGCGGATGGCCTGCACCTCCGCGTGCGCGGTGGGATCGTTGTGCGCCGTCACCATATTGCGGCCGCGCCCCACAATCTCGCCATCCTTCACCACCACGGCCCCGAATGGACCGCCCGTGCCCGTCTCAAAGCACTCGTTGGCCAACCGGATGGCCTCTTCCATAAATTTCTTGTCGTACATATTGTCGTTTTTTGAGGTGGCAAAAATACGTTTTTTTATCTTGCCGACTATCCTTGAATTGTCTATTTTTGCCGCCAGATGAATGTGACTGGATATCCTGCCGGACTGTCGGGCGCGATTTGTTGTCAAATGCTTAATATAGAATAAAATGGATACATACTTTCTGCGAGAGAAAATACACCGTCTGCCGGGCAAGGTGATCCGCCGCGTGCCTCTCCCGGAGCCTCTGGTCGTGGAAGGCCACGGCGCCAGAGCGCATATCGGCGAGATTTGCAAAGAACTCGGCTACAAGTACGTGCTGCTGGTCACCGACCAGACCTTGCACCAGCTCGGCTATGAGCAAAAGATTGTGCAGTCGCTGGACGAGGCCGGGGTGGGGTGCACCCTGTTCGCCGACATCAACTCGGAACCCAACATTGCGCTGATTGATGCGGGGCGCAAGGCGGCCGCTGAGTGCCAGGCCGAGTGTGTGATAGCCCTCGGCGGCGGCTCGGTGATGGACACCTGCAAGATGATCGCCGCCGGCGTACGGCTCTCCCATCTGAACACCAAAGCCCTGCTTGTCAAATTCCTGGTGGTGCCGGGCAAGACCCTGCCGATGATCACGGTGCCCTCCACTGCCGGCACGGGCGCGGAGGTGACCGTAGGCGCCGTGGTGACCAACGCGCGCGGCACGAAGGGCTCCACCGTGCTGGTCGGACTGGACGTGACGCACGTGATCCTCGACAGCGAACTCACCATCCACGCACCGCAGTTGGTGACCGCCGCCTGCGGGATGGACGCCCTCAGCCACGTGGTGGAAGGTACGGTGAGCGATGTGGCGGTCGATGTGGAGGATGCCTACCGCTCTTTGGAAGGCGTGAAGTTGATCCTGCATCATCTTCCGATTGTGATGCGCGAGCCGGAGAATATTGAATCGCGGTTGGCAATGTGCCGCGCCGCAATGTACGGCGGCAACGCCATCAACACCCAGCTCGCGGGCTATGTGCACGCCTTCGCGCACAGCATCGGGGCCAAGTACCACATTCCCCACGGACAGGCCATCACGCTGATGCTGCTGCCCGTGCTGGAGTATCAAATGGAAACCTGTCTCAGGAAGTATGCCCTGATGGCCCGCTATTGTGGGTTGGCGGATGTGCACACCGAAGATCGCATAGCCGCCGAGCGGTTCCTGCAAGCCGTCAAAGACCTCATCGTCAGCTGCGGCCTTGACACATTGTCGTTGCCTGTGAAAGAGTCCGATTACGAGGAACTTACCCGCATGGTGGCCAAGGATTCCATCAACTACTCCGCCCCGATGACGTTCAGCGAGGAGGATATTGTGAAGGTGCTGGAAAGAATTAAGAATTAAGAATGGAGAATGGAGAGTGATCACAGTATGCCTACGTCCCGATAGGGAAGAAAGCCTGGTAGAATGTTGAAAAATCGTATTTTTGCAGCCTATTTTATCTCATTATGTCTTACACTGAAACCGAAATACAACAAATCGTCGCGGCTCAGCGCAAATTTTTCCGTACGGGCGCGACGCTGCCTGTCAAATGGCGGATACAACAGCTTAAGAAACTGAAAGCGGAGGTCATCGCGCACGCCACCGAGTTCGAGGATGCTCTGACTGCTGACCTCGGACGGAGTAGGGTGGAGGCCTACCTCTGTGATGTGGGTCCCATCATTGTGGAAATCAATGAAATGCTGCGGGGACTGCGTCGCTGGGCACGGCCCGAGTGCCACTTCAGCGGACTGATGTGCTTCCCGAGCACCGTCACCAAAGTCTATAAAAAGCCCTACGGGGTCTCGTTGGTCATCAGCCCGTTCAACTTCCCGATATTGCTGACCATCGGCGTGGTGGCGGCGGCGATGTGCGGCGGCAACACCGTCGTCATCAAGTCCAGCAGCAAGTCGGCGGCCTGCACAGAAGTGCTCAAGCGCTTCTTCGCGGAGGTCTTCCCGCCCGAGTATGTCACCCTCATCGACGGGGGCCACGACGTGGCGGATATGTGCCTGGCGCAGCGCTTCGACAAGATCTTCTACACTGGCTCGCCCTCCGTGGGCAAGCACGTGATGGCGGAGGCCTCCAAGAACCTCACGCCCGTGGCGTTGGAACTGGGCGGCGAGACCGGCAACTGGTGCGTGGTGCGCAGGGATGCCGACCTCAAGGACGCGGCCCGTAAGATTGCCTTCTTCAAGCTCTGCAATGCGGGCCAGATCTGCATCAACATCAACCAGATAGCCGTGGCCGAGGAGGTCGCGGAGCCTTTCTTGGAGGAACTCAAGAAGGCCTTCACGGCGCAGATTGGCGAGCATCCAGTCGCCAATCCCGAATATCCGAAACTGATCACGACAGCGGCATACGACAAGTGCGCCGCATTAGCCGACGAGTACCGCGACCGCATTGTCTTTGGTGGCGAGGGCGACCGCGAAACGCAACATTATGCGCCCACCATCATCTACCCTGTTGACAAGGACGAACATATCGTACGGCACGAGCTCTTCTGTCCGCTGCTGCCGGTGGTGCCCTTCAAGGATGCCGAGGTGGATGCGCTGATGGAGACCATTGCCGACCGCGAGCATCCGTTGGCGATGTATCTGTTTACCAAGGATATGCGGTGGGCAAATCGCGTGATGCAGACACAGCAGTTCGGCGGCGGTTGCATCAATGAGGTGTGCATCCATATGATGGTGAAGGGCGTGCCGTTCAACGGCGTGGGCCATTCCGGTATGGGCGCCTACCACGGCGAGTGGGGCTTCCGCGAGTTCACGCACCCTCAGACGGTCCTCAAAGGCCGCTCTTTCTTCAATCTTCCCCTCCGTGAGCACCCCTACACGGGCAAGGCCGGCGAATGGAAGATGAAATTGCTGAAGTGGTTTGAACGGTAAGAGGCCGTTTTGCGATTTGCGATTTACGATTTGCGATTTACGAGGCTCCTCGTCACGGCGCCACAGGCACCTCCTCACGGCTCCACACTGCGCGACTTCGTCGCTTGTGTGGATCTACCAAGCTCTTGTCCCTTCGGGACTGCTCAAGGAAAGTCTAAAGTCTATAGTCTCACGTCTCAACTCTCAACTCCCAACTCCCAACTCTCTCGCTGCTTCCCAGATGACGATACCGGCGGCGATGGTGACGTTGAGGGAGTGTTTGGTGCCGAACTGGGGGATTTCGATGGCCGCGTCGCAGAGCGGCAGAAGGCGGTCGTCCACGCCGAAGACTTCGTTGCCCACAATCAGGGCCACCTTCCCGTATGGCTTGAAAGAAAACTGGTCCAGCTTTTGGGACTTGTCCACCTGCTCCACGATGAGTATGGCATAGCCTTCTTCCTTGAGGCGGCGCACCAGTTGTTCCACATCTTCAGTGTATTCCCAATCTACGCTCTCGGTGGCGCCGAGGGCGGTTTTGGTGATTTCTTTGTGGGGTGGGCAGGCTGTGATGCCGCAGAGGTGCAGTTTCTCGATGTTGAAGGCGTCGCAGGTCCGGAAGATGGAGCCCACATTGTTCATACTGCGGATATTGTCCAGTACCACCACGATGGGGTTCTTTTTCTGAGACTTGAACTGCTCGGGCGTGAGGCGGTTCAGCTCCTCCATTGATAGTTTTTTCATAGCGGCTTAAAAAGGCATATCTTCGTTGTAATCGGGAGGTGTGGGCGCGGGCTCATCGTTCATACTGGATTCATACATACTGAAACTCTGGTTCGGCTGGATGGGATTCTGGTTGGAAGAGGCGTTGCCCTCGTCGGTGAAGGTATTTTCCGTTCCCGAGTAGTATCCTGTCGTAACGTCGGAGAATTTGGTGTATTGGCTTTCGAAACGCACGCGCACGTTGCCGGTGCTGCCGTGACGGTTTTTCTCGAACATAATCTCGGCCAGACCTTTGGAGGGGGTCTGTTCGTTATCGTCGAAGGTGTCCATTTTGTAGTATTCCGGGCGGTAGATGAAGAGCACGAGGTCGGCGTCCTGCTCGATGGACCCGGATTCACGGAGGTCGGAGAGCATCGGACGTCTGGAGCCGCCACGGGCTTCCACGGCACGGCTCAACTGGGCCAATGCGATGACGGGTATGTTCAGTTCCTTGGCCAGGGCTTTCAGGGATCTGGAGATGTAGCTGATTTCCTGCTCACGGTTGCCTCCCTTGCCGTTGTTGTCGCTGCCGGCCTGCATCAGCTGTAGGTAGTCGATGATGACCATCTGGATGTTGTGCTTTTTCTGGAGACGGCGGCACTTGGCACGAAGGTCGAAGACCGAAAGCGCCGGGGTGTCGTCAATGATCAGGTTGGCACTTTGCAGAGGGCCTATGCTGTCCATCAGTTTTGTCCATTCCTGGTCGTTGAGCTGACCTTTGACGATATGTTCCGTGGGGATGCCCGACTCCATTGAGAAGAGTCGTTGCACCAGCTGGGAGGCGGACATCTCCAGGGAGAAGAAGGCTACGGGCTTGTTGTAGTCGAGGGCCGCGTTGCGGGCGATGGAGAGCACGAAGGAGGTCTTGCCCATACCGGGACGACCAGCCATAATGATGAGGTCGGACTTCTGGAACCCGCCCGTCTTCTCGTCGATGGCGCGGATGCCCGAGGGCACGCCTTGCAGCTTGTCCGCATTTTGGCGCATTTCGGAGAGGTCGTTGAGGGTGGTATTGACCACGTGGTACAGTTCCTTGCTGTCGCGCTTGAAGTTGCTCTCGATGATGTTGAAGACCTTGCTCTCCGCCTTGTCCAACAAGTCCAACACGTCGTTCGACTCGTCGTAGGCGTCGGTAATGATGTCATTGCAGTTATGGATGAGTTCGCGTACGACGAACTTCTCCATCACGATGCGGGCGTGGTATTCGATGTTGGCGGCGGAGGTGATGCGGCTGGTGAGCCCCGACAGGTAGGAGGCTCCGCCCACCACGTCCAGCAACTTGTCCTTGCGCAGTTGGTTGGTCACCGTGAGCAAGTCAACGGGCTGCGACATTGCGAAGAGTTTCTTGATGGCGTTGAAGATGTGCTGGTGGGCGGCCACATAGAACATCTGCGGCTGCAGGAAGTCGAGGATGGCGCTGACATTGTCGTCGTCGATCATCATTGCACCCAGGACGGCCTCTTCGAACTCGACCGCCTGCGGGGTGACTTTGCCGGCAGTTCCCAAAACGTTCTCGATGCGGTTATAAGACAGATTCTTTGTCTGCCGATTCTCTGTAACGGGCTTGTTATCCATAAATTAAAAGGTGAAGGGTTTGAGCGTTTAATGCGCTGCAAATATTCAAAAAAAAAGATTGCTATCCGAGAGCAATCTTTTAAAGTTATGAACAAAATGAAAAATTGCCTCTCATCAAGGTAAGAATCCCGCGTGGAAGGTGTAGGGCAGCAGGTCGGCTATGCAGCGCAGGTGATAGACGGGTCCCTCTTGTCCGGAGAGGATCACTTCTATGGGCTGGCCGAACTTCTGCTCGTACTCGTAGAGCACCTGGCGGCAGCTTCCGCAGGGAGAAACAGGCACCTTGAGCGGGGTGACGGGGTTGATGGCTGTGACGGCAATGCGGGAGAATGGCACCTCGGGATAGAGCGCCGAAGCTGCGAACGCGGCCGTGCGCTCAGCGCATAGCCCGCAGGGATAGACAGCGTTCTCCTGGTTGCTGCCTGTGACGACCTTGCCGTTGTTCATCAGGATGGCGGCCCCCACTTGGAATTTGGAGTAGGCGGCGTAGGCGCGCTTGGCGGCCTCCTCGGCTTCTCCGATCAGCCGGAGGATGTCGGAGGGTATTTCGTCACGACTTTCGTAAACGATGATTTTGGATTCTAAGGATATCGTTTTCATATTTGGTCTTTTTATTTTTACAATATTATTATATACAACCGCGGATCTCGTCCCAGGAGGAGATGCCCTCCTTGTCGCAAAGGGCCTCCAGATCGCGCACGATGCGCTGCCCGGCGAGCGGGTCGCTGAAGTTGGCGGTGCCCACCTGCACGGCGGTGGCGCCGGCCATAATGAACTCAAGGACATCCTCGGCGGTGGTAATGCCGCCGATGCCGAAAACGGGCACCTTCACCTGCTTGCAGACGGAATGCACCATCCGCAGGGCGATGGGCTTGATGGCCGCGCCCGAAAGTCCGGCGTAGGTGTTGCGGAACACGGGACGACGCTGGTGGATGTCGATGGCGAGGGCCTGGAAGGTGTTGACGAGCGACAGGGAGTCGGCACCGGCGGCCTCGCAGGCGAGGGCCATCTCGACGATGTTCTCGGCGTTAGGGGAGAGCTTGACAATCAAGGGCTTGGTGCAGACCGCCCGCACGGCGGCCACCACTTCGTGGGCCACATCGGCCTTCAGGCCGAAGGCCATACCGCCGCTCTTGACGTTGGGGCAGGAGATGTTCAACTCCAGCATATCGATGTCCGCGCTCGAGAGCAGCTCCGCACCGGCCACATAGTCGTCGATGCAGCTGCCGCCCATATTGGCGATAAGCACGGTGTTGAAACGGCGCATCTTGGCGGCGCCCTCCTCCACGAACGCGCGCACGCCGGGGTTTTGCAGCCCCACGCTGTTCATCATTCCAGAGGCGGTCTCATAGACACGGATGCCTTCGTTTCCATCTTTGGGAATCCAGGTCAGCCCCTTGGAACTGATGCCGCCCAGGCAGCTGACGTCATATAGTTCGTTGTACTCTTCACCGAAGCCGAAAGTGCCGGAGGCGGCGACGACGGGGTTCTTGAAAAGTACGCCGTTGATGGTGGTGGATAGATTCATTGTATTCGGTGTTTTGTCAGTTGTGATTTTGGTTATTGGTTTTCTTGGAAAAGGATGTTGGCGGGAAATACAGGGCCGTCCTTGCACACCCGTTTCATCCCGTCGGCGGTGCGGATGCTGCAGCCGAGGCAGGCCCCGATGCCGCAGGCCATCCGGTGCTCCATCGAGCACCAGCAGGGCACGTGCTGTGCGGCACACATCGCGGCCACCTTGCGCATCATCACCTCCGGACCGCAGGTGAAGACAGCGTCGTATTGCTCCGGCTTGAGCAGGTCGGTGATGAAACCGCGATAGCCCTCGTCGCCCTTTTCGGTGGAGACGAAGATGTTGGCGCTATGGGGCTCGAACTCCTCCACGGCAAACAGCACGTCGCGGTATCCCAGATAGACATCAGTCTGCACGCCGTGCGCGGTGAGTTCCTTGGCGGTCTGGCAGAGTGGGGGAATGCCCAGTCCGCCGCCCACCAGGGCCACGCGCCCTTTCATCTGCGCGATAGGATAGCCAGTGCCGAGGGACCCCAGCAGGGAGATGGTGTCGCCGGCTTTCAGCTCCGCCAGCTTGCGGGTGCCGCGCCCGACCACACGGTACATAAAATGCAGCGTCTCTTCTTCTGCTTTGAAGATGCTGATGGGCCGCATCAAGGTCAGTTCATTGTCCCAGGCCTTGAGCATAAAAAACTGTCCCGCATTGGCATCGGCACCGTGGCGTTCGGCCACGAGCACGTATATTTCATCCGTCAGCGGGGTGTTGGAGATGACTTTTGAATCGAAATAGGTCATAGTTCAAATGTATAAGATATGGAAAAGGGAGAACGACGTCCTCCCTTTTCATTGATATTATAAAGCATTGAGAATGTCGTCCCTCATACGGATGGCCTCGTTTCGGGCGCATTCGGCAAAGTGGGCCTCGCCGTTAGGCTGTTTGCGGTAGGCGAGCAGTATGCCGCGGGAGGAGTTGACCACGCCGCCGTTGCCCTGATGGAGGTACTTGGCAATGTCCTCAGCCTTGCCGCCTTGGGCGCCGTAGCCGGGGATGAGGAAGAAGGTGGTGGAGAGCATCCTGCGGATCTCGGAGGCCTCGTCGGGATGGGTGCAGCCCATCACGCCGCCGACGCTGGAGAAGCCGCACGCGCCGAGGTACTCCTTGCCGATCTCGTTGATTTTCTGGCCCACGACGTGATACACGCGCTGGTTGCCCGTAGGGAGATACTCGATGTCCTTGGCTCCCTCGTTAGAGGTGCGGATGAGCACGAAGATGCCCTTCTCGTGGTCCTGCACGTAAGGCAGGTAAGGGGTGAGGCTGTCGAGGCCCATATAGGGGCTGAGCGTGATGAAGTCGGCCTCGAAGTCACCGGTGAAGTGCGCTTTGGCGTACATCTCGGCGGTCTTGGCGATGTCGCCGCGCTTGATGTCGGCGATGGTGACGGCCTTCAGCTCGCGCAGGAGAGCGAGGGTGCGCTGATAGGCACGCAGGCCGGGCAGACCGTAGGATTCGTAATAAGCGATTTGCACCTTGTAGCAGGCCGCCACATCGAGCGTGGCGTCGATGATGGCTTTGTTGAACTGGAACAGTCCCTCCTCGATGTCGGGGTACTGCTGGGCGAATGCGGCGGGCAGATAACTATAGTCGGTGTCAAGACCCACACAAACGTGGCCGTTTTGGGCGACTTTCTCGAATAATTTGTCAATAATCATAATAATATAGCCTGGAAGGATGGATTATTCGGCCACTTTCAGCATAAAGCCGGTGCCGTGAACGTTGCAGATTTCCACTAAGGGCTTGTAGTCGCCGATATAGGTGACTTTGCGTTTGCCCTTCTCTTTCGGGGCGATGTGTTCCAGGTCGTCCACCTGGAGATAGGAGCGCAGTTTGGTCAGGAACACGTCCATACTGCGGCCCACGGCGTGGTCTTCCTCGCCCCAGACCTCCTTGAGGATGATCTCTCTCGGGATGAGTTTGTTCTTGTGATCCAGAAGCAGCTTGAGCAGTTCGGCCTCCTTGCGGGTAAGCGTGCGGGTTACCTTGGGGTGGATGAGTTGCATCCCGCTGAAGTTGAAGGTGAAGTTGCCCATCTTGTAGATCTTCTCTTCGTAGAGGGCTTTCTGGAGGGTGGCACCGCGTTTGCAGCGTTTGAGGATGGCCTGCACGCGGAGCTCGAGTTCTTCAATGCTGAAGGGCTTGGCCACGTAGTCGTCGCAACCCAGCTTGAACCCCTTGATGCGCTCCTCTTTCGAGGCGTGGGAGGTCAGCACGATGATGGGGGTGAGGTCGTCGATCTTGCGGATGTCCTGCAAAAGCGTGAAGCCATCCTTGCCAGGGAGAATGATGTCGATGATGCACAGATCGTACAAGTCCGTGTTGTAGGCCTTCGCTGCCATCTCCCCGTCTTTGAAATCAACCACTTCATAGCCCTCCATTTCAAAATAATCCTTAATGACGTAGCGCAGGTTTTCGCTCTCGTCAACTAACATAATTTTACCTTTGTTGTTTTCCATAACTGGTTATATTTTAATATTATAATTTTATTCTGTATTGAAAAATTAACCTAAATTCTTTAATTTTTTAAAATTTGGCAAAAATACAAAAAAATCTCAATATCAATGCTTTTCTGAAAAAAAAATCGTATCCTTTGCCATCTGATTTTCTGCAGATTATTTTTGTTATTTTTGCACCCGCGATGAGAATGGGTGGCGGACGGAACATAAATATTATATGAATACAAGTTAGACGTGTTTGCACTATAGAAAAAATGGAGAAAATGGAATATTTCGTGGCCAAGACATTTGCGGGGCTGGAGCCCTTGCTGGCAAAGGAACTGGAGGCGCTTGGCGCCAGAAACTGCCGTGTGCTCAGCCGTTCGGTCGCCTTTGAGGGACCGCTCGACCTGATGTACGAGGCCAATTACCACTGTCGCACGGCCCTCCGGGTGCTCTGGCGGCAGATGTCCTTCACGTTCAACAGCAACCGCCAGTACTACGAGCAGCTGTTCGACTATCCCGCCGAGCGTTTCTTGAACCGTGACGGCACGCTGGCGGTGCACGCCACCATTGCAGACACCATCTTCAAGACGCCGCTGTTCGCGTCCGTGCTCGCCAAGGATGCCATCTGCGACCGGTTCCGTGACCTTTACGGCGAGCGTCCCTCGGTGGACCGTGAGTCGCCCGACGTGCAATTCCATCTGCATATCCATCAGAACGAGGCGCAGCTGTTTCTCGACAGTTCCGGCGAGTCGCTGCACAAAAGAGGCTACAAGGTGCGCAGCCATCCCGCGCCCATCAACGAGGTGGTGGCTGCCGCGATGCTGATGCTGGCCGGTTACGACGGCTCGTGCGACTTCATCGACCCGATGTGCGGCGGCGGCACGCTCCCCATCGAGGCCGCGATGATGGCCCTCCATATCCCCGCCGGCTTCTATCGCCGCGACTATGGCTTCTGCCGATGGAAGGGCTTCGACCCCAAGCGCTGGAAAGAAATCCGTGCCAAAGCGGAGATTCTGGACAATGTGGATGTGGAGTTCTATGGCAGCGACATCAACCCGAAATTCGTGGAGATGGCGCGCGACAACGTGGCCAAGGCCGGTCTGCGCGACTTCATCCACATCGAGCGGCGCGATATGCGGCAGTCGAGTCCGGTGCGCACGCCCGCCCTGGTGATGATGAACCCGCCCTACGGCGAACGACTTGAGGTGGACGACCTTGCCGGCTTCTATGCCGAAATTGGCGACACCTTCAAGCACAACTATGCTGGCTGCCGTGCCTTCCTCATCAGCTCCGACACTCAGGCCCTCAAGAGGGTAGGGCTGAAGCCCAGTTCCAAGCACACCCTCTTCAACGGCCCGCTGGAGTGTCGCTTCCTGGGCTATGACCTCTACACCGGCGACCGTAAGAGCCACGTGATCCAAAAAAATAACAAAGAAAGATAACAATATTGTTTTTTTGCCGTTAAAAGCCCTGTCCAACCCATATAAATGCAATTGATGAAGAAAATTATCCCGTTTTGTCTGCTGCTCTGTCTCTCCTTCGCTGGATGGGCGCAGACCAAATACAGCAACGAGTTCCTGTCGTTGGGCATCGGCGCACGCGGGCTCTCGATGGCCAACACGATGTGCGCCATCTCCGACGATGTGACCTCCGCCTACTGGAACCCCGCCGGTTTGGCCCGTATGGACAAGCGTTACCAGCTTTCCCTGATGCACGCCGAGTACTTCGCGGGCATTGCCAAGTACGACTATGCCGGCATCGGCTACAAGATCGACGACCGATCCTCCGTGGCGCTCTCCTATATCCGTTTCGGTGTAGATAATATAATGAACACCACCGAGCTAATCGATGCCCAGGGGAACCTTGACTATGACAGAATCTCCTATTTCTCTGCCTCCGACAACGCTCTCTTGATGAGCTATGCCTACGCATTTCAGAAGGTGGAGGGGCTGGCTTTGGGTGCCAATGCCAAGATCATCTACCGCAACATCGGCAAGTTCGCGTACGCTTGGGGTTTTGGATTGGACTTCGGTTTGCAGTATCACCGCAAGGGTTGGCAGGCGGGTGCATTCCTTCGCGACGGCACCTCCACGTTCAATGCCTGGTCGTACCGCCTCACCGACGAGATGGCGGAGGCATTTGAGAGAACGGGCAACGAGCTGCCCAGCAACGGCCTGGAGCTCACTGTGCCGGCCTTGATTCTCAGCGGTGCCAAGCAGGTGGATTTCGGCAAGGGGTTCAACGCCACCTTCGCGCTGGGCCTTGACTGCACCTTCGACGGCAAGCGTAACAACCTGATACGCACCAAGGTGATGAGTATGGACCCGCATTTCGGAATGGAGTTCGCCTACAAGAAGATTGTGGCCTTGCGCGCGGGTATCGGCAATTTCCAGCAGGAGCCGGATTTCGACGGCAAGCGCCGCACCACCCTGCAAATCAACCTCGGCCTGGGCGTCTGCATCAAGAATGTGGTTACCATTGATTACGCGTTCACGGATATTGGCGACCTGTCCATCGCCCAGTATTCTCACATTTTTTCCTTGAAAGTGGCTATTGACAATTTTAAAAAACAAAATAAAAATGATTGAAATAGAAGAATATCCTTACACTGATGTACAATTGAAGCAGCGTTTGCAGACTTTGACGCAGACCTCAATACCGGCCAAGGACGAGCAGGCGGCTTACCGTTTTGTGTTGGGCAGCATAGATCTGACCACGTTGGAAGGATCGGACAACAAGGCTGCGGTGGAGGCTCTCTGCCAGAAGGCGGTGGGCTTCCGCAACGAGAAACGCAACATCCCTTCCACGGCGGCGGTGTGTGTCTATCCGCCGTTTGTGGCGCAGGCCAAGGCCCAGTTGGCGGGCACGGGCGTCCGCGTGGCGTCGGTGGCCGGGGCTTTCCCCGCCGGGCAGTCGCCGCTGGAAATCAAGCTGGCCGAGATCCGCTACGCCCTTGAGCAGGGCGCCGACGAGATCGATATGGTCATCTCCCGCGGCAAGTTCCTCGAAGGCAACTTCCAGGAGGTCTATGACGAGATCCGCGCCATCCGCGAGCTTTGCAAGAACGCCACGCTGAAGGTCATCCTGGAGACCGGCGAGCTGAAGACGCCGAAGAACATCTACAAGGCCTCGCAGCTGGCCATCCACGCTGGGGCTGACTTCATCAAGACCTCCACGGGCAAGATTGCCGTGAACGCCACCCCGGAGGCCTTCGTGGTGATGATGGATGCCATACGGAGACACCACGAAAAAACGGGCCGGAAAGTGGGCATAAAAGCGGCCGGAGGCATCTCTGACGCCGAAACTGCCCTCCTGTACCTGCACCTTTTGACCCAGGTGCTTGGTAAAGAATGGCTCTCAAACACTTACTTCAGAATAGGGGCAAGCCGCCTTGCCACGAAGGTTTGGGATGAAATACAATAAAAAAAATCTTTAATTGTTGGAGTGTAAGCAAAATAATTGTATTTTTGCGCCCTCAAAAAAAGAAATACATTTTTTAACTTAAAAACCTTTAAATTATGACTAAAGCTGATATCGTGAATGAGATTTCCAACAAGACCGGTTTTGACAAAAACAGTGTGCAAACCATCGTTGAAGTTTTTATGTCTTCTGTGAAGAACTCTATGGTTGGTGGTGAGAATGTGTATCTGAGAGGCTTTGGAAGTTTCATCATCAAAGAACGCGCTGCCAAGACGGCCCGTAATATCTCCAAGAACGAAACCATCACTATCCCCGCTCACAATATCCCGGCCTTCAAACCCTGCAAGACCTTTGTGAACGCTGTGAAGAAATCCAAATAATTTTTAATAAACAACAAAATCTTTTGAACTATGCCCAGTGGTAAAAAAAGAAAGAGACATAAAATGTCCACTCATAAGAGAAAAAAACGTCTGAGAAAGAACAGACATAAGAACAAATAGTCTCTTATGAGTTGTATGGATGAAAACTAAACGCGACGACAGGTCACGTTTAGTTTTCATTGTTTTTATAGAAACCCAAAATATGAGTGAAACCCAAATAACCAAAGAATTAGTGGTGACCACCCACCAGAATGAGGTGCAGGTCGCGCTGATGGAAGACAAGAAGCTGATGGAGATCCACAGGGAGAAATCCTCGATGCAATTCTCTGTCGGCGACATTTATTTGGGCAAGGTGAAGAAAATTATGCCGGGGCTCAACGCCGCGTTTGTGGACGTGGGCCACGACAAGGAGGCGTTCCTCCACTATCTGGACCTGGGTATCAACGCACGCACTGTCAACGCGTTCGTCAGTCAGGCCATCACTACCGGCAAGCGCAGCATCAGCCGCGTGCAGTACCTCGACGAAGTCCCCAAAAACGGCAAGATCAGCGACGTGATCACCTCCGGTCAGCAGCTGATGGTGCAGGTGGCCAAGGAGCCGATCTCCACCAAGGGGCCTCGCGTCACCACAGAGATATCCTTCGCCGGACGCTACCTCGTTCTGGTGCCGTTCAGCGACAAAGTCACCATTTCCCAAAAAATCAGGAGCGGCGAGGAGCGCAAGCGCCTCAAGACGCTGGTGCAGGGCATCAAGCCCCGCAACTTCGGCGTCATCATCCGCACCAACGCGGAGGGCCACAACGCCGACGAGCTTTCCGCCGACCTCGACCACTTGCGCTACAAGTGGGACACGGCAGTGGAAAACCTCTTCGCCTCCAAGCCCCCCGTGCGCATCAGCCAAGAGGAGGACTGCATATCCTCTCTGCTTCGCGAGATGCTCAACGACTCTTTCCAAGCCATACACGTCGATACCCCCGAGGCCTTCAAAGAGGTCAAGAGTTTCGTGCACCTCTATTCGCCCGAACAGGAGAATATCGTCAAACTATATAACGACAAGCAGCCCATTTTCGAGCGCTTCGGCGTCTCCAAACAGATCAAAAGCTCCTTCGGCAAGGTGGTCACCGTGCGCAGCGGCGTCTATCTGATCATCGAACATACCGAGGCGATGCACGTTATCGACGTCAATAGCGGCAACCGCGTCAAGTCGAGCCAGACTCCCGAGGAGAACGCCTTGAACACCAACCTTATCGCCGCCGCCGAAATCGCCCGCCAACTGCGCCTCCGCGATATGGGCGGCATTATCTGCATCGACTTCGTGGATTTGCACGACGCCAAGAACCGCCTTGCCCTCTATCGTGCGATGGAGGAGTTTATGAAAAACGACAAGACCAAGCATACCATCTTGCCCCTCAACAAGTTCTGTGTGATGCAGATTACCCGCCAGCGCGTGCGCCAGGCCACGGTCATCGAGACCACCGAACAGTGTCCCACCTGCCGTGGCACCGGGAAGGTGAAACCGCCCATCCTCATTGAAGACGAGCTCAACAACACGCTGGAGTTCCTTTTCGAGAAACAGGGCGAGAAGGGCGTCACCATTATGGTGCACCCCTTCGTGTATGCCTACCTCAAGCAGGGATTCCCTTCTATCCTGATGAAGTGGAGATGGAAATACCGCAAGTGCATCAAGCTCGTTTCCAAGCAGAGCTACCACCTGATGGAGCACCATTTCTTCAACAAGGATATGGATGAAATCATCCTTTGGAGCGAACCGTCGGATGATCTTTCTGATGCCGAAACCGAACCCAAGAAAAAGAGCAGTCGTAATCGTAAAAGATAACAAGCCCTATGGATTTGCCTGCCGAACTTCTCAGCCAATTGGAGCGTTTCTGTGTCTATCAGGAGCGTTGTGAACAGGATGTGCGCAAGAAACTGACTGCCACGCCCTGTTCCGTGGCGCAGCGCGACGCCATCATCGAGCACCTGCGCGAATTCGATTTCCTCAACGAGGAACGCTATGTGGACACCTTCGTGCGCAGCAAAATCCGCGAGCAGTGGGGCAAACTCAAGATCCGCCAGGCGCTCCGCGTCAAGAATATCGACCCTAAGCTCATAGACGAGCGTTTTGCCGACATCGACGAGGAGGAGTACCGCCAGATGCTGGAGGAGACTATCGCCAAATGGCGGCGCATCAATGCCGGCGATGCCGACAACAAGAACAAACTCATCCGCTTCCTGCTCAACCGCGGCTTCCAGATGGACGAGGTGCTGGCGGCGGTCAAACAAGATTAACACTACCATCAAAACTCCCTGATATGACCACATCCGAACAAATCAAAAACCTCTTAACCAGGCTCGGTGAGCTAAGGAGGTATCTTTGACGTCGATGCCAAGAAGTCAGAGATAGAAGAAAAGGAGCACATTACCCAACAGGACGGATTTTGGGACGATGCCAAGGCCGCCGAGAAGCTGATGCGTGAGATCAGCGCCCTCAAGACGTGGGTGAAAGATTACGAAGACGCCGTCGAGCTGTACGATGAGCTGACGGTGCTCAATGAGTTTTACGCGGCGGGCGACGCCACCGAGGCGGAACTCGACGAGGCCTACGGCAAGGTGCTCAAGGCTGTGGAGACCCTGGAATTCCGCAATATGATGCGCGACGAGGAGGATTCCCTCAACGTTATCATCAACATCAACTCCGGCGCGGGCGGCACGGAAAGCTGCGACTGGGCCGAGATGCTGCTCCGTATGTACACCCGCTGGGCCGAGCGCAACAACTACAGTGTCAAGCTTATCGACCGTCAGGATGGCGATGTGGTGGGCATCAAGTCGGCCTCCATCGAACTGGACGGCCCTTACGCCTACGGCTATCTCAAAAGCGAGATCGGCGTGCACCGGCTGGTGCGCCTTTCACCGTTCGACGCGGCCAATCGGCGCCACACCACCTTTGCCTCCGTGTTTGCCTATCCCATTGTCAATGACGACATTGTCATCGACATCAATCCCGCCGACATCAGCTGGGACACCTATCGGTCGAGTGGCCACGGCGGCCAGAACGTCAACAAGGTGGAGACAGCCGTGCGCCTTCATCACCATCCCTCCGGCATCATCGTGGAGTGCCAGGTGACCCGCTCGCAGATCCAGAATCGCGAGATGGCGATGCGAATGCTCAAGTCGCGCCTCTATCAGATTGAACTGGAGAAGAAACGCGAGAAACTGGCCGAAATCGAGGGCACCAAGAAGAAGATAGAGTGGGGGAGCCAGATCCGCAGTTACGTGCTGCAGCCCTACAAGATGGTCAAGGACCTTCGCACCGGATGCGAGACCGGCAATGTGAACGCCGTGCTCGATGGCGAGATTGACGATTTCATCAAGGCATACCTGATGAGCGGCGGAAAATAGCCGTCATTCGGGGTGTTTTGCCGCCTGCTTGCATTGTTGATAAATATTAACAAGTTTTTTTGCTACTTATACAAACAGTTTATAATTTTGCAGACAGAAATTTTAAACCTAAAATATTTAAATATCAACAAGTTATGAATTACGAATACGTTTTAGTCGCCGGACGTGCCAATCCTGAGCTCGCCAGACGCGTTGCAGAGTATCTGAACAAACCCCTTTTCCCCGTCGATATTATGCAATTCAAGGACGGGGAGATCCAGGTCTATTTCAATGACACCATCCGCGGAAAGAATGTCTTCATCATCCAACCGACGTTTGCCCCGGCCGACAACATCATCGAGTTGCTCATTACCATTGACGCTGCCAAGCGTGCTTCTGCTCGCAACATTGTGGCGGTGCTGCCCTATTTCGGCTATGCCCGTCAGGATCGCAAGGACAAGCCCCGCACCTCCATTGGCGCGAAGTTGATGTGCAACCTGCTCACCGCCGCCGGCGTCACCCGCGTCATCACGATGGACTTGCACGCTGACCAGATTCAGGGATTCTTCGAGGTTCCGGTGGACCATCTGTTCGCCTCCAATGTCTTCATCCCATTCGTGAAGGCAATGAATCTCGACAACCTCTGCATTGCCTCTCCGGACACGGGCGGCACCAAGCGTGCTTCCACTTACGCCAAGGCCCTCAATTGCGACCTGGTGATTGGTTACAAGCACCGTGAGAAACAGAACGAGGTGGCCACCCTCCAGATCATCGGTGATGTGAAGGACAAGAACGTGATTATTGTGGATGACATCATCGACACGGCCGGCACTCTTTGCAAGGCTGCCGCCCGCATCAAGGAGATGGGTGCCAAGAGCGTGCGTGCGATGTGCGCCCACGGCCTCTTCTCGGGCAATGCCATCGAGAATATTGAGAAGTCAGCCCTCGAGGAGGTGATGGTGACCGACACGATTCCCAGCCGTCACACCTGCGACCGCATCAAGGTTGTCTCCGTTTCCGAGCTGCTTGCCAAGGTGATCCAAAGTGTGGTGGACGACACCTCCATCTCGTCGCATTACTACGTCTAGACTTAAGACTTAAGACTTGAGACTTGAAACCTGAAACCGTAGACCATAGATCGTACATCGCAAACCGTAAATCGCCTATATGCAGAATATGTTGCAGTTGCACGATAGGACTGCTATCCAGTGCGCTGACAGAGAATACAGTTATAAGGAACTCTCCCAGTATGCCCAGTGTTATGCGGAGGCGTATGGCCCTTTGACCAAGGAGTCGAAGGTGGCCATCTTCGCGCCGAATTCCCCGGAATGGATTTTCGCCTTCTACGGGATTTTGTCGAGCAAGGCCATCGCCGTGCCCATTGACGAGATGTCCACGCCCGAGGAACTCGGTTATGTGCTGAAGGATGCGTACCCCGATATCGTGGTCACGGTCCCGGAGCGTCGCGAATTGGTGGAGGGTGTGTTGCAGGAGGTCGGTGTATCGGCCCGCGTGGTGGTGATGGAAGAGGCCCTGTTGGCCAAGGCGGGCGAGTTCTCGCCGAAAGACATTCCCGTGGGCGGTATGGACGATGTGGTCCTCATCATCTATACCTCCGGCACGTCGGGTACGCCCAAGGGGGTGATGCTGACCTACCGCAACATTCTCTATAACGTGCAGGCCGTCTCCGAGAAGGTCCATATTTTTGACCCCAACCGGAATGTGATGATACTGCTGCCTTTGCACCACGCTTTCCCGTTGATGGGTTCCCTGGTGGCCCCGATGTATGTGGGCACCACGGTCGCCATTGCCGAGAAACTGACCGCGGAGAGTGTGCTCAAGACCCTCACCGACGGCAAAATCAGCATTATCATTGGTGTTCCGCGCCTGTATGATCTGCTGGCCAAAGGCGTGATGGCCAAAATCAACGAACGCCGTCTTACCCGTATGCTCTACAAGATGGTGGATGCCATCGGATGCCAGTGGCTCTCCAAATTGGTCTTCTCCACTGTCCACAAGAAGTTCGGCGGCCACATCAAGTTTCTGGTCTCCGGTGGTGCGGCGTTGTCCATAGAGACGGCCCGCATTTACAAGACGTTAGGCTTCTATGTGCTGGAGGGGTATGGTATGACGGAAACGGCCCCGATGATCAGCTTTACCCGTCCCGGCGGGCGCAAGATTGGCTATGCGGGGCACCCGCTGCCCGGCATCGATGTGCGCATCGACGACAACGGGGAGGTCTGCGTGCGGGGCGACAACGTGATGGTCGGCTACTATCACCGCGAGGAGGAGACCCGCGCCATCATCCGCGACGGCTGGTTGCATACCGGTGACACCGGTATCCTTGACAAATACGGGCTCAAACTGACGGGCCGAATCAAGGATATCATCGTTACCTCCAACGGCAAGAATATCAATCCTGAAGAGATTGAAAACGCCCTCACCAAGCATTACCCCTGCATCAAGGAGGTGGGTGTGCTCTCTTTGGACGGAGTGCTCACCGCCATTGTGGTGCCGGAGATGAGCGCGGTGCGCGACACGGCCAGCAGCGATGCCGAGGCGGTTGTACGCGAGGCTGTGCTTGACTATAACAAGAATGCCGTCGCCTACAAGCGCATCCGGAAGTTCCACATAATCTCTGCCGAACTGCCCAAGACCAAGTTGGGGAAAATCCAGCGCTTCCTGCTGGAACCTCTGTTGGAGAAGGACAAGGAAGAGCGTCCCGACACGGTGGAGAATGAAAGCTTGGGCGAGACCTTCGACTTGCTGAAGCAGTTTGTGGAGAGCGAGACGGAGACCACTGCCACAGCGGACTCCCATTTTGAAATCGACCTCTCGATGGACTCCCTCACCCGTGTGGCCCTGATGGCATACGTGGAAAGCACCTTCGGTGTTTCCTTGACCGCGGAACAGCTGGAAGAGAACAGCTCCCTGCGGCAACTGACCAATTTCATCGAGAACCAGGCACACTCCACCAAAGAGGAGAATCTCTCGTGGCGGGATATCCTGCTGGACAAAATCTCGCAGGTGCGCATCAACAAACCCGGCATCGTCAACTGGTTTATCAATGTGTTTTTCAAGAGCGGTATGCCGTTCGTGTACAAGATGAACGGCTCCGGCAAGGAGAATATCCCTGAGGAGCCCTGCATTATGGTGGCCAACCACCGCAGCTATATGGACGCGCCCAGCATCATCTCCCAATTGACGGTGCCACAGGCGCGCAAGACCTATTTCTTCGCGAAAGCCAAGCATTGGAAATCCGGTTTTATGGCTTTTATGGCCAAAAAGAACAATGTGATTCTGATGGACATCAACCAGAATGTCACTCAGTCGCTGCAGCAGGTGGCCGCCGCGTTGATGCGTGGCAAGAATGTCATCATATTCCCTGAGGGCACGCGTTCCAAGGACGGCAAGCTCAGTCCGTTCAAGGAAACCTTTGCCATCATCAGCCAGGCACTCAACGTGCCGATAGTGCCGGTGGTGGTGGAAGGCACGGAAAGAGCCCTGAACCATTGGGGTAAATTGCCTGTGCTGAGATTCGGCTGCCCGATCAGCGTGCGGTTCCTGAAGCCCATCTATGCGCTTCCCGGTGACGAACCCAAGTCCACGCGCGACTATGTGCTCACCATCTTTAAAGAGGCTTTGGGACAGAACGACAAGTAGATTTACAGAAATATCATAAGAGAAATGCCCTATTGGGCATTGGCAATCAGATCCCTCACTTGTGCGAGATCTGTTTCGTTATAGCCGCCAGGGGTGGCGTGTTTGCAGGAACCGTGCACCTCTTTGACGCCGCTTCCGAGAATCACTTGCCGTACATTGTCGGGGGTGATGCCGCCGCCGGCGAGGATGGTGATGCGGTCGCCAGCCTGCGCAACAATCTGGCGCAGCGTATCCAAACCCTCCATTGTGGTGGGGTGGCAGCCGGAGGTGAGGATGCGGGCACAGCCGCAGCTGATGACCTCCTCCAATGTGCGTTGCCAGTCGCTGCAGCGGTCGAAGGCGCGATGGAAGGTGACGGGCAGGGGAGCGGCCAACTCGACGAACCTGCGGGTCAGGGCTGTGTCGATATCTCCGTCTTGCGTGAGAAAACCTACGACAATGCCTTTGACGCCCAGTTGTTTGCAGACTTTCACGTCTTCCGCCATTGTCTCAATCTCCAGTTCATTGTAGCAAAAATCGCCCGAGCGCGGGCGGATGAGCACGAACACATCGAGTTTGAGCATTTCGACGCAATACTGGATGGCCGCATAGGACGGGGTGGTGCCGCCGTTTTCCAGGTCTTGGCACAGTTCGATGCGGGTGGCGCCGGCGGCCTTGGCGTTGGCGGCCGACTGTACGGAGTTGCAGCAGATTTCGATATTCATAGTTCAGGTTTTATTCCACGGCAAGAAGCAGTCCTTTCAGATAGTCCCCCTCGGGGTGGTAGATGCTGACGGGATGGTCGAGGGCGTGTTGCATTTGATGGACGACGCGCACGGTTTTGTTCTCCATCGCGGCGGCGGAGAAGGCGATGGTGCGGAAGTCGTCGATGCTGATGGCCTGTGAGCAGGAGAAGGTGAAGAGCAGTCCGCCGGGCTTGAGTTTGCTCATTGCCTTGCGGTTGATGTTGCGGTAGCCCTTGATGCCCTGCTCTTTCACGCGGTGGTGCTTGGCGAAAGCAGGCGGGTCGAGCACAATCAAGTCGTATTGCTGGGAGGGCATCTCCTCCAGGAAGGCGAACACGTCCTTGCAGTAGGCGGTGTGCCGTTGCGGGGCATCGCCGCCGAGCAACTGGATGTTGCCCTCTGTCAGCTCGATGGCCTTGCGGGAGATGTCCACGGAATCCACGTGGGCGGCGCCTCCACGGAGGGCGTAGGTCGAGAAACCGCCGGAGTAGCAGAACATATTGAGCACGTTCCGCCCGCGGGCCAGTTCTCCCACCATTGCGCGGCTGTCGCGCTGGTCGAGGAAGAATCCCGTCTTTTGCCCGCCCTGGATGTCAATGTTGAATGCAATGCCGTTCTCTTTGGCCCTGACGGCCCCCAATTCGCCGAACAGCAACTCGTCTTCCGGGGTGAACTGCTCTGTCTCGCCGAGCGTCAGTCCGCTTTTGTTGTAGATGGAGCGCAGGTTCGGGAAGAGTTCTTGCAGGCACTGGACAAAGACATCGCGGAGCTGGTACATCCCGAACGAGTGGAACTGCAGCACGGCGTTGCCGTCGTAGAGGTCGATGATGAGGCCGGGCAGGCCGTCGCCCTCGCCGTTCACCAGCCGGTACATCGTGGTGTCGGGATTGTCGGTCAGGCCGATGGACTGCCGGAATCGAAAGGCGCGCAGCAGCTTGTCTCTCCAGAAGTCGTAGTCAGGGGTGACGGGTTCGAAGGAGAATACACGGACAGCGATGGAGTTGTCGTGATAATGGCCCAGGGCGAGGAAGGCGCCGGTGTGGTCACACACCTCCACAATCTCACCGTTCCCGATGCCACGGTCCATCTTGGCCACGGCGCCGGAAAAGACCCACGGGTGAAACCGGAGTAGGGATTTCTCTTTGCCTTTATGCAGGATGATTCTCTTCATTATTATCTTTTTTTGGATGATGCCGCACTTGGAGTTTTAGAACAGCGGCAATTTCAGGATGGTTGCGAAGATGGTCCCGAGATAGGTGCCGATGGCATAGCCCACCAGACCGATGGCGATGCCGCTGATGAGCACTTTGCGGTTACCGAGGGCTTCCACCACAGGCGGCACGAACGGGGGAGAGCAGAGCAGGCTGATGTGCCCCACGGTGAACAGGTCGCCGCTAACCTTCGCCGCACGGCAGAAGAGCAGGTGCAGCACGATGGAGGTGACCATCACAAACAGGATGTACCACATTATGGTCAACGAGGAGCTGTCAATCTTTGCGACATCGAACTTGGAGGCCACTACCACACTGAATATCAGGATGAAAAACATCCCGAGCTCGAAGGACTTGGGCAGGTTCCTGACTTTCTGGCTGAAAGAGGCGATGATGGCCAACGTGGTGATGGTGAGGATGACAATCAGCTCGTTGATTTTGCCGACAAGAAGCAGCGAAAGCCCGACCCCGACGCCCAGCATAAGGATTGAAAGCAGCAAGCCGAGCATCATCTTGCCGAAAGTCTTGGGTTTCAGCATCCCGTGATAGTTCTCAAAGGTGCTGTCCACGACCTCCTGATGGTTCACGTCCTCTTCGGCCGAGGTCTCGTCCTTGAAAGGCAGCCACTTGCGGAACAGCTTGTAGCCGCCGGCGAGGATGAAGACAATGAAGGGGAGGGTGACAATCTCCTCGAAGGCCAGCGTTATGCTGATGATGTTCGGGTCAGCGTGTATCATCTCGCCCAAGGCGGCGAAGTTGAGCGTGCCGCCCGTGTAAATGCCCGTCATCATCACCGCCACCTGCTTGAACTCGTCGGGCGAGCCGAAATCGTGGTTGCGGAAGATGAAATAACCGGCCACCAAAGCAATGGTAACCGAAAGTATGCCTCCCAGCAGCACAGCCAAGGTCTTCGGCAGCGACTTGGTCCACAACTTGAAATCGGAGTTGAAGAGCATCAGAGGGATGGCGATGGGCACGCACACGCTCATCAGGTTCCTCTGGATGGAATCCAGGAAAGTGTAGGCTTCCGTGCCCTCCTCCGGCAGGAAACCGATGGCAGTGTTCAGCAACGCGAGGATGATACCTACCGCGTATGCCAGAATCACGGTGCCGACTTTCTGCGACCATTTATATCGGTTGAAAAGCAGAATAATCAGGATGGGGAAGATAAAATATCCCGCTAACATTAAGTATGAACTAGTCATAAGAGCGTTTTTTTTAAATGGCTGCAAAAATAGTAATAACTTGGTCACGTTGCCCCTCGTTTTTGCGTTTTTGTTCTATTTTTTTCAAAGATGATAAATGCGCTTTTGCGTTCTCTGTCTAAGAAAAGTGTATAAAACATAACCTTTTGGGCTTTCTGCCGCATAGGTGATTTGAAATGCAATATTTTTTTATTTATAATTATATATTATTGAAAAATAATATATTATAATTGGTTATTTTAGGATTCTTGAGATGTGGTATGGAGTATGTGATAAGTGAAATATTTATAATATTGTAAAATTTTTACAATATGATATGATATTATTTTTTGTAGATTTGCAATTACATTTATTTACCCTTATACATTAATAATATGTCAGAATATCCTCACATAGGGAAGATTATCAAGGCGGAACTGAAACAACAGGGTCGGAGTGCTGTTTGGTTGGCATCACGCCTGAATTACGGTACGGATAATGTCTATAAGATATTCCAACGTAACCATTTGGCGACCGATGTTTTATGGAAAATCTCGGAGGTGCTGAATCACGACTTTTTCAAAGACGTTTCAGATAGCTTTGCCGGGAATTGACCGTTGCTGAACCTTCCGCTTTAATCCTTCAAACTGTTTCGAATCTTCTTCGCTTCGTCGCATAGGGCGTTCAAGTCCAAGCGATAGTTGTTTTTCTGCTGTCCGAAGAGAGCAAGGAACTCCACGTTTTTATGTGTCTCAAACAGGGTTGACACGGCGATGTCGTGCAGGTGATAACCTTGTGCAAGGGCCTCTTCCACCACTTTGTTGACGGCCACGCGATAGCCCTTTTCATTGGTGACGATGCCGCCTCGGCTCAGGAACGAGGGGCCCGCCTCGAACTGGGGCTTGATGAGCAGCATCATCCGTCCGTCGGGCTTCAGGAAGGGCGCGCAGTAGGGGAGTATGTAGGTGAGGGAGATGAAGGAGACGTCGGAGACGATGAAGTCGAACCGGCGGCCTTGCACCTCGTCGGGGGTCAGCTCTCTGAAGTCTTTGTTTTCCAATGAGGTGACGCGGACATCCTGCCGCAATGTCTCGGCCAGCTGTTGGGTGCCCACATCCACAGCCACGACGTGCGCGGCACCGTGCTGCAAAGCGCAGTCGGTGAACCCGCCCGTGGAACTGCCGATGTCCAGAACCTCCTTGCCGCTGAAGTCGAGCCCGAATCGGTCAATGGCCTTCTCCAGCTTCAGCCCGCCCATACTGACGTATTTGTTGAAGATGTCGATGACTTCGACATTGTCCGTTTCCGTCACGTCGAATGAGGCTTTGGTGAGGATGGTGCCGTTCACCATCACGGTCTGGTGCCGGATGGCGGTTTGTGCCTTCTCGCGGGAGGGGAAGAGTTGATTTTCTACAAGATATTTGTCCAAACGCATAGCAATCAGGATTTTCGGGTGATGGTCTCGCGCAGGGCGCGGATGTCGATGAGCCGTGTGAGCAGACCGAAGAGCAGCGTCGCGGCGACGAGAATCAGCAGGGTGTATAGGATTTCAAGGTGCAGATATTGGCGGGAGAGCAGGGTGGCGGCGACTATCAAGGCGGTGAAGAACAGGCACGGCAGCCACGGCATACTGCGCAGCGGCACGCGCAACTCCTTGACGGCGATGAAGAATTGCAGCAGCGAGACAACCGACTGGGTGCAGAGACTGGCCACGGCCGCGCCGCGCGCTTGATACCGCGGTATCAAGATGATGTTGATCAGGATGTTGACCACTATGCCTGCCATTGCCGTGATATTCAGTTTTTTCAGACTGCCGTTGGCGGTCAGCAGCGTGCCGAACACGTAAGTGAAGGCGATGGGGATGATGCACGGAATCAGCAGGGCGAAGACGCTCGCCGATTGCTCCACGTGATCTTCGTACAGCCAGGCGAGGATGGGTTCCCGGTAGCAGACCAGCACCACCGTGGCTCCGATGGCGAAGGCGTACAGGAACGAGAACGAGGTTCGCACGATGGGCTGTATGTTCTCTTTATCCTTGATCATCTTGGAAAACAGCGGCAATAGAATAACGGAGAAGAGGTATGCAATCATTACCAGCGCGTCCAGCAGACGGAATGCGGAGGCATAGATGCCTGCCTCCGTGGTGGCGATGTCCACCGGTAACAGCCGCTCGATCATCACCGAGTCGATGCGATTGTAGAAGGCCATCAGCAGGGTGAGCAGGGCAAAGGGCAGACTCTTCTTCAAAATGAGCAGCGAGAGCTTCTTGTTCCAGGTCAACTTGCGCAGCTTCGACTTTTTCAGGACAATGGCCAATGCCACGGCAATGGACAACAGGTAGGCGGCGGTTTGGCAATAGACGAACCACTCGATTTGGAAGGGCTTGTCGGTGATGTGGCCCCAGAGCAGCATCCCGCAGAAGAGGATGGCCAGCAGCCGGTCGAGCACCGAGAGGCAACTGTCGGTCTTGAACATCAGCAGCGCCGACACATTGGAGCGCAGGTAGAGCATCGTGGCGTTCAGGAACTGGTTGAAGCCAATCCAGAAAAGAAGTTTCAACTGCATTCCCCGGTAGCCGATGACGAGCGCCACCGTGTAGATCACCGCAAAATAGACCAGACAGAGTATCAGCCGTAGCACTATGATGGATGACAAGTATTTGTCCAACAGCTGGTTGTTGCGGGCAATAGTGCGGTTGTTGTAATTGCAGATGCCCATATCCAGCAGCATATAGAACACGTAGGTGAAGTTGAAAACGGCAAAGTACAGGCCGTAGTCAGCCGCCCCCACCTGGTTCTGCACTCCGACTTCCACGCCAAGCAGCCAGAAGGGCTTCACTAACAGGTTGAGAAACAGAAGCAGACAGATGTTGAAGATGAAGTCTTTCTGTTTCATTCGACAGTGTTGTCCGAATATGTGCTAAAAAACGATGTTGATGATGCGCTTGGGCACCACGATGATTTTCTTGGGCTGTTTGCCGTCGAGCCATTTCTGCACGTCGGCGTTGGCCAGCAGTATCGGTTCAATCTCCTTTTGGGTGTAATTGACCGGGAAGGAGAGTTTGACGCGCATCTTGCCGTTGAAGGAGACCGGATAGGTGAAGTCGGTTTCCTGCAGGTAGGACTCGTCAAAGGAGGGGAAGGTGGCCTTCACGATGGAGTCGTCGTGGCCGAGCAGCGCCCAGAGCTCTTCGGTGACGTGCGGCGCGTAGGCCGACATCAAGATGCAGAGCGGCTCCAGAATCTTGCGCTTGTTGCACTTGGCGTCGCCCAACTCGTTGGTGCAGATCATAAAGGCACTGACGGCGGTGTTGAACGAGAACTTCTCGTTATCTTCCTCAATCTTCTTGATGGTCTTGTGCAGAATCTTGTACTCCTCGCGGGTGGGCTCTTCCTCGCTCACGCACCAGTTGTAATCCTTGTCGTGGAACAGACGCCAGAACTTCTTGATGAAACGGAAGACACCCTCGATGCCGTTGGTGTCCCACGGCTTGGCCATCTCGATGGGGCCGAGGAACATTTCGTACATACGGAGCGTGTCGGCGCCGTATTTCTCCACCAGGTCGTCGGGGTTCTGGACGTTGTACTTGGATTTGGACATCTTCTCCACTTCCCAGCCGCAGATGTACTGGCCGTCTTCGAGGATGAACTCGGCGTCGGCGAAGTCGGGCATCCATTTCTTGAACGCTTCGGTGTCGAGCACGTCGTTGCGCACGATGTTCACATCCACGCGGATGGGCGTCACGTCGTACTGGTCTTTCAGTCCGAGGGAGACATACTTGTTGGTGCCGACGATGCGATAGACGAAGTTGGTGCGGCCCTGGATCATACCCTGGTTGATGAGCCGTTTGAAGGGCTCCTCCTCGCAGCTGAGGCCTATGTCAAAGAGGAATTTGTTCCAGAAGCGGGAGTAGATAAGGTGGCCGGTGGCGTGTTCGGCACCGCCGACATAGAGGTCCACGTTGCGCCAGTATTCATTGGACTCTTTGGAGAAGTATTCCTGGTCGTTGTGTGGATCCATATAGCGGAGATAGTATCCGGAGGAGCCGGCAAAGCCGGGCATCGTGTTGTACTCCATAGGATAGCCCTTGTAGGTCCACTCCTTGGCGCGGGCCAGAGGGGGCTCGCCGGTCTCGGTGGGCTTGAACTCGTCGATTTCGGGCAGTCTTACCGGCAGTTCCTCCACAGGGATGGGGTAGGGCATACCATCTTTGTAATATATGGGGAAGGGCTCGCCCCAGTAGCGCTGGCGGCTGAAGATGGCGTCGCGCAGGCGGTAGTTCACGGTGCCGTAGCCGATGCCCATTGTCTTGATCTTCTCAATCATCGCCTTGCCGCCCTCTTTGACGGTCATACCGGAGATGAAGCCGGAGTTGACGCAGTATCCGGTTTTGCTGTCCATAGATTCCGTCCACGTGTCGGGGTCGCTCAAATCGTCGGGGAAGGGCGCCACCACCTGACGGATGGGCAGGTTGAAATGACGGGCGAACGCGAAGTCGCGGCTGTCGTGGGCGGGCACGGCCATAATGGCGCCGGTGCCGTAGTCCGACAGCACATAGTCGCTGACCCAGATGGGGATGCGCTCTTCGGTGATGGGGTTGATGGCGTAGGCGCCGGTGAAGACGCCGCTCACCTTCTTGACCTCGGCCTGGCGCTCACGCTCCGAGCGATTCTTGGCCCAGGTGATGTAAGCCTCCACCTCCGCCTTCTGTTCCGGCGTGGTGATGGCGGGAATCATCTCGTGCTCAGGGCACAAGACCATAAAGGTGACACCGAAGATGGTGTCGGGGCGAGTGGTGAAAATCTCGAAGGAGGATTCGCTTTGCACGCCTTCCACATTGCCGCCCATATAGAGTTTCTTCCAGTCAAGCTGGTTTTCTGTAGCCAAGGGGAACCATACGGCCGCACCTTCGCTGCGTCCGATCCAGTTGCGCTGGATATCCTTCAGCGAGTCGGTCCAGTCCACCTTCTCCAGCCCGGAGAGCAGACGCTCGGCGTAGGCGGAGACGCGCAGGATCCATTGGCGCATCAGCTTGCGCTCCACGGGGAAGCCGCCGCGCACGGAGAGTCCGTTCACCACCTCGTCGTTGGCCAAAACGGTGCCCAGTCCGGCGCACCAGTTGACCCACGTGTCAGCCAGATAAGCCAGCCGGTAGTTCATCAGAACCTCCTGCTGCTCCTTCTCACCCATAGCTTTCCACTCTTCGGCGGTGAAGGTCATAGGATTGGTCTGCGCCACATCCAGGCCCTCAGTGCCCGAGACGTTGAACGCCTTAATCAACTCGTCGATGGGACGTGCTTGATTGGCTTTGTTGCAGTAGTAGGAGTTGAAAAGCTGGATGAAGGTCCACTGGGTCCACTTGTAATAGTCGGGGTCGCAGGTGCGGAACTCACGGCTCCAGTCGTAGCTGAAACCGATCTTGTCGAGTTGCTCGCGATAACGGTTCACATTCTTTTCCGTCGTGATGGCCGGGTGCTGGCCGGTCTGGATGGCGTATTGCTCGGCGGGCAGACCGAAGGCGTCATAGCCCATCGGGTGCAGCACGTTGAAACCTTTCTGCCGTTTGTAGCGGGAGAAGATGTCAGAGGCGATGTAGCCGAGAGGATGTCCCACGTGCAATCCTGCGCCGGAAGGGTAAGGGAACATATCCAAAACGTAATACTTCGGTTTGGAATGGTCTATTTCTGTTTTGTAAATTTGTTGTTCTTTCCAGTTTTTCTGCCACTTGGCTTCGATTTCGCGATAATTGTATTCCATTAGTTTTACGATTTGCGATTTACGGTTTACGGTTAGCGGTTTATGATGATTTTGCGGTTGTCCACGATTCCGCCCTTGGCGTCAAGGAAGCGCACGAAATAGTGGCCCGGGGCAAGTGCGGAGCAGTCGAGCTGCATCGTTTCACTAGTGACGGGCAGGGTGCGCAGGCAACGACCCACGGCGTC
Organism: uncultured Bacteroidales bacterium; assembly: GCA_900315705.1. Taxonomy (GTDB): domain Bacteria; phylum Bacteroidota; class Bacteroidia; order Bacteroidales; family WCHB1-69; genus F23-D06. The sequence goes on along the minus strand of ONAB01000007.1, from coordinate 31,084 downwards.
ATAGAGCTGCACTTGGCCGATGGTGACAGCTTGGTGCATATCGATGTTCAACAAGTCGCGGGTGGGCACAGGATACAGGAGAATGTTGCTCTCGTTGGTGTATTCCTCCACACCCACGTTGCAGAGGATGGAGAGGGAACGCTCCACGCCACCGCACTCGTTGATGGCCATCACAGTCAGCAGGCCGCTGCCGTTGACGTTGATGGTGAGGAACGCGCTGCTGGTGTTGCTCGTGGTCAGTGTCCAGTTGGTGTTGGAGACACGCCATTCGTAACTGTTGGCATACAATGTGCTGTCCACATCGTAGAGGTAAGTGCCGTAATTGGTGATATGGTTGTTACCGGAAATGGTGGTGGGAAGCACCGGCTTTGGCTTGACAGTCAGGTTGAGTGTGATGATGCTGTCGCAACCGTTGACACTCTGCAGGTTGAGGGTGTGGGTGAAGGTGCCGGCCACATTCTGCACCGGCAGGTCAAAGCCGTGTTGGTTGTAGGCGGTGCCTTGGCAGATGGATTCCGTGAAGGTGTTTGCGTAAGTGGGGTTCACTGTCACCAGGATGCTGTCGGTGGTCGAACAGTGGTTGGCGTTGGTCACGGTGAGGCGATACATCGTGGTGCTGGAAGGCGTGACCGTGATGTTGAGTGTCGTGTCACCGGTGTTCCACTGGTACTGGTTGGCCGTGCTGAACACTTGGATGGGCAGCGGCGTGCCGTCGCACGTGCTTGCCTCGTGGTTCATAAAGATGAACGGGGCGGCCAGCGAAGTGACCTCCAGGGAAGTGGAAGCCGTGCAGCCGAACTGGTTGCTGGCAGTGACCGTGTAGATGCCGTTTGTGCTGATGGTGATGGCGTTGTTGGTGCTGCCGGTATTCCATTGATAGGTCAAACCGCCGGTGGCGACCAATTGTTCGGTGCTGTTTTCGCACAAAGTCGGGGAACCGGAAATGGAGACAACCGGGGTGGGGTTGACCAGAAGGTTGGCGGAGGTGGAGGCGCTGCAGCCGTTGGGGGAGGTGGCCGTCACAGAGTAGTTGCCAGGCACCGACACGGTGATCTGGTTGGAGGTGCTGCTATTGCTCCACAGGTAGGTGGCGCCGCCCGTGGCGGTGAAAATGACAGACTCGCCCAGACAGATGGTGTTGTCGCCGCTGATGTGAACGTTGGGCAGGGCTTCCACATTGACCACCTTGCTCACGGAGGCACTGCATCCGTTGGCATCTGTGCCGGTGACTGAGTAGGTGGTGGTGGCAGTAGGCATAATGGAGATGGCGGCGGTGTTCTCACCTGTACTCCAAGTGTAGGTGTTGGCACCTGTGGCTGTCAAAGTGTGGTTGGAGTTCTCGCATACCAGATTGTCACCGTTGATGTAGATGGTCGGGTTGGAGAGCTTTGTGATGGTGATGGAGTTGGTGCGGCTGCAGTTGTATGCGTTGCTGGCCGTGACGTAATAGGTGCCCGGCATATTGACGGTGATGCTGCTGGTGTTATATCCCGTGGACCAGAGGAAGTTGGAGGCGCCTTGTGCCGTGATGGTGGCGCTGCCTCCTTCGCAGAATGCGGTGTCACCCGAGAAGGATATGGTAGGAAGACTGTTGACCACAACTTGCACGTTCGTGCTGCTGCTACAACCATATTCGTTGTATGCCGTCACTGAGTAAACCGTATTGGCGGTGGGGGCTACCACCAGCTCCCTGTTGGATGATCCGTTGGACCATTGATAGACTATACCTCCCGAAACGGTGAGTGTGGTGCTGCTGCCGCGGCAAATTGTCGTGTTGCCGGAGATGGTCGGCGTGGGTAATGGGATAACTACCAGACTGTCGGCGGCCGTGGTGCTACAGCCAAATTCGTTGGTGGCTGTTACGCGATAGATGCCAGAGGCGTTGACGGTCAGTTGGTTGCCGGTGGCTCCCGTGGACCATTGGTAGTTGAGATTGCCCGGCAACTGGTAGGTGTATGACTGTCCCGAACAAATGGTGTGCTGAATGCCGAAATTCAGAGTGGGCAATGCGTGGGTGGTGACCACCACAGAGTCGGTGGCGGTGCAGCCCAGGGCGTTGGTGGCCGTCACCTTGTAGGTGCCGGAACTGTTGACGGTGATGGCGGCAGTGGCGGCATTGTTGGACCACAGATAACTGTAACCCGCCGTGGCAATAAGCTGTGTCTGCTGGCCGGCGCAGAAGGAAAGATTACCTGTGATGTGGACCGACGGAGTCTCGCCAATGGTCACAGTGCCTTGCGTGGAGTTCTGGCACCCGTTCTGGTCTGTGACCGTCAGGGAATAGGAAGTCGTGCTGGCCGGAGTGACCGTGATGGAGTGCGTGGTGTCGCCCGTGGACCAAATATAGTGTGCGTGAGCGTTCGTGCTGAGCGTGGCGGACGCGCCCGGACATATTGTACCGTCACCGGTCAGGGTGATGTTGGGCAGGGAGAGGGTGGAGACCGTCGTGGAGGCCGTCTGCGTGCAACCGTAGGCGTTTGTGGCCGTGACGGTGTAGGTGCCTGCAGTAGAAGTCGTCAACGGGGCGTTCTGCGTGCCGTCGCTCCATACATAGTTGTTGTTGCCGTCGCTGACCACTGAAAGGGTGGTGGAACCACCGCTGCAGAAGGTGGTGTTGCCGGTAATGGAAACCTGCGGGCGCTGATGAACCGTCACATTCACGGATTGCGTTTTCGTGCAGCCATTGCTGTTGGTGGCCGTGACAGAGTAGGTGCCGGAGGCGCTGACGTTGATGCTGTTCTGGTGACTGCCGTTAGACCAGAGGTATGTACAGCCCGTGTTTGTCAATGCCGTAAGCGTCACCGACTGGCCTTGGCAGATGGAGGTGTCAGTAGTGAGCGTCAACTCAGGCAATGCGTTGACGGCAAGTGTGGTGGAAGCGGAGGCTGAGCAACTATAGGTGTTGAAAACGGTGACCGTGTATATACCCGCCGTCGTGGCGTTCAAGGTGTTGCCGGTAGAACCGTTGCTCCAAAGATAGCTGTCGCCGCCGGCAATCGTGAGAGTGGCTGTCTGCCCTTGGCATATGGAGGTGGGACCGCTCAGATACGGGGTAGGGTTGCTTCGCACGTTGATGGTCTGGCTGGCCGTGTTGGTACATCCGTTCTCATCCGTCACCATCACGGTGTATAAGCTGGTAGAAGAGGGAGATACGGTGATGAGCTGGCCTTGCTGTCCGCTCATAGGCCAGTTGTACTGGATACCCGTTGCGGATTGCGCATACAAGGAGACCTGCTGGCCGCTGCAAATGTCGGTCAACGAGTTGATGGTTACCTCGGGTAGCGGGTTGACGATGACGGTCTCCGAAGTGGAGGCTGAGCAGCCTTGGGCGTTGGTGACCGTGACAAAATAGGTGCCAGTCTGGGTGGCCGACATATAGGCGTTGGTGGTGCCGTCGCTCCAAATGTAACTGTTACCGCCGCTGGCGCGCAGGATGGCCGTGCGGCCCTGGCAGATGGTGGTGGTGCCGGTGATGGACGGCGTGGGGGCGGCATTCTCGCTCACGTTGGCGGAGATGGTGTTCGTGCAGCCCAACGAGTTGGTCACGCTGACAGAATAGGTGCCGGGCGTGTAGATGTCCAAGGAATTGGCCGTGCTGCCATCATTCCAATGGTAGGTGTAGGCTTCGTTGCCCGTGACACTCAGGGTGGTGTGGCCGCCTTGGCAGAAACTGCGCGAACCGACAATCTGTGCGCTGACCTGCCAAATGGTGACCGTCTTGTTGGCCGTGGAAGAACAACCGTGTACATCGGTGCCAGTCACAGAGTAGGTGTTGGCATACGCCGTTGTGATGGAAGGCGTGGTCTCGCCTGTGCTCCAGGAATACGTGGTGGCGCCGGAAGCAGTCAAGGTGGTGGTGCCTCCCTGGCAGAACGGCGTGCGCCCGTTAATGGTCACAGTGGGTAATTCATTAATGGTTAGTGTTTTGCTCGTGCTGTTGGAGCAGTTGTTGCCATCGGTTACCGTAACAGTATAGACACCGTCGGTGAAGACTGTGATACGGTTGCTGGTGGAGTTGTTGGACCAACTGTAGCTGTTGCCACCGCTGGCAATAAAGGTGGCGCTGGCTCCTTGGCATATTTCGTCCGGACCTGTGATGACCGGCGTCGGGAGCTCGTTGACAGTCACCGACACGCTGCCCTCACGCTGGCAGTTGAGTGCGCTGTATGCCGTGACGTGATAGGTGGTGGTGGCGGCGGGCTGCACGGTGATGCTGGATTGCGTGCTGGCGTTCTCCCAGATGTAGTGGTGGGCACCGCTCACGGAAAGCGTGGCGCTCTCACCCTTGCAGATGGTCTGGTTGCTGGAGAGCTGAATGTTCGGCAAGGTGGCCTCAGTCACGGTGATGGTGGCTGTGCCCTGGCAGTTGTGCTGGTCGGTGACCGTCACGCGATAGGTGTTCGGCGCGTGAATCTCCATTACCTGGCTTCTGGCACCATTGTTCCAAACGTAAGCACTCATACCGGCAGAGGCGGTGAGTTGGGAGCTGCTCCCTGTGCAAAGATGCGTCTGTCCGCTGATGGAAGGCGTGGGATTGGTGTGCACAATCAGTTTGTAGTAGAAAATGGAGTCGCATCCCGTGATTACAGATGTGGTGGTGATAGTGTAGGTGCCCGCTGCCGTGAAGGTGCGTCCGAAATAGGCCGTGTAAGGCAACTGCGACGCACAAATCTCTTGTCTGATGGTGTCTCTGTTGTAGATGATGGGCCAAATGGTCAGATTCAACGGGATGATGCTGTCGCAGCCGTTGACACTCTGCAACCACACTTCGTGGAATCCGGGCGTGGTGAAGGAGGTGTCGGCATACACGAAAGGCAGGTCGTATTCGCAGACGGAGAAGGCCAGCGTGTCTTCATAATAGGTGGGGTAGTGGTGTAGCGTGACGGTGATCAGACTGTCACAGCCGTTTATGGTTTGCAGGTTGATGTCATAGGTGCCCGGTTCTGTCAAGGCAGAGTCGCCGACCATATAGACAGTGTTCTGGCACACAGAGACTTCCAACGTGTCAAAGTAAATCGGCAACGAGGTGACCACCAGATGACGGAAGGTGTCGCAGCCGAAGTGCACAGTGTCAGGGAAGATTAGGTCGTATGAACCGAATGTGGGGATGAGCGAGTCACCATATTGGAAGGGCACGGCATTCTCGCAGAGAGCCATCCGCACGGTATCGCGGGGGATGGGAGAGACAATGACGTCCATCATCAGACAGGTGCTGTCGCAGCCGTGCTGGGTTTGATGTTCAAACACATATCTGCCGGCTTGCGTAAAGACGGTGTCGCCGAAGGTATAAGGCATATCGTACTGGCAAAGCCGCAAGGTGTCGATAAGCGTGTCCTACGGGGCCTCGGAGGCGCAGATCGTTGCCCTTAAGGTGTCGCTGTACACAGGCTTGTCCTACAGAATGATCACTGTGACTAACGGGCAGGCCACCGTGTCTGCGTGCTCAATGAAGTAGGTGCCAGCCTCCGCGTATGTGTGCACACTGTCAAGCTGATAAGGGAACTCATTGTGGCAAAGCGTGTATTGGAGGGTGTCGTAAGTGGTCTGCGTCACTGTCAGGTCAAGGTGATAGAAAGCGCTATCGCAGCCACCGACAGAATGGATGGGGAAGTCATAGACGCCCGTCTGGTAGAAAGCGCTGTCTCCCACCCGATAGGGAAGGTTGTGCGAGCAAACCGCAGCCGTGATGGTGTCCAGGATGTTATAGACAGGGTGAACCCTGAGGTCGAGGATGGTGATGCTGTCGCAACCCGTCACTGTGGTGTCGTTATATGTGTAAACGCCTGTTGCAGTGAGCGTGTCCCCGTTGAAGATATAGGGCAGGTCGGGGGAGCAGACATTCTGCACAATGACGTTCCGGTATTCGGGATACTGCTCCACGATGAAATAATGGTAGATGTCGCACCCGTTGGAATCCTGGTCGAAACTGAGCTCCTGGGTGACGGACCTCTGGAAGGAGACCTCCCCGTAGGTGAGCGGGAATTCACTCGCGCACCCTGACAGATGAATGGTGTCGCGATGGCTTTGATAGACAGAAAGTTCTATAATCAAGCTGTCTGTATTGTTGGTGTTGTTGGTGTCACTGGAGACTTTCGGACCGACTTTGAAATAATAAATGCCGGGGTGGGAGATGATGTTTTGCTGGAACTTCGTCGGGAACCCCTTGGCGCATAGTGATTGTCTAACGGTGTCAAGCAGCGCGTCACTATGAATCTGCGATGCGGTTAACACATTGACTTTAAGTAGTATCATTATGACAAGCCATAAAGATAGACGGACAATGGTAGGTGTGTTTTTCATAAGTATTATATATTTTATATTATCAAGAAAAAAGGGCGCAAAAATAATAATTTTTAGGGTTGCTTGGTTGTTAAAAAAGTCTATTTTTGCAGCAACTTATCAACTATGGATAATATGTATAAAGTGAATCTTTTACGTGACTTTTTGGATGAAATACAGCTCAACCCTAACATCACGGCCTTCCGCCTCAACGAGGAGATTGTTACCAATGCCCTGTTTTTGCAACGCATTGCCCCGATAATGAATGAGTTGGATGCTGTAACGATGCCGGTTCTCCCGCTGCTGATGGAACCTGATATAGAGGTGGTGGCGGCCGTTCCGGCGGCCATCCTCCTGGGCAAGCCCGTCGTCCCGGTCCTCTCTTCCTGGTCGGAGGCCCAACGCCAGCAAGTGCTAGCCGACACGGGTGTTGACCATTGTCTCACCGCCCACAGGATGCAGTACTTCTTCCGGATGACCTTCGAGGATGCCCTCGACCGTGTGGACAACGGATTCTGCGAGTTGAACACTGCTTCTGTGGTCGCCCGGCTGTATGACTTTGATAGCAACGGCCACCTGAACAGTCGTTCCTTGACACTTGAGGAGATGTTGGACGGAAAACCCTTCATTCCAGCGGTGTTCGACTTCTGCCAAAGGTTCTTCCAATAACCTTTTTTTGTATTTTTGCCCGCTGTATCAAAAAGGATGTTTTACGCCCTCAACAAATATCAGAATCTGCAATTGGTGCTCGCACTGTTGCTCTTTGCGTGGTCGGCTTATACTGTGTTTGTGCAGATGACGCCTTTCCCGCCAGAGGGACAACCGGTCCTGTACCAGGCTATATATTCCCTGTGGGGACACGCCCCCGTCTTGTGTAAAAGCATCGTCTTGTTTTTGCTGCTTTTCTCAGTCCTTATGCTGCAGCATATCTTCCTGACGAACAAGTTCTCCGATAACCGGACTTTTCTGCCGGTGGTGTTCTTCCTGCTCTTCCTGAATGCAGGGCATTTCCTCCAGCAACTTACCCCGGCCTTTTTCACGATGCTCGTCACCCTGTTGGTCTTGCTCATCAATACCAATCAAGAAAATGGCCGCCTTGTCAAAAACAAGGTTTTTTTCTCCGGTGTGCTGATTTCTGTCGCGGCACTCGTGGACCTCGGGGCCTTGTGGCTCATCCTCTTTATGGTGTTTGCCCTCCTGACCGACAAAAATTATCGCCCCAAGGACATCCTGGTGCTACTATCCGGTATCCTTATGGTGATTATTTACTTGGTTTCGTACTATTATTTGACAGATTCTTGGCCTTCGTTGCAAAATTCTTTGCGTCAACTCACCTTTTTCGCGTTTTTTACCCACATTTCAGATCTGGCGGTGCTCGACTGGGTGCTCATCGGATTCCTGTTGTTGAGCGGATTCTATGTGATTGCCGTCCTCAAAATCCATTACGACACCAAGCTCATCGTCTTGCGCAAGCATTATATGCTGGTGGTCTTTTTGTGTTTCCTGATGTCGCTGTCCATTCTGTTGACGGCCACCACGATGCCACATACTCTGATCTATTGGGTTGTTCCGTTCTCCCTCTTGGACGGTATGCTTGCCCAACTGAAGATGCGGAGGTACTTGAATGATATTCTGATAATTGCAGTCTTTGTCCTGTTATGGTTCTAAAGTCCCATTATTCAGACAAGCCCTGCGTGGAGTGTGGGTGCGACGAGGCGGGACGCGGCTGCCTGGCGGGCCCTGTATGCGCCGCTGCCGTAGTGTTTCCATACGATTATGTGAATGAGGAGATTAACGATTCCAAACAGCTCACCGCCGCCCAACGCGAAAAGCTGCGCGCCGTCATCGAACGTGATGCGCTGGCATTCTGTGTGGCAGAGGTCTCCGAAAAGCGAATTGACGAGATCAACATCCTCAACGCCTCCATACAGGGAATGAACGATGCGGTGGCCGGTCTCTCCGTCAAGCCCGAACTCTTGCTCATCGACGGCAATCGCTTCAAAGACCGTTTGGGAATCCCTTATAAGTGTGTGGTCAAGGGCGACGCGACCTACCTCTCCATCGCCGCGGCTTCCATCCTGGCCAAAACCTACCGCGATGCGCTGATGATACGTCTCGACGCTGAATACCCGGCGTACGACTGGCGCCATAATATGGGATATCCCACCCCAAAACACGTCGCCGCCGTGATGGAGCACGGCTTCACTCCGTACCATCGGCGCAGTTTCCATCTGAAGAATCAGTTGAGTTTGGAGTTTTAATGTGCGATAGACTTGAGATTTGAGACGTAAGACTTTAGACTATAGACTTTCCTTGAGCAGTCCCGAAGGGACAAAATCCAGGTAACCCCACACCAGCGACGAAGTCGCGCAGTGTGATGCCTTGACGAGAATCGTAAATCGCAAATCGCAAATCGTCCTACTCAATCCCCATCTCTTTCGCAATCTCCTCTTCGGTCTTGCCGAGGAACTTGATATATTGTTCCAGCTGGATGGAAATCGAGTCGCCGGGGTTGCGGTTGATGTAGTCGCGGTATTCGCTCTCGGCGCTGCGGGTGTCGCCCAATATGTCGTCATAGATGATGCCCCGCTGGTAGTAGCAGAACTCTGCCTTCTCGCCGTCGGGGAAGAGCGACTGGTAGGTGTTGAAGATTTCGATGGCCTGCTTGGCGTATTGGGCCGTGTGGTCGCGGTCGGGAGCCGACTTGGCGAGGATCATACTGCCCACGCCGGCGCGGTAGAGCATATCCGGCGCCAGCTCGTCCTTGGGATAGTTTTGTGCGAAATCCACCGCCTTGCGGATGAAACGCTCGAAAAGGGCAGTGTCGGCGCGCCCTTTGAAGTGATAGACCGAGTCGGCCATATCGTATAACGCTATCAGGTCGCGCTGCTTGCTGCCAAACCCTTTCTTTTTGTTTTGTTGGGTGCCGTCGTGCCGGCAGGCGGCAAAGAGCGACAGGCCAGCGAAAAGCAGGATCGCTATGTGGAGTCTGTTCCTCATTTCTTGTGCACGGTTTTGTAGTCGGCCCGCGTCTTGCCGCAGGCGATGTCGTTGAGTTGACGCTTCAGGACCATCTTCTTGATGGGGGAGAGGTGATCCACGAAAACCTTACCATCGAGGTGGTCGTATTCGTGCTGGATGATGCGGGCGACGATACCACTGTGGTCCTCCTCGTGGAAATTGCCGTTTTCATCGTAGTATTCGATGTGAATCTGTGATTTCCGCGTCACATCCTCATTGATATGGGGCAGGCTCAGGCAGCCTTCGGCGAAGACGAAATCCTCGCCCCACTCCTCGGTGATGACAGGGTTGATGAACGCACCCTTGAAGATCTGGGCGTTCGGAAATGCTTCTTGGAAAGGTTCAGAGTCGATGACAAACAGGCGGATGGCCTTCCCGATCTGGGGCGCGGCCAGTCCCACGCCGTTGGCGTGGTACATCGTCTCAAACATATCCGCCACCAGCGGTTTCCAGTCCGTGCCCTGCACGTCCACCTCCTCGGCGGTTTTTCTCAGTACGGGTTCGCCGTACACGTAAATCGGTAGTATCATAGTTCGTTGTTTCTTTGTTTTATCATATCTTGTTGCTCCATATAGGATTGGAGGATGATGGTGGCGCTCATCTTGTCCACCAGCGCCTTGTTCTGGCGCTCCTTCTTTTTCAAACCGATATCGATGAGCGTCTGGAAGGCGATGCGGGAGGTGAAGCGCTCGTCCATTCGGGCGAGGGTGGTGCCGGGTGAGATGTTGGGCAACTCCTTGCGCAGCCGGTTGACGAAGGGCTCGATGAAACGGGCGGAGTCGGACGGTGTGTTGTCCATTTTGCGTGGCTCGCCCACCACAACGACATCCACCTTTTCGCGTTGCAGGTAATTCTTCAGGAAGTCAAAGGCCTGCGCCACGGGAATGGTGTCCAGGGCGTTGGCACAGATCTGCAGTTCGTCCGTGACGGCGAACCCGACTCTTTTTTGTCCGTAATCGATGGCTAAGATGCGTCCCATAATTCAGGCGGCAAATATACTATTTTTTGAAGAAATGTGGCAGGATGTTGGCGCCCTGTTATGTCAGGGCCTGGCGATGCGGGCGCATCTGGCTGAGCACGACGCCCACGACCACGATGGCGATGCCGGCGAACTTCTGCAGCGTCAACGCCTCCTGCCCCAGCAGGGCGGCCCCGCAGATGGTGACGATGGGAATGGCGTTGGTGAACACCGACAGTTTGGTGATGGAGATATGCTTGGCCGCGTAGGAGTAGAGCATATACGCCCCAGCGGAACAAAGTATGGCCAGACAGGTCAGGTTGATGAGCGACTGCATACTCCAGTCGATGGCGCCCCAATGCCGGAGGTCGAAGATGCACACGAAGGGCACGTAGAACGGCAAGGCCAGCAGGTTCTGGTAAGTGGTGACCGTGACGGGACTGTATTTCCGGACCAGCTTGGCCAGCAGGACGCTGTAGCCGCCTGCGGAAATAAGTGCCAGCATCAGCCATAACAGCCCCTTGAGGTTGAACACCACCTGACTGTCGGGCCCGAAGGTCATCACCCCGATGCCGATGATGGAGACGATGGTGCCCAAAAGCAGCGTCCACGTGAGTTTCTCGTCTTCTGCAAAATACATCGTGACCGACACCACAATGGGAATCAACCCGATGATGACGGACGCGAACGACGCTGACACCTGCTGCAAACCGTACTCCTCTCCGATGAAATAGAGGAAAGGCTCAAACAGGGCTAGCCAGAAGAATAATTTCCGGTCCTCTTTGGCTATTTTTTCCAGTTTGTGCTGGATGCAGAAGATGGTGACGAAAATGACGGAGGCGATGAGCAGCCGGAAGAAAACGATGGTGAACACCGGAAAGCCCGCATTGAGCAGTTGCTTGCTCCATACGAAACTGAATCCCCAGAAAAGCATTGAGATGGAGATGGCGATATATCCTTTTAAAGTGTGTTTGTCATTCATTGCCGGTGCGGGTGGGGGAGTTTTTTATACGTTGAACCACTCTTCTGACAAACATAGAGGGGTAGCCGTACAGGATGGCGGCGAAGCAGAAGAAGGTGTTGAGGATGCTGATGCGGGTGAAATCCTTGCCCGGCCTGAAAAAGGAGACGCGCTCCTCTTGCGGTGGGTAATAGACATTGATGGGGATGGGGATGATGGGAATGTTGCGCCAGGCGGAGCGCACCAGCAACTCCAGTTCGGCCTCGTAGCGCGAGGTGATGAGCCGCATCTTGCCCATCTTGCGCAGCGGATAGAGCCGGAAACCGGTTTGGGTGTCCGGCAGCTTTTTGCCCGTCTGCACCATAAACCAGAAGTTGGAGAACTTGTTGGCGAAAGTGCTCTTCTGCGGCATATTGTCGTGCTTGAGCCCGCGGCTGCCGATGATGAGCGCGTCCGGGTGCTGGGTGATGGCCTCCGCGAAGGCGGGGATGTCGCTGGCGTAGTGCTGCCCGTCGGAGTCGAGCGTGATGGCGTAGCGGAAACCGCGCTTCAGCGCCTCCCGGAATCCGGTGACCAGCGCTGTGCCCTTGCCCTTGTTGGGCTGGTAGGCGATGACCTGCACGGGCGTGGCGCACTGACGCACCAGCTCCTCCGTGCCGTCCGTCGGACCGTCGCACACCACGAAGATGTCGTCGCAATAATCCGCCACGGACCGGATGACCTGGTCAATGGTGCCCGCGTTGTTGTAAGTGGGTATGATGACACAAACTTGCTCTGATTTCAAATACTTTCGGATATCTTCGGACATTATCGGCGAGGAGTGGATTTAAGGGTGATGCTGATTTTGGCAAATAGGGTATCTTCAGCCGATACGACAGCCTTGACCTTGAAAAGATCCTCTTCCACCATCTCCCAGTCCAAAGTGTATCGGATGACATCGTGCTCCTGAGGTCTGACCAGATGCAGGAACTTGATGTTCTTGGCTTCTGTCATCTGGCAGGGCTTGCCGGAAAGATGCTCGAAAAGGTCGGTGACTATCTGTACCAGACACACCCCTGGCGTTATGGGGTCGTTGGGAAAATGGCCGCTGTATACGGGATGCTCGGGGTGAAGCCGGATGCCAAACTCTCCGTGGCGCTCCTCTGCCGACTCGCTGACGATGCTGAATAGTGTGTCTTTGAACATATAAGATTGCTGGTTTATTTGAAAAGGGTGTCGGAAAGCGTGGCGTTTGTCTTCTTGTCGGTAAACGAGATGGTGGTGGCATCTCCGTTGACCTCCGTCAGCACCACTTTCTCGGCCAGATGGCTGCTGCCATTCAGGGTGATGGTGATGTTCTTGTAATAGTTTTTGATTCTCTTGTTGACGGGCGTGAGCACGGCGGTGATGTGACCGGACTTGTCCTTGTAGTAGCGGGCGGAGAAGTCCGGGTTGTCTTTCAGGAATGTGCCGTTGATGGTGTTGATGATCATATTGCCCATCTCGCTAAGCATCTTGTTGGGATTGGCGGTGGTGCCCTTGTCAGTCTTCAGCAGCACCTTGCCGTTGCTGAAGATGACGGTCATTGCCTTTGGGGAGGTGTACTCCCAGCGCAGTTGTTTCGGCGACTTGTACATCAGCTTGCCCTTCTGCACCACTTTGTCGGTGAACAGGGAGGAGGTCTTCTCCTGGGTGAAATTGGCCGACAGGGAGGTCAACTGCTTGTGTGCCTTCTCGATGGCGCTGACCAGAGTGCTTCTCTGGTCGCCGGTGACCTCAGTGCCGTGGCTGCCCTGTGCGTGCGTGGCGTATGCGGCCAGGATTATGAGGAAAAGGATGACGTTCTTTTTCATACGGGTTAAGAAGTGTAAAGGTGAAGCGTTAAGAAAGCAAAAACTTCACAGAGTTTAATCCAGGCCGCAAAAATATAAAAAAACGAGACATCTCGCTGTCGAAGTCAGCCACATCTTTGTAACCCCACACGGGAGTGTGGGGTAGTGAGCCACGCCACCCCGGCTGTCGAAGACAGCCACCTCTCTGTAACTCCGCCCCACACGGCAGTGTGGGGCGGAGTACGGGAGTATGGTGGAGTACGGGAGTGTGGGGGGTACGGCAGTATGGTGGAGCACTGCAGTATGGGGGTGCACGATGCCTGCGGAGCATCTAATCCACCAGAAAGAACTGCTCCTCGATCTCGACCTCGTTATCCAGCAGAAACTGTCGGTACTCCTCTCGGAACGACACCTTCTTGTGGTGCTTTTTCTGATTGCGGATATAGTTAATAATCATCTGCTTGTCTCGTGCCGAGTAGGTGAAGGCAGCGTATTCTTTCGACCAACGGACAAAATCCGGGAAATGTGGGTTTTCTTTCAACCATACACTGGTCACAGATTTGATTACTTGTACAAATCTTCCGACCGGAAGTAATGATGGCAGCGCGACAAACAGGTGTAAATGATCAGGCATTCCACCTATGCGGAGGAGTTTTACGTCCCTGTTTTTGCACATACCGTATATATAATTGTACAATTCCCGTTCATACTCCTCTTTAATGGTGGGACGGCTGCGGTAAGTGCGGATTACGATGTGATAGTAAAGCTGTGTGTAACTCATAATGCTATATTTAATTTTTGTTTAGGTTTTCATTAACGAGTTATTCATTGGATTATTGTGTGGGTGGCTCTCTTCGAGAGCCTATGGAGTGAGGACGCTCCACTACACACGGTTGCGCATATCCTCACAGTCATACAGCACCACACTATCGCGTCCCACCATACTCCCGTATGTGCTGCACCATACTCCCGTATGTGCTGCACCATACTTCCGTATGGTGTTACAGAGAGGATGCTGCCTTCGGCAGCGGGAGATATGTGTATGTGTTTCGGGAAGTTTGATCTTTGTATGGTGATTTGCCATCCTCAGCTGTCGGAGACAGCCACATCTTTGTACCCCATAGGGGACTGTGGGGTAGTGAGCCACGCCAGCAGCACCCCGGCTGTCGAAGACAGCCACCTCTCTGTAACCCCATACGGTAGTGTGGGGCGGAGTGCCACGCTAACTCTTGACGATAAAGAATACCCCCACAATCACAATCAGCACGCCGATCCACCGCATCAGGGGCACCGTCTCGTGGAAGATGAACTGAGCGGCGAGCAGGCCGATGATATAGCTGATGGAGAGCAACGGGTAGGCCACGCTGAACTCGTAGTGCTTCAGCACGTACATCCACACCAACATCGCAGTGAGCGCGCAAATCCCCGACGCGGCAAACTGCCAGGTGGTGAACACCGTCTTGAAATATTGCCACGACCAGGAGAACTTGCCGAACAACTCCACAGAGATCTTCAGCAGACTCTGCGCCGCTACCAGCAGCACCGATTGTATGATGATGAGGATGATTAACAGTATCATAATGTAAGCAGAATTAAGGAGTGGTCTTTGTTTTGGAAATGATTGTGCACCAATATATGCTTCGGATTGGAGATTTCTTCCGATGTGTTGTATAACAAGTGACTGGGTATGAGTTTTTTGTGCAGGCAAACCGCCCCTGCATATACTCCGAATGCGGAGGCGCAGAACGACTCGCCGAAGAGGTGCTTGTACCACACGACAGGCGTCTCAGGGCAGTACTGCTGCAAAAAGGTCCGGTAAACGGCGTCGTTGTCCCGGTCGCCGCTCAGCCCGGTGACCACAGCGTCCAGGTCCTTGACGGTGAGGCCGGCCTGGTGCAGTATGCGGTCGGCTGCCGACCGCAACTCCTCGTCGCTGGGCTGGTAGAGCATATCCATACCGGCAATTCTGCAGAGCGTGTCAGCATCGCTATGATCCGTCAAAAGCATATTCAACGAGCAACTGCCGGAAAGCGAGCCCGGACTGTCGGCTCTGCGGAGCGCGTCAGGACTCACATCGCCCGACTTCCAATACCCGATTTTGCCGAGCATCTCGAAATAGGCGGGGGTCATCTCGTCGTGGCCGCCCACTAATGCGCTGCCGATGGCTCCGGCCCGCATCTGGAGGCAGGCGTCCAGCAGACTGCTGTCGAAGGATGTGCCCCGGTGCGAGTAGGTGCAGTTGTAGCCGTGGCACTTCAGGTGTTGGGCCACCTGCGACCCGATGGTGTTGTGCGTGGATTGCATAAAAAAGGTGGGCTGCAAGAATTCCTCCTGGTTGTCAATCATCGCGGTGAGGAACTTCTCGGTGTTGGCGATGCAGCCCAGTCCGGTACCGGTGATGATGGCATCGGGAACGGGATGATTCCCCAGCGCCTCCACGGCAGTGGCCAGGGCGCGCTTCAGCAGCCGGCCCATACGCCGGGCCGCCATCGGGGCGAAATATTTGCTGTAGTCGGGCTCAATGCTTTCGCTATAAGCTTGCGCCGGCATCACAGGGTTGTGGAACCAGTCATCGCCAATAGGCTGCTGTATTGAGACGTGGGCGGCGGACTGGATGTAGCATTGGCCCGCTTCGGAGGCCTGCATCGGAGCCGGTGTCTCTGTGTCCAAAGCGGAGAAGATGCAGGAGGAGTCGTTGCCCCCGAATCCGAAGGAGTTGGTAAGGACGTGCTTGAGTGTCACATTCTCGATGACGTGGTCCACGGGCTTGAAGTTGTGCCCCTCAATGGGAGTCTGGTAGCCGAGATTGGCAGGGATGAAGCCGTGGGTGAGCGCAAGGATGGAGATCACGCTCTCCACGCCGCCGGCGGCGCTGGTGGTGTGCCCGGTGTAGGATTTGGTGGACGACACGGGCGGCATCCGGTCGCCGAACACGCGCATCATCGCGATGCCTTCGCACTCGTCGTTGTTGCCCGTGCCTGTGCCGTGCGCGTTGATGTAGTCGATGTCCTCCGGACGCAGTCCGCTGCTTTTAAGTGCTTGGCACATCGCCAGATAGGCGCCTTCTCCGTTGGGTGACGTGGCGGTCTGGTGGTAAGCGTCGCAGGTGTTGCCGTAGCCGGCCAGCTTGCAAATCGGACGTATGTTGCGCTTGCGCGCCGTTGCCTCCGTTTCCATCACCAGGTAGGCCGCGCCCTCGCCGAGGTTGAGACCGTGACGGTCGGCGTCGAACGGACGGCAGGGCTCCTTGTCCAGGATCATCAGCGTGTTGAACCCGTTGATGTGGAACTTGGAGAGGCATTCGGTGCCGCCCACCACGGCGATGTCCACGCGTCCCTCCTTGATCAGGTTCGCGCCGAGGATGATGGCGTTGGCCGCCGACGAAC
The DNA here is from genome assembly GCA_900315705.1 of uncultured Bacteroidales bacterium. Taxonomy (GTDB): domain Bacteria; phylum Bacteroidota; class Bacteroidia; order Bacteroidales; family WCHB1-69; genus F23-D06. Next base: position 14,668 of record ONAB01000007.1, on the reverse strand, counting down.
AGGCCGTGGAAATGGTGGTGATCAGGTCAAAATGACCGCCGAACTGCTTGGCCATAATGTCGGTGCAGGCCCCGCAGTCGTGCATCGCAATGTACTCGTTGCGGCTGTTGTTGTGGAGGAAATCGTAATAGAACTGCTCGCTCTTTTCCATACCGCCCACGGTGTTGCCGGAGATGAACGCGATGTGCAGTCCCTCCGTGCCGTCAAGACGGGCCTCTTCCAAGGCCTCCTTCAGGGCAACACGCCCCAATAGCGATGTGCGGGTGATGATGCTCTCCTCTTGATATCGGATGAGCTCTTTCAACTGCTCGTCGCTGTATTCCACTTCTCCAGAGGGCAGGTCGCGGTGCTTGGTCTGTATGTGCCGGATGGGACCGATGCCCCGTTGGCCGGTCCGTAGTTTCTCCAGCGTTTCCTCCTTGCCGGCCCCTAAGGAGCTGATGATGCCGGTTCCGGTGATGACTATGTTGTCCATCTATTATTTTGTCCTGTGCTCTTTGATGTATTCGGCCATCACTTTGACGGATTTGAAGATCTCCTTGCCCTCGTTGGCGTTGGCCAGCTTGATGCCATAGTTCTTCTCCATCAGCACAATCAGCTCCAGAGCATCAATGGAGTCCAGCCCCAGACCTTCGCCGAATAACGGTGCGTTTTCGTCAATGTCGGCAGGAGTCATTCCTTCCAAATTCAAAACATCGATGATTTCAGTCTTCAATTCTTCGATTAATTCTTTCATCTTATTGATTTTTATAGAGTTGGTTTAAATATTCAGCTATGTTTTCAGAAGATTCTTTGCTTTCCTTGCGGATGAAACTGCAGAGCAGAACATCACATCCGTCGGTGTCGTAGTCCACCCAGCCGCACAATAGGGTGTTCAGTTCAGGATTGTCATCAAAAGCCCTTGCGACCAGTTCGTCCATACGTGCGCCATCGAAATGCTCAAAGACATAGAAGGAACTCTCCCCCCCGATCTTGTGGCGGATGGCAATCTCCCCGGTGACGATATTGGCGAGGGTATAGACGAATATGGATGGGCTAGGGTAGTAGTTCTCCCTGTCGCGGATGGTCTCCTGGTATTGACGGTCGTCGTCAAGCGAAGAGGCGCTGTTCATCAGAATGACGGCCCAGTCGGCTTTTACCGTCTCGCGGTCAAAAGTCTTGTCTTTCAAGACCAGTTCGGCTGCCAATGTGCCGACTTTGCACAGATGATCCATCTTGAAGAACTTGGGATATTGCATTCCGATGTGGTGATAGATGTCGGCCAGCCAATCCCCGGATTCGCCCTTCTGCATCAGCAACTCGTTGTTCACCACCACTTTATCGTTGGTGATGCGGCAATAGGATTCTATGTCAAAATTGTGCTTTCCCATAGTCGGTTATTTCGTGATGCTGAATCGTAAAACGGCGTTGCTTCCGCCAAAGCCGGAGATGAGTTTGAGGAAACCGTCGCCTTGTACGGGCTTGGTTTCGAGGCAGATATGGATGTCGGCAGCAGTGCCGGGCTCTTCCGTGCCGGCGGAGGCCAGTACGATGCCGTTGCGTAGCGCGTGTGCCGACAAAATGACCTCCAGGATGCCGGCCGCACCGAGCGTGTGCCCGAAGTAACCCTTTAGGCTGTTGGTTGGAATATCTTGCAAACCAGCGCGATGGATAGCGATGGATTCCATATCGTCATTATAGGGTGTGGCGGTGCCGTGGGCGTTGATGAAGGCGGTTCGGGAGGTGTCATACCCCTTTGTGGCTTTCTGGATGGCGCGCAGCAGCCCCTCGCCCGTTCTGGACGGTCCGGAGATGTGGTTGGCATCGTTGCAGATAGCCTCCCCCTCGGCCACTAACGTGCCGGCAGGAAGTTCTGTCCCGGGATCATCTATGGTATAGACCAAAGCGGCGGCTCCCTCCCCGAGATTCAGTCCCCGCCGGCTGCCATCGAAGGGTTTGCACAACTCCGGCGAGAGCGCCTTGAAGGACTGGAATCCTGATATGATGAACTTGGAGAGCATATCTGCCCCGACAACTACGGCGTATCGGTATCCTGCGTGCCTGAGTTGTCGGAAGGCTTCGATTTGGGCGGCGCAACCGGAGATGCAGGCATTGCTCACCACGATGGGCGTATTGGGGTTGTCGAAGAAGTCGGCCACCATCTGCGCGGTGTGCCACAGGTAGAGCCGCTCCGGCTCGTAAGGATTGTCCTCCAATAACTCTACATTCCCTTTGGTGGTGGATAGAATGAAGATGACGTTATCGCGGTCGGGGGCGATGTTGGCTTCTTCAATGGCCTGATTGGCGGCAAGAATGGCAGCCATCTCCAATTTGGTGTACCCGTCGCAACCATAGTCCCATAAGGCACTGAAAGCGTTCTTCAGCCGCGCTTCGTCCAACAGGGAGGCGAAAAAGGGCTCGGGAAGTCCGAAGGTGCCTTCGTGGGCACGTCCTGCGCGTTCACCATTGCGAACGGCTTCGTAAACCGTGCTCGCGGTGAATCCCAATGGGCTGACCACCCCTTCGCCAATGGCGTATATTATATGATTCCGTTCAGTCGTTTCCATTCGATGAAAAATTCCGGCACCTGCAGCGCCAAAGTGTAGTCTGGGTTCAAAAACACCTGCGTGGTCTGTCCGGTGGCCATCAGCTCACCCGTTTCGGCGTGCAGGATTTGGTAATTGAAAATGATCTTTGCGGCCTCCGAATCCTGGTACTCAACGACTATTTTGATCCTGTCGTTGTATCGGATGGCCTTTTTGTAGCGGATTTGCAAATCCACCAAAGGAGCATAGTATCCTTTCTCAAAGATGTAAAGGTATTCAAGATGATACAACCTGCCGAACACCTCGCGTGCATCCTCGAAGTAGGTGGCATAGTTGCCGTGCCACACTATACCCATAGAATCAACCTCGCTGAAGCGAACGTTGATTTCCTTTTCTGCCCGAAGTGTCTTGTGGTTCATCATTATTGTAATGGGTTGTTATTCAATGACAAAGACTTTCATATCGCATTCTGCCACGGCTTCTCCTTCTGAAAGGGTTTCAGCGTGGACAATGATCGCCTCGAAGACTTCAGATCCCACGGTGACCGTCGTTTGCAGGGCTTCGCCCACTTGCGGGAGTCGGTGAACCTTGAAGTTGTTGATGGACCCGATGACGCCGATACGGACGGGCTTGTCCTGGTTGAGCCAGCCGATGCGCGCGGCACAGGTCTGTGCGATATTCTCCATCAGTCCCGCCTCTGTGAAGGTGCCGGATTGAACGAAGATATTGTCGCTGGCGATTCGGAAGTCGGTGCGCACCTCCACGGGATCGCAGTGGAGGATGTTATCCACCATCACGAAGGGGGGACGTTGCGGTATGTATGGCAGTGCTTGGGTCATAATCTGGTACTTAGAGGGTTAGGGAAGTTTGCATTCGATAATGGTATGGCCAAGACCGAGGTTGTCGTGATAAGCCTCGATGGTCAGGCCGGCCTGCTCCACACAACGTGCCATATCGCCGGAATAGTACATTTTGCTGTTGCCGTTGGCCAGGGCGGTGAAGTAGAGGCTGATTTGCGCCAGACAGTAGGAGGCGGTCTCAAAACGCTGTCTGTCCCAAAGTGTTTCCATAATGTACAGACGGCAGTCGGGACCCATAGAGCGGGCGGCACGACTCAGGATGCTGGTTACCTCCTCCTCGGAGAAGCAGTCTAAGAACTGGCTCATCCAGATGGCCTGGAAGCCAGTGGGGAAGGGCACATTGCGGTCGAGCAGGTTGCAACCGTGGCCGTGGATGCGGTCCGCACCGGGCAGGTCGCGGGTCTGCTGCCGCATCATTTCCAACTGTTGGGGAAGGTCCATAATCGTGACCTGCACGTCGGCATCGTGGCGGACACATTGCAAGGCCCATCGTCCGGTGTTGCCCCCCACGTCCAGAAGACGGGCGGGCTTGCGGCTGAAAACAATCTCCAACGCTTGGGGAAAGGAGTTGTCAGAGTAGAAATGGTCGAATCCGAACCAGCTCTTCTGCACTTGCGGAGGCAGCTGGGAAAGCCCCTCGTAGATGGTGGGCCAAGAGCCGAAGACCTTCAGCCCTTCGGGCTTGCCGTTCACAATGGCCTCCTCGAGGTTGAACAGCCCCAAATAGTTGACGTCGTGGTTGAAATCCATATTGACGCGCGCCATCTCGTCGTGCAGCAAAAACCAACCGGCTTTGGCGAGGAAAAAGCGTTCCTCCTTGAGCAAAACGGTACCGATGGTCAACGACGACTCCAGCAACACCTGGGCCCCATAGCGGGAAAGACGGGCCTGCTGGGCGATCTCCTCCAAGGTCATTCCATCTTTATGGTCGTCCAACATCTTGAATATGCCAAACTTGACCATAAGACGGGAGACTTGGAATACCACGGGACCAAAAGCGATCTCCTGTGCCAAACGCTGTGCTTGAAGGGCGGTGAAACGCTCTTTGGCGTATAGCTCTTTTTGCGGGGATTCGAGTTTCATAATTATAGTATTATAATTTAATATGTATTCTTTTATGAACGAAGCGACTCTTGATGCCAGAAATCGTAAAAGTTGAACCATTGCTCAGGATGCTCTTTCAAGACACTTTCCAACGAATGCACATACTCTTGGAGCAAAGCACCGGCTTTGGCCGTGGAACTCTTTTCCGTCACGGGACAGTCGAGAGGCATCAGGCGACTGTGATAATGTAGGCCTTTCCCTTTGAGCATAAAGGCGGAAACGACCGGTATGTCCAGCATAGCGGCGATCCGGAAAATGCCGACAGGAAAGTCTGCAGGCTGACCGAGGAAATTCACGGTCTGCTTCTTGTTGCTGTCGAACATACGGTCGCTCAGGATGGCGACCACCTCGCCCTTGTCGAGCACCTCCTTGATGGTGAAAAGATGCGACATATCCGCGCTTACAGGGATGAGTTTGACGTTGTTCTTTTCGAAAACCTCATCGCGATGCGCTTGTACGATGCGACTTTCACCTCCAAAGATGATGCAGTTGATAGATTTCCGATCCTGTTCCATAGCCTGTCCCATCAATTCGAAATTCCCGATATGCGATCCGGCAAGAATGAATCCCTTCTCTTGGGAGAGTAATTGGTCGATCAACTGTGCGTCTTCCTGACGCAGGTCAATCTTGAATTGCTTCTTGTTGCCGGCCCATAGGGCGAACTTGTCCAACACCACGCGCCCGAAGACAAAGGCGGTGCGCACGTTGCCACAAAAGGCAGACCATTTCCCCAATCCCCATATTTTCCTGTAATATTGGTAAATGGGCCTGTTTGTCTTCCGTGCAAACAGAAGACAAAAGGGGATGATCGGGTAGAGTACAGGGTAAAACACCTTCACAGGGACGCGCCTCAAGGTGTGCAACAGGAACTGTTGCCCGAATACTCCTCCGTTGGTTTTGCCTTTCCATTGTCGGTTTTCGGGCATCGCTTTAGTTTACTTTGCTGGCTATATAGTCGTAAAATTGGCCTAATGTCTTGACATCTTTCATCTCCTCGGGCTTGATCTTGAAGCCGAATTTCTTCTCCACGATGACGACGATGTCCACAAAATCAAGACTGTCGATGCCGAGGTCCTCTTTCAAAAGGGCCTCTTCTTTCAGCAAGTTCTCTTCAATCTCAATCTCTTCAACTAAAAAATTGTTGACAGTTTTGATAATTTCTTCTCTTTCCATAAAATCTATAACGTTATTGATTATAATTTCTTGATTATTAATGCGCTGTTGGTTCCGCCGAAGCCAAAGGAGTTGGAGAGTATGGCCCGGAGGCTTTTGGGGGTGGGTTGGCTGATGATGTTCAGGTTGCGCGAGAACTCGTCGGGATTCTCGAAGTTGATGTTCGGGGCGATGAAGTCGTTGAGCATCATCAGGGTGGAATACACCGCTTCGCTGGCACCTGCCATCCAGCACTCGTGACCGGTCATCGACTTGGTGGAGCTGATGGGCGTGCGATACTCGCCAAAGAGCTGGTCGAGGGCCTTGGCCTCCAGCTGGTCGCCCTGGATGGTGGAGGTGGCGTGGGCGTTGATGTAGTCGATGTCCTTGGGCTCCATACCGGCGTCGTTCAGGGCGCGCATCATCGCGTTGATGGAGCCTTGGTCGCTGGGTTGGGAGATGTTGACACCGTTGGAGGAGAACCCGTAGCCGACGAGTTCGGCGATGATGGGGGCGCCGCGTTTCACGGCGTGGTCATAATCCTCCAGTATGACGGTGGCGGCGCCGCCGCTGGGCACCAGCCCGTCGTGGTCCCTGTCGAAGGGACGCGATGCCTTAGTGGGCTCGTCCACACGCGTGGAGAAGGCGGCGATGCCGTCGAAACTGCCCATCGAGAGGTAGTTGGTCTCCTGCGCGCCGCCGCAGATGATGACGTCTTGGAGCCCGTTGCGGATGTACATCATCCCGAGCCCGATGGCGTGCGAGCCGCTGGCGCAGGCCGCGCTGACGGTCAGGTTGATGCCCCGGAGCTTGAAGATGGTGGAGAGGTTCATCGTCACGGTCGAGTTCATTGACTGGAAGATGGCACCGGAGCCCATCATCTGCGTGTCCTTGTACTCCATCGCCGTGGTGTGCGCCTCAATAACCGCCTTGGCCGACGAGTCGTTGCCGTAAAGTATGCCCACCTCGTTGTTCTCCAGATAGTCAAGGTCAATGCCGGCGTTGCGCAGCGCCTCGGCAGTGGCCATATAGGCGTACTCGCCCTGCTCGGGCAGGCATACGCGAGCGCGACGGTCCAGGATGCCCTTCAACACAGGACGCTCCAGAATGCCCGTCAGCGGTGACCGGTAACCGTATTCCGTTCGCTTGGGGTCGATGCCGATGCCGGACCTGCCGACACGCAACGACTCCAACACCTCGTCCAGGTTCTTGCCCAGACAAGAATAAATGCCCATACCCGTAATGACAACTCGTCTCATATTATCAAATTCTAATTTCTTTCTGTTTATCTCCCCACCGCAGCCTTCTTGTGGTTTTCCGTTTATCTCCCCACCGCAGCCTTCGGCCTTGTGTGTTCCCGTCAATCTCCCCACCGTAGCCTTCGGCCTTGTGGGGACCTACCAAGCTCTTGCCCCTACGGGGCCGTTTAATGTTTTTTCTTAATTCTTAATTCTTAATTCTTAATTAGGTATAAAGTCCCCCATTAATCGAAATCACCTCCCCAGTGATGTAGGCGGCGTCGTCGGAGGCCAGGAAGCCCACCAAAGCGGCTACCTCCTCGGGCTTGCCGAAGCGGCCGATGGGGATCATCTTCTTGAAGTCGTCTTCGTTGAAGCCCTGCGTCATATCGGTGTCGATGAAGCCGGGGGCCACGGCGTTCACGGTGATCTTGCGGGAGCCGATTTCCTGCGCGAGCGCCTTGGTGGCACCGATCAGTGCGGCCTTGGCAGCCGAGTAGTTCGTCTGCCCGCCTTGGCCCTTCAGTCCCGACAGGGATGCCATATTGATGATGCGGCCGTCGCGTTTCGACAACATCCCCTTGATGAGTCGGCGGGTGGTGTAGAAGAACCCGTTGAGCGTGGTGTTGATGACACTCTGCCAGTCTTCGTTCTGCATAAACACCATCAGGGTGTCCTTGCGGATGCCCGCGTTGTTGACCAGAATGCCGATATAGTCGTCGGGATGGGCACTCTGCCAGGTCTCGATGGCGCTGTCCACCTCCTCGGAAACCGTCACGTCGAAGGGCATCAGCTCCGCGGAACCGCCCTTTTCGGTGATGAGCTTCAAAGTCTCCTCGGCGGCTTGCCGGTTGGACTGGTAATTGATAAGTACGGGGAATCCCATTGAGGCCAGTTTGAGGCAAACGGCTCTGCCGATACCTCTGGAACCACCGGTCACTAATGCATATTTCATAATTACAGGATGTTGATTTCTTTGTTGGTTAAATAATCGATGACGTTCTGGATGTCCTTGTTCTTCGGAGTGTCCTCGATGAACTTCGGGACGATGGCGCGCACCTCCTTGTAAATCTCCTGTGTGAACGGGGAGAGCTGGTCGGCCATTTCAAGGCAGTCCACGGCTTGCGCCAGAGCGATGTAATGGATGGCCATCACCTGGAAGGCGTTCTCGACCACGCGCTTGGTCAGCAGGCCCGAGTTGGTGCCCATACTGACGATGTCCTGGTTGTCGTTGTTGTTGGGAATGCTGTGGACGTACATCGAGTTGGAGAGCGTCTGGCATTCGGCCGTGGTGGAGGTGGCGGTGAACTGCATTGCCTGGATGCCGTAGTTGAGCCCCAGGGATCCGAGGTTCAGGAACGGGGGCAGGATGCCGTTGATGCGGTCGTGGCAGAGGTAGTTGAGCTGGCGCTCCATCAGCATCGTGGCCTTCGTGAGGGCGATGCGGAGCTTGTCCATCTCAAAGCTGACATAGTCGCCGTGGAAGTTGCCGCCGTGATAGACGGTCTGTGTCTCCATATCGACGATGGGGTTGTCGTCCACGCCGTTGAACTCCTCGAGGAGTATCTTTTCAGTGAACTGCATCGCTTCGTAGATGGGACCCAGAATCTGGGGCACACAACGCAGCGAGTAGTAGGGCTGCACCTTGTGCTCGAACACTTTCTCCTCGTGACGGTGGAACATCTCCACCTGACGTTTCCGGAGACTGTGGCTGCCTTGCGCCACCTTGAGCATCAGCCGTGCCACGGCCGACTGCCCCTCATGGTTCTTGAGGTCGTTGAGCTCGGGGGCCATAAAGTCGTCGTATGAAGAGGCGATCTCGTTCATCATCACCGAGGCCACGATGGCGTATTGCAGCAATTTCTTGGCATAGTGTAGGTTGACGATGCCGAGACCGGTCATCATCGCCGTGCCGTTGTTCAATGCCAGTCCCTCACGGATGGAGGGTTTCAGCGGGGTGATGTGGAGCTCCGACATCACTTCGGCGGTGGGACGGCGGCGGCCCTGATAGAAGACCTCACCCTCACCGATAAGCGCCAGGGCAAGGTGCGCCAGCTGCACAAGGTCGCCGGATGCACCCACGCTGCCGTGCTGCGGGATGACAGGGTAGATCCCCTTGTTGATGAATTCTTGCAACAGATCCAAAGCGTACGGGTCCACACCGGACTTGCCGGAGGCGAAGGTGAAGTAGCGTGCCAACATCGCGGCACGCACGTAAATCTCGGAGAAGGGCTCGCCCGCACCACAGGAGTGACTGCGGATGATGTTGTATTGCAAGGCACGCACGTCTTCGTCCTTGACACGGTATTGTGCCATCGGGCCAAAGCCGGTGTTGATGCCGTAGATGACTTTGTCTTTGGCAAATTCCTTCAGAAAGGCGTGACTTTCCGCTATGCGGCGCTTCGTCTCCTCTGGAACCTGCAACGGTTTGTTGTTGAATAAAATGTCTTCTATATCAGAATATTGCATTTTTAAAAATATGTTTTAATAAAGACAATAACCCTCATAAAATAAGGGCGGCAAAGATATAAAAAAAAGTATTGTATTAATGTATCTTTGTATCTGCTTTAATGCAATATGCTGGAAAGTATCCCGACAGAGTCAATTTCCCTTAATTGTTCGTTATGAATCTTGTAATATTTTATCAAATAATGCAGTAAATTATTTCGGGTGTGGCGCAGGGCGGAGCTGTTTCTTTCTTGGCGCAACAGCTGCGACAAATACTGACTCTCCGGCTGGGGCAGCTGGTTGTTCTCGTCCACGAAATAGGATTGGAAACGGCTGTCGTACAATGAGAAATAGCAATTCTGCTCCGTGTAGTTGTTCTCAGGGAAGAATCCCAGCACAATGCTCAGCCGGAGCAGAAAACGCAGGGGCAGTTCCACCAGGTCGGTGTCGGCCTCGAATATCCTCATTATCTCCTCTTCGAGAAAGTCGAACAACACCTTGTCTTCGCCGGTATCGAAGAGCAACTTGTACAGCAATTCGTTATAAAACAGTAGGATGGCGCTCCTGGCTGGGTCAAACATCAGCTCTGGGGCGGGCGTGAGCCGTTGCACGTCCCTCAGGAACATCAGGCGATCGCTGCGATGGTCGTCGTAGGTGATGTGCAGCATTGCCAACGGGGAAAACAGGGACGCCCGGAACCGGCTCTTCTTGCTGAACGCTCCCTTGACGATGAAGGACTGGAGGCCCTTCTCCCGGGTGAACAGTTTGACGATGAGGGAGGTGTCGGAATACTTGGTGGCGTGCAGGACAATACCTGCGGTGGATACCATCATAGCAGTCTGTAACTATCGGATGAACAGAAACTTGGTGACAATCTTCTCCTTGCCATCCTTGTCGGAGCACATCACGTAATAGACGCCGGTTTCGGGACGCTGGCCGAAGTGGTCTTTGCAATACCAGACCAGTTCGCCGCCGTTGCTGTAACCTTGCCAGACGAGCTTGCCGGAGGCGTCGGTGATCTTGCAGAGCGAGTTGGCCTTCAACCCTTGCACGGTCACGGGACCGTTGTAGTCGTGGCGCACGGGGTTGGGGAACACGGGCAGGTCCTCGTACTGCTCGCGCCCTGCGGAGGCCGTGCCCCGGTAGCTGGTGATGCCCTTGGGCGTGCCGAAGAAGACCTCGCCGCTCAAGGGGTCGATGCTGATGCTCGTGATCTGGTTGGCGAAGAGCGGGTTGTCCTCGGCGGTGAAGTGCAGCAGCTGCTCCTGGCCGTCTTCGCTCATCAGGAAAACGCCGGCCTTGTTGGTGCCGATCCACTTGCGGTTGGCGCCGTCCACGGCAATGGCTGTCACAGACTCCCATTCCAACAGCACGGAGACGTAGCCGTCCTGCTCCAGCAGGATGTTACGGGGGTGGGCGGTGCCCTTGAAGATGTTGGCGGGGTAGTAGATGACCTTTACCCCCTTGTCGGTGCCGATCCAGATTTCGCCGTCAAGGTCCTCGGCGAGACAGTGCACGGTGGAGGAACTGACCTCGGCGGCCACGTTCATATTCACCCGGGCCAACTTGTCATCGACGGGGTCGTCGTAGGTGCCGTTATCGTCAAAGGCGACGAGGTGGTAGCGGTTGAAGTTGTCCTCGCGGGGGAAGGTGACCCACTTGTAGCCGCGCGAGTCGATGAGCAGGTTCTCGGCCACCACGTTGACGGGTGAGGAGGTGACCACGCCGCTGCTGATGTTGAAGGCGTGCCAGGTGCCGTCGGGCTCCATCATCTTGAGCATTGTGCTGCTCTGACTGTTGGTAAGCCAGAGGTTGCCCTTTTTGTCGTAGGCGAGGCCGGAGACGAAGGTGCTTCCGCTGGAGGTGGAGTCCAACGGTGAGTTGGCGGCATTGTAGTGCTCGGCCAATTCCCCGTTCTGGAACTTGAGGAGTCCGTTGCCCCAGGAGGCAAGATACCACTCGGTGTCATTGTTCGGGTTGACGGCGACATTGGTCAGGTCATAGATCTCCATTCCGAGGTTGTGGTTAAGGTAACTCAAGTCTTTATAGTGCCATTGTAGGTTGCTGAACCAACTCACGGAAGGCTGTAGCCAACCGGGTACGTAGGCCGCGCCTTTGCGGGAACCCGGCACCACGGCCGTGATGCCGTTCACGCTGCACAGACTCTCCGCCGTGGTGGCGAATGGGCCGCTCATCGTGTAGGTTTTGTAGTAATAATAGGCCCTGTTATATTGAACCAGACCGTATGAGTTGTCGGCAGCCCAGATAAGATTGTCCTCCAGCACCGCCTCTTCACAGTTGGGATAGGAGCTTTCATCAAACCAATATGCGATGAAGGTACTATTGAACGCGCTGTCGAAAGTCTTCACGAAATCCCAGTTGGTCACGACCATCTCTGTGCCGTTGGTGGTGATGGCACGCACATCGGAGAAGCTCTCCGGTGTGGCCTGCCAGCCCTCGTCCGCCCTGACGTACAGCGTGTCCATCGGTGTCCCCGAGCCATTGCCGAGGTTCTTGTTGGCATACACCCGTCCGCCAAAGGCGAGGATGATGTCGAAATCCGTGTTGCCGGCCGTGGCCTCAAGCGTCCACTCGCTGAAATTGGCGGGGTTGCTGCTTCTCCTGTCCAGACTGAAGATGCCTCTGTCGGTGGCAATATAGTAGCGGTCGTCGCTGATGGCGATGTCATTGGCGATGTACTGCTCGTTACCGATTTTGGTGAACCAGGTGTCCTCAATCAGCCGGCTATCCATATCCACCACCACGACGCCAAAGGAGTAGGCGATGTAGAGGCGTTGTCCGAACGCACGGAGATGCAACGGCTTTTTTGAGCCCGTCAGCTGCTTGTTCTTGATGTCGCTGATGTTGTAGAGCTTCTCCTTGACGATAAGGTCGAGGTTGCCGTTGGCGTAAGCAATCGCCAGCGTGCCGCTTTCGGAATGATAGAGAATGCGAGTGATGTCAATGTCGGACAACCCGTCCACTTTGCTCCACGATGTGAGGGAGGGCGTCTCGCTGTCGCGCGTGGACTTCTCCAGCATCATCAGGCCGTTGGAGGTGGCGGCATAGACATAGTCGTCGGCCACGGCCACGGAGTGGAAGGCGTGCAGCGGGATGTGGACGCGGAACTGCCCGACAGGAATCTGTCCGAAGAGGAAGATGGGCAGCAGCCCGATTATGAGGGTGATAATGCGTTTCATATAGGGTTGGTTTGAATGGATTTTCTTAATTTTCTCGCAGGAATGAGCGAGGTGAGCAGACTGATAATCAAGACGGTGGCCAGCACGGCGAGGAAGTCCCATACCCGCATCTGTACAGGGTAGTAGGAGATGAGATAGTTGGTGCCGTCGCCGCCGAGTTTGACAATGTGGAAGACCTGTTGCAGCAGGCAAATCACGGCCCCGAGTACCAGGCCTGAAAGCCCGCCAATAAGCGAGGTGCCCATCCCTTCGTACAGGAAGATTCGCTGTATGAGCCCTTTGGAGGCTCCCATACTGCGCAGGACGGCAGTGTCGCGCTGCTTCTCGAGTACCAGCATACCGATGGAACCGATGATGTTGAAGGCCGCCACAAACAGAATGAAGGCCAGGATGACGTAGATGACCAGTTTCTCGGACTGCATCGTCTTGAACAGCGATTCCTCCTGCTGGAATTTGTTGAGAACCTTGTATTTGGGTCCTACAATATTTTGGATTTTCGATTGAGACTTCTCATAGTGGCCGGATTCCTTGAGTTGCACCTCAATGGAGGTGACTTCGCCCTCATAGTGCATCAGATTCCGGGCGAATTCGATGGGGCAGAAGACATATTCCTGATCGTAGGCCGTGTTGGTGCTGAACACGCCGGTAGGGTAGAGGTATTGGGTGCTGAAGGCGTCGGTGGGGTTGGCGAGGTTCTTCTTGGTACGCTTCGGGTAATAGAGCTTGAGCAGGTCATAGCGGTTGAGTTGCAGCAACAGGTTGCCCGCGGCGCCGGCCCCGAGCACGGCGCAGGGCTGCTCCCCGCGGTTTAGCTCGAAAGTGCCGTCAATCAGCATCTTGTCATATTGGTTGCGGGTGGTGTAATCCTTGTCCACGCCCTTGAGCCGCAGCAACTCCTGCCGGTCTTGGTAAGATATCAGCACCAGGTCGCTCACCACCTCGCTCACGGCGGCCACCTCCGGCTGGGCGGCGATCTCCGCCTTCGGGAAAGAATCTACTGCGAAGGACTTGCCCTCCACCAGGGTGATCTCATAGTCGGGGTTGAAGGCGTTGAACCAGCCCCCGATCATATCCTGCATCCCGTTGAACACCGACAACACAACGACCAGCGCCGCGCTGCTCACCATTATGCCCAGTATGGACACGATGGAGATGACGTTGATGATGTTGTGCTGTTTTTTGGAAAACAGGTATCTCAACGCGATGAAGAGGGCGGTCTTGTGCGTGGCGGTTTTCACGGCGGCGGTTTATTGCTTGAGCAGGCGGTCGATGTTCTCGATGTAGTCCAGCGTGTCGTCGATGAAGAACTCGAGTTGGGGCACGATGCGGAGCTGGCTCTTGACCTGCTGGCCGAGGCGGAAGCGGATGTCCTTGGTGTTGGCGCGCACGGCCCCGATGACGGCGTCCTTGTCGGAGGCCATATAGATGCTCAGGTAGGCGCGCGCGATCGACAGGTCGGGTGTGATGGTGGCTTTGGTCACGGTAATCATACAACCATAGATGCTTTTGCTGTCCTGCAGGAAGATATTGGCCAGCTCCCGTTGCAACAGGGAGGCTATTTTTTGCTGTCTTGTGGTGTTCATATCTTGAATACTTTTTAAGGCGGCAAAAGTACAATTAATAATTGAGAATTAAGAATGAAGAATGAAGAATTTTTAACTCTTAATTCTCATCTTCCCACCATCACGCTTCCCTTGACGGTGCGCTCTTCCTCGCGGGCGCTCTTGTAGCGGATTACCCAGACGTACATTCCCCTTGGCAGGTCGCCGCCGTCCCATCCCGTGTGCATATCCTTGGTGAGGAAGACCATCGAGCCCCAGCGGTCATAGACCATCATCTCGAAGCCCTCGATCTCGTCGGGGTGGCTGAATATGGGCAGGAAGCGGTCGTTGAGGCCGTCGCCGTTGGGGGTGAAGGCGTTGGGCATCCAGAGTTCCTGCGCGCAGGACTCGTAGTCGATGTCAATGTCATCGTTGTGGGAATAGCAGAGGTTGGTGGCGGTGACGGAATAGCTGCCCGGCTGGCGCACCACATAACGGAGGTCGGTGCTGCCGTCCTGCCAGCGGTAGGTGCAGAAGGGCAGGTTGGCGGAGAGCACCAGCTCGTCGCCCTCGCAGAGGGTGGTGTCGGTGCCGAGGTTG
>ONAB01000014.1 GCA_900315705.1 uncultured Bacteroidales bacterium | reverse complement strand
CCTATGTGAATATCATGAAATATTCAGCCTGATCCCCCCATCAATAAATTGTTGATAACTTTTTGAAAAAAGACTTGTTTTTAACCTATAATACGGGACACGGTGTGGAGCGCGATGTCGCTGTTTGCCACTGTCCATTAGCTATTTGCAGTTTGCTGTTTTAACACAACGAAAAATCGCAGGATATAAAACTTCATAACCGCATTATCGTTGTCACACAAAAAAAGTACTGACACAATTTGTCAGTACTTTTTTGTGCGGTATGCGTAAGTTTTTTTATTTTTGCATTCTCAATTTAAAATTATCTCATTCGTTTTCTAACAAATTATAACAATGAGTAAAGTGAATGAATTTTATAGTGCAGCACACCTGGGATTTAGTAGTTATATGTATATATATAGAATCAAAAAATCAACAAACGAAAAGATTGTTCATATTAAACAGAAAATGGAACGTATTTTCCTTATGATATTTTTGATGCTAACAACAGTATTGACATATGCACAAACTCAGTATGACTATTACGATGATTATGCATACACTGGAGTTGACACTGCAATTAAAGGATTTAAGATATTAGGAATTGTTGTATTGATTGCCGCTGTTGTTGTGATTATCGGTGGCGTATGGGCGAAAATGGCGGATTGGTTCAATCCGTCAAAAAAGGACGCCATTCCACAAAAACAAGTATTAGAAACTAAACCTGCTGAAATAGAAAAAAAACAAACCGAGACATATGGTCACGCTATAATTACCATCACGGGAAGTTTAGTGAATGCTATTGTGACTATGCAAGATGGTTCCAAAAAGTATGTGGAAATAAAAGATGGTTCTTTTGAAAGTGGCGTTTTTTTATATGATATTAAATCAATTATATACAATTTTAAAGAAGATATTACTGATAAAATAGGTAATGCCAAAGTTTCCGAATTTTTAATCAATATGGAATGTCCCATAAACAGGGAGAGTATAGAGTATGTGAAATTAGAAGAGTATAAGGAGCATATTATATTTTATTTTTTTGGCGATTTTAATCCGAAAAAAATACAGTTTTCAAGTATAGACGGATTGGACATATATGATAGTTTTTTGTTTTTTTATGATGGAAAAGCTATGAAACTATCTGCCGTTACGGAAGATTATGCAGCTGAAATCGTAGCACATTCCATAAAATAAAATTTCATATATGCTGGATTTGGCAATTCCAATTTAGAACAGTCAGAAAAAAGGGATGTTTAAACTGACTTCCAATACACTGTGTTCCAGAAGGTATTGCACCTTTCTCAATGATTCTTTAACATCCAATGTCTGCCCGTTTACGTAGAGGATTCTTGTCCCTCTCCCATTTACTGTGAATGATGCAACCTTGTTCAGGTTGATGAATACTTCGTTGTTGTCTTTGCTTGTCAATTTGATGGATTCCATATCACTTGTGTTTTAACACAACGAAAAATCGCAGGATATAAAACAAAACGCAAAAGGACCGAATGAAAATTGCATGCGGCCCGATTTTTTTAGGTAACTATATACTTGATGGCACAAAATATTATCTGAAAAATTCGTATTATTGCAGAAATATTTGTATATTAATAGAAAACGAACTATTTATGAGAAAAAAGAATACAATGAAGAAAAGCAATACTGTTGATGTGAACGGAACCAAGATTTTCACCGAAAACGGTGAGGTCAAGACAATTTTGTCAGAACAGATTCAAAAGACTGGTTATATGACACTCGAAGAATCATATCAGATAGGTGTTGAACAAATAAGAAAAGTATATGAAATGAACGAATGCAATACAACTACATAATTTCTGATTTAGCGTCAGAGAAAATCAACTCTTTTTATAGAAACGTTGCCGTAAAATACTCCAATACATATTCATTTGAATTGATGTGTAGCAATCTTAGAGACGCATATGATGGCGCATATAAGTTTTAATACAACGAAAAATCGCAGGATATAAAACATACCACCCGCCGCGCAAAGTCGTCCAGATGAGCGTTTCTCAGTTATTTCAGCCTCTTCAGCAGCGGCGACCGGCTCATATCCGTGGGGTTGGTGCCGGGAACGCCTTCGGGAACGGGTACGCCAAGTTTTTCGAAGTGCTTGATCCAATATTCGGGCAGATTGCCGTCGGCATCGCGCCAGTTCATTGGTTTTGACGGGAAAATACCGCCGAAAGCCACCTGGATGAGCTCCGAACAGTAATAGGTGTCGTTGTCGGGCAGGAAAACGTCATCATAGGGCTTCCCGACGAGGCTCTTGGCGCGGGCGATGACCGCGGCGGTGTCGAAAGGCACGGTGAGACGGTAGATGTCGATATTCCCTCCGAAGAATCCGAGGTTGTGATTCCTTTCAAATTGTTCGTAAGATATACGCTGCACACCCTCCTTGGGCGAAGCCTCGATGACCCACACGCCGTCAGCGCTGTCGCGTTCCACCAGCGCCACGTGTGTGTATTCCCCTGTGCTGGCGGTGATGGCCTGTTCCATTGCCGATTGGTTCTCATTCAGGAACAAGAGGTCGCCGCTTTGCGGGGTGATGCTGATCGCGTTGCGGCACACCACATTGAGTTCGCCCAGCCGGTCGCGCTCCTGCGCTTGTACGCTGATGGCCAACAATAAGGTGATGTGAAACAGGATGATATGGAGAAGAGAATTGCGCATTATGACATCTTTTCTTGGGGCTGCAAAGATAGTCATATTAGGGTGTCAATTCATTCCCGGTGTGGATTGTTCTCTCCGCAAATGACGGCGTCATTAGAGGTGTCTTTAAAAATAAATTGCAGGAATTCTGATAAATACAATCTCCAGTTGCGCCAAACGTGCCCTCCGGAGGACTCGAAATAGAGATGAGGGACTTGCTGTTGGCGCAGTCTTCTGACGAACCGTTTGCTCTGCGGATGGAAGATATCCGTTTTGCCTGTTCCAATCCAATAGATGCTGTTCCGTTGGCTCGGCAATTGCTTGCGATGCACAATCGGAGAGAACAGCCCCACATATTGGAACTCGTTTTCGTACATATTGGCAAGCACGGCCGACTGCGAGGCCCCTGCCGACAATCCGGCCACAGCGCGTAATTCCATATCGGAGGAGATAGAGTAGCGGGCGCTCAAAAAACTGTCCATTTGCGGGAATACCCGCTCGAAATCCTGTTGGAACCACGAAGCGTAATGAAGCAGATTCTGCATCAGACTCACATTCTCGTTTTGTCCAACGAGCCCCCGGGGGTTGGCGTCAGGCATCACGACAATCATCGGCTCGGCTTTGCCCTGCCGTATCAGATTGTCCACCATCTGTATAAGTCGCCCGCGGTCGCGCCAGGCCTGCTCATTGCCGTCGATGCCGTGCAGCAGATAGAGGACAGGATAGGTTTGCCCCGCGCTGTCGCATTCCGGGGGCAGGTATAGGAGGATACGGCGCGCCTTTCCGCAAGCGGAGTCCCAAAACTCGCACTGTTCGGTTCTCCCTGATAGCGAGTCGGCGATGCATAGGTCCATAAGGCTGGAGCCGGGCACTACGAACACGCTGCGTTTACCATTGGAGACGCGGATAGAGTCTGCATTGCGGGGGTCCACCAGCTTTTGCCCCTGCGTTTTGAATTGGTACGTATAGACTTCAGGAGCGAGAGGGGGCGTGGTATAGGTGAAAAGGCCGTTTCCGTCGGCATTCATACGGACGGATTGCAGGTTATCCCTTTTGATATTGTACTGGTTGCTTCGCAAATCGCAATCGCAATACAGGCGCACGCTTCGGCTCTCCGGGCTGTGTAGCACAAATGTCACTGAACCGTCCTCGTTGTGGATGGGAGATTCTGTTGCCGTGGATTGCGCCTCCGTGAGAACGGGGAACAGAAACCATACTATAAGTCCGATGCTAATGATTCTTGTTCGTTTCATTTTCTGATATTTCTTCCATCAGCATAGCCTCAAAGTGTGACACGGATTGTGCTATGCTGTATTGTAGGATTGACTCGGCGTAGTTTTTCTCCATTTCCTTTCTCTTCTCCGGATGTTCAATCCAGTAATCAATCTTTTGGGCCAACAACCGGGGTTTCCGGGGTGCGAACAGACTGCGGCAGTCCAAGGCAAACTGGGAAGTCGCGCTCAGCGTGCTGCTTGAGATCAGCGGCACCAGTCCGCTGCCCATCGCTTCCAGACACGAGATGGACTCCAGTTCCACCTCGCTCGCGTGCACGTACAAGTCAGCATATCCTAACGTTTCCATCAACTCTTGGTCGGACAAAAAGCCGATGCGGGGCGGGTTGGACAGTCTTTTCCCTTTCTTGCGCAATTTCTGTTCGCTCAAGCCGCTGCCCACCAAGATTACTTGGATCTGCTTTTCGTATGCGGAATACCTGACGGCCTCCAAGATGGTGTCTTGGTGCTTTTCAGGCGACAGGCGGCCCACCATCAGCACCACGAACTTGTCGGCGCACCACGCGGGTTTAGGACATTTGTGCCAATGGAATTCCGGAGGGCAGCCGTTGCTGATCACGTGCATTTCTGCTGTGTACCCGAGGTGGACCAGATAGTCGGCAATGAAACGGCTGGGGCAGTGTATGTGACGGAAATATTTGAAAAATTTGCGGTTCAGTATATTGTAAAAAATAGTGTTCGCCCACTTGAAGTTCTGCATATGGAAAGTGGCCAACACATTTTCGGGCTGCACGTGAAATGCCGCCGTGCAGGGCTTGCCCATCTCGATGGCCATCCGCTTTGTGGCGACCTCCAGCCCGAAGGGCATATAGCAATGCGCCACATCGCACCATTCCAGAGCCTCGCGGATAACATCCTTTTTCGCCTGGCCGTATTTGAACCCGTGACGTTGGACCAGTCCGTCCGCCATAGGGAAATGGTATTCGGGCACAACGAAACGCTCTTCGTCTGGACCGCCGGTGGTGAGAAACTTCACCTCGTGCCCGCGGCTTCTCAGCTCGGATGCGAAACGCCTGGCAGAAATGCTGGTCCCATTATGGTTGTCTATGGTATCAATAACAAAAAGTACTTTCATATCTTTGCGGTTTTTATAGATGATTCTTTCTGTAAAAAAACGGCGGCAAAAGTACCTTTTAAAGTATTACAAAATGCCTTTATGATTTATTAATAATCATAAACAACTGAAATATAGTTAAATAAAAATGTTAAAAAATGTTAATGTATTGATTGATGAATACATCACCAATCATTATGATTGCTTATTTGCGGCCGGCCTTTTTGAGCAGGCGTTTTACCTTGCGGTGCCGCTTGATCATCCAGTCCTCGATCTTCTCGTTTTCCGTTTCGGGAACATCGAGGTTCTCTTTCTTGCGTTTACGTGCGTTTATGAACCGGAGGTAAGCCCCGATGTGACGCATCTTCTTCTCGTGATAGATGGTGTCGAACGGAATGAGCACGGCGGTGTCTTCAATGTTGTGCATCAGGCGGTTGACTGCTGTGCCGAACATAAGCATTTCGGAAGTGATGGATATGTAGGCGGTCACATTGGGCGGCACATTCACCCCTCTCAGTCGGGCCGCCTCCCGGAGTAGTTTGTAGTCTTCCGCCAGGTCATCCCTTTTCACAATCAGATTCATCAAGTCAGGGTCGGAATCGGGCATAACCGCCAGATCGTCCCACGGGCGGACGAGCTCATCCTTGTCCCCATAGTGTTTCCAAAGGAAATGGTAGATCAAGTCTCTGGAAATATGGTCATAGGAGGGATAAATGGTGATCTTGCCAAAGAAATACAGGAGATTTTGGTTCTTCATAATGAGGGCCACGAGTCCGTCCCATAAATTGTCCAAGGCAAATATCGACTTGGATCCATTCTTGGAACTCTGGTATGCCGGGGCCACAAAATTGCGCCCGAGTTCCAGGACGTGCGGCAGGTACTCGTCGATGAACTTTTGCGAGAAGTGGAACTGATGGGAACTTGCCATAATGGGCTGTCCTTTCTCGTCAAACGTTGCGTCTGAGCCGAAGAAGAAGCGGTAGCCACCCACAATAGCTTCGTTGTCGGGGTCCCAGACAATCAGCTGCTTGTAGGGCTTCTCCATCTTGTCGTATTCGTCAAGGTCCACTGCATTTCCGGTGGAGCCGCCGGCAGCTCGGAAAGTCATTTCGCGCAACCTGCCGATTTCGGTGACCACATTGGGGGAGTCTTGCCAGGAGACGACGTAAAGTTCGTTGTGCCCTTTGTTCGTGTCTTCCAGCTTTTTGGATTTGGTGAGTTCAGCTTTGAGTAGTTCAACTGGTACAGGGTCGATAATAGTATTCATTGTGGTGAGGGTTGTTAATCAATATTAGGTGGCCAGGGGTTGGTAACAATGCCCGCCATATCCAGTAAAGTTTTGTGTGCAAGGTCGCGCAGTCGTGCCGTCTCTTCCTTCCGAGGTGCGCTGAGGTCAGGTACGATAGGGTCGCCCACGTGAATGGTGAGCAGTGGGCCGCTGTCGCTGAATATCTTGCGCCATCCGGTGCGGGGCCTGAAGGTGATGACCATTGGAATTATAGGGAGGGCATATTTGTAAGCCATATTGAAAGCGCCCGTCTTGAAAGGGCGGAGCGGGGCATAGTTGTACCAGCTGCAACTCTCGGGGAAGATGTGTATCCATTGTTTTTTGGAATGCAGCTCATCCAGTGCCTGGTCGAACTTCCGGAGACCGCTGTAGTTGTCGGGGATGGCGATGCCACCGATGTGCTTCATCAGGAACCCGTCCTTGCCGTTGAAAGCCTGGGCGTACATCGGAATCCAAGCCTTGCGGTAGCGCATCGCCTGCAGCACACATAGCATATCCCACCGATGGACGTGATTGCAGACGGTCATCATTCCGTTGGTGAAGCATTTGCGGTATTGGCGGATTTTCTCACGGCCCTCAATCCTGAGACCGTATCGGATTCGGTTTATCGGAAAGACCACGAACCAGGTGGTGAGATATATAAGCAAATGCCATATCTTGAATTTCAGCGATTTGTCAAGGTAGTTGTAAGTGCTGTCAAACTTTATGTCCTTGTTTTTCCCGCGTATGGGGGTCATCCTTGTGAAGGGATTGTCGCTGGGAAACTCCACTGCCGGTTCAGGGACATACACCTCTTCCCTGACTTGGAAGTTCTGATACGCTGGGCCGAATGATGAATAGTCTTTCAACATAATAAGTACCTCAAGGTGATTGCGGAAAATTCTTGTTTCCACAATGAGAGCGCAAAATTAATAAAGATTTTTGAAAACTCAAAATAACATAATGTTTTTATCAGTTTCCCTTGCTCTATAGCACCAGCAATGTTCCCTTGAGTGTCATTTTCTCCCCGAGAAGGGTCTGATACTGTATCACATATGTGTATGCGGTATTGGGGTGAATCACTCCGTCCACTTTGCCGTCCCAACGGAAGGCCTTGTCGGTGGAGTGGAACACCACGTTTCCCCAGCGGTCGGCAATGGTGATGCGGAATCCCAGGTCGGCCATCTGGGGCTGTATGGCTGGAGGAATGCTGAACCAGTCGTTGAGCCCGTCGGCATTGCTTGGTGTGATGGCGTTGGGCAACATCAGCTGGTAATCGCACACTTCGATGATGTGCGTCGCCCTTCGCGTGCAATGTCCCTCCTTGCCCACAACGGAATATCTGCCCGGGGCGGTCACTGTGATGACCGGTATGGTCTGCCCCGTGCTCCAGATGTAGTCCTCAAAGTCGGTAATCACCTCCAGCTCCGCCCGTACCTCGTCGCAGAAGTCCTCGGTGTGGGAGATGATTTCAATATGGGTGGGGACGATGGTCAAACGCAGCGTAATGATGCTGTCGGCACCGAAGGGGTCGGTCAGCGTGTCGGTGACGATGGCGTCAGCGTTGAAGGTGTGTCCGTTCCAGAGGAAGGGTAGTTGGTAGTCGCACACTGCCGTGTCAATGACGTGGCTGGAGGGATAATGTACCCGCAGCGCGAAATAATAGATGCTGTCGCAGCCGTACTCAGTGATATAGGCAAGTGTGTAGCTGGTGTCGTTGTAAAGGGGCTGCCCGTTGAGGACATAAGGGAGGTTGTAATCAAGGATGTCCACAATCAGGCTGTCGTAAAAGGGGTCGCCGACAGAGAGTTGGAGTATGATCACTTTGTCGATCCCAGGGGCGGAGTAGGCCGTTAGGGCCAGGGTGTCCGCGTGTGAGAAGCGAACGCTATGCCACTCGTAGGGCAGCTGGGTGCTGCAGATGGCGCGCTGTTCATAGAAGGTGTCCAACGGGACGATGTGGAGGAGATACTCCACCGTGCTGTCGCAGCCGTGGCAGGAGGTGTAGTGATACTCGTGCGTGACGTCATCGGGCGCGCCCACGGGGAAGGTGAAGCCCTGGAAGGTGTGGGGCAGCCGGTTGCGGGAGATGGTGTCGTGCAGCACGGTGGTGGTGACGCCATATACACTGAGCGGGAAAGAGGTGTGGTAGGTGCACCCGGCGGAATCCACGACCGTGGCTGTGTAGAGCAGCATAGTGTCACGGCTGAACGAGGACGGGGTGTGCACCACGAAGGTCGAGTCATCGCGCCGGCTGACCCCGGTGCCGGCAATGTTCCTGCTGATGACGGGCGGTGCGTCGCTCGGCAGCAGTCGGGGGTCTAATGACAACTCCCACTCCACCAGATAGCCGTTGTCCTCCGACTGGAGGTCCTGCACCTGGATGTACCAGTCGCCGTTCAGGGGGCACCCCACCAGGTTGGCAAAACTCTGTTTGGGATGGTAGATGTTCTGCATCAGCGCCACGTTGCTCGAGTCCACCACGTGCGGGTAGAACCCCTGGTTGCCACCGCTGTTGTCCCATAACGGATTGTATTGCTGATGGACATTGGCCGACTCGTAAATGAAGCTATGCTGCCCGCCCGCGTATTGATATCCGTGGTTGGTGTTGTTGGACCATATATAATTCCAGGGCACGCCGATGGGGTTGAGCGAGCTGTCGCAGCTCAGGTGGTCGATATGGCGGTTGGCCAAGCCTAGGTTGACGCGGAAGTACTCGTTCAGCACGGTGCCGTCCCAGTAGGAGTTGAAAATCTGCTGGGTAAGGGAGGGGGTGATCTGGCAGGAGCTGCCGTTGGGGCACACCAGTGCGATGTGGAGGTCCTCCAGCGCGGAATGCTCAATCTTGATGCGCAGGAAGAGGATGTCATCGGCAGAGGTGATCATCGAATGGGCGGGGAAGTCCGTGAAATGGGCATACGACCGGTAGTAGGTGCCATACGGTTGGCACGACATCCCGTCGGGGAGGAATATCTTCTGCGACTCGCTGATGGTGGCGTGGGGCGAATAGAGTGTCACGCCGGGGAGTGGGGATTGGTAGGCAACGGCCAGGTTGACCGTGTCGCCCGCACACACGCCGTGCGGCGGGGATACCGCGTGGATGGGATTGGGCGTGACCCTCACGGTGAGATACAGGTAGCCCATCGCGGGGGTGGCCATCAGCACGGAACTGTCGCGCGTGAAGGTGACCCCATACCAGTGAAAGGGCAGCTGGTTGGCACATATCGTGGTGTCCAAACGGATGGTGTCGCCGTCGCAGACCGCATCGCAAGGGGAAGGAAGAGCTATGGTTCTCCCGGCTGCCGTCGGGGAGAGGAAGACAGCCAGACAGCATAGCAAGAGCCCATATAGACAATTCTTTCCCGCTGACATTATTCAGGTGCTATAGAATGAGGTTAGTCGAAATCCAGTGTCATCACACTGTCCCGTTTGGTTTCGTTGCAGCCGGAGGGGTCGCCGATATAGGCGTCAGGAATGGGGAAGTCGTAGCCCTCTTTGGACCATTTGTTCTCGGCGTTGACGATGCCGTAGTAGGGCAGTTGCGGGTCGTTATAGACCTTCTGCATAAAGAGGCCGAACACGGGCAGGGCCGTGCGGGCGCCTTGGCCCAATGCCGTGGTGCGGAAGTGCGCGGAGCGGTCCTCGCAGCCCACCCAGACACCGCAGGTCAGCATCGGCGTGTAGCCCACAAACCAGCCGTCCGACTGGTTGTCGGTGGTGCCGGTCTTGCCAGCCAGCGGGAAGGAGAGCTTGTACTGGCTTCTCAAACGGCCGCCGGTACCGTAATCCACCACACCCTGCATCAGACGCACGGTCTTGAAGGCAGTGATCTGGTCGATGGCCTCGTTGCTCTTGGGCACGCAGTTGTAGATGACGTTGCCGTCCTTGTCGCAAATCTTGGTGATGAAGATGGGCTCCACATAGACACCCTGGTTAGGGAAGCAGTTGATGGCACCCACCTGCTCGTAGAGCGACAGTTCGCAGGCTCCCAGGCAGATGGCTGGGACCTCGGGGATGTCGGAGGTCATACCCATTGCGCGAACCAGTTCCACCACGGCGTGCGGACCGTAGCGTTTCATAATATAAGCCGACACCTGGTTGAGGGAGTGGGCGAGGGCCTCGCGCAAGGGGAGCATCTGCCCCTCTTTGTAGCCGCCCGAGTTGTGCGGTGTCCACGTGCCACCCGGCACGGTGATGGTCACGGGCACATTCGGCACCATCGTGCAGGGGTCGAACTCGCCGCTCTGCATTGCCACGGTATATACATACGGTTTGAAGGTGGAGCCGACCTGCCGCTTCGACAGCTTGACGTGGTCGAACTGGAACTGCTCGTAGTTGGTGCCGCCCACATAGGCTTTCACGTGGCCCGTGTGCGCCTCCACGCACATCAGGCCGCACTGCAGGAACGACTTGAGATAACGGATGGAGTCGAATGGCGTCATTACCGTGTCCTTGGGTCCGTTGTAGGTGAAGATGGTCATCCGCACCTTCTTGTTGAAGGCGGCGCGGATCTGCTCGTCGGTGGCGCCGGCGTCCTTCATACGCTCGTAACGCTCCGACTGTCGGGCTGCCGCCCAGAGGATACGGTCGGTCTGCTCTTCGGAAAGCCGCACGAAGGGAGCGTTGGCCGCCCCTTTGATGTGGTTGAAGAACAACGGTTGCAGGTAGTCACACACGTGCTCTTTCACGGCAGCCTCGGCGTGACGCTGCATCCGCGAGTCAATGGTGGTGTAGATGCGCAATCCGTCGCAGTAGATGTCGTAGAAAGAACCGTCCTGTTTGGGATGTTCCCTGCTCCACTCCTTAAGGAAGAGACGCAGATATTCACGGAAATAGGTGGCCAAGCCGGCATAGTGGGCCTGCGAACGGAAATTCGACAGGTCAATGGGAATTTGCTTGATGGAGTCGGCGTCTGCCTTGGACAAAAACCCGTATTTTTCCATCTGCCCCAGCACCACGTTGCGGCGTCCTAACGAGGCCTGGTAGTGGCGGCGGGGACTGTATTGCGTGGGGGCTTTCAGCATTCCGACCAGCAGGGCTGCCTCCTCGGTGTTGATTTCGCTGGGCTGCTTGTCAAAATAGGTGCGGGCCGCCGACTTGATGCCTACGGCGTTGTTGCCGAAATCCACGGTGTTGAAGTACATAGCCAGAATCTCGTCTTTGGAGTACTTGCGCTCCAGCTTGGTGGCCACTACCCACTCTTTGAACTTGAAGAAGACAAGTTTCAGCTTGTTCATCCTCTGGTCACGCGGGAAGAGGTTCTTGGCCAGCTGCTGGGTGATGGTACTGCCGCCGCCCTTGTGGTGTCTTGTGAGCACACCCACGCCCACGCGGAACAGGGCCTTGGCATCCACACCGGAGTGCTTGTAGAACCGCGAGTCCTCCGTGGCAATCAAGGCGTCCTTCAAGGGTTGCGAGAGGTCCTTGTATTTGCAGTTCGAGCGGTTCTCCAGGTAATAGGTGCCCAGCAACTCGCCATCGGCGGAGATGACCTCCGTGGCCAGGTTGGCGTCCGGGTTTTCCAACTCCGTGAATGAGGGCATATAGCCGATCCATCCCAAAGAGATAAGAAGGAAGAACAGGGCAAGTAGGCCGATGACGGAGAAATAACATATCCAAAAGGGTTTGATCCATTTGGACCTGCCGGTGTTCTTCTGCACCTTGTTTTTCTTTTCTAATGATTTGACAGTGTACATTTCCAGTGTTGTTTGGGTTTATTGTGCGGTAACGTTGGTGCCGTTGCCGGACGTGTTGACGGTGGCGCCGGTGTAGAGACCGTGCCAGTTGGTGCCTCCGCTGATGGTGGGCGAGGTGAAGTAGGTATAGGTGCCGCTTTGAATGGCGGGTGAGGTGACATATATGCCAGAGTTTACGGTGACGGACTTGAGCCCGTCGCCCTCCATAACATCCAATGCTGGCATAGGTGTGTTGTAGAATCCGCTGCCGCTGACGTTGGGCCACTTGAAGGTGATGATGTTCGTGCCGCTGCTGTTTTTCAGGCAGAAGCCGTTGGTGGCCAGGGTGCTGCCACCACCACCTCCGCCGCCGGGCCAGCCGCCACCGCCGCCGCTGCTGAGGGTGACTCCCTTCTGGCCGGTCAGGGAAGGCGTGGCCTCTGTGGTGCCCATATTGCCGCCCACCAGGATGATGGTGCCGCCCGTCACATAAAGCCGGCCGCCGTGGTCGCCGTTGTCGTCAATGGCCACTTCGGTTCCGCGAATGATGACGGTGCCCCCGCTGACGTCGATGCGAGTGCCGTTGCAGTCCATCCCGTCATTGCCGCGGGCGTAGGCCCACACGTTGCCTCCCGTGATCTGGATGTAATTGTTGGCGTTGATGGCGTCGTCGTAGGAGTTGGCTTCCACGAAGCCACCGTTGATATACAGGTTTGCCTTGGTTTCAATGGCTTCCCCGGTGGTGCTGCCGCTGGTCTGCGAACAGTAGCTCTGCAAGTGCCCGCTGTTGACGGTGAGGTTGCCCTCCACCTTCACGCCTTTGGGCAGTCCTTTCCAATAGTCGGAGCTGCTGCCTCCGCCGCCGGGCCAGCCGCCACCGCCGCTGCTCACATTCACGGGTGCGCCGCTGGTGGTCACGTAAATGGTGGTCAGGCTGTCGGCTGCCCCCGCCACGCCCACGGTGAGCGCTCCGTCACACTTGATGCCACGGCCTCCCTTGCCGGTGCTGGTGCCGTGGAAATGACCTGCCACAAACTGGATGTTGCCGTCCACGTTCAGACACGCGGCGGCAAAGCCGTCGGTGCAGGAGGTGCCGCTGCCCATCGTGGTGAAGCCCGCCGCGCTGGTGCTGGCCGTAATCGTGCCGCCGCTCTGCGTGTAGTTGCCGTCGCAGCTGATGGCCCGCCCGCCGGCAGTGGCCGTGATGGTGCCGCCGCTGATGGTGATGTCGGAATTGCTCTTCAGACAGACCGAAGAGTAGCTGTCGTAGGTGCTGCCCGTGACCAGGTACTTGTTGCAAGCGCCCGTCGCCGTCAGGTTCAATACGCCGTCGGTGATGGTGATGTTGCCGTCGCTGCTCACCGCCTTGCCGCCCGCATTGCTGCTCGGACAGGTCACCGTGGTGGTGCCGCCCGTGACGAACAGGTCGCCCCCGACCTTGATGCCGGTGCAGTAGGAGAGGTCAACGCCGTCCGTGGTGGTCTCACTGACGTAAGTGCCTGTGGCATTGATGACGATTTCACCGCCTTGGATGTACATATTCCGGCCGCTTTTGAGGGCCTTCGACTGGTCGCCCGATGCCGTGACGTGGATATTGCCCCCGTTTACGGTGATGATGCTGTCGCACTTGATGCCTTTTGAGTCGGCAGTGGCCACGTTCACCGTGATGCTGCCGCCATTGATCTCCACAAAGCCCTCGTCGCCGTCAATGCCGTCGCCGGAGGCGGTGATCTGGAGCGTGCCGTTGTTCATCACGAACCAGTCGCAATGGATGCCGTCGGCCACGGCAGATGACACCACGATGGTGCCGCTGTTGATCTGCACGTAGTCGTCGCTGTGGATGCCGTTGCGCTTGTTGCCGTTCACGGTCAGGGTGCCAGTGCCGTCAAACGTCAGCTGGCTCTTGCTCTGCAGGGCCGCTTTCTTGGAGCTGGAGGCCCCGTCGTTCAGATAGTTCTCGCTGCCGTTGGCCAGGATGACTGTGACTGCCTTGTCCACCAGCACCTCTATGGCCGGTCCGTCACTGTTGGTGATGGAGACCCCCTCGAGGGAGAGCGTGAGCCGTTTGTCGGGCGTGATGGTGAGCGAGCCCTCAGTGGTGCTGCCCGACAGATGATAGACCACATCCTGGATGCCCGCGGTGGAGACCACGGTCACATCAGCCCCGGAGGTGGTGATGGTCACCCCGTCACTTGCCAAGGGGTTGACGACGGTGACATTGCTCCCGTTGTAGATGATGTAGATGTCGCGCGCCCCCATCAGCGTGTCGCCGCTGAAGGTGATGCTGTCCACATTGTGGATGGCAAAGGTCCTGTAGTCATTGGTGCACGAGAATATGGAGTTTCCGTTCTGGAAAAAGATGCTGTCGATTTGGGTGACGGGTTTCTCGAAGATGACGTGGCCGCCGTCGTACAGATGCAAGTACTCCTGCGCCTTTACGGAGCAGAGACTGAATAACGCTATAAGGATGCACAAGGTCTTTTTCATAGTTTCGAGATTTTAAAGGTTTGACCATTGACCTTCAAAAGATAAAGACCCTGTGGAAGAGTGCTTACGTTGATGCCTTCATCGTTGTGGCAATCTCCTGCCATCAGCATCCTTCCGTCTATCGAAAAGAGCTGATAATGAATGATGTCGGTATTGTTGACGTTGATTTTCAAGAATGAAGAGGCAGGATTCGGATATACCTTGCAATCCGCCGTTTCGATATCCTCAATGGAGACCTCGTAGGAAAAAAGCATCTTCTCTATGTTGGAAACCAAGTGGGAGTATGGAATGTTTGTGCCATCATCAATAAAGAGATAGTCATTTTGGAAGTATAGTTTGCCTGTGGCCCCCATTTCGTATGAGTGAACGCCACCATCCTGGAGCCGAACCTCCACGGTGGTCTGGGCTCTTCCAGTCAATATGCCAATGATTAGCAGTAAAAT
This sequence comes from uncultured Bacteroidales bacterium, assembly GCA_900315705.1. Lineage (GTDB taxonomy): Bacteria > Bacteroidota > Bacteroidia > Bacteroidales > WCHB1-69 > F23-D06. The sequence continues at coordinate 51,495 of ONAB01000014.1, read as the reverse complement.
GGCCGAAAATGTTTGTTTCAAATTCATTGTTTTTAGGTTACTTTTCTTTTTTTATTACAAAATTGTTGAATCTTTTTAACGCTATTATCACTAATATATTAAGTGGCGAAGATACAAAAAATATAAAATGGTTCGATTTTTTATAAAAAGCTGATTATAAAACAATTATAGTACCCTTTGCGGTAAATTCCTCACCGTAGAGGTCTCTGTATTTGATGACATAATTGTAGGTTGTGTTCGGGATGATCGTTCCGTTTTGTTCTCCTTGCCAACGGAAATTCTTGTCGTTGGATGCGAATACGAGATTTCCCCAACGGTCGAAGATGCGAATGGAAAAGTCGGTGATTTGCCTTTGATAGCCCGCTTCGAGATGGAAATCATCGTTCAGTCCGTCGTGGTTGCTGGGCGAGATGGCGTTGGGGAGGAATAGCGTCATATCGCAGGGCTGTATGGAGATGCCGGCCGTGGCGGAACAGTCGCCGTCGGAGGCCGTGACACTGTAGTATCCCGGCGAGTGGACCTCCATCGAGGCGCTGCTCTCGCCATTGTTCCAGAGATAGTTGCCCAATGGCGAACTCGCCGTCAGCGTCAACTCGTACTCTTCGCAGAAATCGTACGGATAGGTGTCAATGGTCAAGGCAGTGTCGGTGATATCCAGGTCCAGGGTTATGATGCTGTCGCAACCAAGCTGTGTGTGCAACTCCTGTCGCCGTTGCAGGTGGTCGGTCCCGATGGTTTCCCCGGGGAGAAACCTGAAGCCGTGTTGGCTGTACCCGTCACCTTCGCAAATGTGGTCCTGTATCTCAATCAGATAAGTTGGATTGACGGTGAGAATCAGCGTCACGATGCTGTCGCAGCCGCAGTCGGTTTGTACAAGTTGCCGTTGGTAAATGCGGGTGCCGGGCGTTGAGGTGCTGTCTGAAGGTATCTGGAACCCGTTTGCCTCGTAGGGATTGTCCTGGCACACTTCGTCGTGCAGGGTGTCGTGTGCGGAGGGCAGAACGGTCAGCAAAAGGGTGACGATGGAGTCGCACTGGTAGATGGTCTGTGCCCGGTTGATGCGCTCTATGGTGCCGGGCAGATGCGTCTCGAAAGCGTTGACGTGAAAGGCCAGCGAGTCGAAGGCGTGGTCTTGGCAGACGGTGGCGTGGATGGTGTCGCGCGGTGTAGGCAGCGACTGCACAGTGATCGCGTTGCTGTATTGCGTGCCGCAGAGGGCGCTGATCCAGGCGCGTCGGTACATCCGCCAGTGTGTGACGGTGTCAAGGGCAAGATTTTGGGTGTTGTTGGTGCCGGGTACAGGAACGAATGTGCTCCCGTTGGTGGAGTATTGCCATTGGTAATATGAGTTTTGTCCGCCGCTTGCTGCCGACCCTAACAGGGGTGCTGCGAGATTGCCTTCACAAACCTCTTGGTCGGCCGAGATTTGCCCGGGTGTCATCTCGCCGTAAAGATAGTGCAGTGAGGCGCTGTCGGCGGCGCTGCATTGGTGTGCGTCAGTGACTTGTGCCCAATAGGCACCGGCAGGGAGATTGCTGGCCGTGGAGGTCGCCGTATTCAGAGGTGTCGTTTGATTCGCCTCCTGCCACTGGAAACTGTAGGGTGGGGTGCCTCCCGTGACCGTGGCGGTGAGCGAGCCTGTGGTGGTGCCGAAGCAGCCGGGATGCGTCCGCCCCGTGATGGACAAGACGGGCTGTGGGTATTGGCTCAGCGTAGCGCTCACATAACAGCTGGTGCCGTTGGGATTGAGCAGCGTGTCGCGCCATTCGCCGGCCGCTGTGAAGAGATGCCCGCGCCAGCTCAAAGGCAACGCCGCTGCACAGACCGCCGTGTCGTACGACAAGTATGTGTTGGGCAACACTTCCAATATCACCGTGACGATACTGTCGCATCCATTGACTGCCGGGATGGTCGCCGACTGCACGCCCGAAGCGGTGAAATGCAACCCCAACGTGTCGTATGGTAACGCATTCTCCACAATTGTATCGTACAGTGTGCTTCTCGGACTTGTCAGCACCGTGAGCGCCAGTGTGACGGTGCTGTCACAGCCGTGTGCGGTCTGTAAATGCTGGGTGTAGATGCCGGAAAGGGTGTATAACGAATCATTCCACCGCAAACTGTCGCAAACAGTGGAGGTAAGGGCCGTACTTGCTGAGTGATGGACGGTGAGGTCTATCGTCACGGTGCTGTCGCAGCCGTGTGCGGTCTGGAAATGCTGGGTGTAGCTGCCGGAAGTGGTGTACAGGGAGTCGTTCCACCGCAAACTGTCGCAGACCGTGGCCGAACGCTCTTGAACCACCGATTGGTTAACAGTGAGATGCAGCGTGATGGCGCTGTCGCAGCCATTGACGGTCTGTAAATGGTGGGTGTAGTCTCCGGTAACGGTGTACAAAGAGTCGTACCATCGCAAGCTATCGCAGACGGTGGCCGAACGCTCCTGAGCCACCGATTGGTGGACAGTGAGATGCAGCGTGACAGTGCTGTCGCAGCCGTGAATGGTCCGGAAATGCTGGGTGTAGATGCCGGAGGTGGTGTAGAGCGAGTCGTTCCATCGCAAACTGTCACAGACGGTGGCCGCAATCGTTGAGTCCGCTGAATAATGGACCGTGAGGCGCAGTGTGACGGTGCTGTCGCAGCCGTGAATGGTTTGGAAATGCTGAACGTAGCGGCCGGAGATGGTGTACGACGAGTTGTTCCACCGCAGACTGTCGCACGCCGTGGCCGAGCGTTCCTGTGCCACCGAATGATGGACGGTAAGATGCAGTGTCACCGCACTGTCGCAGCCGTGTGCGGTCTGGAAATGCTGGGTGTGGTCTCCGCTGGTGGTGTATAACACGTCATTCCACCGTAAACTGTCGCAAATAGTCTGGCTCCACTCCGTGTGGGCAGAATGATGGACGGTGAGGTGCAGGGTCACCATACTGTCGCAGTTGGTGGCGGTCTGCAGGTGTTGGATATGATTTCCCGATGTGGTGTACAAAACACCGTTCCACCGCAGACTGTCGCACACAGTCTGGCTCCACTCGCTGGAGGCGGAGTGGTTCACTGTGAGATGCAGTGTGACGGTGCTGTCGCAGCCGTGCTCGGTCAGCAAATGCTGGGTGTGGTCGCCACTGGTGGTGTACAGCACGCCATTCCATCGCAGGCTGTCGCACGCGGTGTGGCTCCACTCGGTCTGGGCGGAGCGGTTGACGGTGAGGTGCAAGGTCACCGTACTGTCGCAGCCGAGAGAGGTCTGGAAATGCTGGATGTGGTCGCCGGAAGTGGTGTAAAGCGAGTCGTTCCACCGCAAGCTGTCGCACACGGTCCGGCTCCACTCCGTGTGTGCGGATCGGTTTACAGTAAGGTGCAGCGTGACAATGCTGTCGCAGTCGTGAGCGGTGCGGAGACGTTGGATATGGTCACCGGAAGTGGTGTACAACACATCGTTCCATCGCAAGCTGTCGCAAACGGTCTGGCTCCATTCCGTGTGCGCAGAAGGGTTGACCGTGAGCAGCAGTGTTACTGTGCTGTCGCAGCCGTGGATGGTCTGCAGATGCTGGGTGTATAGACCTGAGGAGGTGTAGAGCGAGTCGTTCCATCGCAGACTGTCGCATACGGTGTCGTGCCATCCCGTGGCGACTGATCGATTGACGGTGAGGTGCAACACTACGGTGCTGTCGCAGCCGTGCGTGGTGAACAGATGCTGGGTGTGGTCGCCGGAGGTGGTGTACAACAGATCGTTCCATCGCAAGCTGTCGCAAACGGTCTGGCTCCATTCCGTATGGGCGGAGTGGTTAACCGTGAGGTTGAGCGTGACGGTGCTGTCGCAGCCGTGTGTGGTCTGTAAATGCTGGGTGTAGGTGCCGGAAGTGATGTAGAGCGAGTCGTTCCATCGCAAACTGTCGCAAACGGTATCTTGCCATTCCGTGTGGATGGAATGGTTGACGATAAGGTGCAGGGTGACGATGCTGTCGCAACCGTGGGCGGTCTGGAAAAACTGGGTGTAGTTGCCTGAACTGTTGTAGGTGATACCGTTCCAGACGGTTATGTCGCAGACCGTGTCCCAAATCTCGGTTCGCGGTGACGGGTTGACCATCAGCCGCAGGTAGGCGACGGAGTCGCAGCCGTTGGAGCCGGGGAAGTAGAAAGGATAGTTGCCGGCAGTGGTCAAGGAGGCTCCCAGATAACGCAGGGTGTCGCCCTGGCAGATTTCCGAAGATTGGGAGGATTGCGCCAGAGGGTGGATGAGGATATGGAAGAGGGTGTCGTATTGGCATCCGTTGTCGTCAATCAACGTGAGCGGGTAGGTGATGGTGGTGTCGCTGTGGATGGTGTCCGGCGGGATGACGATGAACGTGGTGCTGTCAATCTGAAGCATTCCGGTGCTGGTGCTGGAAGCATTCACGACCGTGCCATCGTAAATCATCCCATCAGCCAAAGCGAGTTCCCACCCGCAAAGATATCCGTTGTGCTGACTCCACCCGTCCATCACCTCGATTTTCCATTCGCCGTTCACCGGACAGCCAATCAAGTCGCTGAACGAGCCGTCGGGACGGAACACGTTGCTCATATTGGCCATATTGGTCGGTTTGCAGAACAGGGTCTGCTGCCAGCCGTGCCCGTTGTTTAAGGAATTGTTGATTTCGGTGGTGCGGTTGCTGGTGGCATAGACGTAACTGCCAGAGGAATAGACATAACCTTGATTGTCGGCCTCCGACCAGCAGTAGTCGCGACAGACGCCGATGGTGTTTACGCTTGCGTCACATATCGGATCGTGGTTGATGAAGTTGGGGACACCGAACTTGTAGTTGTAGTTTGCGTATGAATGCCATTCCGAGGCGGGGATGGAGTCGCTGCACGAACTGGTTTGTCCGTTGGAATTGGGATATTTTTTCAGGATGGAGGTGTGTTGCCCATTGGGGCAAGTGAGCTGTATCCACAGGTCGCCAATCCACTCGTGCTCGATGGAGAGCTTGACGTAGAGGATGTCATTAACCGAGGTTATGGTGTCATATTCGGGGAATCCGCTGAAAGTTACCGATGAGATGTAGGAACATCCGTTTCCGCAGTCGATGCCGTCGGGCAGGAAGATGGTGTCGGCGCGACTGATGTGGGCGTCGGTGCGGCCGAGCGAGACGTTGTATCCGTCACCGTACCCGATGGTGATGGGCTGCGGGAATCCGGCGCACATTGCGGGAAGATGGATGGACCGTATGGGGTCGTATGATTGCGTGACGCGCGTGGCGGCAAAGCAGCCCTCTCCGTCTGCCAGCCGCACGCTGTAATAGCCGGGCTCTGAGATCCGGATGCCCCGGGTGGTGTCGCCCGTGTTCCAGTGGTAATAGTCGGCCACGAGGGGTGCGAACAGCGAGTCTTCGGCATCAAAACACAGGAAGGTGGCGCCCGTGACGACGGGGGCGTGCAGCCGGAGAGTGTCGATGTGCACCTGACCGTCTGCCGCCACCAACGTGTCGTAATAGACGCCAGGCTCGCTATAATGGTGGCCGTTGTGCTGGAAGACAGCCCCTTGGCAGAGCAGCGTGTCGATGACCGTCGTTGTGGCAAAACAGGGCCCGGCCGCCCATAGCAGCATCACGCCCCAAAGGAGCGCCAGCAAAGGTATCCGGACTCTTTTTTGCTCTTCTTTCAGCATTTTCTTTTGTCAGCGGTAATACGTCTATTGTCATTGTTTTTTGGTAAGAAAAGTCCCAAAACTGACATAACAGAGTACACCTATTTTAAAACTGACAAAAATAGGGCGAAATACAATCGCTTTTCCGCTATTTTGGAAAAGAATTGAACAAGAAAATGTGGATTAAATGATTGAAAGACAAAATGATTGGCGGGCAGAATCAGAGTTGCCAGTCAATGGGAGTTTTGCCCATACGGGTGAGCAGTTCGTTGGTCTTGGAGAAGTGTCGGCAGCCGAAGAAGCCCCGGGAGGCGGAAAGGGGCGAGGGGTGGGCGGCGGTGAGTACATAGTGCTTGCTCGTGTCGATGAGGGCGCGTTTGTTGATGGCGAAGTTGCCCCAAAGGAGGAACACGATGCCCTCGCGGCGCTCGGAGAGCCGTTGGATGGCGCAGTCGGTGAAGGTCTCCCAGCCGTGGCCCTGGTGCGAGCCGGCACAGTGGGCGCGCACGGTCAGCGTGGCGTTCAGCAACAGGATGCCCTGAGCCGCCCATTTCTGGAGATTGCCGCTGCGGGGCATCTGGAACCCCACATCATCGTGCAACTCCTTGAAGATGTTCTGCAGCGAGCGGGGAAAAGGCACCCCGTCCTGCACCGAAAAACAGAGTCCGTGGGCCTGCCCCACGTCGTGGTAGGGGTCCTGCCCGATGATCACCACCTTCACCTCGTCAAACGGCGTGCTGTTGAAGGCGTTGAAGATGCACGGCCCCGGCGGAAACACCTGATACTGCCGCTTCTCTTCCACAAGAAAAGCTTTCAACTGGGCGAAATACGGGGCCTGGAACTGGTCCCACAGGACACGTTTCCAGGAATCTTCAATTTGAGGGTTAATCATTGTTAGGGGGGTATTAGTTGCCATTAGCCATTAGCTGTTAGCTATTTGCCATTAGCCATTAGATGGTTGCTATTAGATGTTTATGCGTTGGTCGTTTTTTTGTGTAAGTTTTTTGCTTCTGCCAGATAATAATGTAGATTGTTTTCCGTTAGTTAAAAATATATTAAATATTATTTTCTTATGAGGGATTTTAGAAAGTATCAAGTATGGGATGATGCCATATCTTTAGTGACAGATATCTATAGTCTATTAAGAGATTTCCCAACGTATGAGCGCTATGCATTGTCGGACCAAATAAGAAGGTCTTCTGTATCGATAGCGTCTAATATAGCGGAAGGGGCTTCAAGAGAGTCGAAAAAAGATTTTTCCCATTTTTTGCAAATTAGTGTCGGTTCGGCATTTGAATTAGAAACACAATTAATTATTGCGAGTAATTTGAATTACATAAGTCAGGACCAACTGACAAATATTCTTGATAAACTAGTGTATATAGAAAAAAGACTAAGCAGATTAATATCAATTCTGCGTAATGACTCTCCCAACAACTAATACCCAACCACCAATAGCCAATTGCTAATGGCTAAAGGCTTATAGCTAATGGCCAAAATCAGTGCTTAAAATGTCTCACTCCCGTGAACACCATCGCGATGCCCAACTCGTTGCAGGCCTTGATGGAGTCCTCGTCGCGGACCGAGCCACCGGGTTGGATGATGGCGGTGACGCCGTATTGGGCGGCCATCTTCACCACGTCGTCGAAGGGGAAGAAGGCGTCGCTGGCTAAGCAGAGCCCAGAGGTGATGCCCTTTTCCTTGGCCTCCTCAAAGGCGATGTGGGCGGCGCCCACGCGGTTCATCTGTCCCGCGCCGATGCCGGCAATCTTCCCGTCCTTGGCCACCGTGATGGCGTTGGAACGCACGTGCTTGCATATCTTCATTGCCAAGAAAAGGTCCTTCATCTCGGCATCCGTGGGCTTTTTATCCGTCACCACGTTCAGCTCATAGTCTTCCGTCGATTTGTTGTCGATGGTCTGCTGCAGCATACCGCCGCGCACGCTGATGAACATCTTGTCATCGCCCCCCTCAGTGCAAGGATCGAAGGTCATCAGGCGGATGTTCTTCTTGGTGGCCAGATGTTCAAAGGCTTCGGGCGTGAAACTCGGGGCGAGGATGATCTCCAGGAACACAGGCTTCATCGCCTCGGCGGTGGCGAGGTCAATCTCGCGGTTGGAGGCCACGATGCCACCGAAGATGGAGACGGGGTCGGCCTCGTAGGCACGCTGCCAGGCTTCCAGGGCATTGGCACCCAGGCCTACGCCGCAGGGGTTCTTGTGCTTCACGGCCACCATCGCCGGCTCCGTGAACTCGCGGAGTATCTGCAAAGTGGCGTCAGCATCTTGTATGTTGTTGTATGAAAGTTCTTTGCCGTGCAACTGCTCGGCCCACGCAATGGAATAGCCCTGTTTTTTGCCCGCATAGAAGGTGGCCTCCTGGTGCGGGTTTTCGCCGTAGCGCAGACTCTGCTTGCGGGTGAAGGTGAGCGATATGCTCTCGGGCTCCTGCTCGCCAGCCTGCTCGGTGAGATAGGTGGAGATGTAGGTGTCGTAAGAGGCGGTGTGACGGAACACCTTGGCGGCCAGCCGGCGACGCGTCTCGAAAGTGGTGTCGCCCTGGGCCTTCAGCTCTGCCAGCACAGTGTCGTAGTCGGCGCTGTCCACCACCACGGTGACGAACTTGTGGTTCTTGGCGGCGCTCCTCAGCATCGTCGGACCTCCGATGTCGATGTTCTCGATGGCGTCTTCGTATGTGACGCCCGCCTTCTCGATGGTCTGCTTGAAGGGGTAGAGGTTCACCACCACCATATCGATGGGCTCGATGCCGTTCTCGCGCATCTCGGCCTGGTGCTTCTCGTTGTCGCGGATGGCCAACAGCCCCCCGTGCACCTTGGGATGCAGGGTCTTCACACGGCCGTCCATAATCTCCGGGAACCCCGTCACCTCGCTGATGCCGATGGTCTTCACCCCGGCTTCGTCCAAGGCCCGCTTGGTGCCCCCGGTGGATATGATTTCGTAACCCAATTCCACGAGCCCCGCCGCAAACGGCACGATGCCCGTCTTGTCGCTGACACTGATAATCGCTCTTTTCATATTATTGTTGTTTTATTATTAATTTCTCCATTAATCTCTCCACGGCGGCCTATGGCCTTGTGGAGGGCTACCAAGCTCTTGCCCCTGCGGGGCTGTTATATGTATTGCAGTTAGTTTGTAATCTTCCGTATCGTCTTGCCCACGTTGATGAGGTGGTCGGCCACACGCTCGGCGTTGGACGAAAGCGAGAGGTACTGGGCGCCCACGTCGGCCCCGCAGATGCCGGCCTCCAGACGATGAATGTGGTTGTCTTCCATCGCCTTGGTGATGTCATCGATTTCATCTTCTATGACATTGGCCTCCTCCAAGGCCTCGATGCTCTCGTCGGTGTAGGCCACGATGATCTTGTCGTACAGGTCGCTGATGCGGCTCTGCACCTGCCGGATTTCCTGGATGGCCTCCTTGGAGAACTTGTGGTTCAGGAAACGGAGACTGTCGGCATACTCCACGATGTTCTCGGCATAGTCGCCGATACGCTCCAGGTCGCGCACGGAACGGAAGGTCGTGGAAAGATATAGATGGTCGTTCTGGCTGAGTTGCGGTTTCTCGGAGAGCTTGACCACAAAGTCGATGATAGCCTGGTTGAGGAAGTTGAGCTCTTCTTCGCGTACCTGGAATTTCTTGGAATCCTTGAAGTCCAGGGTGCAGATGATGTCCAGGGAGAGGTTGAAGTTCTGCATCGCGAGGTCGGCCATATTGAGGATTTCGCGTTTGGTTTGCTGGATGGCCATCGGAGGGGTGGTCAGCATATTGTCATCCAGATAGTAGAGGTGCGGTGCGTCGGGATCCGACTCGTTGGTGTTGTCGGGAACTAGGCGGCAGACCATATTCACGAGCTGCTGTGTCAGCGGCAGGATGATGAGCACGGTGGCGATGTTGAAGAAGGTGTGGAACATAGCCAGCTGGGTTTGCGGGGCGCCCGGGAACATACGGGTGAACATCGTGCCGTAGGAGAAGTTCTGGCCGGAAACGAGCCACAGGATGAACTCGACAATTAGGAAGATGACCACGCCGCTGATGTTGAAGAAGAGGTGTATCAGGGCGGTGCGTTTGGCGTTTTGGCCGGAGGTGAGACCGGCGATGAGGGCCACCACACAGGAGCCGATGTTGGACCCCATTGTCAGGAAGATGCCTTGGTCGATGTTGATAAGCCGCGTGACGACCATCGCCAGGGCAATGGAGGTCATCACCGAAGAACTCTGGATGATGGCGGTGAGCAAGGCCCCGATGAGGACCAGCAGCACCGGGTTGTTGATGCGCGCCAGGAAGAGCTTCACCGAGTCGAGGGCCGCGAAGTCCGACATCGACTGGCTCATCAGGTCAAGGCCTACAAAGAGCATACCGAAGCCAGTGAGGATGCCGCCGATTCTTTTCCAGAACTCCTTTTTGGCGAAAAGGGTGATGAAGGCGCCGATGCCGGCGAAGGCGGAGAAGATGATGGCGGTGGTGAGGGCGCTGCCGGCCCCGAACATACCCAGGGCCACGATCTGCGCCGTGATGGTGGTGCCGATGTTGGCGCCGTAGATGATGGTGGCCGCCTGCACTAACGAGATAATGCCGGCGTTCACAAAGCCGATGGCCATCACCGTGGTGGCACCGGAACTCTGGATGGCCGCCGTGCCCACCGCCCCAATGCCCACCCCGAGCAACTTGCTCTTGGCGGCGTTGGAAAAAAGACTCTTGAGTTTGTTGGATGAGACGGATTCGAGGTTGGTGCTCATCATCTGACAGGCGACGAGGAAGATGCCGATGCCTGCCGTAAGGGTTAAAATAGCGGAGAGTATTGTGGCTATATCCATATTTTTTATTGCGCTGCAAAGATATGATTTTCTTGCATATTTTCTGTCCTTTGTTACGATTTTTCTTTGGCTTCCAGCTTGGCCTTGAACTCCTCCATCAACCACATCGGGGTGGAAGTGGCCCCGCAGATGCCCACACTGTCCATCCCTTCGAGCGGCAGCCCCTCCAACTGGCTCACGTGCGAGACCAGATGGGTGTTCGGGTTGGCCTTGCGGCATACATCATATAGGTAAAGGCCGTTGGAACTCTTCTCGCCCGACACGAAGAGGATGGCGTCGTGCTGGCGGGCGAACTCCGTGATCTGCGCCGCACGGTTGGCCACCTTGCGGCAGATGGTGTCGGCGTAATGGAACATCTCGCCGTGGCCGCAGGCGTCGTAGCGGCTTTGGATGCAGTCGATGAGACGGTAGTAGTCCTCCAGACTCTGGGTGGTCTGCGAGTAGAGCATCGCCGGACGGCTGTAGTCGATTTTGTCGATTTCCTCAAAGGAGGAGATGACCAGCACCTGGTTGTCGGCCTGTCCCATCAGCCCGACCACCTCGGCGTGGCCCTTCTTGCCGAAAATGAGGATTTGCTTGTCGCGGTTTTCGGGCGACAGGTGGAAGTCGTGGATGCGCTGCTGCAGCTTGAGCACCACGGGGCAGGTGGCATCGATGAGGATGATGCGGTTCTCGCGGGCGATGCGGTAGGTCTCGGGCGGCTCGCCGTGCGCGCGGATGAGCACCGTGGTGTCGTGCAGTGTGCGGAACTGCTCGGGCGTGATTACCCGCAGGCCGATGTCAGTGAGACGCTTCACCTCTTCGTTGTTGTGCACGATGTCGCCCAGACAGTAGAGGGTGTGATGGGCCTGCAGGTACTCCTCCGCCGTGCGGATGGCGTGGATGACGCCGAAGCAGAATCCCGAGTTCTCATCGATCGTGATGCGCATAGCCTACCAGTTGTCAGGGAACAGGGAGTCCACAAACTCCATACGGTTGAAGACTTGCAATTGGTCGATTTTCTCGCCCACGCCGATGTACTTGATGGGAATCTTGAACTGGTCGGAGATGCCGATGACCACGCCGCCCTTGGCGGTGCCGTCGAGCTTGGTGATGGCCAGGGTGGAGACCTCCGTGGCGGCGCTGAACTGGCGCGCCTGCTCGAAGGCGTTCTGGCCGGTGGAGCCGTCCAGAACCAGCATCACCTCGTGCGGTCCCTCGGGCACCAGCTTGCGGATGACGTTCTTGATCTTCACCAGCTCGTTCATCAGGTTGGTCTTGTTGTGCAGACGCCCGGCCGTGTCGATGAGCACCACGTCGCTCTTGCGGGCGATGGCGGAGGCCACGGTGTCGTAGGCCACGGCGGCGGGGTCGGCACCCATCTTCTGGGTCACGATGGGCACGTCGGCGCGCTTCGCCCACTCCTCCAACTGCTCGATGGCCGCGGCACGGAACGTGTCGGCAGCTCCCAACATCACATTGTAGCCCTTCTTCTTGAACTGATAGGCCAACTTGCCGATGGTGGTGGTCTTGCCCACACCGTTCACGCCCACCACCAGGATGATGTAGGGCGTATCCATCTCGGGGACGACAAAGTCGTTGACCTTCTCCAGGTCGTTCTCCAGCAGCAGCCCCGCAATCTCCTCCTTGAGGATGGTGTTGAGCTGCTCGGTGCCGATGTATTTGTCGCGCGAAACCCGCGCCTCGATGCGCTCGATGATGCGCAGGGTGGTCTCCACCCCGACATCGGAAGTGACCAGCACCTCCTCCAGATTGTCGAGCACGTCGTCGTCAACCTTCGACTTGCCGACGACCGACTTGGCCAGTTTCGCGAAAAAGCTCTCCTTAGATTTCTGGAGACCTTGGTCTAATTCCTGTTTTTTTTCTTTTGAAAAGATTGAAAAAAATCCCATAGTGTTTGTTTTTATTTGAGGTGCGAGTCGAACCAGTCGATGAAATTGCGGTGCCACAACAGGCTGTTCTGCGGTTTCAGCACCCAGTGCGTCTCGTCTGGGAAGTAGAGGTAACGGGCCTCCAGACCGCGCAGCTTGGCGGCGTTGTAGGCGGCCATACCCTGGGAGGCCACGATGCGGAAGTCGAACTCGCTGTGAATGACGCAGATGGGCGCATTCCACTTGTCAACATACAGGTGAGGCGAAAAACTGTAGCTCTTCTTGACCTGCGGGTTGTTCCAATCCCAGTAAGGTCCGCCGATATCCCAGTTCTCAAACCAAAGCTCTTCTGTTTCAAGATATTGCTGCTCGAAGTTGAACATACCGTTGTGTGCTAGGAGCGCTTTGAGGCGACGGCCGTCTTTGTAACCGGGCACGTCGTAGTTGTGGCCGGCGAGCCAATAGACGCTGAATCCGCCGAAGCTGGCACCGCAGGCACCCAGGCGCTCCTTGTCGATCTGTTTCACATTGTCGGTGAAATAGTCGGCAGCGCGCATATAGTCCTGCATACAGAGTCCGCCGTAGTCGCCGCTGATGGCCTCGCACCAATCCGTGCCGAAGCCGATCGTGCCTCTGCGGTTGGGTGCGATGATGAAGTATTCGGCGCCGCTCATCACCATAAAGTTCCAGCGCGTGCTCCAGAACTGGCTCACCATCGATTGCGGACCGCCCTCGCAATAGAGCAGGGCAGGGTAGGTCTTCGTGCTGTCGTAGTTGTAAGGATAAATCAGCCAGGTGAGCATATCCTTGCCGTCCACGGTCTTGATCCAGTGCTCCTCCACCTTGCCCATCCGCACTTGCGACAGGATGTCGTCGTTGATGGCGGAAATCTTCTTGCCGTCGGCTTTGTCGTCGTTGAGGTTATAGACATAGATTTCAGCGGGGTACTGCATCGATACCTGGTCGGCGTAGAGCTTGCCGTTCACCAGCTCAAAGCCGTGGATGTCGTGGTATCCGTGCGTGATCTGGCGGAACTCCTTGGTGGCGCGGTTGCAGGCGAAAATCTCGTCCATACCGCGGTAGTTCACCACGCCCAGGATCTCCTGGTCGTTGTCGCTCCAGCTGATGCCGGTGAAGTTGTAGTCGAAGTTCTCCGACATATTGGTGCGTTCGCCGGTGGCGAGGTCCATCACCATCAGGCGGAGCTGGTCGCTTTCGCAGCCGTCGCGTTCCATACTCTCCCAGGCAATCATCTTGCCGTCGTGGCTGAACACGGGGTTCTGGTCGTAGCCCATCACGCCCTCGCTGAGGTTCTTGACGGTCTTGTTGTCAATGTCATACAGGAATATGTCGCTGTTGGTGGAAAGCGCGTAGTCTTTGCCGGTCTTCTTGCGGCAGGTGTAGGCGATTTTCTTGCTGTCGGGACTGTAGTTGTACTGTTCCACGCCGCCCCACGGGCGCATCGGGCACTCGAAGGTGCTGTCGATGATGCAGACGGCATTTTTCACATCCACCTTCTTGCCGTCGAACTGGGCCAGGAAGATCTGGGGATAGTAGTCCACCCAGTCGTCCCAGTGGCGGTACATCAGGTCCTCGTTGATGCGGCCGGTGGTCTTGTCGAGGCCGGCGTACAGCTTCTCGAGGTGGTTGGGACGCGTCACGGCTTTGGTGGAGATATAGACGATGCTCTTGCCGTCGGGGGCGAGTTTGAAGCCCTCGATGCCGCCAGGCTCCACATCGCTGGCAAGCGTCTTCTCCTTTTTGGATTTCACGTCCATCGACATAATGTTGTTGTCGCGGCAGAAGAGCAGGGTCTTGTCATCTTTCCATACGAGGTTGAACTCGCTCTCGGCGGTCTTGGTGAGCTGGGTGGCCTCACCGCCCTCGGCAGGGATGAGGTATATCTCGGCATTGCCCTTGTTCTCGTCCATATTGTAGTACGTGACGGTGTAGGCGATCTGTTTGCCGTCGGGGGAGACGGTTTTCTCTCCCATCTTGCCCAGTGCCCACATCACCTCCGGGGTGAAACGGCCGTCTTGCACTTGGATATCGGGTTTCCCGATGATGTTCACGCAGTTGGTGTCTTGTTTCTTTGTGCAGCCGCAAATCAGGAGCAGCGAAGCAAATGCGATAAATATCTTTTTCATATTCAGGTGTTTATTCTTCCGCTAAAACTTCTTCCTCTTGTAACTTGAGCAACCAGTCCATCATCGGGATGACCTTGCTGCTGAAGGAGCCGCTGATGGGTACCGTCTGATCCGACAGCATCGGGGTGTTCTCCAGGTTGATGACGTAGGCATCGCCCGCGTAGGTGCCTTCCACCTTGGTGTCCTTGACTTTGGTGACGGTGATGCTGCCGCTCTTCATCACGTAGAAGAGTGTGGGGGTCTTGGCGATGCCCACCACCTGGTTGTTGGCGAACTTGCCGCTGAGCAGGCTCCGATAGTCAAAGTCCACGAGATCCTCCTCGGTGAGGGTGTTGTTGACTTCGAGTCTGGTGTTGGCCGACAGGTTGTTGTGCACCAACCGATAGGTGAGGAACGGGAATTCAAGATCCTTGACGCCGGAGATGTGTACCAACTCGGTGACGTCCATCGCCGTGGCCAGGCCGATGGCGTAGGTGGGGTCGCTATTCTCGTTGAACATAATGATGCTGGAGGTGTATTTGTCTTCCGAGTCGCCGTTGACTACGGAGGTGGCGTCGCCGGTGAAGAGCTCGAGCAGCCCGTTGATGCCGTTGTCGCAGGAGGTGAAGAGCAGGGTGAGCGCCAGCAAAACAAGAGGTAAAAGTGTCTTCTTCATAATCGGTAAATTTTAGTGTGAGAAAATGATGGCGCAAAAATAGTAAAAATAGGGCAAACTCCAAAACGAAAAAAGGCGCCCTTGTGGGGCACCTTCTTTCAACCATGAAAACAAAATATTACTTTTTAGCCAAAAAGTCTTTCACAGCGGTGGACTCTACAACAGCTTCTTTGAACGTGTAGGCACCGGTCTTCGGTGAGCGTTCCATCTTCACAACTCTGGTGTAAGTGACGCCACCTTGTTTTTTCAATGTTGCAACAACCTTCTTTGCCATCTTTTTGTGTTTTTATTGTTTGTTATTTAACTTCTTTGTGTAAGGTCATACGTTTCAGATAGGGATTGTATTTCATCAGTTCCAATCTGTCGGGCGTGTTCTTTCTGTTCTTGGTCGTAATATATCTGGAAATACCAGGCACGCCACTTGCCTTTTGCTCCGTGCATTCTAAGATGACTTGTTGACGAGCTTCTTTAACTTTCTTTGCCATTTTTCTCTTTGCTTTCGTTTAATTTTTTGAGGCTGCAAAAATACACTTTTTTTCAATATCCCGATGTTGAAAACATATTTTTTTTCATAAAAAGGCGATACGATTTGTAACTACAAGTAAATCAATATTTTTGCAATTGCCTTTCTTCTCATTTTTTCATCTTGTATGATGATTGTCTTTTGGGTTTCAGTTCGGCTTATGAGGGTGTGGTGGCGTTTTAGCTGTCCAGACGCAGCCAAAGCAGGTCTTTGAGCTCGGTGAGGTGGTACTCGGTGACGGAGGAAATGTCGATGGCGGGCATATCGTCGGGGAGGGCTTTCATAATGGCCTGCACCTCCTCTGGGGTGGCGGCGTCGCATTTGGTGAGGGCCACGAGGTAGCTCTTGTCGAGCAGTTCGGGGTTGTACTGGTTGAGTTCGTTCCGGAGGATTTTGTATTCGCGGACGACCTCGTCGGCGCCACGCACGCCCTCCTCGCCGATGACGGGGATCATAAAGAGCAGCACGGAGTTGCGTTCGATGTGGCGCAGGAAGCGCAGGCCGATGCCCTTGCCTTCGGAGGCGCCCTCGATGATGCCGGGGATGTCGGCGATGACGAACGACTGGAAGTCGCGGTAGGCCACCATTCCGAGGTTGGGGGTGAGGGTGGTGAAGGGGTAGTTGGCGATTTTGGGTTTGGCGTTGGAGAGTTTGCTGATGAGGGTGGACTTGCCGGCGTTGGGGAAGCCCACGAGGCCCACGTCGGCGAGCACTTTGAGTTCGAGGGAGATCCAGCCCTCGGTGCCGGGTTCGCCGGGTTGGGCGAAGCGCGGGGTCTGCATCGTGGGACTCTTGAAGTGCACGTTGCCGAGTCCGCCGCGGCCGCCTTTCATAATGACGAGTTCCTCGCCGTCGTCGAGCACCTCGCCGATGGTCTCGCCGGTCTCCACGTGTTTGATGACGGTGCCGAGGGGCACTTCGATGACGGCGTCGGCGCCGTCCTTGCCGAAGCATTGGTTTTTCTGGCCGAAGCTGCCGTTTTCGGCGAACACGTGTTTGGTGTAGCGGAGGTGTAGGAGGGTCCAGAGGTTGCGGTTGCCGCGGGCGATGACGCTGCCGCCCTTGCCGCCGTCGCCGCCGTCGGGGCCGCCTTTGGGGTTGCGGGCGTAGTGTGCCAGGTGGGCGGAGCCGCCGCCCCCGTTGCCCGAGCGGGCGAATATCTTGACGTAGTCGATGAATTGTTCTTCAGGCATAGTAATAATAATGTATAGGCGGCGCGCAGCCGCACGGTAATCGCGGGCAAAAATACGGAAAAAAAGTGAAAGTTTTTTTTGCTGTTAGCTTTTGGCTGTTAGCCGTTAGCCATTAGCATTTAGCATTTAGCTATTAGCCCTTAGCCCTAACAAATAGCTAATAGCCAATAGCCAATAGCTAACAACCAACCGCCTCCACCGGGTTGGCGTAGATCTTCAGGAAGATGCTCCGCAACTCTTCCCGCTCGCCGGTGAGCCCCTTCAGGCCGCTCTCCATATAGGCGACGAAGGCGTCCAGGTCGGCAGGGGTGTAGCGGTCGGCGTACTGCTGGTCCTGATACAGCAGGTCGTGGGCCATATAATGCGTCTTCCATAACCTGAAATGACGGTAAATGCGCTGGTCGATGAGCTTGGCCAGCTGCTCGAACTTGAGTTTCTTCTCGTATCGGTCGCACTCGGCCAGCTCCTCCGCCGTGATGGTGGGGGTGACGGCCAGATGCACCTGCCCTTTCTTCTGCGTGACCCCCTGCAAGATGCTGTGCAGGTCCTCGCCGGGCTCCTTGATGTACTGCTGGTATTGCGAGATGTACAGTTCCTGCGTCTTCAGGAAGTCGCAGGGCTCGTACTCGTAGGAGATAGCCACCGGCGTGATGCTCAGCTCGGCCAGGTTCTCCACGAAGGGCTTGGGACTGCTGATGGAGAACATCTTGAGCACGGCACTCTCGGTCAGGTCGCGACCGTCCTTGGTGCGCCCATTGCGCTGGGCTATCCAGGTGGACTCTCCCTTCTCCAACAGGGCATAACGCATATAGGAGGAGACCTCCATCGAGCTCCGGTAGAAGCTGTGCACCGTGCCCCCGCGCTCGATGCGGAACATCTTGTTCATCTTGCCGATGTCGATGACAAGGTCGCCCTTCATCAGGTTGCTGCCGAAGGTGATCTCCGAAGTGCGGAGATGATTCTTGTTCAGGATGACCTGCAACAGCGCGGCATCCAACAAGATGTCGCGGTGGTTGGCGATGAAGGTGTAGCGGTGGTCGGCATCCAGCAGGTTGAAGCCCTCCCAGGTGAAGTCGGTGCAGGTGCGGAGGACGATGCTCCTCAGAGCTTTCAGCATCACCTTTTCCTGAAACTCGTCGATGGTGGTGATGCGGAGAAACTCCTGCCGGAACGCCTCCACGGAGGTGCCGGGGAACAAGTACCGGACCAGCGTCTCAAAAAAGGGATTGGACGCCACACGGGCAATGGCAGCGGGTATCTCGCTGTCGTTATAGGGACGGGTTTCCTCAAACATCTATTCGTGCTTTCTTTTGTCGATGAGGGTGACGGGTTTGCGGCTCATAGCGGGGAAGTTCACCTTGTGCACGTTCTCCACGTCGTCCACCACGATGTTGGGGGCGACGCGCACTTTGGCACGGAACCGGTCCTTGATGTCCTTGACGACGTCGAATCCGGGCTGATGGCGCAGGCCTATCGTGATGGTCACGTCGTCGGTGCCGGTGTTGGGGTTGGTGTCGATGGTGATGTAGTAGTTCTCCACGTAGTCGGTGTTGGTGAGCACCTCGGTGAGGGCGGGCGGATAGAGGGTGGTGCCCTTGTACTTGATCATATGGTTCTTGCGTCCCACAATGGGGCTGATGCGGAAGGTGGTACGTCCGCAGCGGCAGGGTTCGGGATGGATGCAGGCCATATCGCCGGTGCGGAAACGCAGCAGCGGCATTCCCTCCACGCCGAGGGTGGTGACCACCACTTCGCCCACCTCCCCGTCGGGAACGGGCTCGTCGTTGTCGCCGATAATCTCCACAATCAGCAGCTCCGGATGGTGATGGCCGCCGCAACCGTACTCGCATTCCGAGAAGGTGGCCGACATCTCCGTGGAGGAGTAGGTGGCGAAGAGGTCCACGTCCCATTTGGACTTGATGTTCTTGCCCAGGGAGTTGAGCTCGAAATGCTGGTCGCGCAGCCCTTCGCCGATGCCGATGATACGCTTGATGGAGGAGTTGCGGTAGTCGATGCCGTGCTCTTCGGCGTACTCAATAAGGCGGAGAATGAAGGAGGGGATGCACATCACCGTGTCGGGTTTGATGCGGTCGATGGTGTCCCACTGCAGTTCGGGGATGCCGTTGCCCACGCGGATGACGCCGGCCCCTAATTTCCGGAGCCCGAGAAAATAGGCCAACCCGGCCATAAAGCGCTTGTCCATTGTGGTCATCAACTGCAGCACATTGCCGGGCTTGAGGCCCGCGCAGGCGAAGGAGATGGCCTCGTTGTAGGCCAGTCGCTCCAGGTCGCTGTTGGTGCAGGCAAACGTCACCGGGTCGCCTAAGGTGCCCGATGTGGTGATGTAGTCGATGATCCGGTTCTTGGGCGTGCAGAGGAAGTCCCAGTTGTGCATTTGCAGGTCCTTCTTGTCGGTGAAAGGCAGATGCCGGAGGTCATTCATCGACGAGATGTTGGCGACGTTGATGTGATGGTCGGCGAACATTCTCTTGTAGAAGGGGGAGTATGCTTGCAGGTAGGCGATATGCTCGCGCAGTTTCTCCTCTTGGAACTGGCGGATGACCTCTTTGGGCTGGAATTCTATTTCAGGGATGAAATTCATTGTCTTAAAGGGCTGAAAGATGGATAGGAATGGTTAAAATTTCAAGGTTGACAGCCATTTCAGGAAAGGTTTTTTCCATTGGCCGGCTTCAGGGGCTATTTTCTCGCTCATCCCGTAGCCGTGGCCGCCTGTGTCATAGAGCAGGAACTGGTGCGGGATGCCGGCTTTGCTCAGCGACTGGTCGAGTTTGACGCTGTTGCGGTAGTCCACCACTGGATCGTCCTTGGCGGTCACCACGAAGGTGGGGGGCATATTGGCCGGGATGCTCAGCTCCATTGAGAAGCGGGTCTGCTGCTCGGGCGTGTAGCGGCGGGTGAGCAGGTTGCGGCGGGAACGCTTGTGGGCAATCTCGTCCTTCATCGAGACGACGGGATAGACGGGCACCACGAAGTCGGGCCGCAAGGGGATGTCATCCTTGATGCCGAGGGCGGCGATCTGGTTGTCCTTGGCGAAGGCGCCGGCCATCAGGGCGAGATGCCCGCCGGCGGAGAAGCCCATCACGCCGAGCTTGCGGGGATCGTAGCCGTACTCCTTGGCGTGCTGCCGCACATAGTGGATGGCATACTGCACATCCTGCAGCATCGCGGGGTGGTGGTAGCCTTGCGACCCCACTCGGTATTTCAAGACAAAGGCATTGATGCCCTGGCTGTTGAGCCACTCGGCCACTTCAAATCCCTCGGTGGCGATGCCCATCGTGTGCGCATAGCTGCCGCCGGGGCAGATGATGACCACAACGCCCGTGTTGTTGTTCTTGGGAGCCGGATAGGCATACAACTTCGTGGGCTTGCCCTTCATAGAGGGCACGTTGTTCCAAAGGGCTGTGGGTTTGGGCTGCGCACTGAGCGCCCAGGCCCAGAGGGAGCATACTATAATCAGAAATAAGCGTTTCATCGTTGGTTTTATATTATTCTACAATCTTCTGAATCTCCTCTTTGCTAAGTTGGCGGTAGCTCAGATTGCCGGGTATATCGTCGTTCATTTCGTAGGAGACCTCAAACATCTCCTCATCATAGAAGGAGAGTTTGGAGTTGGTGTTCGGATTGCATTCTATATATATAATATTGTGGATGTCCAGATTCCGCTGGTCGCAAATCTGCTTGATCAGCGATCCGCCGGCATACGTGACCGAGGTGCCCGGGTTCTCCTGGTACAGTTCAGTGACGATGACGTAGGTCTTGTCCTCTTTTTTAATAATCTTCAGTCCACAGGCGCTGGGCATATCCCACTGCCCGGCAAACTTGAATATTTCGTCGTAATAATGTTCAGGAACTTTCATTGTACGATTTGCGATTTACGATTTGCGATTTAAAGTCTAAAGTCTTACGTCTAAAAACTCAAAACTCATTAAAATGACTCTTACTCCTATCCACAACCTTGCCGAAACTCTTGTTGGCGAGTTTGCGGTCGCGGGGACGGTAGGTGCCGTCTTCCATCTCGCGGAGCATCACGTTGGTGAAGAGCTTGAACATCTTCTCCTCCTGAGTCTCGTCCTGGTAGAAGGCCTTCCAGGCGTACTCGTAGAGCTCTTGCAGACGCTCCGGCGACATATTCTTGGGCTGATAGACGACCTGCCCGGCGTTGTAGTGGTCCCAGTCGTGGTCGAAGATACGGCCCTGCCGCATTAGGTCGTCGTAGGCCTTGGTGTGCGGGAAGGGGGCGAGGATGGTGAACTCGGCGAGGTCGAGGTCTATCTTGAGGAGGAAGTCGATGAGGCGGAGGATGTCGTCCTCGGTCTGGTTGTCGAGACCGAAGAGGATGGTGCCCTCCACGCCGATGCCGTAGTCGTGGTATCTTTTGACGCGCTCCTTGATGTAGTCGGAGGTGTCATAGACGGCCTGATAGACATACCAGGCGCCGGCTTGTGCGGCAAGGTCCAGCACTTGCGGGTCATCCTCGATGGTGTGGCTGATCCATTTTTTCTTCAGCGGAATCATCTCCCGAAAGAGGTCCATCTCCCATTGTTTGTTCTGGGCCAGCGAGTTGTCCACGATAAAGAGACGGTTATTGTCGATGGTCTCCAGGTCGGCGATGGTTTTGTCGATGGGTCTGGGGCGGAAGCAGCGGCCTCCGAGGTAGGAGACGGCGCAGGGGTAGCAGCTGAAGCGGCATCCGCGGGAGGCGTGGAAGAGGTCCACCATCTGCACGCCCTTGTGGTTGTAGAGCTCGCGCTTGTAGAGGTCGCGGCGGGCGGGCCCCACCAAGGCGATGTCGGGCTGGTTGCCCATATAGTTGTACACCTTCTTCAGCTTGCCGTTTTTGAGGTCCTCGATGACTTGTGCGGAGCGACCTTCCGACTCGCCAAGGAAGATGGAGTCGGCGTGCTGCAGGGTTTCCTCGGCGTGCAGCATCGTGGAGATGCCGCCGAACATCACGGGAATGCCCTTGGCGCGGTAGGCGTCGGCGATGGCCCAGCCCCGCTTTACCTGCGTGGTGAGCATCATACTGATGGCCACCACGTCACACTGCTCGTCCATATCAAGTTCCTCCACGTTTTCGTCCGTAAACGACACTTCCACCTCTTCGGGCAGGGTGGCGGCGAAAACAACCGGACCGTGGGGCGGCAGATTGAAGGTGGTCTGCCCTGGAAGTTTTTTCCATTTCGGGTAGATGAGTTTCAGTTTCATATTGAAGTTTTGGTTGTTGTCTTATTGTTTTTTTTTAAGGTTGCAAAAATAAAAAAAAGAGTAAAACCTTCGTTTAATTTTTCAGTTTCCCTCAATTTCGTCTATTATTTTGTTGAGTCCCAAGAATTCGGCGCAGGTGAGGGCGGCGCCGATGGTGACGCCGAGGATGCCGTGCGAGTTGATGTTCTGCCCCGTCATAAAGAGGTTGGGGATTTTGGTGCGCTGCGACACGAGTGTCTGCGTGGGGAAGTTCTTGTCGCGGATGATGCCGTACATCGAGCCATTCTCGGTGGCGGTGTAGTCGCGGTAGGTGAGGGGCGAGGAGGTTTCGATGCCCTCGATGGTGTTGCGGATGTCGGGGAAGGATTGTTCCAGCACGTCGAGGTAGTGTTCGGCGGTGCGCTGCTTGAACTCGAGGTACTCCTCGCCGCGGTGCCCGTGCAGGGTGTCGGTCCATTTCGCCACCTCGTCGAATTTCATATAGCCGATCATCTCCGCGCTCTGGGCGTAAACCTGGTTGGCTTCGGCGCACTGGTGCATAAAGAGATAGCTTTGCAGGGGCGCGCCGGCGTGGCGGTTGTTGGCCTGCCACACGTCGTCGTGGCTGTAGAAATAGTAGTTGTAGTTGAGGTAGGGCGTCGCCTTTTCCTTGAACTTGATATAGACGGTGAAGTTGGAGATGGTGTTCTCCAGGTCGTGGATGCGGGCGCGGTAGGCCTTGCGGATGAGGTGCGTGTCCAACAGGCGCAGGGCAGCCTGTGGGTGGATGTTGGAGATGAAGGAGTTGGCTTCGATGTACTCGCCGCTGGTCAGGCGAATGCCAGTGGCGTGGGTGTCGTCGCACACAATCTCGGCCACCTCGCTGCGGGTGCGGATCTCGCCGCCGAAGTGGCGTATGGAGTCGGCCAGCGCGTGCGCAATCACGTCGCTGCCACCGATGATGCGCCAGGCACTCTGGATATAGAAGTTGTTGATCAGTGCGTGGATGTAGGTCGGCGTTTTGTCCTTCACCCCGGCATACAAGGGGAGGTTGCCGGCCAGCACGTCGCGCAGCATCGGGTTGCCGGTGACGCCTGCGATGAAGTCGTTGACGCTCGTCTTGATGTAGTCCGCCTCGATGAAGACGTTGTCCTCCACCTTGCGGAGATTGTAGAGGGGCGAGGCGTTGGCGATGGACTTCAGCTGCCGCACATACTCCTCGATGTCGCGGCGGTTCTGCGGGAAACTCTCGGAAAGCGCGTCCACGAATTGGTCGTAACCAGAGGCGTAGCGGTAGCATTTCCCTCCGATGGAAAAGCGGTCATAGCCCTCCAGGTCGAGGCGCTGCAGCGGCACACGCCCCGTCAGGTTGAGGTAGCTGAACAGGCGGTGCAGGATCTGCCCCTCTAGCATACTGCCGATGTAGTGCATCCCGGTGTCGAACTTGACGCCGAAGCGCCGGAAGGTCTGCAGGCACCCGCCAATCTGGGCTTCCTTTTCCAGCAGGAGAACCTTGTATCCGTTCTTGCTGAGGATGTATCCGCAGACCAGCCCTCCGAGGCCGCTGCCGAGTATGGCAATGTCATAGCGTTGGTCGTTCATAGTCTCTATAGGAGGTCTTTTTCGTCAATGATATTCTGGAAATCCCCTTCCGCCGGGAGTACGTTGGTGTAGTGCAGGTTGCCGGGCACAGCGGCGCAATGGGTGGCCAGATCGATGCAGTCGGGGTCGGGATCGTAGGCCGTGATGTCGAGGTCGCGGCGGTAAAGGGCACTCATCAGGGCCAGCTCGCCGTTGCCGCAGTGCTTGTAGAGCATCCGCCCACCTTGCGGCACCTGGTCGAGCGCGTCGCCCAGCCATACCAGATTGCCCAGCTTGCCGAGGCAGGTGTTCTCCACCGACTTGCCCTTGTAGATGTAACTGTGATAGACCTGCTCGGTGAGATACCCCATCGTCTCGTGACAGTCCCTGAGCCGGTCGTAGGCCTCGATGTAGTATTGGCGGAAGGCACGGGCGCTCTCCAAGGGAGTCTTGCCGGCACGGTAGTGCGGGTTGTCAGCGGAGATGCGCTCCCCGATGGAGATGGTGACGTCGCCCTTGTGGATGCAGAAGTCATACTTCGGGAACATATCCCCGATGCCGTGCGTGACAATGGGCAGGATGTCGAGCCCTAACTTGTTGGCCAGGTGAAAAGCCCCCTGATGGAAGCGCAGGATGTTATGGTCGGCGGAGCGCGTGCCCTCGGGGAAGACAAGCACCGAATAGCCCTTCTCCACCATCTGCTGCAGTTTCGGGAAGTTCTGGTCCATCCCGTACGAGGCGGGCAGGTAGTCCCCGTTTCTCAGAATCCTGCGGTACAGGGGCATATTCCACGCCCAGTCGTTGGTGAGGGCGATGATATTCGGCGTCAGCGAGAGCAGGTACAGCAGGTCGAAATGCGACTGATGGTTGCAGATGATAATGGCCGGCTTGACGAAGGCCTCCTGGTGGGGGTTCTCAATCTTGAATGTGGAGTTGGGGATGATTTTGGCGGTGGAGTGCAGCAGGAAACGCAGAAGCTTGTGGTACTGCAACTTGTGTTTGTCGGTGGGCCTGCCGATGCGCAGCAGGAAAAAGCCGCCGATGGAAAGGGTCACCACTCCACAGAAGAAGTAGGGGAACCCGATGATGCTGCTGAAGATGTTCTGCAAGGTGACAGGACGCTTGCGCAACTTGCCCTTGTGCTGCGTCAGGAACTTGAAGACCACGGGCGGGATGATGTAGGCCATCAGCACCACCGTGACCATCCCGATGACAGTGACCTGCGCCAGGGAACGCAACGCCGGATGCTTGGCGAAAATCAGCATCCCGATGCCAATGAACATTATGGAAGACGACAGGATGATGCTGTTCTTGAACTGCGACAGCATCTTCCGCCCATATTTGTATTCGTATATCAAACCTTCGGTGACGAAGATGGAATAGTCGTCGCCCATACCGAAGATGAAGGTGGCCAGAATGATGTTGACGATGTTGAAGCTGATGCCGGTGATGCCCATAATGCCGAGAATCCAGATCCAGGCCGTGAAGAGGGGCAGGAATGCGGTGAGGCTGATTTCCAGCCGGCCGAAGGTGAACATCAGGAAGGCGAAGACGATGATGCCGCAGATGTAGAGCACATAGTGGAAGTCGTGCGAGAGGGCGTCCACCAACCTTGCGGCGATGGAACTGTCGGTAAAGGCGAAGAAGCCCTTGTTGCCGGTGTTGAGCTGTTGCTCCACCGCTTCCGCCTGCGACTTGTCAACCTGCAGGATGTTGTAAATCATCACGCGCCCCTTTTCCTCGCTGATATAGTTGGCAGCCAGCTGCTGGCGGATGGGGTCGAAGTGCCTTTCGTGTTGGGAGGTGTAGGTGCCCATCACGATATCTTTGCAGGGCTGGAAGGCCTCGGGGCGGAAGCCATTGGCGATGGCGGCAGCGTCCAAGGCGGCGCAGAAGGCTTCGCGGCGCCCTTCCCAGAAGCGGTTCCAGCGCTCGGTGCGTTGCTGTTGCAGGGCCTGCGACGGGAGGAAGGTCCCGATGCCGCTGACATTCCGGATGCTGTCGCCGCTGGCCAGTCGGAGGATGAGCCGCTGGGCTTCTTCGTTGTGCCACAGGGCTTCCTGCAGGGTGGTGCCTTCCGCCACGCAGTAGAGTGTCTGCACGGTGGTGTCGGCCTCGGCCCGCAGTTTGTCGAACTCCTGCCGCTGCTCCTTCGTCATATAGTTGATATGATGCATATTGGTGTCGAAGGAGGTGCGCTTGCTGAAGATGGCGAACACGATGGTGAGGGCCAGCACGATCCAGAAGATGCCGCGGATGTTCTCCGGACGGGTTTCTGCGATGCGCTTGAAGGCCAGCTCGCGGTTGCTCCCTTTGAAACGGTCGCCCATCAGATGGGGGAGGAATATCAGCACGAAGAGGATGGTGCCCACCAGCAGCAGCGCGGAGAAGAGTCCCAGGTCCTTCATTGCCGGTGAACTGATGAACAGAAGGCTCAAGAAGGCGCCCACCGTGGTGATGTTGCCGATGAGCAGGGGCGTCACGATATCCCGGATGATCTGCTCCTTGTCGTCGGTGCGCTTGAAGTGCGACAGGAAATGGATGGGATAGTTGATGGCGATGCCGAGGATGATGGAGGCCACTCCGATGGCGATGAGCGACACCGTGCTTTTGCACAGGGCGATGACCCCTAAGGCGAAAAGCCCGCCAAAGAGGGTGGACACGAAGATGAGCACAATGCTCCGGGCGTTGCGATAGTAGTAGATGAGCAGGGCCAGGATGAGGAGCGAAGCTAACGCGAGGGCCGTGAAACTGTCGCGTTTGATTTGCTGCGAGTTGGTAAGCGACACCTGCGAAGCCCCGAAACTGTGGATGCGCACCTTGCCCTCCATCTCTTGCTCCACCTCGCGACAGCTTTGGTCAAGCCAGTTCAGCAGCTCGCCGTTGTGGAGGGTCTCGCTCAGCGGGTGGCTGGAGGTGATTACCAGCAGCGCTTCCCTTCCATCCTTGTCAAAGATGTGGCCCTCCTCGATGCGGTAACGGTCGTCCACACGGAAGGTCTGGAGTGTCTGCAACAGACGGGAGGAGAAGAAGAGCGGGTCGCGTTGGATGATGTCGCGCATCATCGGGATGGGGGAGGCGAGCAACTGCTTGTCATTCGCCAGCTGCTGCCGAATATGTTCCGGCGTGAGCATCGTGTCCATCCGGGCGTAGTCCTCTTCCGTCAGGAAATAGGGCATATTCTCCACCACAAAGTCCGTGACCTCCGCAATCTGGCTGTCGTCCACACTGTACAGCACGCTTTTGATCAGTCCGGCGGTGTCGGCGTTGAGGCGCTCGGCCAGCAGGTCGGCGGCGGTGCAGAGCGACTCCATATCCGGTTCGGCGGCGGTGTCGGCCTGCGCGATGTTGACCACAATCTTGTTGTCGCCGCCCAAATGGGAGTAGGCGTAGTTGATGCGCTCGTTCTCTTTGCTGTTGGGAAGGAAACTGCTGATGTCTTCCACAAAATCCAACCGCAACGCCCCAATGACGCAAAGGACGCTGAACAATGCCAGCAATCCCCACATCAAGGGCCGTCTTTGAGCTAGAAAACGGTATATTTTGAGGAAGAAATTACTCATTTTAGGGGTTTTACTTAAAAGGCGCAAAAGTACAATTTTTTTTGACCTCTCTTGTCTTAAATTTATGTGTATCTTTGCGGGCTAATTTTTACAGCTATCAATAATATTAACCTTAAAATAATTCCTTTGACTATGAACGAAGAAATGCTCAATCTGAAACCTGCAAAGGTTTTCTATTATTTCAACGAAATCACCAAGATTCCGCGTCCTTCCAAGAAGGAGACGCTGATTTCCGAATGGCTGGAGAAGACGGGCATTGCCCTGGGCCTGCCCACCAAGCGCGACAAAGCCGGCAATGTGCTGATTTCCAAACCCGCCACCCCCGGCAAGGAGAATGTGACCCCGGTCATCTTCCAATCCCATATGGATATGGTGTGCGAGAAAAATAACGACACCCAGTTCGATTTTGAAAAAGACCCCATCCAGACCTATGTGGACGGCGAGTGGCTCAAGGCCAAAGGCACCACGTTAGGCGCTGACGATGGCATCGGTATGGCCATCGCCCTGGCTATCTTGGACGACAAGGAGCTGGAACACGGCCCCATCGAGTGCCTCTTCACCGTGGATGAGGAGACCGGCCTGTCGGGCGCCAAGGCCCTCGAAGCGGGCTTTATGACCGGCAAGATGCTCATCAACCTCGACTCTGAGGATGAGGGCCAGTTCTTCATCGGCTGTGCCGGCGGCAAGGACACCGTGGCCACCCTTGAGTGCGACTACGAGAAGGTCAAGGAGCTGGAAGGCGGCGACTACCGTTTCTACAAGATCACGGTCAAGGGCTTGCAGGGCGGCCACTCCGGTGATGATATCAACAAGGGACGCGGCAACGCCGTGAAACTGCTCGCCCGGGTGCTGTGGAACGCCTACTGCGACTATGGCACGCGCATTGCCGACATCAACGCCGGCAACCTCCGCAACGCCATCGCCCGTGAGGGCTATGCCGTGGTGGCCGTGCCCGCTGACAAGGCTTCCGAGCTGGAAGCTTACATCAAGGAGATGGATGCCACTTACAAGAACGAGTTCCACACCACCGACGCTGGCGTGACTGTGACGATGGAAACCGCCGAACCCACCGACAAGGTGCTGGAGGAGACTTTCCAAATCGACGTGGTGAACGCCCTGCTCGTTTGCCCGCACGGCGTGCAGGCGATGTCGCAGGATATCCCCGGCTTCGTGGAGACCTCCACCAACCTGGCTTCCGTCAAGATGGGTGACGACAAGATCGTGATTACCACCAGCCAGCGCAGCTCGGTCGAGTCGCGCAAGCAGGCCGTGGTTGACAAGGTTTCCACCGCGTTCTGGATGGTGGGTGCCGACGTGGTCTCCGGCGACGGCTATCCCGGCTGGAACCCCAATCCCGATTCCCAAGTGCTCCACGTTTTGGTGGATGCCTACAAGAACCTCTTCCACAAGGACCCGCAGGTGCTGGCCATTCACGCCGGCTTGGAGTGCGGCCTCTTCTCGGAGAAATACCCCGACCTGGATATGGTCTCCATCGGACCGACCCTTCGCGGTGTCCACTCCCCCGATGAGAAACTCGAGATCAAGACCGTGCAGATGTGCTGGGACCTCCTCGTGGAGTTCTTCCGTCTGCTGAAATAAAAAGGTTTTACCCCTAAATACGGAAAACAGCGATGGCTTCGGTCATCGCTGTTTTTTTAAAATCTGTATATCGGAAAAAAAACTATCTTTGCCGCCCGAAAAAAAAGAGTCAAATCCACTTTTGACAGGGCCTTTAGCTCAGCTGGTAGAGCGCGTCCTTCGCATGGACGAGGTCACGGGTTCGAGTCCCGTAAGGTCCACGGTTTTTTAGACTGAAGACTTTAGACTTAAGACTTTAGATCGTAAATCGCACCTCGCAAATCGTAAATCGCAAATCGCACCCCGCTACTTCCTTCCTTGCATCATTATGTAAATATTCACCGAGGCGTATTCGTCGGTGACGGACGTGCAGTTGGCAGAGAAGATGGCGAGATCGCGGCCTAAGAAACTCGATTTGCCGTTGGGGGAGAAGAACGTCTGCGTGGCGCCGTTCGTGTTGTAGAAGGTGAAGTCGATGAGGTTGGAGGAGGCAGCGTTGTTTTGCGAGAACCGGTAGTAGCGGTTGTCGGAAATGTCGCCTTTGTTGTTCAGCGTCTTGTAGTAGAGGGTCAGCGCCTCCGGAGAGGGGGCGAAGAGCAGGGCGTTGCTGCGCTCCACAAAGAGGGCGTATGAAGCAGACGTCAGTTTCTTGAGGTTTATGAAGGTGCTGTCGGTAATGGGGTATATGCCGCTCGGGTGCTGGTTGCGGAAGGCGTCGGCGCGCTCCTCGCTGCCGAAGGGCACAAGCACTTTGTGGAGGGTGTCTTGCATTACGAGGAGGAACTCGTGGTGCTTCGACGAGTCGCCCGCAAGGGAGAAGGTGCAGGTGGCGCAGTTCTCGCCAGCCTTTTTGTAGTACCACTCCGTGTCGAAGGGCAGCATCTCCGAGGGTGTGTCAAAGGAACGTTTGGCATTCTGCCGGGCGGCCTCTTTCAGCAAATCGTTGGTGGCGGTGTACCCCGACAGGGTCACCTCGTTGTGCCCTATCCTGATTTGGAAAGCCGACCAGTCCGACATCGGGATGGCCTTGTGCAGCCGGGCATACGCCCCCTCGGTGAGGAATGTGGCGATGTGCTGGCTGTAGCCCGGATTCTGCAACAACACCCAGTTCTGCTTCAGGTTCTTGGAGGTAAGATTGTAGAGATCCTTGAAGGATTTGTCGGAAAGCAGGTTTTTGGGGTGCGTGTGCTGGATGAGGGCCTTCTTCAGGAGGTCAATATCGTCGGAAACAGTCAGTATGTGATTGAAATAGGCGAACTTGAGACTCTTGAAGTGCGTGCCGTAGGTGTAGATTTTGTAGTGCTCGAAAGAGGTGAAGTTGGCGGGGTCGATGCTGAGGGCCCGCAACAGCTTCTTGAACACGGCTTTCTCGATGTGCGTGTTGAAGAGCACCCGGATGCCGTTGGCGCTGGGATGTCCCGAGATGGTCAGGTCGTAAGTGCCGGCCATCTGCTTGTAGATGTCCTCGTAGGCGGGCAGCACGTCCAAGGCAAATGCCTCCGTGAAGTAGGGCGCCATCGAGGCGACTCCCTTCTGGAAGGCGGGGTTGTCGTTGATTTCAAAGACGTACTGTGCGTCCGTCGGCACCGCTTCTATCAACTCCGACCGGCTTTGCCGGAAGAATGAGTAGTAGAAAAAGATGCCCACGCCGATGAGCAAGAGGGCGAAAATGCTCAGCCATATCGCCCAACCGCGATGCTTTTCCGTGTTGTATTCCTCTTTCATATTATGATGTCTTGTTAAACACTATTCTTCTTTCTTGCCCTCTTCCTCCTGGGGCTTCTCCTCCTCCAAGTCAATCAGCTGGTGCTCGGTGAGGATGTTGTACCACGCCAGCACCTTCTTGATGTTGGACACATAGACGCGGTCGCGGTCGTAGTTGGGAAGCACCTCGGCGAAATAGGCCTTCAGGGCGTTGTTGTCTTTGGGAACGGCAACCTTCTGGCCGTTTTCTTTCTTGAAGATGGATTGGAAAACGGACTGGAGGGAGACCTCTTCGTCTTCAGTGAATATGGCGATGTTGTCCAGCGTGGCCACGCCGTCGTGGGAGAAGGCCGGGAAACGGTGGCCGTCTTCCAATCCTTCCACGATGAAGCTGTTGGGGGCTCTGGAGATGAGTTTGTAAAGAGATCCTTTTCCTGTAATCGATAAAATGTTGCTTAAATCCATTCTGATAAGGTTGTTTTATTGTGGATAATAAATGAAATTGCGTTTGCGGATGCTGTATATTTTGTTGTCGATGGCCTTGACCTCGATCTGCCAGTTGTTCTGGTTGTCGAAGTCGAAATAGTAGGTGCATTCCTTCACCTTGTGGATTTTGTCTTCGTAGATGGTTTTGAGTTGGCGTCCCTCTTGGGAATAGAGGTGGTAGGTGTATTCAATCATCTGGTTGCCAGACTTGTAGGCGCAGCGGTTCACTTCGTCGCCGTAGTTGTCGTACTCGATGGTGACAGTCTTGAACACCTTGCCGTTAGGCTCGAACTCGGTGATCTTGGCCACCAGCCCGTTCTCGTTGTACTTGGTCTCGGTGCGGGTGGTGTAGTCGCCGAACGACTGGGCGGTGCGGATGATGTTGCCGATGCCGTCGGTGGTGTGGGCGAAGGCCATCACCACGCTGTCGCCCTGGAACACCTGTTCGCCGGTGATGAAGCCGTTGCGGTCGTAGAGGTACTTGCCGATGGTGCGCACAGTGTCGCGGGAGGTGCGCTCCTTCCACTCCACAATCTGGGCCTTTTTGTTGTAGGTGTAGCGCCGCACCACCGAGTCGCCAGTGGCGATGTCGTGCTTGACGTAACGGGTGAGGAACCCGTCGGCGGTGTAGCGTTGCGTGGAGGTCAGGTCGGGAGTGCGGGAGGCGAGCACCTCAGCCAGCCGACTGGTGTCGGCCAGACTGAGAGAATCGTCCCTGAGAAGGTAACTCTGCGACTCAATCACCTTCACCAACCCGAAGATGTGGTTGCGCTCCAGGTGGTTCTTCTCAATGTCAGGCTTGATGACAATCGGTGCGGGTTGCTTGTGGCATCCGCACGCGAAGGTCATTGTGATAAGGAGTAGTATGGTGAAGTATCGCATTTTAGTGAATAGTGAACAGTGAATAGTGAACAGTGAATAGTGAACAGTGAATGTTGATTAGTGAATGGTGATTGGTAATGGGGTGTTGTTGAGAGTGTCGTAGGGTGCTATTATTATAGTTTTGTTTTTAAATAATTGATGTAACCTGATAATATTTTTCTGACTGTAGTGATTTGATCGAATATGTCGTTATTGGAACTAATGTAATCCAGTTCGGCAGAAATCAGCAATTGAGTCTCTAATTCGGATAGTGAACCTTGGGATATGAGGCAAAATCGTAATAGTTCTTTATTATTGTTTCTACCTGCCCCTTCTGCGATATTTGATGGGATTGATACTGCAGATCGTCTCATTTGCGAACAAATTCCAAATTGTTCGTAAGGCGGAAAATCTTTCAGCAAACCATACACCTCTTTGACCAGTTTCATACTCTCCTTCCAAACCGCTAAATCCTTATGATTCATATCGATACAACCTATTACTAATCACTGTTCACTGATCACTAATTACTAATCACCAATCACCATTAAAACATTTCTTCCACCAACTTGTCATCCGCCATATTCGGCAGGGTGACGTGCAGTTCGGGGCAGAGTTCCATTGCGCGTTTGATGGCGAAGAGGGCGCCGTCGTTGCGGGCCCAGGCGCGGCGGCTGATGCCGTTGTTCACGTCCCAGAACAGCATTGAACGGAGTCTGCGGTCGCTGTCGTCGCTGCCGTCCAGTACCATACCGAAGCCGCCGTTGATGACTTCGCCCCAGCCGACGCCGCCGCCGTTGTGGATGCTCACCCACGTGGCGCCGCGGAAGCCGTCGCCGATGACGTTCTGCACGGCCATATCGGCGCAGAAGCTGCTGCCGTCGTAGATGTTGGAGGTCTCGCGGAACGGGGAGTCGGTGCCGCTTACATCGTGGTGGTCGCGGCCCAGTACGACCGGCGCGGAGAGTCTGCCGTCGCGCACCGCCTTGTTGAACTCGGCGGCAATCTTGGTGCGGCCCTCGCAGTCGGCGTACAGGATACGGGCTTGGGAACCCACCACCAGGTGGTTCTCCTTGGCCCCTCTGATCCAGGTGATGTTGTCCTTCATCTGTTGTGAAATCTCGGCGGGCGCGTGTTCGCTGATCTCTTTCAGCACATCCATTGCGATATGGTCGGTGACGTCAAGGTCTTCGGGCTTGCCGGAGGTGCAGACCCAGCGGAACGGGCCGAAGCCGTAGTCGAAACACATCGGTCCCATAATGTCCTGCACATAGGAGGGGTAGCGGAAGGTGCCGTCCTCTTTGAGGATGTCGGCGCCGGCGCGGGAGGATTGCAACAGGAAGGCGTTGCCATAGTCGAAGAAGTACATACCCTTGGCGGTCAGCTTGTTGATGGCGGCCACCTGGCGGCGCAGACTGGCCTCCACAGCCTCCTTGAACTTCTCGGGCTGTTCGGCCATCATCACCTTGGCGTCCTCGAAGGAGATGCCCACGGGATAGTAGCCGCCGGCCCACGGGTTGTGCAGGGAGGTCTGGTCGCTGCCGAGATCGACTTGGATGTCGTGGGCGGCGCAGTATTCCCAGAGGTCCACGATGTTGCCCTGGTAGGCAAACGATTTGGCGATTTTCTGGGCGCGGGCCTCGTTCACCTTCACGAACAGCTCGTCGAGGTTGTCGTGTACCTCATCCACCCAGCCTTGGTCGAAGCGCTTTTGGGTGGCTGCGGGGTTGATTTCAGCGGTGATGGAGACCACGCCAGCGATGTTGCCGGCTTTGGGCTGGGCACCCGACATACCGCCGAGGCCGGCGGTCACGAAGAGCTTGCCGCCAATCTCGCCGCCGATTTTTCGGCTGGCGTTGAGCACGGTGATGGTGGTGCCGTGCACGATGCCTTGCGGTCCGATGTACATATAGGAGCCGGCGGTCATCTGGCCGTACTGGCTGACACCGAGGGCGTTCATCCGCTCCCAGTCGTCGGGTTTGGAGTAGTTGGGGATCACCATACCGTTGGTCACGACCACGCGGGGCGCGTCCTTATGGGAGGGGAAGAGGCCGAGCGGGTGGCCGGAGTACATCACGAGGGTCTGTTCGTCGGTCATCTCGGAGAGGTATTTCATCACGAGGCGGTATTGGGCCCAGTTCTGGAACACGGCGCCGTTGCCGCCGTAGGTGATCAGCTCGTGGGGATGTTGTGCCACGGCGGGGTCCAGGTTGTTCTGGATCATCAGCATAATGGCAGCTGCCTGCTTGCACTTGGCAGGGTAGGCGTCGATGGGACGGGCGTACATCTCGTAGTCGGGACGATAGCGGTACATATAGATGCGGCCGTAGTCGTGCAGCTCCTTGGCGAACTCGGGCGCCAGCTGGGCGTGCAGCGACGGGTCGAAATAGCGGAGGGCGTTGCGCAGGGCGAGCTGCTTCTCCTTCTTGGTCAGTATGTCTTTGCGCTTGGGCGCGTGGTTGACGTTAGGGTCATAGGGCTTTGCGGCGGGCAAAGTGCTGGGGATGCCTCTCTTGAGGTCTTCTTGGAATTCTTGCAGTGTCATCATTGTATCCAATTTTAATGAGCCGCAAAAGTACAAAAAAATTGTGATAGGTGCCCGCCCGGGTTATCACGCCCCTTCATTTCCCATCATAAAGTGCAACCGGTTGAAGACGTTGGCCTCGGAGGTGCCGCCGTCGAAGTCCAGAAACAGCAGGTTCAGCTTCGGGTAAATCTGCCGGATCTTGCGCTCTATACCCTTGGAGATGACGTGGTTGGAGATGCAGGCGAAGGGTTGCAGACTGATGATGTTGTGCACCCCGTTCTCCGCCAACGCCGACATCTCGGCCGGAATCAGCCACCCCTCGCCGAAGTTGGCGGCCATATTGATGACCTGCGAGGCCAACTTGGCATCGTGGAACATATCCGCGTACGGCCGGTAATAGGGGAACGCGGCACACGCCTCGTCAAAACTCCGCGCATAACGGTATATCAACTTGTACACCACATCGGTCATCCATAACGGATAACTGACCGGCTGGATGTGCATCTTCTTGTTGATATGGCGGTTTACGAAGCTGTTCATAAAGAAATTGTACATCGAAGGGGCGATGACCTCCACCCCGTGGTCGGCCAGCCAGTCGAGCACATTCAGATGCCCGAAGGTGTTATACTTGACGTAGATTTCTCCCACCACCCCGATCTGCGGTAACTTTTTCGTGCAGTCGATGTGGGCGGCAAAGTCGCCGGCAGCCTCCTTGAGGAGCCTCCGCAGCCCTTTGTAGTCGCGTTTCTCGATGAGCGGCAGGGCCCGGTCGATGTACTTTTGGTGCAGCTGCTTGGCCATTCCGGGCTGCAACTCGCGCGGCCGCGAGGCGTAATAGAGCCTCGACAGACTGTCGGCATACAGCAGCGTGTTGATAGTGGGCAGGGCCAGGTCGCGGGCGTTGAAGCTGAACCCCGGCTGCTCGTTGGCCAGCGTGTCGCCCAATGCTAACGATAACACCGGGACCTTCTCAAAACCGGCGGCCACCATCGCCTTCTTGATCAGCATTATGTAGTTGGTGGCTCGGCACTGGCCGCCCGTCTGCGTGATGATGACCGCCACGTCGTCCAGATTGTAGTCACCGCTGCGCAACGCCTTCAGCAGACTGCCCACCACGATGGTGGCAGGGTAGCACACCTCGTTGTTGGCATACTGCAACCCCAACTCCACACACTCCTTGTCGCCCAACGGCAAGTTGATGATGTTGTAGCCCGCCATCTTGAACACGGTGGGCACAAACTCCGAATAGCCGCCCGCGAAGTAAGGGGCCAGAATGGTTCTCCGGCGGTCGGCCACCTGGAAGGGCGGCGTCGTGACGAAGGGCTTGTTCACCTCCATCTTGCGGCTGAACTGCAGACTCTCGACCATCGAGCGAACCCGCAGCCGCAAGGAACCGATGTTGTTCACGTCATCCACCTTCAGCAACGTGAAACTCTTGCCCTTGCGGTCAAGGATGTCGTGCGTCTCGTCGATGATGAAGGCGTCAGGGCCGCAGCCGAACGAGGTGATCATCATAAAGTGTATGTTGTCGGGACTGTTGGCCACATAATGGGCGGCCTTGAACACCCGGTTGGGATAGGTCCACTGGGTGACGGCCACCAGCTCTTTGTACACCTCGGCATCCTCATCGCCGGCGATGAACTCCGTGACGACGTCGATGCCCATATCGGCCAGCACGTCGGAGATCTTGTGCTGCACCAGCGGGTCGGTGTGGTAGGGACGGCCCGCCAGCACCACTACCATTCGGTTCTCCTGGCGGGCTTGCTCCACAATCTCCACCGCGCGGCGATGTTGCTCGTGGATGTACTCTTGCAGGGCCCGCTTGGCCTCGTCAATGGCGGCATCCGCCGTCTTGCGGTCCACGCCGAGACTCTTCAGATAGTCGCGGCATCCGGCCCGCATCAGCTTGTCATCGTTCATCGACACCACGGGCGCGTCCAATGGGATGCCGAAGCGCTCCTCCGTGTCGATGGCGTTGCGGATGACGTCCGAATAACCCGCCACGATGGGACAGTTGTAGCTGTTGCGCACCTGCGGGTCGGCCTTCTGCTCCATTACTATATAAGGATAGAAGATGCGGTCCACTTTCTGTTCGGCCAGGTTGAAGATGTGGCCGTGCATTAGCTTCGCCGGGAAACAGATGTTCTCCGACATCACCGTGTGCAGCCCCTTTTCGTACTCCTTGACCGTGGAGGGCCCGGAAAGCACCGTGGTGAAGCCGCACGCCTTGAACAGAGCGTGCCAGAAGGGATACAACTCGAACATTCCCAAGGAACGGGGAATGCCAATTCTGAGTCTGCCCTCCTTTAAGGGAAGTGAAGGGCGCTTGTACAACAGTTTCAAACGCTCGTGATGCTGGTTTTTGCCCTTCTGCATTCCTTCGGAGATGTTGGCGAAAACCTTCTCGCAGTTGTTGCCCGAATAGTAGCAGTTGCCGTTGGAGAATTTGTATTGCACGACGGTGCAGTGGTTGGGACAACCGGGGCACACTTGCTGTTCGGTCTGGAATTGCTGTATGGAGAGCAACTCTTCAAGGGTCAGCACCCGTTCCACGGGCTGCTCTTTGGCGAAGAGGGCGCAGCCATAGGCCCCCATCAGCTCGGGGATGTTGGAGAAACGGACCTCACGGTCGGTGAGCAGTTCCAATGCCCGCACCACGGCGAGGTTCTTGAAGGTGCCGCCTTGCACGACTATGTGGTTGCCCAGTTCTTCCACCTTTTTGAGTTTCAATACCTTGAATAAACAGTTCTTGATGACGGAATAGGCAAATCCGGCGGAGATGTCCTCCGGCGTGGCGCCCTCGCGCATTGCTTGTTTCACTTTGGAGTTCATAAAGACGGTGCAGCGCGTGCCGAGGTCGTAAGGATGCGGGGCTTCGCAGGCAATGCCGGCAAAGTCGCCCACACTGTATCCTAACATCTTGGCAAAGGTCTCAATAAAAGAGCCGCAGCCTGAGGAGCAGGCCTCGTTGATTTCGAGTCGCCGGATGGCTTGGTTTTCCACAAAGATGGCTTTCATATCCTGCCCGCCGATGTCGAGGATGAAGGAGACCTCAGGGGAGACCTGCTTGGCGCCCAGATAGTGAGCCATCGTCTCCACGATGCCGTGGTGCAGGCCGTAGCCCGTTTTCAGCAAGTTTTCGCCATAGCCCGTCACTGCGCTGTTGAGGATGTTGGGCTTGAAATGATGCTCGTCGCAGGCCTTCTGGAAAGCGGTGAGGGCTTGTGCGAAGGCGTCGAAGCTGTTGCCGTTGTTGGGCCGGTAGTCGGTGAAGAGCAGCCGCCCCTCGGCGTCGAGCACCACCAGTTTCGTGGTGGTGGAACCGGAGTCCACCCCAAGGAAGACCTCGTCACTCTTCAGCTCGTCGAAGGTGACACGCGGCACGAAGTAGTTCTGCTTGTGTTTCTTCCACGCTTCAAAGTCCTGTTTGCCGGTGAAGAGCGGGGCGAGACGGTTGCTGAGCAGTATGGCGTCGTCGCTGATGGCCAGATCGCTGATGCTCTTGGCCAGCTGGGCCATCGTGAGGGTTTCGGTGCAGGATTTCTCGGCCAGCAGGGCGGTGCCGTGGGCCGATACCACACGGGCGTCAGGCACGGGCACACAATCCTCTTCCGTGAGATGCAGGTTGTCGAGGAAACTCTTCTTCAACATCGGCAGGAAGGCGAAGGGACCGCCGCAGAAAAAGACCGGCGCCTCCACGTCAAGGCCGCGCGAGAGGGTGCTGATGACCTGCAGCGAGACAGCGTGGAACACTGAAAGGGCCACATCCTCCTTGCTGACGTGACGCGCCAGCAGGTTCTGGATGTCGGTCTTGGAGAAAACGCCACAGCGGGAGGCGATGGGATAGACCATCTTGGCGTTGGCGGCCAGCTCGTTGAGGTCGGTGGGGGAGACGTTGAGCAGCCCGGCGGTCTGGTCGATGAAGGCCCCCGTGCCACCGGCGCAGTTGCCGTTCATACGGATGTCGGGCACACGCCCCTTCTCGAAGAAGATCATCTTGCTGTCTTCGCCGCCGATGTCAATGAAGGTGCGCGTCTGCGGGAACTGCTCCTTGACGAGCGTGGCCGCGGCAATGACCTCCT
Organism: uncultured Bacteroidales bacterium; assembly: GCA_900315705.1. GTDB lineage: Bacteria > Bacteroidota > Bacteroidia > Bacteroidales > WCHB1-69 > F23-D06. The sequence goes on along the minus strand of ONAB01000014.1, from coordinate 13,071 downwards.
GCACGAAGGGGAAATGCCAGCACTCGGCATAACCCATACCCACCGAGCCCGTGACCGCTATGCGCAACGGGATGTCCGGGTACTGCTTCACCAGCGGCTCCACCGCTGTCTTCACCGTCTCGCGGATATTCATATTGTGTCGCCGGTAATCGGCATATATCAACTTTTTTTCTGCATCCAACGCCACCACTTTGACCGTGGTCGAACCTATGTCTATGCCTAATAGAAGATTGTTTTGCATTGTTATATCGCGTGTTTTTTTATTCTAAGTTAAAATTGTTCTCAGGCTGCAAACGCCCTAATATCATCTTGATGTTCTCGGCTTTGCGGGTTTCCAAAAACGATTTCTCGTCCAAGTCCTCATTTAAACTGTTTATCAAGGCCTTGGTGTAGGTGCTGAATACATTCAATGAAAGGATATCCATCAGAAGATTTTCAGCCTTGATGGGGCAAATCTCCCCATTTGCCGCAGCCTTGTCCAGATCCTCCTGAAGTTTCCCGGAGGTCTTCTTGAATTGCTCCAAGACCAAGACCCTGTTGTTTGTGAAGAGTTTGGGGTGCGTCTCCAATTCATTGATTATGAATCGGATGTGGTCGCCGTGCTGCTGCACAAAATCGAAATGACGGGAAACCATAGTGGCAATGTATTCGCGGATGTCAAGTTTTTTTTCGTCCAACAAAATCCACAAGATTTGTGACAAAATGCAGAGTTTCTGCTGGACTACCTGCTGGAAAAGCATCTTTTTGTTGCTGAAATGATAATGCAGCAGCGGATGGCCTACACCCGCCCGGTTGGCGATTTCCACCATACGAGCCCCGTCATAGCCCTTCTGTATGAACACCTCTTCCGCGGCCTGCAGAATGGCGTCTTTCTTGCAGCATTTCAATTCTTTGGATTTGTTGTCCTGCATAAATGGGATACAAAAAAACTGACAAAATTGTCAGGCGGCAAAAATATAAAAAAAAACGATAGGACAGAAAGTTCCTTTTCGTCGGTTTTTTCAGGGGTTTACTGTCTTGATGGTGTGGTGATGAGATACTGGTTGTGAATGATCTGGAGGAACTCTTCCACGCTGTATTCGTTGAGGAAAAGCATACCGTGGGTGGCCCGGATGAGGGCGCTTTTGTTCTGGTAGAAGAAATCCTTGCCCAGCAGGAACTGGATGTCACGGAGTTGTTTTACCCAGATGGTTTCGGCCAACTCGCTGAATGGGCCGTCGAAGTTGGGGTTGGGGAACTCGGCCTTGTATTGGCTCAGGTAGGAGGTGGCGAAGGCTTTTTCGATGACGGCGAAGGCGTTGAGGGAGACAGGCACGTACATATTGGCGTCGGCGGGGTGGAAGGTGGACCAGACGTTGCGGTAGGCGAAGATGCGCACGTGCGAGAGGTCGGCCTCCTCGTGGCGGAGTTTGAGGGCGGCGGCCACCGAAAGCAGCACTTTGTAGTGGGTGTCGGGGCGCAGTCCGCCGGTATCCATCACCACGCTGATGATGTCAGGGTTGATGAGTCGCAGCTGCTCGAGGATGGGCAGCACATCGCTTTGCAGGTCGGGGGTGAATTGCTCTTCCTGGCGGCCGTAGAGTCCGAGGTGCAGGTGGCGCACATTGCGTCCGGGCACGCCCATATAGGCCCATACCAGTTCCTCCTCAAATTCCCTTTCCAGCCCCTTGAGCCGGTCCATTTCTGGCGTTTCCACGGGCGTTTTGGCGGAAAGATTCTCCATTTCACGGAGCAAAACCGCCCGGGTCTCTTCCACATTGCGGGTTTTCCAAATCCCCACCATATCGCGCAGAATGCGGTGGCAAAGCCCGCGGCGCATCCCTTGCGTGTCTTTCTTGGCCACATTGTCGAGATAATGGTGCACGTCCTTGTCGTATTTGAGCAGGTATCCTCCTGTGAAGAAGTCTGGGTAACGCACCATCTCGATGCGTCCGTCGTCCAGAAAACGCAGGGTGTCGGCAAGGGCGTCGTGCATAAAGCTGTTGCTCACGGAATGATAGCCGGAGGTCATCACGTTGAAATAGACCTCGTTGCTGACCGGGCGCAGCTGCCGGTTGATGAGGGGCATCAACCCCAGCATTATGTCGTCGTGGTGGGGTCCTGTATGCAGGATGACCTTGTTCTCGATGGGCTGGCAGCCGCGTTCGAGGCGCGCCTTGACCTCCTCGGTGATCTGCTGCACGGCTTGCAAATCGAGCTGCTCTTCGGGATTGCCGCTCTGCAGGTCTTCCGCCGTCAGCTTGTGGGCGTATTTGTTGAGTTCTTTGCAAAGTGAGAGCAGATGCTGGATCTTTTCCTTCATAAGGGGCAATGTTACAGTTTAAGCATTCTTCTCCGGTTGCGGAGTGGGGGTGCTGATTTCAGGGCCGAACCACTCCTCCACCTTCATCTCGGCTTTCTGGCGTATCGCGGGTGTGATGGCCTTCTTGATTTTCTGCAGGGCGAAAACCAGGGCGGTGACGTCGTCGGTGACGCCCAGCAGGCCGAAGATTTTGCGCGGCAGGAGGTCGCCGGGGATGAGCACATAGGCGAGGGCCGCGTAGGTGAGGGCGCGCTCCTTGGGCGTCAGCTCACCCTCTTTCAGTGCATAGTAGAGAGTGAGCAGCCAAAGGGAGACTTTCCGGCCGGCTTTGCGGGCAAAAGGCACGATGCTGTCGTACAGCCGCAGCAATTCGCCCTTGAAATTCATTGAACGGATGCGCCGGCTCAGTTGGGTGATGAGATAGGCAATCAGCATAGTCTATTTTTTGGATTTCTTTTTGGAAGATGTCTTGCTCTTGTTCTGGCTTTTGTTCGGGTTCTTGGGCAGGCCGCTCAACTCCCTGGCTGCCTTCTCCGTATGGTGGATTAAGGTCTGCACGGAGACCTTCTCGCCCACGGCGCGCTGCATCCAGAGGTTGGGCTCGAGACGGCCCAGCTTGTAGATGCGCGTCACCTCTTCGCCCATATTCTTGCCCTTGAGGAAATTCTCCAGCTGGAAGTCGATGATGTGGCCGATGGGGTAGGCGGAGAGATAGAGCGGGTCGATGATGGCGTGGGAGTAGATGGCCAGGATCGGCTCGTCCTTGACCTTGAAGATGGGGGCATAATATTGGTTCCACACCTGCTTGGCGATGCCGATGACAGCGTCCTTCAGCTCATAAGCGTCGGCGTTGGGGTGCTCATACATCCATTGCCAGACCTGGATGTCCACCAGCGAGACGCCCATAATCTCGTAGCAGTTCCAGAAGAGGTCGAGTGTCTTGAGGTTGTCGGTGTTTTCGTTGCTATCGGGGGGGATGCCCAGCAGTTCGAGGTCCTTGCCCTGGAAGGTGAAGGCCAGCGCCTCGGTGAAGGCGGTGTTGGGCACGCCGGCGAGGAAGTAGTTGGCCACGTCGTGCAGCGAGATGGTCTGCTCCACGTTATGGCCGAACTCGTGCACGCCGATGTTGTAGCCCTTGTAGTCCATTCCGTCACTGCCGATGCGGGTGCGGAGCGTTGACTTGTCGTCTCTCATCTTGGCTTCGATGGCGTGACCTGCGCCGAGGGAGGCATCCACCGCTACGTGGTCGCAGATGAATTTAGCTTTCTCGGCGGTGAAGCCTAACTTCGTGAGTATGTTGGGCAGGTCGTTTTCAAAGGCTTCCTTGTTGGGATACTTGGCTTTTACCATCCGGTCGAGCGTGCCCTGGTCCACACTGCCGCGGTTTTTGAAGCCGTCGTACCAGATGTCGAAGGGCTGCAGTCTGCGACCGAGCCGCTTGGATATCAGGTCGGCCACATCCTCCACGACGGGCGAGGTCAGCAGGGTGGTGAAAAGCGTCACGGCGTCGTCCACCGAAATCTCGTATTCTTCCTCGAACTTGCGCTGGATGAAGTTGTTGGTGTAGTATTCGTCGGCTGCCCTTTCGGCTTTGAAGAAATCAAGAAGATATTGGTAGCGGGATTTTGGATTGCGGGCGTCGGAGAGTATCTGGATGCCGTTGAGCATAATCTGGTTGGTGGAGGGGTACCATTTGTAGGTGATGTCTTGCTTGATGACCTCCACGGGCACCTCGTCCTTGATGATGCGCTTCATCACATCATAGAGCACCTCCTGTTTGTCGGCGCCGAAGGTGCGGTCGGCGTAGGCGGCCTTGAGCTCGTCGCGCAGCCCCCAGTGACTGGTCAGGGGCAGGGAGTAGTTCCAGAAGAACTGGTTGTGGTAGCTGCCCACCTGCTGCATATTGATGTTGTATTTGTCAATGTAGCTGTTGGCGGCCGTGCTGACGTTCGCGATGCGCTGCTCCGCGCTGGCGGGCACACGGGAGGTGAACACGTCACCCAACCGCACGAACCCCCACTCCAGGTCGCTCCAGCGATGGCCGTTGTGCTGCTTCTCCTTCAAGGTGAAATGCGGGAAGTTGATGATGATGACGAAGGCCAGCTTGCTGGCGTACATATCTTCCTGGAAATGCGCCATCCCGCTGTAGGCGCTGAAGAGCTGGTCCACGGAGGTGGAGGGATAGCCCGCCAGCTGCTCCGGACGCATCAGTTCGATGGAAATCCGATTGTTGTGGCCGTAAATCACTTCAAAGTTGTCGCAGATACGGTTGAAAAGTATTGTCTTTTCGTTCAGATCCTTGCAAAAATACTGTCTGCAAAATTGTTGGAAATCCTGCTGTGACCCGTCTTCGCTGCGCCACAATGCCGCGGCCTGCTTCACGCCACGCTCCACCAGAGCCTCGGAAATGGAGGATACACCGCGCACCGCTTTGATGGTCTTCTCAATGGTGGCGTCCTGGATGAACGGATTTTCTGCTGCAACAGAAGAATGAATGAACATAAGAATTGGCAAAAGGATAAAAATAATCGGTTTTCTCATTTTGATAGGTGAATAATGCGTAAAAGATAGTGTTAATTGTCTTGTTTGAGGATTTTACGGGTTATGGTTTGGTTTGTGGTACTGATTTTGACGAAGTAGAGCCCGTTGCTCCAATCCGCGACGGGGATGTCACACTGCAGGTCGTGGGTTTCGCTGCTCCAAACCCGGCGCCCCTGCAGGTCGAAGGCCTCCACCTGACGGATGGGGGTGTCGCTGGCGATGTGCAAAATCTGCGATGACGGGTTGGGCCAAAGGTGCAAAGCGCTCTCCTCATAGCTTTCCACCCCGATGGGGGAGCCTTCATACGTGAGGTCGAAGCCGCCGTCATAGCCGTGGGCGTCGCTCTCGAAGATGATGTCCAGGCGCTTTTCGTTGAAGATGACCATAGTGTCGCTCATCGTCCCCGTATATTCCGCCAGCAGGTTCTGGCCGGAGGCGGGCCGCTTGTAGATGCGCAGGGAGGCTTGCCCGGGCTCAAGGTCCAATTCGTGAATGTAGAGAATGAGAGCGTCATAGCTGGATTGGACGATGCGGTATTTGCAGTAGGAGAACGGCGTGTAGCCGTTGTCGCCGCTGCCGTCGGTGATTTGGCCCGAGGTGTTGGACAATACAGTGACCGGGGCACAGTATTGCGGCAGGGCGGTGGTATAGTTGGCCCGGAAGCCGTCAGAGAGGGTGGGAGTGCCCGTCACCAGGCGCACGGAGACTTCCGTGCAGGGCCACGACTGGTGGAAATGGTCGGTGTCGGCGGTGAGCATATAGAAGGTGTTGACGCAGTTGGGTGATATCCACAGCGTGTCGCCTTCCGCGAGGGTGTATTGGATATCGAGGGTGATGGACTCCAGGGTGTCGGCATCCGGCACGATGTGCCAGAGGTAGTCCATAGCCGGGCGGCAGTGGTCGGGCTCGGCGCTCCCGTCGGTGAAAGAGCCTGCCAGGGCGGTCATCGTTTTGACGCCAGTGGTGGCCTGAGGGGTGGGGTAGGTGTATTGCGCCGTGTCGGGATAGCAGTTCACAATCAGCTCCTGCGCCAGGTTGAAATGAGTGCCGATCAGGTTGAGTTGGTCGGTGTAGAAATAGTTGTCGTAGGAGCCGTCCCAACCGAAGTTGAAATGGTAGTAGTAGGCGCTGTCCACAATCTGGTAGCCGTCGCAGAGGAAGCCGTGCCCGTTGATGTTGGGGTTGCTCCAGCCCGCATAGTACATCGGAATACGGCGCTCCAGGTGCCACACGATGACGCTGTCCCAGTCGAGTTGGGTGGAGTCGCGGAAAAGATATTCGGTGGCGGGGTTGTATTTGAAGAAGGTGCGCAGCACGCGGGCGGCGCTGTGGTTGTACATTCCGGAGCCGTCGGGACCGTACACCATATCCACGCCCACGCCGCAGTGGTGCATCAGCGTGCAGATGTCGGGGTTGATGGCGGTGGGTTTATCGCACATCGCCTCGTAGTTGTAGTGGGTGGCGCCGTAGTCGGCCGACTGCACCCCGTAGTTCTCGTCGGTGTAGGAGTAGGAGCCGATGCCCGTTTCAGGGAAGCGGAAGTAGTAGATGAGCTGTGCCATTGCGGTGGCCACGCAGCCGGTCACCACGTGGTTGTTCTCGCCGGAGAAGTCTTCGGGGCAGTAGTAGTTGTAGAATTTGCCCTGTCCCCAGTGCGAGCGCACGAGGGGCTCCACGAAGTGCTGCTCATCGCGGAGCGGCCGGCCGCCACGGGCCAGACGGGCCCAGGCGGGATGTTCGGCTTGCAGGCCTGCGGGCTGCGCCTTCAGCTCGGCGAGCTGCGTGCGGTAGTGGTCGAGCCACATCTTCACGGGCGGGATCACCTCGCCGGGACGGAACGGCTCACGGTCGGAGAAGGCCAGCACGGGGGGCACGCGCCGGTCGGCGGCGATGACAGCAAAACCGTTCTCAGCATTGAAGACATAATAGAGCGTGTCGTTGCCGCTGACGGCCACATCGACGCAATGCGACAGCCTCTTTTGTTGCAAAGCGAAGAGACCTTCCGCCGCGCGTTGTGCATCTCGAAAAGGGACGTTTTGTGCGAAAACGCCTCCAAAAAGGAGAATCGAAGCGATAAAAAGTATGGTTTTCCTCATAAATGTACAGTTGAAAAAAGGCTGCAAAGATAGCAAATATCCGATAGTTACAAAAAAAAATTTATGAACAGGCGACTATATGAAAAAAAGTGTATCTTTGCGGCCTCAAATGATCGGGGTGTGGCGCAGTTGGCTTAGCGCACTTGCATGGGGTGCAAGGGGTCGTCCGTTCGAGTCGGATCACCCCGACTCAGAGAAAAAAAAGAGACATCAAGCGATGTCTCTTTTTTTGTTGTGGTTATTCGGTAAAAAGGGTAATCCACAGCACGTTCAATATTTCAGACTTTGTCGGCACAACCAGCAGAACGTGTTTCTTTTAGTCCCAAATCTTCCTGTGCCTCCATTTTACACCCAAATTATCTAATATTTCAGTTTCGAATTTCTTCTTCATTACTTTGTTTTTTTTGCGAGATATTTCCTTGTAGTTGTTAATTCTCTCCCAATGACGAAACACAGGACCTTCATTAATGGCATACAATTTTATTAAAGGATGATTTTGAGAAGTAACTTCAGTTACACAAGAGAATGTTATATTAATATCCTTCATATAGAAGAATACCAAATATTGATCGTTTCGGTTATCTATTTAAAAACGTGGTGTTTTAAATATAAAATCAATACAGGAAAAACCAAAAGCGTTTTTTTTGCGCTCTACTTCTTTCTGATGCATTTGTTTTAGGGTCTTTTGCGATATTTTTACACTCATATATTAAACATTGGTCTGCGCATTTTGTGCGTTGGTTTAACAATGCTCCTGACACTCCTTCGGCTCCAACTGCATCATACGCCTTGTCGTGACGATAAGCCGCCATTTCTGTTGGACTCCATGTGGGTTGATAATCATAATTGTCTTCCCCATTATAGCTTTTGGGATTATCTGCGCCAATATAACTAGAACCAAACATATTGTTGTGTAAAGATTCCGCATTAACACTTTCATCTGTCACACCAGCAAAAAGAGTATAACCTTTTCCGTAAATTATTGTTCTATCTGGATTTATAGTATTTCCGTTAGCGTCTTTCACAACACCATTTTTGTTTCCTTTATGGTCATTGTAAACGGTGTATTGACCATTGCCAACTTTTGTCCCATCTGCAAGATGCCTTACGCCAGAACTTTCTCCATACTTTTTGTTTACATCAGCCTGAGATTTGACAGACCTGTCATAATAAACTTCTTTTCGTCCTTCCACCTCACGCTCAACCCAATCCTCCCCGTTCGGATCCACCAACCTCACCGGATTGTCCGCGCAGTACACGTACGGGCTAAACGATGGATATTTGTCACTCATCGGATCCGCTCCAGAACCGCCCGATGCGGGTGTCGTGCATACGGTACTCGAAGGCGTGCAGAGCCCCTTCCCCAAGCACCTCATTATCAACTTCCTGCCCGTTGAAGAAGTACCGATATCCCCCATAGCGGGACGGGAGGATTTTGGCTGGTATGTGATGGTTTGGTTCATGGTGCGAAAATAAGGATTTTTTTTGGGGGGGGGTCGAAAGACCTAGGAATTGATTTTTGACGACAACGAGGACAAAAAGGACAACTTTTTTGTAAAGCAACAAATAATATGCTTTTATACATCAATAATATCGTTTCTTTTCTGAATCCCAATTCAAGTCATAACGGTATTTTTTCTTGTGTCGTCCATATTCGGTTATAGACACTAATCGTCCTTGCTCGTCAAACTGACAACAATAACCTTGTTTGCGTTCTTTTAAGCTACCGTGCGAATATTTTATTTTCGACAAATAAACCCCCTTTATCAAACCTGTGGAATCATCTGTTAGAACAACCAAACATTTCCCTCGTTTATATTCCAGTCGAATAATAGAATCAGGAGCCCCTATCAAAACCATATTGGGGTTAAGCCTCGGAGGTGGTGGCTCAAAATCACTGAAATGACTAGTACTATCAAAATGCACCTCTAAGGGGGAAGTAGAATCTTTTTTTTTCTCGAATAGAGTCGGATGATTGCGGATATGTTGTTAAAAAGACAGACAAAAACGCAATAATGAGTAAATTAATTTTCATTTATAATAATTTTTAAAATAACCAGAGGTAGATTCTGTTTCGTTCATTCTTCTTATTTGAAACGAGAACTCAACATACAAAAGTGATTCTATTTTAGGTACATCAGATGTTTCAGGTAATTGTCTTATTTGTGAAATCAAGGTGTTATTTATATAATATAATCCTTCCATGTCTTCTATTCGCACAAGTGGTCTTCTTCTATAAAAAGGTGCGTTCACTGCTGCAAATTGCCATGCCCGCGCCTCGTGAGATCTATCCTTCGCGTCATGTCCAATGGTGTAAAGTCCGTAGCCTTGGTTGAAACCAATCATAGAGGAACTTCTTTTGAGTTCATAATCAACAGCATGAAAGGTTTCCTCGAATATGGCGTGCAAAACGGAGCGTCCTGTAAAATCCTTAGCAAGCAATCTATAATGAATTGTGAATTGAGAGACTGGGTGATCTGCCGTTGCATCATCGACAGAAATAAACCCGCCTGTATCGTAGGTGTCTTTCTTGTTCATTCGAGCATAGGTATATATCTTCCTAGATTTCTGTAACTCATTGAATTCTTTCCTGAACGCTTTGCTGAACAAACGTGCGAAAAAGACATCCATTCGCTCACGTCCAGACTTGTACCTGACAGTGTCTCCTTTCACATCCACAAACCACATCGGGTTGTCGTTAAAGCAAGAATAGACACTGACGCTTCTTTGATTGTTCGGATCCATATTCCACCTTCTGCCCAACCTCGTGTCGTACTGCCAGAATTCAGCGGTCAAACTTGCCCCTTCCCCAAGCACCTCATTATCAGCCTCCTGCCCGTTGAAGAAGTACCGATAACCCCCCATAGCGGGAAGGGGGAATTTTGGCGGGTATGTGGTTGAAAAAATCATGGTGCGAAGATAGGATTAACATTATTTGACACGAATATATTCCTCGGCTCGTTGTCTTCTATCCAACAAAAGCAAGGAGTCACCCTCCAACACAAATTCTTGAACTATTAGGTCTGACCACCATATAAAAAAGGTTTCACCATTGTCATTTTTTATAACGCTAAACAACTCTCCATGCGTGTCTTGCCAAACTTCATGATCTGTTCCATACAAAAAATACGCATTACTGTCCACTATTGCTAAAGCATTCCCTTCGGTTTGCCTCCACACACCTTGCAAATTCTCATGCAATTCTTCTGTATTGCAATCTATCCTGATTTGAGCTAAAGAGTCAAATACCAAAATCCATGTCAATATTGATGTAAAGATGTATCTTTTCATTTTAATATGCTTTTCAGTTGTTCATATTTACTTTCACGGTCTTCTAGTCCATTATATCCTCCATTAATGATTTTCGTCACTTCTCTGACACTTGCATTATTAACGTCAATTTTATCAACAACGTGTTTTTTGAAAAACCACATCGCACTTAGCACCATATATTGGTCTGTTTTAACAAGTTCTGGCGATTTGACAAAATCGTCTGTGTTATTGGTAAAAGTAGAGTTTATGTATTCTGTAAAGCCACGATATGCAGATTTGCCAGTCAACTGAAGCAATCCTCTACCTCTGTACAAATATCCTTCTTTTGCTCCGTTATCCATTCGGTTACCATAAACTATATTGGCGATTTCTTCCTCTTTGGCTGATTGGCCTGTTGTTCGGCCATATAAAGCGGCATCTTTTTTGCCTTCAACTGGAGTCCCCACATAAAAATATTTACTGAATGTTGAGACCAATCCGGCAACACTATAGTTGAAACTTTCTTCCACTTTTGTAAACCCTTGACTTTCATGTCCTACTTGGGATAAAAAATGACATATACTTTCATATGAATCTAATCCGAATGATGAACCATGTAGATTAATGGCGATTTCCACATTCTTGAGATATCGTGGATTAGCTCTTGTGAAAATAGACTTCATCGTTTCGTAGACAACGGCTACTTCAGCCTTATTCCATGTGCTATTGTTCCATATCCAAGCTTGGTTTTCCGTATTAGGAAGAGGATTATTGTTTTCGTCCAATATAGGAGCATGAGCCCCTTGGCCATTATAACTTCCATTGTAGTTAGGTTCCAATCCCTCCAACTCCCGGTACCATGTTGGCATAAGCCCTGCGAACTGATAAGTGGACCACCACGGGAACTTCCCCGCCAGCGGGTCCACGCTCCAGAACCGCCCGATGCGGGTGTCGTGCATACGGTACTCGAAGGCGTGAAACGCCCCTTCCCCAAACACCTCATTATCAGCCTCCTGCCCGTTGAAGAAGTACCGATACCCCCCCATGGCGGGACGGGAGGATTTTGGCGGGTATGTGGTTGAGAAAATCATGGTGCGAAGATAGGATTATTTGGGTTAAAAGAGGTATGCCTGTGTTATTTTGACGGCAATGGAGAAAGAATAATGATGACCAAAGCTAAGAGAAAGTCCCTTAAATGAATCATCCTCCTCATTTAGAACATTCCACGTTATAATACCAATTTTCATTGTACCTTTTGTAATACTGCAATCCACACTCATCCAATGAACCTGCTGTCGATAATTTTAAATAACTATATGTACACCGTTTACGATTGAATGAAAAAAAAACATTCCCTTTTTTGTCAACAGACATAGCCATGACATCAAGTTTATCGAACAGATTTAACAGATATTCCAGATATTTTTTGTCTTCTCCGTTGAAATTTACGGGCTGATTGTCGTAATTAGTTATGGACTTAATTCTACTTGAGAGAAAGTTTTTTCTCACTATATATGTCGTGTCATGAAAACGTACAAAATATACAGGCGGTCTGAAAACAATTCCCACGTCAACAAAATCAGAAAAATCTGTGTTTTGTAAAGATTCAAATTTTTCTTGTGGAGTATTATATCGAGAACATCCACCGAAAACAAGAATAGAACAAATTATTAAAATTAATCTTTTCATTTTTTTCTTCGATATTGTCGATAATTCTTGTTGTTCGAATGAATAATTCCTTTTTTGATTGAAAGCTGATCATCTTTAGAATCTAATTGTGATTCATATCCATTTCTATCAGAATTCAAGAGGCTATTGGCATGTGCACCAGCTTGCAAAATCGCATAACTAAAGCCAACAACAGATCCAGTCATTCCCCATAGATAATTTCCAAAATTCATAAAATTGTGCGCTGTATAATCGCCTTCGGGCAGAAAAAGGGAATTAGATTTCATTGTGACTGGATTGAAATTTGCTTCTGGGTAGTAGTTTGGTAAAATTGAAAAAGAGTAATCAAAATCTCCCCCTCCCGTACTTTCTTTGACAAAACCTAATTTTCCCACTTCAAATGCACCTTGATTTCGTAAAATAGACACCATTTCTTCATCACGAACAAAAACTAGTTGGGTGATTATTCCATCCCTGATATCTTTTGCATCATTCACAGGATCGGCAAAATTGAATGTTTCCCCTTTCCAATATTCATACTTATTCTCACCATATCCAGCCGTTTCTGTATAACCATACGAACCATATTGACCAGTTTGATTCAAATCATACATTCCTAAATATTCACCAGTATTTATGTTAAACCTATATGTCGTGTCACCCTTTTTATCATTTAAAGAAAGAGGGCTATTCACAAAACAACTATAAGAACTCAACATTGGAGTATATTTAGGGTCCACATTCCACCTCCGGCCCAACCTCGTATCGTACTGCCAGAATTCAGCGGTCAAACTCACACCTTCTCCAAGCACCTCATTGTCAGCCTCCTGCCCATTGAAGAAGTACCGATAACCCCCCATAGTAAAACTTCGGCCCGGCATAGGGAAGCCGAAGGGGTAGTAATCGGTGTAGGTGACAGCGAATGGGATGAACTGCCACTGACCATAACTGTCTTGCACAAGGTGCTTTCGGTCTTGTGCCGTGTACGTCACATTGCCCAAATGGTCAGTAAACTCATAAACACGCACACCAATCGTGTTGGAATCCTGCAGTCCGATGCTATTTGCCGTTATCCAGATCTGCTGCTCCAACACACCCAGACGCTTGCTGCCGTACAGATACCGCTCTGTGGCTCTCAAGGTGTCTCCATTCTGCCGATAAATGCACATCACATTGCCTGTGGCATCGTGAATGTAGAAAGTCACTCCCGAG
>ONAB01000016.1 GCA_900315705.1 uncultured Bacteroidales bacterium | reverse complement strand
GCTGGAGTCGGGGATGCCGTCCAAGTTCGTGAAGGACCTTGCCGGACACCACTCGCTGTCGATGACAGAGAGGTACCTGCACGTCTCCGACGCCAAGAGAATCCTGCAGGCGAACAGGGTGAGGTTCTGAACGACAAATCTTTTTTTTGTACAGGGTACGCGAAACGGAAAAAAATACTATCTTTGCCGCAACAAATCATCAGGACCATGAAAATCTTTCCCCTCACGACCTTTCTTCTGCTTACGGCGTTCCTGTGCACCGCCCAAGTCCAGCGACCCACCGCGTGGCTGCGCGCCGACAGCGCAGTGCTGAACGCCCCATCCTGGGCCGACGTGTCCGGCAACGGGCTGGACGCCGCACCGTCGTCGGGCGCGATGCCCGCCGCCTTCTCCCGTATGAACTTCAACAAGTGCTTCGAGATGGACGGCGGGACCTTCACCCTGCCGTTAGGCATCAACGACTCCCGGCAGTCGGACGTGATTGTGGTGTATGAGACATACGACACGGCTAACGAGAACGCCCTGTGGCAGGTGCGGCTTGACACCGCCAAGCGCATTGGGCAGACCACGCGGCGCATCCTGAACGACAACGGGCAGATTACCTACGACACGGCCAACCGTATGAAGCCCGTCGTCAACTACCTCTCGCAGTCGTGGCGGACACCCGAGGTGTGCGCCCCCACGCTCACCCTCTGCGGGGCTGACTCGCTGCGGATCAAGGGCAGGATCGCCGAGGCCCTGTACTTCGACCGCCGTATCAGCGACACCGCTGTCATCCAGTGGATCAGCTACCTGGCCGTGAAATACGGCATCACCCTCGCGCAGACAGACTACCTTGACAGCCGCCGCAACGTGGTGTGGGACTACACCAATTACCCTGGCTACTGCGCCTCCATCGCAGGGGTAGGGCGCGACGACTCGGTGGGGCTTTGTCAGAAACAGACATATTATGCTGACGGTCAGATCATCATTGGCATCAACCAGTTGGCGAACACCAACGAGGACAACGCCGCATTCATCGCAGACGGCGACTTCATCGTCTTCGGAATGGAAGGTGTCCTGCCTGCCGTCTCTGAAATCTACACGCAGAGCGGCGAGGCCTGCGAGGTCGTCGGGCGCAGCATGGCGCAGGTGACGGGCGGTGCCCGTAGCTACAGCACGTTCATCCTTCTGGACACCGCCGCCGTGCAGGATGGCATCGCGCCTGTGCTCCTGATAGACCGCAGCGGCACGGGTGATTTCCCGGCAGGGGAAACAGAACAAGTGCATCCAGCAGGTCTGGACAGCCTCGGGCACTACATATACGGCAATGTGCACTGGGACACCGACCGGAGCGGGCGCGATTTCTTCTGCTTCGCCGTTACGGTGCCGGACACTATGGGCACGCCGAAGGCGCTGGCGGCGGACGGGACCGGCGGTGACGAGGGTGACGGGGATGTGCGCATCCGCCTGCTGCCCAACCCCAACCACGGGAAATTCACCGTGGAGACAGAGTACCCCGAGGCGCAGGACGTGGCCGTGAGCGTGTACGACTCGGACGGGAAACTGCTGCTCACGATGACGGGCAGGGGGCAGCGCAGCTACCGTTTCAAGGGCTGGGTGGCGCACGCGGGGCACTACCTTATCGACATCGCCTCGCCTTCCGAGCACAAGACCCTCAAGATGGTGGTCAACTAAAGAATTAAGAAACTAAGCAATTAAGAATCTAAGGAACTAAGACCGATGCTTTATGAAGAATTCCTCTTTGATCATATTATCCGTTCTGGTGGTGCTGCTGGCCGTGCTGTCCACCCTTGACACGGAACAGGGACAAGATTGTTCCCGTTCCGGCAGGACATACAGCTACCATCCTGTCCCAAACGCTTGGAGCGGCATTGGCGACGGAACGCCGTCCGTGCTTCAAGCAGACGACACAGGCAGTGTCGCCGTCCTCACGGCAGAGGCGGCTGTAGAAGCCGGGAATCTCTCCGCGTTGCCGCCGGCAAGCGCCCCTTCGGGTATGCCTCCCGCCATACTGGAAGCAAGCGCGATGGCGGAACTCACCCCTGTGCAGCTGCCACCGCTGGACGCGGGCATGGTGAACGTGACGGGCGTTGCCGGTGAAGAATTGAGAATGGAGAATGGAGAATGGAGAACGAGGGATGAGGGATCGGGGGAAGAAGCCCAGAGGGAGGCGTGCGGATACCGTATGGCATTGCCCGTTGCGGGTTCCGAATACAGGATTGCCTTGCCCTACGACCCCTCGCTGTTGCCGCAGGGTTTCACCGAGGACGACATACGGACATACGTCTATGACAGGCAGCACCACCGCTGGGTGGCCATCCAGCGCGATTCCGTGAACGAGGCGGAGCTGCTGGTCTGCTCAAGGTTCAGACCGTGGGAGAAGGGACTGCCCCACACGCAGAATGACTTGGCCAACCCGCAGGATGCCCTCGCGCAGGTGCAGGACATGATGTCGTTCGCCTCGCAGGGCGAAGGCGGGGGTGATTCCCCGCTCGATTTCATCAACGCGGTGCTGAAGACCCCGGAGATGCCGGAGACCTCGGCCTATACGCCCACAAGCATCAAGGAGCTGAAAGCCGCCGACCCGCTGGAGGGCCTGACACTGATGCAGCCGCCCACGGCCAACAACAGCGGCACGGCCAACCTGAGCTACCCGATTGAAATCCCCGCCGGACGACAGGGCATGCAGCCCAACCTCGCGCTGACCTACAGCAGCGGCAGCGGCAACGGTTGGCTCGGCGTGGGCTGGGACATTTCCATCCCCTCCATCACCGTGGAGACGCGCTGGGGTGTGCCGAGATATGACCAGGATAAGGAGAGCGAGACCTATCTTTTGAACGGCGAACAACTGGCGACAAAAGATAGCGAAGGAAACTACGAACCTCTTCCCCACAGAGCAGCATGGAAGCAACGGTATGGTGATGGCAAACAGTTTTATCCCCGTGTGGAGGGCGCTTTCCAGCGAATCATACGCCACGGAACAACTCCAAAGAACTATTGGTGGGAAGTTCGCGACAAACAAGGCATAACCTATTATTATGGTAGGAGAACGGGACAGAACTTTCCCGACCAAGAAGCGGTTCTGACAGATAACAGCGGCAATATTGCCCAATGGATGCTTACAGAGGTCAGGGATTTGAAAGGGAACTATGTGCGTTATGAATATCAAACCATAAGGCAAGGAAACAGCAGCAACTCTCCGAGAAACATCTATCCCAAAGAAATATCTTACACCCTACATGACAGTCTTGATGCGACAAGCGCACATTACGCACTCAGCTTTGTGCTGAAACCTAACAATGAAAGCCCTACCACAAGCGGACGATTCGGATTTCTACAGACCTTTGACCAGCTGCTTGAGGCCATTGTGGTCAAACTGCAATGGGATGAATGGATTTACCAGCGGATAAAAGCCTACACTTTCTGTTATGAGACAGGGATGTATGGAAAAACCTTGCTCAAAGATATTGGACAGATCGCATACAATTCAGACTCCATAGAGGGGCAAACAGACGGTGCTTTTTGCAGTTCACCTGCCAACTTGGTCACCCACACTTTCGAATATTACGATGAAACGGACATCGGTGAGGTGTTTGGCGACACTATTACCATAACCACCGGCAATGACCAGGATGCCGCCAAGAGAATCATACCGATGAAGATAGCTGCTTCGTCCCTTGGCGGGGTTTTCTCCGACGGTTGGAATGTGGGAGGCGCATTGACGGTTGGATTTGGATTCAATTCCGTGATAAAATCGCTTACTGCTGGTGGAGACTATATGCACAGCAGGAGCGAATCTGAAGGTGTCCTGGCTCTGATAGACATTGATGGGGACGGACTCCCCGACAAGGTGTTCAGAAGCAAGGACAATGACTGCCTGTATTACAGAAGCCAGTATATCGGGCAGGACGGGTGCCCCCACTTTTCCGGCATACGGACCCCGATTGCCGGAATAGACGGCTTTATGAACGAGCGCAGCCGGACCAACGACTGGGGGCTTGAGGCTCACCTCAGTTTTTACGGTGCGGGGGCTTCAGCGGCATACAACAACAGCACATCAAGAGCTTCAGGGACTGCCTATTTTTCCGACGTTGATGGGGATGGCCTTCCCGACATAGTGAAAGGGGGCCAGGTATATTTCAACCGCTATGTGCCTGGAAATGATTCGCTCAGATTCACACGCATCACTTCTGAGACGGTGATGGTCGGCGGAAGTTGCGACAGCAGCTTCATCTTCCAGGACGAGCCAGTCAATGAAAGCATGTTCCTGCCCGGAGACACGGTCATCACAATCTGGTATGAACGTGTTGTAGTCGATGACAGTCTTGGGTATAAACCATACGTGTATTATGTCGAACATTGCGACACCACAGTCACAGAGGCAATAACAGAATACACCCCGGACTTCGACGCGGTGAAAATGTGGGAGGCACCGTACAACGGAGTGGTACGCCTTGAATCCAAGGCTCGCCTCACTCAGGACCTGCAATTCGCCCGTTATGCCTCGCATGTCATGGACGGGGTTCGCGTATCCATCCAAAAGGACAACGGAGCTGACTTGTTCATCCGGGAGCCACTCTCACCCGATACATTGTCACAGGATGGCCGTATCTGTTTGGACACCACCCTTGTCGGCATTCCAGTCAAAAAAGGCGATAGATTCTATTTTAGGGTGGAGTCGTTGGACAAGAGACTGTATGACAAGGTTTTCTGGAATCCAAAGTTTGTTTATACAGAAATTGATGGCGTGACACCTGAAGACACCGATTTGGTGGATGCCGATGGTAGATATATCTACAAGTTCTCTTCCGCCGGGGATTTTCTGATTAATCCCGACAGAAAATACCACATTGCCATGGACAGTGTGTCAACAATTACCGTTGAAAGTGATTTTTCCATCCTCGAAAAACTAAGCGATGACGTAATACTTCATTTTTATCATAACGGACAAGACCCCATTACTCCTGTCGTTTTTCCCAAAATGCAGACCGTATCCCATCATACGGATTCGTTCAGCATCACTGTCAACGAGGGGGACAGCATCTGGTTTGAGTTGGAATGCGGGACAAATGTCAATTGGAAAGCCATAGACTGGCGTGCGAGATATTATTATACGCAAGTCTCAGATACGAGTATCGAATTGTGGGACTCCTATACCGACACCGCACAGATTCTTCCTGCCATTGTCTATGACAACTTAGTTCCCCACCTAACCTCATATCCCCGTCCTGTGTTGCCCACTTTCAGGGTCAGAACCGACAGCGATCTTGACATTTCATTTGCCAAAATTTATCTCGATGGCTCCAATGGTATTGCAAACGCCACCTTTTCTCTCAAAGAGGAAAACAACGGGGCTGTTCTGACTTATCCCTTGTCTTTCGACATGGACGGAATAGCATCATTGGAAACTGATTTTATCATGACTTCCGGCAATGTCTATTATCTCGACCTCTATTCCAATGATTATTATGAGTTGGCGGATGTGAGGAGGGCATACATCTCATTGCGGGACGGCAGAGACTTGGAACTTGGGCTGCACATATCTCAACCCGACAGCCTGCTTGTTTTCGGGGATATGTACCAGAACTGGGGACAGTTCAGCTACAGGAAAGAAACACCTGACGAAAAGGAACTTGACGAGAGCAGACTCGTGGTCTCGCAGAAAGCCCAGACTCCCCCCGACACCGCTTCCACCACGTTGGACACAACTGATGCGTCTGCATTTCATGCAGGTTTGTCCAATGCCGTGTTCGACCCTCTGGAGGAGAGTTTCCTGATGTGCGAGCCCGACCATGACGCCAACAGGTGGCTCGGATATGGCAATATCGTCTATTTCAGCCCCGACACGATCAGCAACACCTATTCATCGGATCCGACCGAGGTGGATGAGACCGAATTTCCTGTTCCCGTAACCGTGGACGGCAGTCCCGCCTTTGCAGTGTTCAGGAACAGCATAACCAAGACACATACGATTAACGTGGGCGTTTCCGCGGGCATCCCGATAAATGGCGGAAATGTCAGTCCCTCCGGTGGGAAAAGCTGGCATTGGGGAAACACCCGCACACTGTCGGACTTCTATGACATGAACGGCGACCGCTATCCTGATGTCATTTCGGATATGCAGGTACAGTACACCAAGCCCCAAGGCGGCTTGTCAAGCCTGAAGCTCGGACATAACATCCTTGGCTCTCCGCTTGACACCACCACATTCAATGGAGAGTCCTCGTCTTTCGGGGCTTCTTTCACATTGGCAAAGAAAGTTCCATCAAGTAAGAAATCCTCACGCCAGCACGAGATAGGAGGAAGTGCCGGACTGAACGGTTGCGGTGGGGAGAATTGGGATGAGGATGAGCATATCTGGACAGACGTGAACGGTGACGGTCTGCCAGACAGGGTCTCGAAGACTGGCAAGGTGTTCTACAATCTCGGCTATTCATTTGTGGACGGTGGCCTCTTTGGAAGCTGTGGCAGAGCCGGTTCTTCAAAAAACATAGGTGGTTCGGCAGGCGGTGGCTTCAACTATGGACTTTTGGATTCACTGGTGGTGCAAGGATTAAAGAAAGATGACAACTCCGAAGCAAAACCGACCGAAGTGAACCTGTTCGAAACCAGCATATCGGCAGGTTACGGCTTTACCCGCAACATCAACAACACCGACAAAATGATGGTGGATGTGAACGGTGACGGATTGCCGGATTGTGTGCGACGGAGTAATGGCGTGCTGAAAGTCCGTTACAACAAAGGGGGTGGATTCCTTCCAGAGGAGACACTCCTTTCCGGCGAAGAGAATATGTACACCACACTCTCCACCTGCAGCAACATTAACGGAGCCATCAGTGTCGGATTCTCACTTGGATGTTTCCCGATAAAATTTGTCGTCAATCCCAAAGGCGGTTACACACGCAGCATGGGCAAGACGGAAGTCCAGTTGACGGACATCAACGGGGATGGGTTACCTGACTATGTCACATCGGGGGATATCGGGCATTTGCAGGTCCGCTTCAACCAGTCTGGCAAGGCCAACCTGCTGAAGTCTGTGACCAACCTCGCGGGCGGCGGCATGACCATGGACTACAAATTATCGGACTATATGGGGTATGACTGCCCCAACCGCATACAGGTGCTTGACTCACTTTTCGTCTATGATGGACTGGAGGATGACTGGAATGACACGATGAGATATTCCTTTGAGTACGATAGTGCCTACTATGACCGCTTCGAGCGTGCTTCCTACGGATTCGGCGTGGTGAAAACTCATTCTTTGAACAGCAACAGAACCGTTTATCGCACAGTAACCGAAAGATACAGCAATCGGTTCTACAAGTTCAGAAATTTGAAGACATACGAGCTGCTGACAGACGGCAATGGAAGAAAATATGTGGAGAAATTCTTCACATACGTACCCAAGGAGATTGCGACTGGGAATGTGGTAAATGTAGAGACAGAGTTCTGCTTCGGGGAGAGTTATCCCGCCCTCAACAGGGAAGAGGTGCTTTACTACGATGATAATGAAAACGTTCGCATTGTCACGCGGAAACACTATGAGCACGGACAATTCGGCAACCTGACCAAATATACGGATGCCGGACAGGCGGGGGTGACGGAAGACAGTATCATTGTCACGATGACTTACCATCTCGACAATGCCGGCAAGAACCTCACGGGAATGGTAAAAAGTATGGTGGCAAAAGATTATCGGGACAGCCTGCTGCGGAAAAAGGACTGTGAAGTAAACTACAATACTGGGCAAATTCTCTCATTGCGGCAATATAACAACCATGACACCGCCGTGACGGATTTTGAATACGACACTTTCGGCAACATGGTTCAAGTTACGGGTCCGGCTAATAATCAAAACCAGCGTGTCATATATCGCTATTCGTATGACAGCGACATTCACACCTGTCCCGAAAGGGTGAAAAATGTGCCTTTCGGTTATGTTTCGACTACGGCCTACGACCTTCGGATAGGAAAGCCGTTGTCAACAACGGACATCAATGGCAACGTGATGACGTACGAATACGATAGGAGCGGCCGACTTACAAGCATTCTTGCCCCTGCGGATACTGGCTATACCCTGCGGTTCGAATATTGGATAACCTATGACGGTGACACCGTCCATCAAGGAGACAACCCGTGGGCGAGGACATCCCATTTTGACATCCAACACCCCGACAATCCGCTGAACACCACCGTGATTGCCGACGGCTTCGGCCGGATTGTGCAGACCCGTAAGGACGCGGAAGTAGGAGGATGTGAAACAAGCCTCGTATCAGGAGTGGTCATATATGACTGCTTTGGCCGTGCGGTCAGACAGTTTTACCCGTTTACAGACGAGATCTTGACGGAAACGTATTTCCAGTCAGACACGTCAAACGGACTGGCCTCCACCACAACATACGACATACTTGACAGGCAGATTCTTGTGACCCAGCCGCACGGGGTCAGAACCGCTATGAATTACGGCTTCGGGCAGAAAGGCGGAAAATGGTATTTCCTCTCTTCCGCCACAGATGCCAAACAGAACATGCTCACCACCCTGACAGATTCCAGAGGACTGAAAGTGCAGCAGACGGCACCTGGCAACACGGTGACGAAATTCTCATACGATCCGCTCGGTCAGCTGACTAGCAGCACCGACCCGATGAACCTCACGACCACCTATACATACGACAAATTTGGACAAATCACGGAACGTGTGCATCCTGACGCAGGTACTGACACTTACGAGTACGATGCCGCCGGGAATATGGTCAGCCATACCAACGGGAACAACAAGACGATACAATACCGCTACGACCACAACCGCCTTACGGATGTGGAATATCCCGACCACCCTGCCAACAACGTGCACTACACCTACGGCGACAGCACTACGGGCGACAACTGCAGAGGCCGTGTCGTTCTCCTGGAGGACGGTTCAGGCTTCCAGACTTTCAAGTACGGGAGGCTTGGGGAAATCACAGAGAATAGCCGTACGCTTACCCCACCATTTGAACAACAGGCATACACATTCAAAACCAAATTCAGCTATGATTCCTGGAACCGCATTGACAGTATGATCTACCCTGATGGAGAAGTGGTGCATTACAAATACGACCGTGGCGGGATGCTCAACAAGGTATATGGAAGTGTGACACGGAATATTTGGGAGATGGTGGAACCTGTCCAAATTCAAGGGGGGCTTACAGCACCCGAAGGCATTTTGGGCGGAGGTGGTGTTGCGCCGGGTGACCCACCTGGGCCTGTGGAACCCGAAACCGTCACTTTCCGATACCCATACATCGACAGTGTTATCTATAATATCTTTGAACTCAAGGATTCTGTAGTTTACGGCAACGGCACGCGGGTCCGCTATGAATACGACTCCCTGCAGCGTCTCACCCGCCTGCGCAGTTACGCAGCCTCGGGTGCAAAGATGCAGGACATTTCCTACACATACGACGGTGTGGGCAACATCATGCACATTTCCAATACCGCAGACGGCGTGAACGGATTGGGTGGACGCTACGAGGCCTCCTACACTTACGACAACCTGTACAGGCTGACAACAGCGAACGGATTTTGGAACAACGGTCAGGATTCACTGCCGTTCAGCGAAACTATGGGCTATGAAGCCAACGGGAGGATC
Source organism: uncultured Bacteroidales bacterium (assembly GCA_900315705.1). Lineage (GTDB taxonomy): Bacteria > Bacteroidota > Bacteroidia > Bacteroidales > WCHB1-69 > F23-D06. The sequence continues at coordinate 61,549 of ONAB01000016.1, read as the reverse complement.
CTTAAGAAAACGGAGAATGCGAGTGTCTTCATCGACAACGTGCTCTCCACAAAACGCCACGATTGCCGTTACAGCTATGCGGATGGCAACCAGCTCTCTTCCATCGCTGACCGATCTCAGCCAAACTCCCCCCATTCCTTTCAATGGGACCTCTGCGGCAATCTGGTCCGTTGGGTGATGCCCTCCGCTACTGGGAAACCCATTACCCGTGTGCATACCTGGACGGAGGACAACCGCCTGCGGACAGTGGCCGACAGGGACCACTTCTCCTATTACCAGTACGACGCTTCCGGCGAGCGTACCTACAAGCTGACGTGGTCGGGGAGTTGGAGCAACATCAACGGCGTTGGTGCGGTCTATTACCTCCCGGAGGGGGGCACTCTGTATGCTTCTCCATATCTTGTCATTACCCAGCAGGGCTACACCAAGCACTATTACGCCGAAGCGGAAAGGATAACTTCACAGTTGGGGAAGGGACAGTTCGCGGATGTCGGCACTCCCGTGGTGAGTGATTCCCTCGTGCACGTGAAGTTGCAGGCAGTGACATGTGACGTGGATTATCCTTCCACCCTAACCGAGCCAGATAGTGGGGCATTTGCCTATCTGGACACGCTCACCAATCAGCAGGACGCAGTTTCCACGCTCTATTTCTATCACCCTGACCACCTTGGCAGCAGCAGTTGGATTACCAACGCCAATGGCGCTGCCGTGCAACACCTGCACTACCTGCCTTGGGGTGAGGACTTCGTGGACCAGAGGCTTACAGGCTGGGCAGCCCCCTGGTTGAGTGTTGACCCGATGAGTGCAAAATATCCATCGTTATCACCTTACACGTATTGCGCTGATAATCCGGTGAAGTTGGTGGATCCGAATGGGGAGGCGTGGGATATTGATGGATATAAATATAATCCAGGGCAAAATTGTCCCGATGACGTTTCAGAAAGTACGCGAGACAAATGGAATACGATGAATGAGATATATAAAACCAAAATTGGAAAGACTGTTATCGATCTCTTGAATGGTGGCGACTGCCTGTATCACGTAAGTTCCGACATTAAGTCTGATGGCAAGGGAGGCTTTTCATCTAAGGATAAAACAATATATCTTAATGGTAATGACAGGGAAGTTGGGACAACCGCTCATGAAATTTTTCATGCATATCAAGACTACAAAAACAGGTCTGAATCTTCAATTTTTAACGAGGTTGAAGCAAACCTGTTCTCCTTTTCGGTTCTTTTTCAGCAATGTGAGGCTGAAGGTGATTGTATCATTACTCCAAAGCATTCTCCTCTTGTAAATGGCGAACCATCTGAAAACTCTTCAAAAGAATATGAGCAGTATTTTGGAGATGCAAGCTATTTACTGCTGGGTAATTTCAATCGTGAAAAATTCAACAATGTTGTCTCTGGTTTTTTAGAATATTCCAAACAAAATGCAAATGGAAAATACCGTAATGGATACAAACAAGGGGGGGATGTTTATGAAAAAACTCTAATAGAATTTTTTTTCAAATGAAATCTATTGTAAAGTTAATTGTTATAGTGGTTGTCTTGAGTTGTACTGTTGTGTCCGCCCAAGAAACATTTGTTAATACTGTAGAAATAAGCGACAGTCTGTCTCTTTATATCTCAAATTGTAACAAATATGAAGTTCCACGCGAGTTCTTAAAATATAGGAATTCTTATTCTAACGTAGCGTTTTTTGCGGGGCTGGTCTTTAATGACTCTGTCTATCACGACAGTACAGAACTACAATTAAAAAGTGTAGTAATTTACTCCGTTGGATTTCGAAATCCAAAAGATACTGAAACAGTTGGTAATTTGATTATCCAACGTGAAAATCTAGATGAGCCACCCCGTGGATGGACCAATGGTAAAAGAAATCGATTTTTGAGGAAATCATCAAAAGAATATTATTACATACTTCAAAAAAGCACTTTCACCCTGAAATTTGAAAAGCAACAGCCAACACCTTTTTTTGTTGGTACCATTTTGGTAACAGTTATTAAACGCTTATGATTTTTGCCAAGTGCAATATAAAACACTTATTATGTGATTAGTCAAGACATTGTATCATTGTTTAGCGACGGCACATTATAATCTTCGTGGCACGTGACTACCGCACCATGATATTGTGAGTGTATGTATCATTACAAAGAAATCGCAAATTTTCATCCCCTTCCTCAAAACCCTGTTTATGACCCGCAACCAGCCATATCGCCATAGATTGATGGATCCCCAAGACTTGTGGGAACTCGACCCGTGCCCGCACACCTACGGCGTGCGAATTTGCCCGTGTGGCTCCTTTGCTACCGAGCCCTGCAGACCTACGGCCTGCATTTCCCTTGCCCGCCATTCCGCCACACAATCTGTCACCCGTGGCCACGACCAGTTTCTATCGTGTGGCGGAACCTCCTCTAATCACTGTTCACTGATCACTGCTCACTCGTCTTACACCTTCTCCGCAAAAGAAAAGGATTCCGAAACTGGTCTAAGCTACTTTGGCGCACGCTATTACAGCTCCGATTTGAGCATCTGGCTGAGCGTCGATCCGATGAGTGACAAATATCCTTCTCTGAGCCCGTATGTGTACTGCGCGAACAACCCGGTGAAGTTGGTGGATCCGAATGGGGAAGAGGTTACAAGCCCTGATGGTTGGGTTGTTGATAATACAAACAAGACTTTAATATGGGTTAATGATATGGGAGGGGATATGTGTCAATACGTTGGCGGTATGGTGACTTCATTTAAATCAAGAAGTGATTTTATAAACGAATATGCTTCTAATGGTTATAAAATCAATCTTGAAAACTACTCCAAACCTCTTTTAAATACAGGGAGTTCTTCAATACAAGCTCCACCTCCATTATCAACAAATGATTACTCTAAATCTTTTTTTGGTGCTGTCTCAGATGCTTATTCTGGTAGTGCCAAAGGATGGAATTGCTTATCGAACCCTCAACAACAAAAGTTATCTTACAATCTCACTAAATCATTAAAAAACAATGGATACTCTATTCAAACACGGCAGGTTAAAGGAGGAATAAAATCGTTTTATTCAACGAATGTTACCCGAGGTATGTATGCATTCAATATAACGATGGACATTGCAGATTTCACATACAGCTATAAAGTTTTAGATGGTGGACGATTTGGTGTTAATTCTTATTCTTCTTTGGGCAGTAGTGTTGGAGGTTGGGGGAGTGCTTTAATCGGTATGAAGTTAGGAGTCTCTTTGGGAGCATCTGCAGGTCCATATGGCTCCATTGTTGGTGGGGTCATTGGTGGAGTTGCTTTTGGCTTTTGGGGATCTGAAGTAGGTTCTAAAATTGGAATTGACACCTATAATTCGATCAACAAGAAAAAATATTAATGCAAAGTATATTATGAATAGACCTTTTGAATATTTTTATAATAGAATATTCTATCAACTTGTGGTTTTCTTTCAAATGCGTTGGCTTGTGGCTTTTTTTCTTAAATTTGAAAAAACACGAACTTTTCTTCTAAAGAAAAAAAACATCAAAAAAATTGATAGTACAACAGTGTCCCGTTTTTTCTCCCCAAACGATTATGGAATGACATTGAGAGGATTTGAGCTTTTCTTTGGAATAGGTCTTTTTCCTGTTGGGATGTTTTTTTCCAAAGGAATTCAATCAGCGCCCGTTATGATTATTATAGTTCTCATTGTGTCAGTTGTGCCAATCGTTGTTCTCGATTATTTTTTCTTGCTAAAAGAAAATCAAGTAGTGAAGTATTATAACATATTCGAGCGAGATTCTTTAAAGTGTAAGAAAAAATGGAAATTTATTACTGTATTCACAATTCTTGTATTGGTAGGCGTTTTCGCTCTTAATTGGATGTTGTTTTTAGGTATTTTATATTAATATCCTGTATATATGATAGTTCAAGGGTTGTTTCAGGGCGACCGGGCACGCTATCCGTTCAAATTTCGCACTGGCGTGCTCATAACCACTTCTATCGTTGTCGCGGTATTAAGGAAGATGAAAACGCAGTCAACTAGCACGACAGCGTTTTCCCGTAACCGTTCCTAACCGTGACGGACGTTTGAAGCATCTTTCCGTATAATCTTTACGCATATGTCGGCATACCTGTGGTGAGAGATTGCCTCGTGAGAACGAAATTTTGTTTATTTTTGCAGCCTTGATGCGGAATCCTTTCCGCGATGTCTTATTTAACCTTTGTGAGAAATGACCATTCCTGACCAATCCTACTTCCCGTTTATGTCGGGCGACGAGACGATGGACCTGTTGGCCCGCCAGATCCGCCAGACCGTTTTGGAATATGTGGAGAAAAGCCGCCTCCAGTCGCTGGTGCTCGGCATCTCCGGCGGCATCGATAGCGCTCTGTGCGCCGCCCTGCTGCAACCCGTGTGCGAACAGCTGCACATCCCCCTCATCGGACGCTCCATCACCATCGAGACCAACAAGGAGGACGAGATCCAGCGCTCCATAGCCGTGGGCCGTGCCTTCTGTCACGATTTCGAGCACCTCGACATCACCGGCACCTTCCTCGAAAACAAGAAACTGCTGGTGCAATTCGACGACAGTCACCTCTCCAAGCTCCGCCAGGGCAATATGAAGGCCCGTATGCGGATGATGGTGCTCTTCGATCTGGCCCAGCTGCACCGCGGTATGGTCATCTCCACCGACAACTACACCGAGTTCCTGACGGGATTCTGGACCCTCCACGGCGATGTGGGCGACTATGCCCCGATGCAGCACCTCTGGAAAACGGAGGTCTATAACCTGGCCACGTTCCTCTTGCGCGAGGAGAACGAGGCTCAGCGCGCCGCCCTCCAATCTTGCATCGACGCCACCCCCGTGGACGGCCTCGGCATCAGCCAGTCGGACTGCGAGCAACTCGGCGTGCCCAACTATTTCGAGGCCGACAAGGTCTTCGCCGCCTTCTTCCAGGGTGACGAGTCGCTTCGCGACCACGTGCTCATCCAACGCTATTTCGCCTCTGAATACAAGCGACAGAACCCGATGGGCATTTCGCGGGCCATTCTGATGCAAGAATAAAAACGCGGAAGTATGTCCTCCCATCTCCTCATTGACGCCGGGGCCACCAAGACGGCTTTTACCCTTCTTACGGAGGGCGCGGTGACGCTGCAGCACGTGGATCGGGGCATCAATCCCAACTATTGCACCGAAACCGATATCCTGCAGGTGTTTGCAGGGTTCGTGGCGATATGTCCGCGCGAGACGACCATCGCCGCCATCGACTACTATGGGGCAGGCTGTATGGCCCCCCGCAACGCGGCCCTGATGGGGGAGCTCATCTCCCGTTTCTTTCCCAACGCCAGCATACAGGTCTATTCCGACCTGATGGCGGTGTGCCACGCGCTGAGTCGCGGCACTCGCTCTATCGTGGCTATCCTGGGCACGGGCGCGGCCTCCTGCTTCTTCGACGGCACCTCCATTGTGCGCAGCGCCCCCTCGTTGGGCTATATGCTCGGCGATGAGGGCAGCGGCACGTTCCTTGGAAAACAGCTTCTCACGGCCTACCTGCGGGGAACCCTCCCTGCTGAGCTGGCCTCTGACCTGGAGCGCTCGCACGAACTGTCACGGGACAAGGTTATCCACAGACTCTATCGCGAGCCCGAGCCCAATCGGATGATGGCCTCGCTGGCGCCCTTTGTGCAGCAGCATCTCGGCCATCCCTTTATGCACGGGCTGGCCTTGGAGGCTTTCCGGACCTTCTTCGCCACGCAGAAGAGCTGCTTCCAGGGCGAGGATTTGCCGTGGCAGCTTTCCGGCTCCGTGGCCTACCATTTCCAGGATGTGGTGCGCGAGGCGGCGGTGATGGAGGAGTGTCGCGTGGACGATATTGTGGATGCCCCGATGGACAAACTGATTGATTATTACAAAAAACTATCATAATGCAAGCAATAAAGGCAACGGAAGAACAATTGGACCAGGTGGCCGAGGCCATCCTGAAGGCTCATCCCGAGGAGCGCGTGTTCGGATTCTACGGAGAGATGGGAGCGGGCAAGACCACCCTTATCAAGGCCCTGTGCCGCTCGTTGGGTGTGCGCGATGTTACCTCGTCGCCCACCTTTGCCATCATCAACGAGTATTGGACCGAGGCGGGCGAGCCCCTCTATCATTTTGATTTCTATCGCATTGACGAGCCCGCCGACGCCACCCGCGTGGGCTTTGAGGAGTACCTCTACAGCGGCCACTACTGTTTCATCGAGTGGACCGAGAAGGTGGAGGAGATCCTGCAAGGGGATTTTGTTCCCATCACGATTGAGCGGGTGGACGATGACACGAGATTGTTCAAGTACTGATGAAGAAGTTCGGTAATTGTTTTTTTTTGTATTTTTGCGGTTGTGTGTTTGTTCGAATCAATGATGATAAGGAGAAATTTGGACTTGAGGACGCAGTTGGTGTTTTGACGAAATAATACTCTTTATGCAATGGTTGTTATGAACGAAAGTAACTTTTTTTGGTGAATCAGTTTTTTAACAATAACAATATGAACATAGATAAAGAAAATTGGAAAGAAGAAGATATTAATGTTGATAGTCTTTGGATTATTAATGAAAGGGATAAAAGTGGCAAGCACGCCAATGTTTACCACGGTAATTTTGTGCCTCAAATTCCCAATCAGCTCATCAGACGTTATACGAATGAGGGTGATACCGTTTTAGAATTGTTTACTGGTAGTGGAACAACCCTTTTTGAGTGTGAGAGTCTTAAGCGTAACTATGTTGGTTTTGACATAAATGAAGAAATCATACAATATGTGAACGATAAAATGGCAGGGGTTGATAGTATTAAATATTACATTAATAATTGCGATGTTACTGATTCCAATCTCTTTGATCAATGTATGCTGCGGTATCAAAAAGACATTGCTAAAGATAATGTAGATTTTCTGATTGCTCATCCCCCATATTTGGACATAATTAATTTTACAGAGAAAAAAGAAGATTTGTCCAACATAGCTGACGTTAATTTGTATATTGATAAATTGCATGTGGCATTTGAAAACGGATTAACGTATCTGGCTAAAGGAAAATACTTTGCGGTTGTTATGGGTGACATCTATAAAAAGAGTGAAGTGATTCCTTTGGGCTTTTATGTGATGTATATGTTAAAGAAGAATTTCAAGGTGAAGTTGAAAGGTATTCTTGTGAAGAACATAGAAGGGAATCGTGGTAAACTTGGTGCACAAAATATTTGGAAATATCGTGCGATGAAAAGTGACTACTTTTTATTCAAACACGAATATATATTCGTATTTAAGAAAGATTATTAGAATGGCAAAATCAAAGATAGATTTGTTTTTGGAATTGGCAAAACCCGATGAGAACGGCGTTAGTCGTTGGGTTTTCGTTGACGAATTTGTTGGGGATTATTCCCCGTTAGTTCTTGGTAATGGCTTTAGCTGGGGTAGAAAATCATCGCCTCTGCAAAAGAAATACATAGTTAAAGTGCGTCGTGATAAGACTCCCGGAAATGCAGTGGATGGGATAAAACTTGATGGCTTTAATGATGAAGAACATTTTAGTCAAACTATCAGAAAAGATATTGTGGAAACAATCCGCAGACAAAAATGTGTGATGTTGGGTATTAATGGCAGTTCGGAAAATACTTTGATTGAAGTGGACCATAAAGATGGTCGGAAGTCGGATATGAGGGTCTCAGATGCGAGAACTCAGAAATTAGAGGATTTTCAGCCATTATGTAAAGCGGCTAATGATGTGAAACGTCAGATTTGCAAAAACTGTAAAATGACAGATAAACGTTGGGATGCAACAAATATCAAGGGAAATCCATATCCTTTTTACGAGGGAGATGAGAATTATACGGAGGAACTAGGATGTGTCGGGTGTTATCAATACGATCCTGTAGAATATCGCAAGTCTTCTGTAAAACGTATCTGTAAAGAAGCATCGGAGCATACAGCAGAGTACATCATTAATATTTTATACCCCGAAAATAGTTAATGGTATGACAACACACATATTAATAGTAGATAAAAGCACATTCAAGAAACATCTTGAATATATGTTTATTGGTACAGGAACCAAGAAGTCTTTTCAATTTAATAATGACAAAAAATCATATCCGACGACAATACACCCTTCAACTGAAAGAAATATTGCTGGACTCATAGCGGATTGTAATCGAATGAGAGAGGGTGATAATGTGATATTTTATTTGCAGCAGTCGGGTAATATTGGCGGTTTCTTCGGTATTTTTAAAGTGAAAAAGTTCCCGTCTGGCAATTTCGTTTCATTTACAGATTATAAAAGCGATACATACCCATCCCTCACAAAGGAGATACAATATCGAGCTTTGATAGAACCGTATAAAGTTTATTCGGAAGGTGTGTCGGAATGGGAGGCACTTGATGACATCAGGGGCATTTCCTGTCCTTGTCAAATGCTTTGGAGTTTGATATATCGGAAACTCAAAGGGAATCGTGGTAATACGATGATAACTTTATATGAAGCAGACAGATTGATAAATTTAATCGTTGCCAAAAACAAAGGTAAAAAACTGAATTCTGTAGTTGGTGGTTATTCTTATGATGAGACTTCCAACAAGATTGTCCCTCACACTCCAGCTGTCTATGACATTTCAACAGGGTGTGTGCAACTTGATATATCTAAAAGGCTAATTTATAAATACAATAATAATCAGGCGCACGAAACCCATTTGCAATCGTTTATCACGAACAATATAGGCAAAGGGACTTGTGCCTCACTTGACTCAACCCTTATTAATAATGCTGATGAGACAATTAACTGGATCGGCAATGAGGTTTCTTGTGGAGTTGGAATGCAAAGAATGGATGTAGTGTTATCCACAAAATCCCCAGAAGAAGAGTTGAATAATTTGTATGTGATAGAACTCAAATGTGTTCCGATTGAAATAGAACATATTAAGCAAATGAATAGGTATATGGATTGGCTTTCTCAGTACTACATACCCAATCTTCCTTCTAAAATTATCCCTGTCCTCATTGCTTTGGGGAAATCAACTCCTAAAACGATACCGGCACCAATATTGAACATGAAGCAATCATTTGATTCTCAGTATTTTGGTTGTATTAATTATAGTCCTCTGAAAATCATCTATTATCGTGTTGATAATGGCAATCTAATATTTTATTAGGAATGAATTATATCGGATCAAAGCAAACACTCCTGCCTTTCCTGTATGAATGTATCAAACAGGTGACGGCTGATGATGAACAAGCAAATGTGTTTTGTGATATTTTTGCGGGCACCGGAGCAGTGGGTAAATATTTCAAAACCAAAGGATACCAAATTATAGCAAACGATATTCAATATTATAGTTATGTGCTAAACAGACAATATATTGGGAATCATTCTGTCCTGATGTTTGATGGTTTGAAAGACGAAATACCATCTCTTAAAGAAGAATCGTGTGATGAAACGAGAGACGTTAAGGTGTGCAATTATCTTGACATGCTTGATCCTATAGAAGGTTTTATCTACCGGAATTATTGTAAGGGCCAACATTCTGATGAAGATGAATATCGGTTGTACTTTACTGATGAGAATGGGGGGAAATGTGACGCTATCAGGACAAAGATTGAGCGATGGCATAAAGAAGGGAAAGTTACAGAGAACGAATATTTTTTCCTGTTGGCAACCTTAATAGAAAACATTGATAAGGTCGCCAATACCGCATCTGTCTATGGGGCATTCTTGAAAAAAATAAAGAAGTCAGCTGCTAAACTAATGGTTATGAAACCTGCCGAAATGGTCTATAATGCCCAAGAGCATTTTGTGTTCAATGAGGATGCAAATGAACTGGTTAAACGCATACACACAGATGTCCTTTATATGGATCCTCCTTATAATCATAGGCAGTATTCAAGCAATTATCATTTGTTAGAGACCATTGCCCGCTATGATAATCCTGAAATTTCAGGCAAGACAGGTGTGAGGAGATGCAATAACCAAAAATCGGACTACTGTTCACGTACTAAAGTGAAGCAGTCATTCCGACAGCTGATAGAGGCAGCAGATGCTCGTTATATTTTTTTGAGCTATAATAATGAAGGACTGATGTCTTTCGATGAGATTCGTGAGATTTTGTCTGTTCGTGGTGAGTATGGTTTCTTTCAGCAGGCGTATAATCGTTTTAAGGCGGATAAAGAATCTGAATCAAGACGTATCGCAGCAGATAGTACAGTGGAGTATCTGCATTATGTAAAATGTCGATAGCTGTGGCTGTTTTTTGAGTGACTTTTTTGTATTTTTGCAGGCACGTATTAGGGCGTTTTTTGCCCTTTGCGTATGAGAGACAAAACCATACCTATGTTGACCTTCGACCCTCTATATGACGACACCATCCTGGCCACCCAGGAACAGACCGTGCAGGTGCAAACCCCTACGCAAGAGCTGTCTGTGGGCTTTGTCAAGGACGAGATTCCCGTGGGCGAGTTTGTCATTATGACCCCCGCTGCGGTGCAGGCCCTCGTGGACGATGACATCCACGTGATGATGCAGCACGGATTCTCCCAAGGGTCCCGCTATACCGATGCCGACTATGCCGATGTGGGGGTCGAGTTTGTGGACGATTTCTATCTGCTGGCCTCTATGGCTCGCGTGCTGGTGAAGTTTATGCCCTTCACCCCGGAACAGATTGCCCTGATGAAGGAGGAGCAGATCATCTTCTCCACCCAGGATGCCGCCGCGCTGGACAAGGCGTATGTGCAAAGCCTCATCGACAAGAAAATCACCGCCCTGGCGATGAATTTCATCCGGGATGCCAAAGATAACCCTGTCGTTGACCGTATCCTCACGGAAACGCTTTCCGTGACGGCTCTCAATATTGCCCTGTCCAATTTCCTGCTGCCCCTGGTGGCGGAGCTGGCGGGCAATTCGCGCTTCCGTTTTGCCTTGCAGAAGCGCCCTGCCCTGATGGAGAGCGTCTATTGCTATGGTGGAGAGGTGTGCCATAAGGAGGTCGCCGACTTGCTCGGCTTCCCGTATCGCGACATCGTGTCGCTCTGCTGGGACCTGAATTGATAATTTGTATTTAATGATATAGTATTGAATATGAGTAAATTAAGATATAGAACCCTGTTGCTGGTTTTGTTTTCCCTGGTGCTGGCAGGAAATCCAGTCAGGATAGAGGCAAGCCCTGTGGACACATTGACGGCCAAGACGGTGGCCGAGATTTTCTATGACAGTAAGACCCAACACCTTCGTTCTGCTGCCCCATCGGCCACGCAGCTGGTCTATACGGCCACTTTGCCGGCAAACCGGGCGGGTGGCAATGCCAACGCTTTCTATGTCTTCAATATAGGTTCCGGTTTTGTGATGGTGGCCGCCGATGACCGCGTGCAACCGGTGTTGGCCTATTCGCTGGAGGACTCTTTCCAAGCGGAGGGAATGCCCGCCAACATCCGTTTTTTTCTGAAGGAGTATGTGGATGAGATTACGCAGATAGTGTCAGACCCTACAATGGCGGAGCCTTTGGTGCCGCAATGGCGTGAAGCTCTCACTGCAGATGCCCGTGGGGTCCGCAATGTCGCGGTGGTGGGACCACTCCTGACCACAAGATGGAACCAGAATGCTTATTACAACAATATGTGCCCGGCGGACACGGGAGGACCGAATGGCCATACCTTCGTGGGCTGCGTGGCCACGGCGATGGGACAGATTATGCGGTACTGGCAGTATCCCACCTCAGGAATCGGAAGCCACAGCTATAGCTCCGACCACAGCGGGCAGGGTTATGGCGACTATGGCATTCTGAGTGCCGATTTCGCCAACACGACCTATCAGTACAATATGATGCCCAATCAGCTGACGGCAAACACTGGGGCAGCTGAGGTCCACGCGGTGGCCGAGTTGCTCTTTCATTGCGGTGTCAGTGTGGAGATGATGTACGGCCCGCTGGGCAGCGGCTCCTATTCTTCAGACGTTCCGAATGCCTTGCAGACCTATTTCGGTTACCCCTATTGCACGCGAGTGAACCGCTCCAGTTACTCCACGGATGCTTGGAACCTCCTCATTAAAACGGAGTTGGACCGTTTGCGCCCAGTCTATTACAATGGCCAGGGTGATGCGGGTGGGCACGCTTTCGTGTGTGATGGCTACGATACAGACGGCTACTACCATTTCAACTGGGGCTGGAGCGGGAACAACAACGGCTATTTTCTCCTGCACAACCTCAATCCTTCCACATACGAGTTCAACTCCCAGCAGGCTGCCATCATCGGGGTGCGCGTGCCGCAGTCGGTGCAGGCTTGCCAAGGTGTGGACTCCCTTACCGACATTGACGGGAATGTGTACCACACCGTGCAGGTGGGCCAGCAGTGCTGGATGCGTGAGAATATGCGCGCCACCCGCTATGCGGACGGAACCCCCATCGCTGCTTCCAGTGACACGAGTTCCACTATTCCATACCGCTATGCCCCCAACAATGACACCTCCCTGGTGGCCAAGAATGGCTATCTCTACAACTGGCGTGCCGCGATGGGGGGGAGCGCTCCCAGTACTTCCTCGCCCAGTGGCGTGCAGGGCGTTTGTCCCACAGGATGGCATTTGCCCAGTTACAGCGAGTTGCGTGACCTCAGGCACTTTATGGAGTCGCAGGCGTCATACCACTGCAATGACAGCGACACCTCCACGGCGGCGGCAATGTGCTCTACAATCGGGTGGCACAGCTCTACGGTGTCTTGCGCGCCCGGCGACAACCCGGTGGCCAACAACGAGACAGGCCTCTCATTCGTCCCCGCGGGGCGCTTCTCCGCGGGCACTTACAGTGGGTTGAGCTATTACAGTTATGCGTGGTCCACGACCGAATATTCTGCCGGCAAGCCTAGAATTATCCGGCTGGCCTATAATAACGCCCAGTTCAGCACCAGCTGGTATGCCAACAACAGGCGTCTCGGGTACTCCGTGCGCTGCTTGCGCGACCTCTCCCTCTCTGTCAGCACCTTGCCTGTCACCAATGTGAACGACACCTCGGCAATGTGCGGCGGTATGGCGCTGGTTTATGGCAATGACTCCATTGTGGACAAGGGCGTTTGCTGGAGCAGTCAGAATGCCTTCCCGTCATTGTCTGACTATTTCCTCTCTTCCGCTTCGGGTACAGGTTCTTTCACCTCTAATATGGTGGGCCTGCTGCCGGGCACAACCTATTGTGTCAGGGCATACGCCACCGACAACCACGGTGTCACGGCCTATGGTCCGGTGATGACCTTTACCACGACGGGCCAGGCTCCGTTCCAGTGTGGTGTATCAACCGTGAGCGATTTTGACGGCAATGTCTATCAGACGATTGCTATGGGCACCCAGTGCTGGACTCGTCAGAACATCCGCGCTACCCATTATGCGGATGGCACGTCTATCCCGTTGAGTTCCACGAACAGCGATGTGGCGCCGTGCCGTCATATTCCCGACAACGATTCCACGTTGGTGGAGGATTATGGCTATTTGTACAACTGGCCGGCGGTGATGCACGGTGACACGAGCAGCACGGCCAGTCCGAGCGGCGTGAGAGGCATTTGCCCTGATGGGTGGCACGTGCCGTCGGCTGCCGAGTGGGAGCAACTTTACCACACCCTTTGCGGCAACACCGCATTCCATTGCGATGGCGGAGACACGGCGCAGGCGCGCGCTGTGGCTTCCACTACCGGCTGGAACTATTCCGCCGTGCCTTGCTCTCCCGGTTATGCGCCCGCAGAGAACAATCTCTCCGGTTTCACGATTTATCCTGCCGGTGTCTATACCAGCAACACAGCCTACAACAAGGGGTATGAGTCCAGTTTCTGGGCCGCCACTGAGTTCCAGGCAGGGAAACCCTATATCGCTGTCATTCAAAACAGTGTCGTCGAGTTCTCCCCGTTCTATTGCAGTAATTTCGTGAGTCCGGGCCGGTCGGTGCGCTGTGTGCGCGACATCGCGGAGCGTTCCCTGCCCGGAGTGAGCACCGCTGCGGTTACCGCTTTCACGATGCATACCGCCCTTTGTGGTGGCACCGTTCTCCACAACGGTGGCGACACGGTGACCGAGCGTGGCATCTGTTGGGGCACATCTCCAATGCCCTCCATCGCGGGCTCTCATCTGGCATTGGGCTCCGATACGGGCACCTTTAGCGTCACCCTCACTGACCTTCAACCTGCCACGGCCTACTATGTGCGGGCCTACGCCACCAACGGTGTCGGGACGGCTTACGGCAACGACGTGGCCTTCACCACACCGCTCTGTACAACCTTCGATACTGTCTTCGTTTACGATGCTTGCGAGTCCTTTGTCTGGCAGGGTGAAACCTATACCAGCACCGGAGATTACCGGTTCGTCTTGTCCACCACCGAGGGCTGCGACAGCATTGTAACGCTCCAACTGACTATCCACCAGCCTGTTGACACCGCCATTTATATGACCACCTTCATTCCGTTCTTCTGGAATGGTATTTGGTGCGACACCACAGGTGTTTACACGAAGGTGCTCCAGGATATGTACGGCTGCGACTCAACCGTGACACTCTATCTGAGTGTGGGCCTCCAGGATTTGGAAAATGCAGACGGTATTATTACGCTCTATCCTAATCCCGCCATTGACCATATTTTCGTGCAGACGGGTTCTGAATGGACAAGTATGAAGAAGGAGATCCGGCTGTTTGACTCTTACGGGCGTTTGGTTTTGCAAAGCGAGATGGATGACGACAGGATGATGGTGAGTGTGAAAGACCTCGCTCCTGGCCTTTATTTGGTGAAGCTGACCGTGAATGGCCGTTATGTCGGTTTTGGAAAAATTGTCAAACAATAGGCATTGACAATCATTTTTCCTATATTTGCACACTCTATTAATTTATCCTTTAATCTTAAATATAAAGATATGAGACAGAACTACTCTCTTGGTAAATTGTTGCTGACAGCGGTTTTGGGGATTCTCCTGTCCGGTTCGCTGTCTGCCCAAAATGTCATCACCATCACGGATAACCAGTCGTACATCGAAGATTTTGAGGGAAACGGATTCTCGTTGTGGACGGTGGACACCACAGGCGGTGGAAACTGGGCCAAGATAACCGGCACCCTATCCTCCGTGGCCTCATTTTCCTACCAGAATGCTGGCGATGAGGCACGGCTCATCTCGCCTGTCTTCGATATGTCCAACGTCACGGAAGTCACGCTGAACTTCTCTTACGCGATGCTCGCCTTATATACCCAAGATGTGCTGGAGGTCGCTTACCGTACCTCCGACACGAGTGCTTGGCATCTGTTGGGCACCTTGAGTGTCAGTGACTATACCAATTATTTTGAGCAGACATACACGCTGCCGTCGCTCACATCCACCTATCAGATTTCGTTCAACGGCCGCGGCTTGGGAGGCCTGTTTCTCTTTGTTGACAATGTGGAGGTGGCCTCCACGTCCAGTTGCGCCCGCCCTATCAGCTTGAGCGTGGGCGATATCACCCATACCTCGGCGCAGCTAAACTGGGTGCCCACCGGTGATGAAACCAGCTGGACGATAGAACTCAACGGTCAGGAGACGGTGGTCTCCACACAGCCCTATGTGATGACGGGCCTGACCCCGCAAACCGAATACACCTTCCGGGTGCGGGCTAACTGTGCCGCCGACGACCAATCGGAGTGGTCCACTGCCATCACCTTCATCACCCTTTGCGATGTGTATGTCGTGACCGACCAGATCCCTTATCTCGACGATTTCGAGTCTTCGTCAGACTTCATCTGTTGGCATTCGGAAATCGTCTCGGGCACCGACGGCTGGGTGGTGGATCCGGGTTACCTTATCACCAACAACACCGCCTTTTTCATCTGGCTGGGCGGAGAGGCAAGGTTGGTGTCACGTCCTCTCGACATCAGTTCGGTGACCCAGCCGACTCTTACTTTCAAGCGCCGTCAACCCCAAGGTGCGAGCGACGTGGACGAACTTTCCGTATGGTACAGATCCTCTTCCAATGACAATTGGCAACTGCTGGAATATTTTCCTCTTCCGACTGAGGGGTGGGAGACAGAGATTGTGAATCTGCCCAACCCTTCCCAAAATTATCAGATTGCCTTTGTCGGAATGGGATACAATGCCGAAGGTATCTATGTGGATGACGTGGAAGTGGGCAAGAGAAGTGTCGGCATTGCGGAAAACCAAATCGCCACGGCAGTCGTTAGCCCCAATCCCACGACGGGCAAAGCGATGCTGGAGACCGGCATTCTGGAAGGGGAGGCTTCCGTTTACGATATGTTTGGCAAATTTGTGACGTCCGCGCGCATCTCGGAGGGTCGCGCTGAAATAGACTTGACCCAATGTGCCCGCGGTGTGTATGCAGTTCGCGTTAATGGCGCCAATGCCTCCACCGTCATCAAGCTGGTGAAGGAATAGCCGATGCGAATGATGGGCCGGAAGCCCATACAGGTCGTTTATTTGTGCAAGGGCAGGTAGATGATAAAGGTGCTGCCCTTACCCTCTTCACTTTGTACTTCTATCTTTCCTTTATGGAGAGAGATGATTTTCTTGACATACCCCAAACCGAGTCCGTACCCCTTCACGTCGTGCACGTTGCCCTTGGGCACGCGGTAGAAGTTCTCGAAAATGCTCGGAAGCGCTTTCTTGGGGATGCCGATGCCTTTGTCGGTCACGGAGAGCAGGAAATACTTGCCGTTTGACTGGGTGTTGATGAGAATTTCGGGCGCCCCTTGCGAGTATTTGATGCCATTCTCCACTAGGTTGATGATGACATTCTGCAAATGCGACTTGTCTCCGAAAAGCTCGTGCTCGTCGGCGTTGAGGGCTAAGTTCAGAGACCCCTTAGCCGAAGAGATTTGTAGGGCAACGCTGTCCACCACCTTGTGGACAAGGTCGTGCATATCCAGCATCTCGATGTTCATCTTGACCTGCCCCTTCTTGAGTTGGGCGATTTGCAAGATGTTGTTGACCATATTCTTGAGCCTGTCGTTCTCGTCCCGGATGATGCTGATATAGGCCTCCCGGATGTTGGCGTCGTTGTGCAGGGTGGGGTCGGAGAGGGCCTCGCACGCCAACGAGATGGTGGAGATGGGTGTCTTGAACTCGTGCGTCATATTGTTGACGAACTCGTTGGTCACCTCGGAGAGCTTCTTCTGCCGGTAAAGGGAGTACAGGGCCACGAAGGAGATGGCGAAGCAGACGACGATGAGACTGAGAATGAGGATGACGATGGTGCTCATCCGTTGCAGGAAGATGCCGCGCTCAGCTGGGAAATAGAGGATGATGTAATGCGGCGAGCTGACCTTCTCGTTGTATTTCAGGCGGAAGACATATTCGCTGTGCAAGATTTGCTCGCAGTTGATGGTCTTCGGCTCGATGATGAAATCGGTGGTGAAGGCGTTGTAGAGGGCGAAATCAAAACGGGCGGTGATATTCTCTTCCTGTAGCGCGCCTCGGATGATCTCGCGCAGTGTGTTCTCATTCAGCCGATGTATGGTGGCACTGTCCAACTGCACCAGGTTGGCGTCGGTGAAGCTGAGACTGCGGGTGGGGTAGTCCTTGTTTTTGGGCGACCAGGGGTCGTTGTCCACCGGGAACAGCTCGCGGTAGGCCTCGCTGAAATACTCGGTGTCGTTGGCCACAATGCGGTTGTTGTTCTCCTTGACAAAGATGACCGACTTGATGACACCGATGGGTTGGTTGGTGACCGAGTCGAGCACGAACTTGCGGGTGTGGAATTCCGACACCACATCGGAGAAGTCCGTCTCTTCGGTGACCGTGGTGGCCGTGTCGGTCACCGTCAGGTCCAGGGTGTCGTTGAGGATGGTGGCGTCGATGCGCTCCACAATGGTCTCGCCGGCCGAGAGCACTTCGTTGACGAAAATGCTGCGCTGCACCTTCTCGGCCTCTGTGTATAGCTTGAAGATGGCGAGAATCAGCAAGATGGAGGTGATGCCGACGATGAAGAAGAGGGTTACGATGATTCTTTTTTTCATAAGTTGCCTAAAAAATGCAAAAGTTCTGTGTCGCGGGATTTGTCGATGAATGCGGAATGTGCCTGGCCGAAGGACGTGCCCTCGCGGCGGCTGCGGACATTCTCCCCGTCGTAGCATCCTGTCGCGGGTTTCTCCCCGTTGTGAGGATAATATATATAATGTATCACCGCCACGGGCGGGTTTGTGTCAGCGCTTTCCACCAAGAGAAAGGTGCCGGAATCCATATAGTATTGGTTGCTCATCAGCCGAATCGACTTTTGGTAGTCCAGATGGTTGAGGAACTGGTTGTGGTCGGCGATGGGGCGACTCTCCTCCTGCAGGATGCGCAACAGAGGCACAAAGTCGTAGCCCTCGGGCACATACAACTTCCGTGTGGCACGGGGAGCGCGCCCGAAGTAGTGGTAGATGTCGTGCGCGAGATTGCGCAACTCCTCTTCTGTCTCTTCACCATCCAGCAAGGTGGCTTGACAGCAGGAAGGGCGGAGGCAGTGGGGGAAGGAGGCAAAATAGCGCTGCAGGGTCTCTGCGTTCTCGGCCGGGAGGTCGGCCACAACAGCGTCGAAGGCGGAGAGCTTTCCGTTGAGGATGACGCGCTCCCCGATGGTGGCATCTAGTTTACTCCATTCTTTAACCAACACCGGCAGGAGAAGGTCGTGCGGCACCGTGCGCACCACCGCATTATGACCGTAGGCCAGAATGAATATCAGCTCGCGAAATCCCGACAGGGGAGTCTTCCCATCGGGAATCAGGGCAATGCGCTGGGCGGGCCGGTCGGTTCCGAGCCGGTCGGTGAGCGGCCGGAGGTCGTTTTCCTGCAGCCATTCGCCTAACGTCTCAATGGCCAGCCGGCAAAAGGCCGGCGTGAACCAGCTGTGCTGCTGGTACTGGCGCGGGAAGAGCGGCTCCAAGTGCGCTTTCACCCAAGCGGCATCACGAAGCGCGGCCCCTAGCCGGAGCAGGGGACGCGCGGGGTCATATCGGGAGGAGTTGTCCATTACACTTCAGCACACACTTGCCGGATGATGTCTTTGACCATCTCTTCAGGGAAGGGGCGGATGTAGCCTTTGTCTTGGAAAAGGTTCACAATCTCGTGGGTCTCCTGAATATCCTTGCAGGCGATGTCATAGACTTCCTGCCAGGTGCGGGTCTTGCGGGCCACGCCGTCCTGGATGGCTTGCATTGCCACGTCGGCGGCCACGTGCGGGAAGAGGTCGCTGTCCATCATCGTGGGCATTATGCAGTCGGGCGCGAGCCCTTTCTTCTCTGCATAGTCGGCGATGCTGTGGGCGGCGCGAATGGCCATCGCATCGGTGATCTTGCTGGCCGACACCAGGAGCGTGCCCTTGAGGATGGCGGGGAAGCACACCGAGTTGTTGACCTGGTTGGGGAAGTCTCCGCGACCGGTGGCCACGATGTAGGCGCCGGCCTCCTTGGCCTTGTAGGGGTAGATCTCCGGCACAGGGTTGGCGCAGGCGAAGACGATGGCCTTGTCGGCCATCAGGCGGATCCACTCGGGCTTGATGGTGTCAGGGCCCGGTTTGGAGAGGGCAATCAGCACATCGGCGTCCTTGAAGGCCTCCTCGTGCGTCTCCACGCAGTTGGGGTTGGTGCTCTGGCACAACTCCCATTTGCGGTAGAAGCGTTTGTCGTCGCGATATTGGGTACGGTTCTTGTGCAGCGTGCCTTTGGTGTCGAAGATGATGAGGTTCTCGGCCTTCACGCCGTCGGTGATCATCAGGCGGGCGATGGTGGTGTTGGCGGCGCCGGCGCCGTACAGCACCACTTTGATCTCTTCCATCTTCTTGCCCACGATCTTGAGGGCATTGATGAGTCCGGCCAGCGTGACACAGGCAGTGCCTTGGGCGTCGTCGTGCCAGACAGGGATGACGCACTCCTCGCGCAGCGTGTCGAGAATGCGGTAGCAGTTGGGCTGCGAGATGTCCTCCAGGTTGATGGCGCCGAAGCTATGCTGCACCATCTTGACGAACTCGATGACCTTGTCGGCCTGGTGCTCGCCGTTCTCGTCGCGGCTGTCGATGCAGAGGGGGATGGAGTCCACGCCGCCGAGGTATTTCATCAGCATTGCCTTGCCCTCCATCACGCCGAGGCCGCCCGGCGGGGTGCAGTCGCCGTCGCCCAGCACGCGCGTGCTGTCGCTGACCACGGCCACGAGGTTGGCACGGTTGCTGAGGTGGAAGGAGGCGTCGTTGTCGTCGCGGATGGTGGTGGAGACGGCCGAGACGCCAGGTGTGTACCACACGTTGAACCAGTTGAACCCATAAATCGGGGCCTTGGGCAGCGTTTGCATCTTGCCGCCATAGAACTGGTGCGCGGCAATGGACATTCTTTTATAAAAGAGCGTCTTGGCCTTGGCCTTCTGCTCTTCGGTGAATTCTTTCGGAAAGAGGTCCTCGATGTTGTCGAGGGTGGGGTTGTTATTCATCGTCTGTTTTATTTTTATGAATTGTGTTTAATATCGTTCATCAGCAGTGCAACGGTCATAGTACATACTCACCTTGTGGACGAGCTTGCCGCTCTTGTCGTATTTCTTGAAGTCGCCGTGACCGAGACCGTGGTAGTAGTTGCCCTCGTATGCCTTCTGTCCGTTCTCGTAATAGAACTCCATTGCCCCGTGCAGGTCACCGATTTCGTAGGTGCGCAGCACGGAGGTCTTGCCGTTGGCGTAGAAGAAGGTCTCCTGGCCATCCCTTATGTCGTTGACAAACTGGCAGGAGTATGCGGCTTGTCCGCTGGGATAGTAGATGACGAAGTTGCCGTTGCAGTACCCGTTTTCAAATTCCACCACCAGGCCTGTCTTGCCATTGGGGTAGCAGGCGGTGACTTGAGTGTGATCTTTCGGGATCAACGTGGCTTCAGACATCTTCCCGTCTGGCTGACGGAATCTGTATTGGTAGGCCCAGTTGTGGTCATAGATGATCTCCAGCAGCACGGTCTTCCCGTCGGGGGCATAGTAAGAGGTCGGTCCGTGTGTTTCGTCAAGCAATGTGTTGCTTTCTATCCGCATTTTTCCATCAGGATAGTAGAGGACGGGGTGCTGGGGGTCATTATTGCCTCCGTAAAAGGCGGAACTCCAGATGCGGCCCAGCGGATCGTAGCTGAGATAATATCCGTCCACTACGTCAAGGGTGACCAAGCAGGAGTCCATCGTTTCTCCGGTGGGGTAAAACGTCTTTTGGACACCCATCGTGGAGTTGGAAAGGTTTTGGGAGGTGTGGAGAACTTTCCCGTCGAGGCTGTACTTGATGCGGGCTCCGTCGGGTTTGCCGCCCTTGATCTCGCGGCTGATTTCAATGTTGCCGTTTGGGTAGTAGAAGTCGCTATGACCGTTTCCGAAGAGAACGGTATCGCGATGCACCAGCTTCCCGTCCGTGTCAAAGGTGCTGATCAGTATGGGCATACCGTTGTAATAACGGAGTTCGCGTGACATCTTGCCGTTGGGCATATAATAGGCGCAATAGATGAGCTTGCCTTCCTGACTGTAAAGATCCTTTTCGGACAGCGTGCCGTCTTCAAGATAGGTGTAACAGGCACCCACCAAGGTGTCGTTGCGGTACTGGCACTCGCTTGCCACGGTGTGGGCCTTGTCATCGAAATATCTTATCGACATACCGTTTTTGGCGTCATTCTTGTATTCTGTATAGGCAAACACCTGCCCTGACGGGTAGTACTCTTTGCATATACCACTGGTCTTGCCCTTCTTGTAGTTGTTCTCTTGATAAATATTGCCGTTGGGGAAATAAAAGACTTGTTTGCCGTCGAATTCGAGATTGGCGTTGCGCACATTGGTGCCTAACAGTCTCCCCGTTGAAGTGTAGGTCTCAGTGGTGATGTGCTTGTCCTTGAGTGTGAAGGTGGCACGTACACTGCCGTCCGGCATATAGTTTTCGGCACCAGTGACTTGCCCGTCTTTCAAATGGTAGGTAATCGCAGGCTTGCCGTCGTAATCATACTCCGTGCGGTCGCCGTCGGGCTTGCCGTCTTTGTAAGTCGTTTTCGACCACATCTTGCCGTTGGGATAGTAGTGCACGTAGTCTCCGTCAAACTCCTCTTTGTCATTGTAACTGTACGACTCCATCAGGGCTCCGTCGGGGTAGCGTTCCGTGAAACTGCCTGAACGGTTGTTCTGGGTGATGAAGCCCTGGACGTTCACCCTCCCGTTGGGATAATAGCTTGTGAACGGGTGGGGCGTGCCGGTGTTGTCGGTTTCGTAGGTGCCCCGCAACTGGCCGTTGGGATAGTATTGGTTCTGAGTCCCCGACATCTCTCCGTCCACGTAGTTTTCCGTAGCCGTAAGGTGTCCTTGTTCGTCATAATACCGGACTTCGCCCATCAGGTTGTCATCGGGACCTATCGTGCACTCCATCTCAAGAATGCCCGATTCGTAGAAACGTTTGTAGGCCCCCAGTATGTTGTCGTTTGTGGCTTTGGTTTCAAAAGTCAGCACCGACTCGTCGCCAAAAGGATGGTGGGAAAATGTGCGGATGAAACCGTTTTTCAGTCCTTTCGACATCTGCACTTCCGCAATCTTCCGGTTGTTGCTGTACCCATACCCCATACCGTCGAGTTCATTGTCCTTGTAGGTGCTCATTTCGTCCAGTTGGCCCGTCTGGTCGATGCTGGTCCACTCTCCCTGACGTATCAGTTTGCCTTTTTCGTCTTCCGAGGCCTTGCCCCACGCGTAGAGGCGGTATTGGTCGTAAAGGTAGTGGATGTCGTCGGGATTCTCTTTGTTCAGGCCCTTTTCAATGACGTTGTCCAGGTCTTCCACTATCATATTTACGAAAGCGCCGATCTCTTTTCCCATTTTTTCAGCCTTGGCCGACACCTTGCCGTTCTCGATGTCTGTGCTGGAGAACTGGTAATAGCAGAGAGTGTTGAAGAGCTTTTTCTCCATAACTTGCTTGAAGAAAGGAATGTAGAGCTGATCCTCCACGGCGTGGGAGTTGGGGCGCACCTGCACATTCTGGAACACCACCTGGTTGCCGCGCGTGACGGCGTGGTCGATTTTCGACAGGCATTTTTCCTTTTTCTGGGATATGATGGAGATGTTGAGTTTCTTGACCACCTCCTCGTAATATTTGTTCAACTCCTTGTAGTCTTCGTGCAAAGAGTAGTGGTTGTCAGCATTGAAGGAGCCCACTCCCGAGCCGTAGATCTCATCCAGGATTCTCAAAGCCAGAATGGTGTACTGGGACGAGGGGTTGATGAGGGTAGTATAGTTGAGCGCCATAATGCCCGGCACCGTGTATCCGAGCCGGATACACGCCTGTCCGTATTGGAAATGGCTGCCTTGGTGGGCGGGGTTCAGGAACATCGAGGTCTTGAAGCACTCCAGAGCCTCCGCATACTTTTCCTGCCGCATCAATGACACGCCCTTGTTGAAGTGAAGGTGGAAATAGTAGGGGTTGGTCTCCAGCCCTTTGTCATAATATGCCACGGCCTTTTCATAGTCCTCCAAGTTGTCGTAGCAGTTGCCCAACTCCGTGTAGATGTTGGCCAACGGTTGGCTGCAGGAGGGATTTTCCGTCAGTTCGGTGAGAATTTGGATGGCCTCGTGGTAACGTTCCGCCATTTCCAGCGCGTAAGCCTTCTCGTATTGGGCGTACTCGTAGTTGGGATCGCCGTATGGGACCTGGTTGTAGAGCGCGATGGCGTCGTCAAACTTCCCTTGGTCGGCCGTTTTTATTCCTTTGCGGATGATCTTTTCCGAGTTGTCGATGATTTTCAGGTTCTTGGTGTTCTGTCCGTAAAGAAGGGAACCAAGTACACAGAGACAGATTAGTAAGAGTGTTTTTTTCATAATATCAGTGGACTTTTTATGGTGAAAACGGATTGAATGTTGAGTTGGCAAAGATATAAAAAATGAAGACGGCGCTCTATTTCCCCACCATCTTTTTCACCCGTCGGATGGCGGTTTTCCATACGATGAAGAAAAAGACGAAGAATCCGATGCTGAGGATGGCGGCTATGGAGGTGTCTGTTTCGGTGATGGCCTCCCGGTACATCAGGATAAAGTCGTAGATGCCGTGCAGGATGACGGGTACGATGTAGGCCAGCAGGAGGAAGGTGCCCTTCTTCCAGGGCTTGAACTTGGCCATTGCGAAGAAATAGCCCATAAAGATGGCGAAGAAGAAGTGGGCGGGCACGGCAAAGAGGGCGCGACCCACGGCCACGGCGAGGCCGCCCTGCATCACGTACATCACATTCTCCAGCCCTGCAAAGCCCAACCCCACAAAGGCGGCGTACTCCACACCGTCGTAGTACTCGTCAAAGTGCGGACTGTTCCAGATGAAGAGGTAAAGGAAAAACAGCTTGCAGAGTTCCTCCGGCATTGCCGCCTGCCCGAAGGCCTGGTAGAGCGCCTGCGACAAGCTGTCTTCCAAGGCGGGGTTGACGAAGAGCCCCACCACCGTCAGCAGCGCTATGTCCAAAAAGGCCGCCAGCACGCCGCCCAACAAAGCCTTGAGCAGCATCGGCAGCGGCTCCTTCTGGTAACGGTCGTGATGGTAAATGTACCAGATCAAAAACAACACAGGCGCCAAAGACGCAATCAGGATGATGTACATTAAATTATTAAGTTATTAACTTATTAAACTATTAAATTATTATTAAAAAGAATTATCGAACCTCAACCCTCAACTTTCAATTCTCCATTCTCCATTCTCAATTTTCAACTCTCAACTCTCACTTCATCCACTCCTCAAACTCCTCTTCGCTTACCAGTCCGAGTGCCAGGGCGGCTTCGCGGAGGGTGAGCCCCTCGGCGTGGGCGTGCTGGGCGATCTTGGCGGCGTTGTAGTAGCCGATGTGCGGACTGAGTTTGGTAACCAGCATCAGCGAGTTGTTGAGGTGCATTGCGATGCGCTCGCGGTTGGGCACGATGCCCTGGAGGCAGTGGTCATTGAAGGAGTTGATGACATCGGCCAGCAGGCGCGATGACTGCAGCAGGTCGCGGCCGATGAGGGGCATAAAGACGTTCAGCTGCAGGTGTCCCTGCATTGCGCCGGTGGTGATGGCCACGTCGTTGCCGATGACCTGGCAGCACACTTGCGACAGGGCCTCGCACTGGGTGGGGTTCACCTTGCCGGGCATAATGGAGGAGCCGGGCTCGTTGGCGGGCAGCACCACCTCGCCGATGCCGCAGCGCGGACCGGAGTTGAGCAGACGGAAGTCGTTGGCGATCTTCATCAGCGACACGGCCAGGCGCTTGAGGGCGCCCGACACCTCGGCCAGCGAGTCGTGCGAGGCCATTGCCTCGTACTTGTTGGGCGCGTTGGTAAAGGAGAGTCCGGTGAACTGGTTGATGTATTGCAGCGCCAGCGTGTCGTAGCCCTTCGGGGTGTTGAGTCCGTTGCCCACGGCCGTGCCGCCGATGGGCAGCTCCATCAAGTGGCGCATTGCGTTGCGGATGGCCTCCGCGCCGTGCTCCAGCTGCGAGAGGTGTCCCGACAGCTCCTGCCCCAGCGTCAGGGGCGTGGCGTCCATCAGGTGCGTGCGCCCGATCTTCTTGATGTCACCGTATTCAGCAATCTTGGTGCGGTAGGTGGCCATCATACGGTCCAGGGCCGGCAGCGTGTGCTCCAGCAGCATCTTGGTGGCCGCGATGCGCATCCCCGTGGGGAAGATGTCGTTGGTGGACTGCGACTGGTTGACATCGTCGTTGGGGGAGAGGAAGAGCGGGTAGTCGTCGAGCTTGCCGCCGTGGAGCTGCTGCCCGCGGTGGGCGATGACCTCGTTGACGTTCATATTGGTCTGGGTGCCGGAGCCGGTCTGCCAGATGTGCAGCGGGAACTGGTCGTCCCACTGGCCCGCGAGGATCTCGTCACAGGCCTGCACGATGAGGTCGCGTTTCTCCTGCGGCATCACGCCGAGGTCACAGTTGGCGCAAGCCGTTGCGCGTTTGGCGGTGGCGATGCCGTAGATGATCTCGATGGGCATCTTCTTCTTGCCGATGACGAAATTTTCCATTGCGCGTTGTGTCTGCGCGCCCCAGAGTTTGTCACTCTCCACGCTCATTTCACCGAGCGTGTCTCTTTCGATTCTGTATGTCATTGTATCGTGTTTTTTGTCGGATGCGGTTAATCGTAGAATTTCCAGTTGATGCCGATGGCGACCCTGCGGCTCTGCATCGGATAGAAGGGGGTGGTGAAGTATTTGTAGCCGATCAGGCCCTCCAGCAGGTTGTTGCCCCGCACAAAGAAGGAGAGACGGCTCACCTGCAGCGTCAGGTCGAGGTCCCAGAAGAGGTAATTGCCCACCTTCACGTTCTCCTGATGATAGTATTGGTGCAGAACCGGCGTGTAGGCGTCGGCATAGTATAAGGTGTTGTACATCAGGTCGGTGCCGAGCTGGACGCGGAGGCGGTTCTTGAAGATGCGGAAGTGCCAGGCCGCGCGCAGCTTGCCGGCGAAAAGGGGCAGCGCCACGACGGGGCTCGTGGAGTGCTGCAACGCCATATTGGCGTCAACAGAGAAGTTCTTGACCCGAAACGGGGCGAACAGGTTGAACTGCACCACGTGGATGCCCTTCTCGGCCATCGTCGGCGTACGGTGCTCGTTAAGATAAAGATGATGGTTCAACATAAAGTAGTTGAAACCTAACTTGTAACCGAAAATGGTCCAGTAGGCGCCTAGCTTCATCGTGTTCTCCTTCGGCCACGAGAGATACCATAGGTTGTTGTTGCCGATGTAGTATGTGTAGAAAAAGTCGGGGGAGGTGCGGTAGAAGTCGGCGTTGAGTCCTATGTAGTGCTGAAGCTTGCGGCTTATGGAAAAGGTGGCCCCCAGGTGAGCGATGGCGTCGCCCCGGTTGTAGTTGTTGAACGAGTAGGCAATGCTGCCGAACAGGTCCCAGACCGAGAAGAGGCGGATGTTTGTGCGCGCGAACAGCGTGTAGTTGTTGCCGATATAGAAGGGCATCTTCGCGTGCACGTACTCGTGGCGTATGCCGCCGGCAATCCGGAAGAAGTAGTTCTGGTCACTCTGCCGCGACAGTGGCTCGTAATTCGACCACTGCAGCGAGTTCACGATGCTGTAGTAGTTCACCGTGTCACGAGTGGAGTCCGTGTTGATGTAGTAGATGTTCTGGTAATAGTCGTTGTTCAGGTGAGTGTCCTCGAAGACACTCTTCAAGGTCTTGAACTGGAACGTGTGGGTGAGGGTGCCGAAGTATCGGTTGTTCTTGTCCTTGATGTTCACATACTGCTGCCACTGCGCGTTATGCGTGTTGATGGTGCTCAGGGCATTGCCGAAGAGTACGGAGAAAGTCATCAGGTCGGTTGTGAGGTCTTCGTCTGAAAAATGACGGCCGATAAAAAGGTCGTAGTCTTCCAACCCGCCGTTTTCCTGGAACTTGGCGTGGTTGATGATGTAGGAGCAGATGAAACCGTAGATGTTCTTCGGGGTGGAATAATGAATCACGGCATTCAGGTCGAAGAGGTTGCACCCCTGGCGGAGAAAATAGCCCGAGTTGTTGTATCCCTCCAGTTGGGCATTGAATTCGAACCGCCGGATTTTCTGGGCGTGGATGGCGTGGATACGTTGCTCGGTTGTCAGTCCAAACGCCGCCGAAATGTCGGTGAACGACCCCTTCACGTCATAGTATGGCAGGTCGTTTTCGGTTTTGAAATAGAGCGGGTAGGGGAGGGTGATCATCGAGAAGCCCGGCTCGCGCTCGAAGTCGAAGACCATTGAGCGATGCGCTTGCGAGTAGATGCCCAATGTCTGGTAGATGCCCTCGGTGCGGTTCAAGGGGTCGTATTCGGAGGTGTAGAAGAAAGTAGTGTCTATGGATTTGTAAACCAAAGGGTTGAACTGGAAACCCTGAAGCCGGGCCACGGTGACGGGCATATATTCGGGGGAGATGGCCATAGCCGAGTCAATCTTGCGCTCCGTGGGCCGCTCGTCGCTCTGCGCGTTGCCCACCCGCGTCCCTAACAGCAGGAAAGTGAATAGTATGAGGTGGATAAGGCGGCTTCGGATTTTCATCTTTGGTTTCTTCTTAGAAACTGCAAAAATACAAAAAAAAGTATCTCTCCGTTTCGCCGTGTTTCTGCCATTCTGTCAGTCGTCGCGCTTTGGCAACATTATTGCTCTAAAGGTTTGTTTTCAATTAATAATCAGAAAAAGAAAGGAGTAAAAACATAATGAATCCGAATAATTTGACCATCAAAACCCAAGAGGTGATTTCCAACGCGCAAATGCTGGCGATGCGCAACCAGAACCAGCAGCTGGAGCCTCTTCATATCCTCAAGTCTATGCTTGAGGTGGACGACAATGTCGTTCCTTTCCTGCTCAAAAAGCAGGAGTGCAACCCCAAGACGGTGGCCGCCGTGGTGGATCGTGAGATTGCGCATCTGCCCAAGGTTACCGGTGGGGATCCCTACCTCGGAGGCGCCACTCAGAGCGCCCTTCAGAAGGCTATTCTCTTCTGCCAGGACTCTGGCGACGAGTTTGTCTCCGTGGAGCACCTGCTCTATGGCATTTTCAGTACCAACAGCAAGGCGTCCCAAATCCTCAAGGACGCGGGGATGACCGAGAAGGGCCTGAAGAGCGCCATCGAGGAGCTTCACAAGGGCAGCAAGGTGACCTCCGCTTCTAACGAGGAGACCTACAATGCCCTCAACAAGTATGCCAAAAACCTCAATGAGATGGCCCGCAAGGGCAAACTCGACCCTGTCATCGGCCGTGACGAGGAGATACGCCGTGTGCTGCAGATCCTTTCGCGCCGTACCAAGAACAACCCCATCCTCATTGGCGAGGCTGGCGTCGGCAAGACCGCCATCGCCGAGGGACTGGCCCAGCGGTTGGTGAGTGGCGATATCCCCGAGAACCTCAAGAGCAAGAAGCTCTACTCGCTGGATATGGGCGCCCTCGTGGCCGGTGCCAAGTACAAGGGCGAGTTCGAGGAGCGTCTCAAAAGCGTCATCAACGAGGTTATAAACTCCAACGGCGAGATAATCCTCTTCATCGACGAGATCCACACCCTCGTCGGGGCAGGCGCCTCCGGTGAAGGCGCGATGGATGCCGCCAATATCCTCAAACCCGCCCTTGCCCGTGGCGAGCTGCGTTCTATCGGTGCCACCACCCTCGACGAGTACCAGAAGTACTTTGAGAAGGACAAGGCCCTTGAGCGCCGTTTCCAGCCCGTCAAGATTGAGGAACCCGACAAGTATTCCGCCATCTCCATCCTTCGTGGCCTGAAGGAACGCTATGAGAACCATCACAAAGTGAAGATTCTCGACGAGGCTATCATCGCCGCAGTCGAGCTCTCGCAGCGTTACATCGGCGACCGTTTCCTGCCCGACAAGGCCATCGACCTCATTGACGAGGCCGCTGCCAAACTCAAGCTCGAAATCAACTCCGTGCCCGAGGAACTCGATGAGGTGGAACACAAGATCAGCCAGCTCGAAATCGAGCGCGAGGCCCTCAAACGCGAGAACGACACCGCCAAGGTGGAGTCGCTCAGCAAGAAAATCGCTGAACTGCAGGAGAAACGCAATGTCATCTCCACCAAGTGGCGCAGCGAGAAGGAGATTATGGATAAGATCCAGCACTGCAAGGATGAAATAGAGCAATACAAGATTGAAGCTGCCAACGAGGAGCGTCAGGGCAACTACGGCCGTGTGGCTGAATTGCGCTATGGCCTCATCAAGAACGACGAGAATGAGATTGAGAAACTGCAGAAGGATCTCGAGGCTCTTCAGGGCGACGAGGCAATGATTGACGAGAAGGTCGGCGCCGATGACATCGCCGAGGTGGTGGCCCGCTGGACCGGCATCCCCGTGGCCAAGATGATGCAGAGCGAGAAGTCGAAACTGCTTCATCTGGAAGAGGAACTTCACAAGCGCGTGGTGGGCCAGGACGAGGCCATCGGGGCCGTCTCCGACGCCATCCGCCGCAGTCGTGCCGGCCTGCAGGACGCCAAGCGCCCCATTGGCTCGTTCATCTTTATGGGCACGACCGGCGTCGGCAAGACTGAGCTCGCCAAGGCGCTTGCCGAGTATCTGTTCAACACGGAAGACGCGATGATACGCTTCGATATGAGCGAGTTTCAGGAGTCCTACTCCGTGTCGCGGCTCATCGGCTCGCCTCCTGGCTATGTGGGTTACGATGAGGGCGGACAGCTTACCGAGAAGGTGCGCCGCAAACCCTACTCCGTCATCCTCTTCGATGAAATCGAGAAAGCGCACCCCGATGTGTTCAATGTCCTCTTGCAGGTGCTCGACGACGGCCGGCTGACCGACAACAAGGGTAGGGTGGCCGACTTCAAGAACACCATCATCATTATGACCTCCAACCTGGGGTCCAACATCATCCAGGACAACTACGCCGACCGCGCCAACTACTCTGATATGGAGGTGTTTGAGCGCACGAAGGCGGAGGTGACCGACCTGCTGAAGAAGACGCTTAAGCCCGAGTTTCTCAACCGTATCGACGAGATTGTGATGTTCCAGCCGCTCTCCAGACGGGAGATCAAGGAGATCATCAACCTGCAGTTGCACCAGTTGGAGGATCTGCTCAGTCAGCGCAACATCAAGCTCGAGTTCAGCAACTATGCTATGGACCTCTTGCTGGAGTTGGGCTACGATCCCGTGTATGGCGCGCGTCCGCTCAAACGTGTGATACAGAAGAGGATACTTAACGAACTCTCCAAGATCATCCTCGCCGAGGAGATCGACCACGACTGCACCATAATGGTGGATTCCGTGGAGGACGGCAAGTTCGTGTTCTATAAGAAATAATTGTAACACCAGTGTTGAAAATAAAGGCGGCGGGACTTGACTCCTGCCGCCTTTTTTGTTATCTTTGCGGTTTGAAATTTTTGAGATTCTCACATTGAAATTGGGAATCTTATTTGACGATTATTTAATGAAAAACAACAATGGACAAGAAAATTGAAAACACCGGTGACATTATCATCTATCAGACCGAAGACGGTTTGACGAAGATCAATGTGAAATTGGATGATGAAACAGTATGGCTTAACCAACAGCAGATGGCAGAACTATACCAAAGTTCAAGAACCAATGTAGTAGAGCACATTAAACACATTTATGAGGAGGGTGAATTAAGCGAAGAGGCAACTTGTCGGAAATTCCGACAGGTTCGATTGGAAGGGAACAGAGAGGTTAGTAGAGAGTTGCCATTTTATAACCTCGATATGATTATTTCGCTTGGCTACCGTATAAAATCGGCCATTGCCACCCGTTTTCGCATCTGGGCCACGCAGCGGTTGAAGGAGTATATGATTAAAGGCTTCACGATGGATGACGATCGGCTGAAGGGTAACGGTGGCGGCAACTATTGGAAAGAGCTGCTCGACCGCATACGCGACATCCGTTCTTCGGAGAAAGTGCTGTACCGACAAGTGCTTGACCTCTATGCCACCAGTGTGGACTACAATCCCAAAAGCGATGAATCCGTTCTGTTTTTCAAGATGGTGCAGAACAAACTGCATTATGCAGCACACGGACATACCGCAGCAGAGGTTATTTACGAGCGCGCCAATGCGGAGAAGCCGTTTATGGGGCTAACCACCTTCTCGGGGGAGCTGCCCGCATTGAAAGACATTGGTGTTGCCAAAAACTATTTGAACGAAAATGAACTGAAGATTTTGAACAACCTCGTTTCAGGTTATTTCGACTTGGCCGAAATCAATGCGTTGGAGCACAAGCCGATGTATATGAGCGACTATATCCGCCAATTGGATTCGGTGCTTACTTCTGGCAACCGTCCGTTGCTCGAAGGTGCAGGCTCTGTAAGCCACGCACAGGCTTTGGAGAAGGCTACCGCCGAATACCGCAAATATCAGAATAACACACTTTCACCCGTTGAAGAGGCCTATTTGGAAACTGTGAAAGAAACCGCTAAATTGGTGAAGAAAAACGCGAAAGGAAAAAGACTATGACCGACAACTACTTATTATTAGGCGCAAAGAAACGATTGATTGAAGAACTCCGGCAGAAGGGCATCACGGACGAGAACGTGCTGCAGGCCTTCGACAAGGTGGAGCGGCACCGCTTCGTGGAGTCGTTCCTCTGGGACCGGGCCTACGACGACGTGGCGCTGAAACTGCTGAACGGGCAGACCATCTCGCACCCCTTCACTGTGGCGTTCCAATCGCAGCTGTTGCAGGTGTCGAAGGGAATGACGGTGCTGGAAATCGGCACGGGCTCGGGTTTCCAGGCGGCCATCTTGAGCGCGATGGGCGCGCGCGTCTATTCGGTGGAGCGCCAGCAGGTGCTCTATCAGCGCACCTCCAAGTTGCTCGCCCAGCTCGATGAGCGCATCGTGACCTGGTACGGCGATGGCTTCAAGGGCATCCCGATGTATGCGCCCTACGATCGTGTCATTGTCACTTGCGGCGCCCCTGACGTGCCCCCGGCCCTGGTGCAACAGCTCAAACCCGGCGGCATTATGGTCATACCCGTCGGCGACGAGTCGCACACAATGAAGCGCCTCACCAAAATGGATGACGGCAACTTGCAGGAAGAGGTGTTCGGCGACTTCCTTTTCGTGCCGATGCTGAAAGACGCCGTGAGGAAAAAATAAGGTTATACTATATATATAATAGTAACAATGAACAAGCAAAACGACAATAATACTCCTCGTGTCACCGCAATGGTTTTCGCGGCAGGCTTGGGTACACGGCTCTATCCGCTGACGGCGTCGCGGCCGAAGGCGATGGTGCGCTATCAGGGCAAACCTCTCATCGAGTGGGCTTTGGAGAAGATGGCCGCCGCGGGTGTGCGCGATGTCATCGTCAATGTGCACCATTTTGCCGACCAGATCATCGATTTCGTCAGGGGCTATCCCTTCGACGGGCGCATCCGCATCTCCGACGAGCGGGCCTACTTGCGCGACACGGCCGGCGGGCTCAAGTTCGCCGAGCCCCTCTGCGGCGACAGCGACCTGCTGCTGCTTTATAATGTGGACATCCTCTCCACTATCGACTTGCGGAAGATGCTGGCCCACCATATTGACACGGGCGCTGATGTCACTCTGGCTGTGCGCCAACGGCAGACCGCGCGCTATCTTGTGTTCAATCAAGATGATATGCGTTTGTGCGGCTGGAAAAACATTAAGACTGGGGAGGAAATTATGCCTGTGGAACCTGCCCGGCCGGTTGATTTGGCCTTCAGCGGCATCCACGTCCTGAACCGCTCTTTTGTTGACCAGATACCATCCGTTGAAAAACACTCATTGACGCCACTTTATCTACAAAATGCCGACCATTTCCGTGTCTTAGGTTATCAACATCAGGAGGATGATTGGATGGACGTGGGGAAGTATGAGGAGTTTCGTAATGTATTGACTTAAAATAAGATATTTGTTTCTAATGTGTTTTCGGCTGATTTTTATACACTATTTTTTTTAAAAATCAAGTTGAAAACATTTTTTTTGTAAACTTTTTTTTGTTTATTTTTGCCATCTCAATAAACGAACAATTTGATATTGTTAATTGATTGAGAATGAGTAAAAATTAATTTTTTCTGCCTGTGAGATGAGCGAAATTACGAAAGATTATACGAGAGTTTGGAATCAATGTTTGGCCCTGATACAAGATATTGTGGAACCGGATGCCTTTGAGACTTGGTTCCTGCCGATTGTACCGGTCTCCTTGGAAGATGACACGCTAGTGTTGCAATTGCCGAGCCATCTCTTCTACGAGTTCCTGGAGGAACACTATGTGAATGTGCTCAAGAGTGTGATCAAGAAGGAGATAGGGCCTATGGGAAAGTTGAAATACAAGGTCATTATGGAGCAGCAGCCCGATCCTGCCCAGTCGCAGTCCATCACGCTGCCGTCGCATAACCGCCCGGCGGTGAGCAACCCGCCGACGCTGGCTCCCATCGACGTATATCAGACTTCCAACCGCGATATTCCAGACCCCTTCGTGCTGCCGGGCATCCAGAAGCACAAGATCCCTTCCAATCTGGTGGACGCCCTGACGTTCGAGAACTATGTGGAGGGCGACTGCAACCGGCTGGCCCGTTCCGCGGGTTGGGCCATCGCCAAGGCTCCCGGCCAGACCTCTTTCAACCCGCTTTTCATCTACTCCGATGTGGGCCTGGGCAAGACGCACCTCGTCAACGCCATCGGCATCCAGACCAAGATCAACTTCCCCGACAAGACCGTGGTCTATGTGAGTTGCGACACCTTCTACCAGCAGTACATAGAAGCTGTCAAGAACAAGAATGTCAACGACTTCATCTGGTTCTACCAGTCGGTGGATATGCTGATTATTGATGACATCCAGTTCATCGCGGGGGGCAAGGGCAAGACGCAGGAGGTCTTCTTCCACATCTTCAACTCCCTGCACCAGCACAACAAGCAGATCATCATCACTTCCGACAAGTCGCCGGTGGAGATCTCCGGTTTCGAGCCCCGGTTGCTCAACCGTTTCAAGTGGGGCTTGACCGCCGACCTGCAGGTGCCCGACCTGGAGACGCGCATCGCCATCATCAACAAGAAGTTGGAGAACAACGGCATCACCTTCCCCAAGGAGGTTGTGGACTACCTGGCCCTGCGCATCACCTCCAACACGCGCGAATTGGAGGGCGCTATGATCGCTATCCTCGCGCAGGCATCCCTCAACCACCGCGCCATTACGGTGGATCTGGCCAAGGAGATGGTGGACAAGTATGTGAAAACCAATGCGAAAGAGATTTCCATAGAGTATATCCAGAAGATTGTGTGCGACTATTTCAAGATCTCCACGGAGGTCATTAACGCCCGCACGCGCAAGCGCGACATCGTGCAGGCCCGCCAGCTGAGTATGTATTTCGCCAAGAAGTACACCAAGCTGCCCCTGTCGGTCATTGGCGCCTATTGCGGCAACAAGGATCACGCCACTGTGCTGCACGCCTGCCGCACCATCAACAATCTCTATGAGACTGACAAGAAAATGAAACTCTATGTGGATGATATCGACAAGAAAATGAAAATATAAAAAATACACAGAAACTTGCATTTATAAATATAAATATATATTTTTGCGGTTTCTTTTAAAAATGGAATTATGAATAAACGGTGGATTTGCCAACAGCTCCCGGATGATGCGGCTACAGGGCGGCTTGCAGAGCAACTCTCTATTGAAAAACCGCTTGCAGCACTCCTGCTGCAAAGGGGTATCAACACGCCAGAGGCAGCCGCCGATTTTTTCAACCCTGACATTACAAAGCTCCATAACCCCTTCCTGATGAAGGATATGGACAAGGCCGTCAAGCGTCTCTCCCAGGCCATCATCAACAACGAGCGCATCCTCGTATATGGCGACTATGACGTGGACGGCACCTCCGCCGTCGCTCTCCTGTACTCTTTCCTCTGCGAAATTGTCGGCACCGACTCCAAGGGCCTGGTGGAATATTATATCCCCGACCGCTATCTGGAAGGCTATGGCATCTCCGACCAAGGCATTGAATATTGCCGCGAGAACAACATCAACCTGCTGATTTCACTCGACTGCGGCATCAAGGCCAACGACAAGGTGGAGATGGCCAACAAGTTGGGCATCGATGTCATCATCTGCGACCACCATCTTGAGGGTGACGAATTGCCCGCTGCCGTGGCCATCCTTGACCCCAAGCGCAAAGACTGTCCCTATCCCTATAAGGAACTTTCCGGCTGCGGTGTGGGCTTTAAGCTCATCCAGGGTTATTGCCAGCAGTACAAGCTGCCCGACCAGCTCTGGCTCTCCCGTATGGACCTTGTGGCCATCAGCATCGCCTCCGACATCGTGGCCATTACCGGCGAGAACCGCATCCTCGCCCATTTCGGCCTCGAGATTATCAACAAGTTCCCCCGTATGGGCATCAAGTCCATCCTTGACCAGGCCGGCATCAAGATTCACTATCCTTTCAAGGAGGAGACGATTTTCTCCCGCGTGATCTCCATCTCCGACCTGGTGTTCTATGTGGGCCCGCGCATCAACGCCGCTGGCAGAATGAAGAGCGGGCGCGAGTCCGTGCGTCTCTTCATTGTGGAGGACGAGGACAAGTCGGCCGACATTGGCAAGCGCATCAACACCCAGAACGAGCAGCGCAAGGAGCAGGACCGCAACGCCACGGAAGAGGCCATCCATATGATCAAAGGCTCGCACGAGTACATCGGCCGCAAGAGCATTGTGGTGTATAACCCCAACTGGTTCAAGGGCATCATCGGCATCGTGGCCTCCCGCCTCGTGGAGGTCTTCTACAAGCCCACTATCGTCCTCACCAAGTCCTCCGACGGCCTCATCACCGGCTCGGCCCGCTCCGTCAAAGAGTTCAATATCTACGACGGCATCGACTACTGTTCCGACCTGCTGGAGCACTTTGGCGGCCACAAATTTGCCGCCGGGCTTTCGATGAAGGAGGAGAACCTGGAGGAATTCATCGAGAAATTCGAGCAATATGTGAGCGAGAATCTGGAAGAGACCGCCACCGTGCCCGAGATTTCGGTGGATATGCCGCTGGATCTTTCGGAGATTACGCCGAGCTTTATGGAACACCTCAAGCTCTTCGCTCCCTTCGGCCCTGGCAATATGGAACCCGTTTTCCAGTCCAATGGCATCACTGACGAAGGTATGGCCCGCATCGTGGGCGACAAGCACCTCAAGTGCCGTGTCTGCTATCCCGACCGGTTAGTGCAGCCCATTGACGTCATCGCTTTCAATATGAAGGACAAACTCCCGCTCGTGAAAGACAACAAAACCTTTGATATGTTGTACCACGTGGAGGAGAATGTTTGGAACAATGTGGTGAATATCCAGCTGAACGTCAAGGATATACGTCCGGCAACCCCTAACCAGTAAACCGTCTTCGCTGTGAAGATAGCCGTCAACACCCGTCTCCTGCTGAAAGACAAACTCGAAGGGATCGGCTGGTTCACCCACGAGAGTCTGCGCCGTATTGTGCAGCAACATCCCGAGCATCAGTTCTATTTTCTGTTTGATCGTCCCTACGACGAGCAATTCGTTTATGCTTCCAATGTGACGCCCGTGGTGGCGCACCCGCCCGCCCGTCATCCCTATCTGTGGTATCTGTTTTTCGAGTGCGGCATCCCCGCGCGCCTGCGCAGCATCCGCCCCGACCTCTTCCTTTCCACCGACGGCTGGATGCCCCTGCATCTGCGCAACACCAAGAGTGTCAACGTGATCCACGACCTTAACTTCGCGCACCACCGCGACTTCATCAAGCCTGTGGTGCTGCGCTATTACGACCGTTTCTTCCCTCGGTTCGCTCAGGTTGCAGACCGCCTGGCCACCGTGTCGGAATATACCCGCAACGACATCCACGACACATACGGCGTGCCTCTCGACCGAATCGATGTGGTCTATAATGGCTGCAACGACCATTTCCGTCCCTTCACGGCGGAGGAACAGCAGGCCGTGCGCGACCGCTATGCCCGCGGCTGCCGCTATTTCCTTTTCGTCGGACTGATTCACAAGCGCAAGAACTTGGCCAACATCTTCAGGGCCTTTGACGACTTCAAGTCGCGCGAGAACTCCGACGCCAAGTTGCTGGTGGTCGGCGACAAGAAGTGGTGGCAGGGCGAGATAGAGGACACTTACGAGGCGATGCGTTTCCGTGATGAGGTGGTTATGCTGGGCCGTCAGCCGATGGAGGTGCTGAGTGCCCTGTATGCCTCGGCGTGCGCCCTGGTCTATGCCTCGCTTTTCGAGGGCTTCGGCATCCCCATTGTAGAGGCCTTCAATGCGGAGACGGCCGTCATCACCTCGGATGTAACCTCGATGCCGGAGGTGGCCGGCGACGCCGCTTTGCTGGTGGACCCTGCCGCTGTGGCGCAAATCTCCGACGCAATGTCCGCCCTTTGGAAAGATGACGCCTTGCGCGCCGACCTCATAGCCAAAGGCCGTGCCCGTCGCGAACTCTTCTCCTGGCAGCAGACCGCCGATAGGCTCTGGTCTTGCATTGAAAAAGTTCTCTAACCCCTAACCCTTAACCCTTTACCCCTTTCCCCCTTAATCCTCAATTTCTTAATTTCTTAATTTCTTAGTTTCTTAATTTCTTAATTCCTTATCCCCCCCCGAATCCCCTAATATGAGAAGAATCCTCCTTTCATTTGTGATATTGCTGCTGTTGGGCGCTGTGTGCGGCCAGGACAGCAACCAGGTGAGAAAGTATATCCGTGACCTCACCTCGCCCGAGTTCCACGGTCGTGGCTATGCCTACAATGGCGACAGCATCGCCGCCGAGTACCTGCGTGCCCAGTTGCGTGACATCGGTGTGGAGCCCTTTGTGAAGGACTATTACCACCACTATGGCTTCAACGTCTATGCGATGGAAGGGCCGGTGAAGGCCGCCTTGAATGGTGAGGAGTTGCGCCCGTGGGATGATTTCGCCCTTGCTCCTTTCTCCCGTTCCGCTGATGAGACGTTCCTCGTGCTGCCCATCAAGCCCGAGGATATTCTCAGCCCCGACAAGTTGCTGGCATTCTGCCAGAAGAACAGTGCCCAACTCTCCAATAGCCTTCTGTTTGTGGATATGACAAAATGCAAGGATCAGGAGGTGGCCAAGAATCTCAACTCGTTGTTCCATCATCTTTATATGTACAACGGGCAGTTGCCTTTTCGGGGCTTTTTGGCCGCGGTGAAGGACATTCCCGTGTGGTCGTTCAACATTGCCCAGCAGGAGAGCGACTATGTGATGGCGTACATTCATCCGCGCAAGATGAAGAAGAGTTCCCGGATAGCCTTGTCCTACAGCAATGTGCTGGCCTACCATCCGACGCAGAACGTGTGCGGGATGGTGCGCGGCGCGGAGGTGCCTGACAGCCTTGTGCTGGTTTGCGGCCATTACGACCATTTGGGCCAGATGGGGGAGAGCGTCATCTTCCCCGGGGCGCACGACAACGCCTCCGGCGCCTCCACGGTGCTGGATATGGCTGCGCATTACAGGCAGCATCCGCCGCGCTACACGACTGTATTTGTGCTATTCAGCGGCGAGGAGGCGGGCCTGATGGGCTCGCTGGCCTTCGTGAAGGATTCGCTGTTCGACTTCTCCAAGGTGAAAATGGTGCTCAACATCGACCTGATGTGCGGCGGTGACGACGGCATTATGATGGTCAACGCCACGGGCGACAATACCCATCACTTCTATGACGCGATGGTGGCCTACAACAAAGAGGCGCACTGCGTGAAGGAGGTGAAGTCGCGCAGCAATGCCGCCAACAGCGACCACTACCCGTTCACGATGAAAGGGATGCCGGCGGTGTTCATCTACACGCTTGGCGGCCGCAGCGGTGGCTATCACAACCCTTACGATGTCTGCGACAAATGCGGCCTGGAACCGTATGACGGCATTGTACGCCTTCTGATACATTCTTTGGACGAGTTGCGCTAATCCTTTTTTTCTGTTCCTCCTGACGGAACAATCCATTTTTTTGACTATTTTTGCAAGTCGTAAAAAATAGTTGAAACCTATGGATAATTTTGTAGTCTCCGCTAGAAAATACAGACCAACGACTTTTAAATCGGTTGTGGGTCAAGAACATATAACATCCCCTTTGAAGAATGCCATCAAGACGGGCCAAGTGGCGCAGGTTTTCCTGTTCTGCGGTCCCCGTGGCGTTGGCAAGACCACCTGCGCCCGTATCCTGGCCAAAGCGCTCAATTGCCAGCATCTGACCGAGGACTACGAGCCCTGCAACGAGTGCGATTCCTGTCGAGCCTTCAACGAGTCGGCCTCCTTCAACCTCTTTGAACTCGATGCGGCCTCCAACAGCGGTGTGGACGATATCCGGAATCTGGTGGAGCAGGTGCGCATCCCGCCGCAAGGAGGCGCCAAGTACAAGGTCTATATCATCGACGAGGTGCATATGCTCTCTTCGGCGGCTTTCAATGCTTTCCTGAAGACCTTGGAGGAACCCCCGGCCTATGCCAAGTTCATCCTGGCTACCACGGAGAAGCACAAGATTATGGCGACTATCCTCTCCCGTTGCCAGGTATATGACTTCAAGCGTATCAGCGAGAACGACATCGTCAACCACCTGGAGTATGTGGCCCAGTCGGAAGGTGTGGTGGCCGAGAGGGAGGCTTTGCGCGTGGTGGCTGTGAAGGCCGACGGTGCCCTCCGTGATGCGCTCTCCATCTTCGACCAGCTGGTGAACATCGCCGGCAAGGACATCACCTACAAGCAGGCCGTTGAGCATCTCAATGTGCTGGATGTGGACAACTATTTCAATATATGCGACTATTTGTTCAGTAATGATGTGGCCTCTGCGCTGCTGCTGTTGGATGAGATTGTGGCCAAGGGCTTCGATCCCCAGCATTTCATCTCCGGGCTGGCCGCTCATTTCCGTAACTTGCTGATGGCCAAGGATGCCGGCACGATGGGGCTGATCGACAGTTCCGAATCCGTGAAGCAGCATTTGCAGCAGCAGGCCGCCCAGATTGACCGGTCGCTCCTGATCCGGGCACTGGATCTTTCCAATCAATGCGATTTCAACTACAAGAACTCCAACAACAAGCGACTCTCGGTGGAGTTGTGCTTGATGCAGATAAACGCCAATTACGTCTTTAAAAAGGCGAGGCAATCGCAGGAGCGATAACCCCCCCGGAGGCGGAACGGTGACCGCCGAGGAAAATTCCTCTCAGAGAGAAACCATTTCCCAAACACCGACACTGACCACCCGCACGTTTGTGAGCCCGGGTGTGGTTCCTATGGAACCCCTGCCCTCCATCAAGGTGATGTTCGGGGGTGCGACTTCCCAACCCGAAACACCGGCCCCTGTGCCGGAGTCGTCGCCGACCCCGACTCCCGAACCGGCCCCCGCGGAACCCGAGCCGGAGGAGAAACCTGTCGTCCCGGACGAGTTTAATTCCGAGGAAATCGAGTAC
Organism: uncultured Bacteroidales bacterium; assembly: GCA_900315705.1. Taxonomy (GTDB): domain Bacteria; phylum Bacteroidota; class Bacteroidia; order Bacteroidales; family WCHB1-69; genus F23-D06. The sequence continues at coordinate 20,741 of ONAB01000016.1, read as the reverse complement.
GAAGAACCCAAAGATGAAGAAAACGACAGTGACGACGAGGATGACGAAGCGACGTACGAGACAGATTCGCCGGAAACAAGTGTTGACGTCCCAAGCGAGGATGCTCCGGTAGAGGAAGGCAACGATTTTGCCACCTGTTGGCGCCAGCTGTTTGAGACTTTGTTCAACGGCAACCATCTCATCTACTATAGCTTGAAAGACGAAACGCCTCGCTATGAGAACGATGTTATCTACGTGGAGGTGAAAAACGGCATACAAAAGGAACTGATAGAGACAAATAAAACTTCAATCTTGGAATACTGGCGCAACCATTTCACGCTCAATGTTGATGATCTTGAGGTTTTGGTCAACGAGCAGAAAGAATCCAAGAAGGTGATTGTCAATTCGGAAGACAAAATGCGCAATATGGTGGAGCAAAATGGCCAGTTGATGGATTTTTTGAACATATTGAAATTTAATATCAAAGATTAACATAGAAATATCCCATTTAATAATCGGAATTATGAAAAGACTTGTACTGATGGTTTGCATTTTGGGCTGCATTGCCTCGGCTTTCGGCCAGATTTGTTTGAATAAAGCCGTTCCTGACGGGCGCGTGGACAGTGTTTGGAAAGCGATAGACCTGCCGCAGGCCTTCACGGGTGACGGTGTCATCATCGGTTTTGTGGATTGGGGATTTGACTACACGCACCCTGTTTTTTACGACACCAATATGGTGCATTATCGTGTGTTGCGGGCGTGGGACCAGTTCAAGACCGCGGGTCCGGCCCCGAGCGGCTATGACTACGGCACCGAGTATGTGGGCGCCGAGCAGCTGTTGACAGCCCTTTGCGACACCTCCAACTGCTACGGCTACCACTATCACGGCACGCACTGCGCCTCCATCGCGGCGGGTGCGGGTGCCGGCACCAAGTACAGAGGTGTGGCCTTCGACGCCAACCTGCTCTTCGCCTCCCTCTATCTCGACTCCATCCAACGCGTGATGGATGCCTGGAACTGGATGTATGAGGTGGCGCAGAACGAGGGCAAGCGCCTCGTCATCAGCAACAGCTGGGGTCTCTATTATATGGACAATATGGATGGCACAGGCCTGCTGGCCAACGAGATGCAGCGACTGACCGACCTCGGCGTGGTCTTCGTGGTCAGTGCCGGCAACAACGGTGACGTCAACTTCCACGTCCATCACGACTTTATGGGCGATGCGGACACGATGCGCACCCAATTCGTGTTCCCCTATAACAGTGGCACGGGATGGGGTTCCTCCCTTACGATGATGAACTCCGCCAATGCGCCCTTCGAGTTCTCTATGATGGTGATGAACAATTCATACCAGACAGTGGCTTCCACCCCGTTCATCCCGACAGCGGGCAACGACGGCTATCTGGACACAGTGCTGGTGGTGGGCAACGATACTGTGTTTTACAACTATGACATTCAATCTTGCAACAGTTTCAACCAGGCGCCTGTGGTGCGGTTGAGAGTCAAGCAGAATAATGCTTACAAGTTCGGTTTGGCCGTTACGGCCTCATCGGGCTCTTTTCACGCCTGGAATGTGGCGGAGGTGACCCGTGCGTATGGCAACTGGGGCGCGAATTTCCAGGTGCCTGCTGCGCATCCCGACTGGGTGGCGGGCGACAATGAATATGGGGTGAGCACACCCGGCAACATCGATTGCGCGATTACCGTGGCCGCCCATACATCCCGCTATACCAACAATGGCGGTTATCTCGTGGGAGGTCAGATTGCCGACTTCTCCTCTTCCGGCCCCGGTTTCCACGCTGTGCGCAAACCCGAGGTCTCCGCACCTGGAAAGAATGTCGTGTCAGCCATCTCTTCCTACAATAATGACTATACAGGAACTTATACCAAAACGGTTGAATTCAACGGCCGCACGTTCGGTTTCGGCTCCCTTTCGGGAACTTCGATGTCCGCCCCGTTCGTGTCTGGTGTGGCGGCCTTGGTGCTGCAGGCCAACCCCTACCTAACACCAGTGCAGGTGAAGGAGGTGCTGACCAGCACGGCCTATCAGGACCAATACACCGCTGCGTCTGGCGTCAACCGCTTCGGCTACGGCAAGGTGGACGCCTACCACGCTGTGCGCAAAGCCCTGACCATAGTGGGCCTTGAAGAGCATACCGAGGGCTTGCAGACTCATTACACGATATTCCCCAATCCCACATCCGGCCAATGCTTCATCACGGCGACCACCGAGTCGGCGCAAGTGCCGTGCCGTCTGTATGACCTCTCGGGCCGTCTGGTGCGATCCGAAATGCTCCACGCCGGCGTGAACACCCTCCATATCGAAGGTCTCCCTTCTGGCTGCTACATCCTTCGCATAATGGACACCCAGAAGGTGTACAACCAGAAACTCATCATCCAATAATATACTTGTCAACCATTATCCTATAACCTTTTGCTTGTTATGTCCGAATACGTACCCAACGAAGTATTAGAAAACAAGACCATAGTCCATAAATACCGTGAACTGTTGACGGTGCTGTGGCCGAAGACCAATGCCGAGGAGCGAAAAAACATCCGCAAGGCGTTCGTGCTGGCCACCAATGCCCACAACGGCACGCGGCGCAAGAGCGGTGAACCCTATATTTACCATCCCATTGCTGTCGCCCTGATTTGCTGCAAGGAGATCAACCTCGGCGCCACCTCCGTCATCTGCGCCTTGCTACACGACGTGGTGGAGGATACCGACTACACCCTCGAAGATATCCGCGAGCTCTTCGGTGATGTGGTGGCGGAAATCATCGACGGCCTCACCAAGATCGACGACCTGGTCTTCGACAACAAGAGCCAGTCAATACAGGCCGAGAACTTCAAGAAGATATTCCTCTCGATGTCGAAAGACATCCGCGTCATCCTCATCAAGTTGGCCGACCGCTTGCACAATATGCGCACGCTGGATGCGATGCCGCCGGAAAAACAGCTCAAGATTGCCTCTGAGACCTCCTATTTCTATGTGCCGTTTGCGCACAGGTTGGGTCTTTATACCATCAAGAGCGAGTTGGAAGACTATGCGATGAAATACACGGACCCCGTGGACTATTACTCTATCGCCAACAAGTTGAAGGAGACAGACGAGGAGCGCCAGCAACTTATCGCTGAGTTTGTAAAACCTATCCAGGAGTCGTTGGAGGAGAACGGTATCAAAGCCACGATGTCCTCCCGCACCAAGTCAGTCTATTCCATCTACCAGAAGATTCTGAACAAGAACGTGAAGTTCGAGGATATTTACGACATCTTCGCCGTGCGGTTTGTGTTCGACAGTCCCGTGGAGCAGGAGTTTGAGATTTGCTGGAGAATCTACAAGATTGTGTGTCTGCTCTATCCGACCAATCCTTCCCGCGACCGCAACTTCCTGACGCATCCCAAGCCCAATGGCTACCAGTCGCTGCATTTGACCGCGATGAGCAAGGCGGGCAAATGGGTGGAGGTGCAGATCCGTTCCAAACGGATGGACGAGATTGCAGAGAAGGGTCTTGCCGCCCACTACAAATACAAGGAGGACGGAGCCGCCACCGCCGACAGCGATATGGACAACCGTCTGGAAGACTGGCTGATGAAGACGCGCGAGATCCTCAAGAGCCAGGATTCCGACGCTTTGGAGTTCCTCAACGAGGTGCGGCTCAACCTCGGCCTCAAGGAGATTTACGTGTTCACCCCCAAGGGCGATATGCGCACCCTGCCCGCCGGTTCCACAGTGCTTGACCTGGCCTATCAGCTCCACACCAACCTGGGCGACCACTGCATCGGTGCCAAGGTCAACTACAATATCGTCCCCTTCGACCGTGTGCTCTCCAATGGCGACCAGGTGGAGATTATCACATCCAAGAAGCAAATCCCCAAGCCCGAGTGGCTGAATGTGGTGCACACGGCGCGCGCCCGCCGCAGCATCCGCGATTTCCTCAGAAGTGAGCAGACCAATATCAACGCTGCCGGCGAAGAACTGCTCCAAAGCTATTTCAAAGAGTTCGACGTGGAATACACACCGGAAAATGTGGAGAAAATAGAGACCGCCACGCTTACCAAGTCCAGGGACGAGTTTTGGAACAATATTGTCACTCACAAGATTTCCAAGAACAAGATCCGCAAGATCTTGGCGATGAAACAGCCCAAGGAACTGGCGGAGTTTCAGAAGAAAATCGAGGAGGAAATTGCCAACAAATCTTTGGACGAGCTCATCGATGAGCAGTTCACCACCACTCCGACGGCTTTCCTGCTCGACAACGACTACGAACGCATTAAGTATGTGCTCGCCGACTGCTGCAACCCCATCCCGGGTGACCACGTGGTGGGCTTCCAGGTGGCCGACGACAAGATTGTCATCCACCAGACCTCCTGTCCCAACGCCATCGAGCAGATGTCCAAGTTCGGCAAGCGTATCATCAAGACCAAATGGCGCAAGGGCCAGAACATTGCCTTCTTGTCGGGCATCCGCTTCTCCGGTTTCGACCGCAAGGGTATGTTGATGGAAATCATTGAGATTGTCTCCTCCCAGATGGACCTCAATATGCGCTCTATTCATATCGAAGCCAAGAACAATGTCTTCTCCGGAACGATGATGTTTTACATTCAGAGTGTGCGTGCCCTCACCGACCTCATTGAGAAACTCCGTGGTATCGACCAGCTGGAGACGGTGGAGCGCATAGGGTACGACATCAGTTAGAATTGACGTTTTCCCGACATTGGGCGCAAAAGTCCAAAATGGTGATTTTCTGTAGTTTTTTTAGGAAAAAACAGCGGGAAATCCAAAATAATGTGTACCTTTGCCGCCCATCTCCTTAGGGAGGTGTTTTTATTTTTATAACACTGTAAATCAGAATGATATCTATGAAAAAGTATGCTTTAACAACTTTGTCATTGGTACTTTGTTTTTTTATTCTCACGAGTTTTGAAACTATGACTACCAAAGGAAAGCCCAAAAAACAGAAATCCGGCGTGACCCTGACCAATCTGGACCGGACCGTCCTGCCCAATGTCGATTTTTATCAGTTCGCTTGTGGCGGATGGATGAAACTCAATCCCCTGGGCGCGGAATATGCCCGTTATGGCAACTTCGATCAGCTGGGTGAAAACAACCAGAAGCAGTTGCAGGATTTGGTGACCAAGCTGGCTGCCCAGAAGAATGCCCCCGGCACGGTGGAACAGAAATTGGGTGACCTTTATAATATAGGTATGAACACGGAGCAACTGGAGCGTCAGGGAAACCAGCCCATCCAGGCGGAGTTGCAGAAGATTGCACGCCTCCAGCGCAAACAACTCTCCACCCAGTTGGCCGAGATGCTTCTGGAGGGCCACTCCTGCTTCTTCGGCATCTACGGTTCCTCCGATCCTGACGACAGCCGTATGACCATCGCCCACTTCTGGCAGAGCGGCCTCGGTATGGGCGACCGTGACTATTATCTGGATGCCGACCAGCAGAAAATCCGCGATGAATACCGCAAGTTGATGGCCAAGATGTTCAGCATCTCTGGCTACAGCAAACTGGCTGGCTTTGAGAAACAAGAGAAAGAGATGGCTCAGCGTGTGCTCGATTTGGAATGTTGTATGGCAGAGGCATTTATCGACAAAGTCGTGCTCCGTGATCCTTATCAGACCATCCACAAATGCACCGTGAATGATTTGCAGAAGACCATTCCCGCCGTCAACCTGAATGAATATCTCAAGGTGCTGAACCTCAAATTGGACACGCTCAATGTGGGTATGCCCACCTATTTCAGCGCGCTCAATCGCCTGCTCTCCATCTCCGACTGGGAGGTAATGAAAGCTTATATGGCTTGGCAGGTCATCAACGGCGCAGCGCCCTATTTGAGCGACGAGTTCGTGAATGCCCGCTTTGACTTCTATGGCAAGACGCTTTCCGGCCAGCAGGAGAACCGTCCGCGCTGGAAACGCGTTGTCGGCACGCTGAACGGCACGTTGGGCGAGGCCCTGGGCCAGATGTATGTGAAGGCCTACTTCCCCGCTGAGGCCAAGGCCCGTATGGAGCAGCTCGTCAAGAACCTGCAATGGGCCCTCGGCGAGCGTATCAAGCAATCCCCTTGGATGACCGATGCCACCAAGAAGAACGCTCTTGAGAAACTGGCCTCTTTCCGCGTGAAGATTGGCTATCCCGACAAGTGGCGCGACTACAGTGCGTTGCAGATTCTCAACGACAGCTACTATGCCAATGTCGTGCGCGCCCGCCGTTTCGAGACCGCCTACGAACTGGCCAAGATCGGCAAGCCGGTGGATCCCACCGAATGGCTGATGACTCCGCAGACCGTCAATGCCTATTACGAGCCCAATACCAATGAGATATGCTTTCCGGCAGGTATTCTCCAACCCCCGTTCTTTGATATGAATGCGGATGATGCCGCCAATTACGGCGCTATCGGCGTGGTCATCGGGCACGAGATGACGCACGGCTTTGACGACCAGGGCCGCAACTATGACGCCAAGGGTAACTTGACCGACTGGTGGACTGCCGAAGATGCCGATGCTTTCAAGGAACGCGCCCAGCTGATTGTTGATCACTTCAATGCCATTGAGGTGGCTCCTGGCGTCTATGGCAATGGTTCCTTCACCTTGGGTGAGAACATCGCCGACAACGGTGGTCTCAACGTCTCCTACACTGCAATGCAGAAGGCCAAGCAGGAGGGGAAAATCAAGGGCGATATGGACGGTTTCACCCCCGAGCAGCGTTTCTTCCTGGCGTATGCCGCCGTCTGGGCCAACAACATCCGTCCGGAGGAGATACTCCGCCGCACCAAGACCGACCCGCACTCCTTGGGAATGTGGCGTGTGAACGGCACCCTGCCGCATATCGACGCCTTCTATGAGGCTTTCGGCATCAAGAAGGGCGACCCGATGTGGCTCGAACCCTCCAAGCGCGCTAAAATCTGGTAATTATTCACCGGAGAGCAGCATTGGCGCTCTCCCTAAATCCCATACAATTTTTTTATGACACAAAACAAACTCGCCGTTATTGCCTTTGGCGGCAATGCTTTGTTGAAAAGCAATCAAAAAGGCACCTACGCTGAACAAATTCAGAACGTGACGGAGACCTGTCGCTGTCTGGTTCCGATGATGAAGGCTGGCTATCGTATGGTCATTGGCCACGGTAACGGCCCGCAAGTGGGCAACGTGATGTTGCAGCACAAGGCTGGCGCAGAGACCTATGAGGTGGCGGATATGCCCCTGAACTTCTGCGTGGCCGAGACGCAAGGCTCCATCGGCGCCCTTATTGAAGAGGGCTTCCGCCGCATTTTCGCCGAAGAGGGCTGGGACCGCGACACGGTGACGCTGCTCACCCACGTGGAAGTGGACGCCAACGACCCGCTCTTCAAGAACCCCACCAAGCCCGTGGGTCCCTATTGCTCCAAGGAAGAGGCCGAGGCCTATCATCAGGAGACGGGCGACATCTACAAAGAGGACCCGAAGGGTAATGGCTGGCGCAAGGTGGTGGCCTCCCCGAAGCCCATCCGCATCCAGAATATCAAGCTGGTGCGCCAGTTGGCCGACCAGGGTATCATCGTGATCACCGTGGGCGGCGGCGGCATCCCCGTGGCCAATATCGATGGCTATCTGCAAGGCGTGCAGGCGGTTATCGACAAGGATCTGGCCTCCGCCATCACGGCAGTGGAGATCGATGCCGACGAGTTCTACATCCTCACCGATGTGCCCAAAGTCTATATCAACTTCCGCAAACCGGACGAGAAGGCTCTGGACGTGGTCACTGTGTCCGAAGCCAAGAAATACCTGGAGGAGAAACAGTTCACCGAAGGCTCTATGGCCCCTAAAATGCGGGCGGCCATTATGTTTGTGGAGAAAACGGGCCACACCTGCATCATCACAGAGGCCGGCCGCTTGGGCGATGACGCCTGCGGCACCCGTATTGTCCCCGACAAAGCATAAAAGAATTCCTGAATCTTTGAATAAAAAGAAAGCCCGGCGAACAGATGTTCGTCGGGCTTTTTGTTGGTTGCAATTTTGGAAGTGGCTTAAAGGTCGCTGTAGCTGCCTTGGAAGGTGGTGCCGCCGTTGATGTCGCCGGTGTCGAAACCCTTCTTGAGCCATTTCATACGTTGCTTGGAGGTGCCGTGGTTGAACGACTCGGGCGTGGCATACCCGCGGGCCTTCTTCTGCAGGTAGTCGTCGCCAATGACAGATGCGGTGTTGATGGCCTCCTCAAGATCTCCATCGTCCAGTGATTTGAACATTGCGTTCTCGTGGTGGGCCCATACGCCGGCGTAGTAGTCGGCTTGCAGCTCAATGCGCACGCTGATCTGGTTGCTCTCCTTTTGGCTTACCTGGGCCATCTTCTGGTGGGCTTGCGAGAGGGTGCCGCGCAGGTTCTGCACGTGGTGGCCTACCTCGTGGGCGATGACGTACGCGTATGCGAAGTCACCGTCGGCGCCGAGCGACTGGCGCATCGTGGAGAAGAACGAGAGGTCAATGTAAACCGTCTGGTCGGCGGAACAGTAGAAGGGGCCGACTTCAGCGGTGGCGTTGCCGCAGCCCGACTGCACCTGGCCGGTGAACATCACCAGTTTGGGCGGGACGTATTGCTGGCCGATTTTCTTGAACTCTGCGCTCCACACATCCTCGGTGCTGGCAAGAATCTTCTTGGTGAAAGAGGCCAGCTCCTCTTCTTCGGCAGTAGGTGTGTAGTTGCTTTCGGTTTGGCTGCCGCCGGTGGCATTGTTCACGGTCTTCAGCACTTCGGAGGGGTTACGGCCCATCAGGAGGGCGATGAGACCCACGATGATGGTGCCGCCGATGCCCAAACTGACACCTGCCGCTCTTTTTCCGCGTCGGTCTTCGACGTTGGTACTTTCTCTTCTTCCTTCTAAATCCATTGTTTTAGTTTTTAAAGTTAATAATAAGATTGATAATAGACTATTTTATGAAACCGGGTTCTCCACGCATTCCACGATGCCGTTGCGGGTGGCGGTGATGCGGAAGGAACGGTATTCGGTTTGTTCGTTATGGATGAACTGCAGCACGACGTACAGCGGGTAGATGCGCTGGGTGTGTATGGTCTGCAGCTCGCCCTGCGGGTTGATGGCGTCCAGTGCCAGGTCGGGGTCGTCCATCTTCAGCGTGAAATGCTGGATGTGGAGGCGCATAATGTCGTGGATGCCAGAAAAGGCGTAGCGGTATTGGTTCCGCAGCTGCTCGTTGTCGATGTGTACCTGTTTGCGGTAGAGGAGCGTCTGCTCGCCCAGAAGCGTGTTGTCGGCCTCCAGACTGGAGCGTTTGCGCAGCGTGAGCACCTTCTCGGGCGTTTTGCTCTCGTCGATGTAGTCCACGCCCTCCTTCATCCATCCTATCTGCGTGCCCTTGAACTGGACGAGGGTCTTGCTGTCGAAGTACTTGTCCTTGAGCCGGTAGGCGAAGCGCGCCCGGAAGTACTCCTTGATACGGTCTTTGAGAATGTAGGAGATGACGAGGATGGCCAGGATGAGCATCGGGTAGTTGCCCAGATAGGCCTGCAGAGGCAGGGTGATGAGCACGTACACGAACATTGCAATGCCCGCGGCGATGCCGAAGACCAGCTGCTGGGCGGTTTGGCTGTCGGGTTCTGTGTCGGCCTTCAGGTAGAGGGCGCTTTCGATGTTCTTTTTCAGCAGTCCGTGGCGGAGCACCAGCTCGCGGTTCTCGGCCTTGCCGTCCTCTTCCAGGTGGCTGTAGCCCCGTTGGGTTTTGTAGGCGCGTTCCTGCAGCAGCCATTGAGTAAGTGCCTCACAGACCGTATCGGTCTCTGGGGCGTGCAATTTGTGGAGGCGCCGCACCAGACGGGTGACCTGCACGTCCGTCAGGTGGCTCATATACTCGTCGGCGTAGGAGAACACATCCACTTTCGGGCGGGGTGTGTTGGTGGTACGGATGGCCCGGAATTGCTCAAGCACCTGTGTGACGCGCGTTTCCAGCTGGCGGCAGCCGTCGGCCAGGGTGGCGGGGTCGTGGAGCGACAGGAGTTCGCGCACCTCATTGCGCAGCGCGCTCTTGAAGATGGCGGCGAAGAGGCGGACGTGGAAGTTATACTCGCTGAGGTTGGTCTCGGTGGGTTGTTCGGTGTATTTCTGCAGCAGGTCCTGCACGTTCCGCAGGGGAACCTTCTCGCCGTCCACCATCTCCTGAAGGCGGAACTCGGGGGTGATCAGGCGCACGTTCGACTTCACGTCGCGGTAGAACTGCTCCTTGCCGTATGTGGAAGGGTTGATGTCCAAGCTGTAGGGCACGAAAATCCACGAGTTGACCGTGAAGTCGTTCACGCTGTCGTGTTCGCTGCCGGCGAAACCGACCTTGAACTCGATAGAGAACTTGTCGTGGATTTTAGTGGTTACGTTAATCATAAGTGAACCTTCCGTTTCGAAACCGCAAAAATAATAAAAATTGGGAAAACAGTAAAAAAAGTACATGAGTTGAAAAAAATAGCAACCAGTTCCATTTTGGAACTAGTTCAAAAGGAGGGCAAACGTCAGGAGGAACCAACGGTGACTGAGGCTTTGATGAAGGTGTTTTCATAAATGTTTGAAAAAAAAACATAAGGCAATGATATAGCAGTTGACCCGTAAAAGCAAAAGAAATTGTTCCTCCATCGCTTGTTTATCCGTGGCACGGCAGTGCCGCGAGGCGCCAACTCCCCTTCTGATTCTCAGAAGGGGTGCCCGAAGGGCGGGGTAGTTAATATGGATTATAATTCCTTATTTATAGAAAGGTTGCGGACAGTATATCCTTGTTTCAAGAATTGTGGATGATTGTTTTTTTTTTCTGCCAAGGTGTTTATATTCTTTATATTACTACCCCGGCCTACGGCCACCCCTTCTACAATAGAAGGGGAGTTTTAGAGCGTCCGCACTTTTGTGCGGACAGCTGAAGTTGAGAGTGTTGGAAATATCGAAAAAAATGGGTGATTAAGGAATAATAATGTTAAATTTTTGATTTTTAATTTAATAGATTCAACACAAAACTTTAGGTCAACTTCTATATCATTGCCAAACATAAAGGACGCGAAGTCGTAATCTCGCGTCCTTTTCTGTTTTGGGAAGTGTGGGATTATTGTTTCACCACCTTGCGAACACCCATCATATTGCCATTGGTCACGGCCTTGACGAAATAAACGCCGGGGGCGAAGGGGGAGAGGTCGATTTGCGAGGCATTGCCGTCCCTCACCTGTAACAATTTGCCGTATGCGTCATACAATTGGATCTCTGTCGTTTTCGCCTGAACATTGTTCATTATGCATTGTACATTGACCACGCTGTTCGTTGGGTTAGGATAGACCTTGAAATCGAAATCGTCACGGTTGTTGATGCCCACAGAGGTGGTCAGGTGGAGCGTCACGATAGAGTCGCAGCCGTAAATGGTTTGCAGCGTTTGGGTGTAGTCGCCAGACTGGCAATAGGATTCCCCGTTCCAGATGTAGCAGGAGTCGGGACATTCGATGGAGAACTCAGTAGTGGCGGGCTGCCATATAGTGACTGTCGCGGAGGCCATTGCGTTGCATCCGGCGGCGTTATAGCCGATTACCTGATAGGTGCCTGCTATACCGACAGTGAGTGTGTTAGCTATGGTGCCGTCGCTCCAGAGGTAGGTCTCGCCGCCATTGGCCGTGAGGGTCGTGCTCTCACCCGCGCAGATGTCTGTCTCGCCGGAGATGGTGATAACAGGCGGTTGTGACACGAGAACTGTGACGTTGGCAGTGTTGCTGCAACCGGCTGTGGATGTTCCGGTAACGGTATAAACGCCGAATGCACTGATGCTGACCGATGCCGTGTTGTCGCCCATGGACCAGCTGTAGTTGTCCGCTCCTGATGCGGTCAAGGTGGTGCTGTTGCCCGCGCAAAGCGTCGTGTTGCCACTAACCGTGATGGTCGGCAGCGGGTTCACCGTCACCGTGACATTGGCAGTGGCGGAGCAGCCCTCAGCGTTGGTGGCGGTTACGGTATAGATACCGCTTTGGCTCACGCTGATGCTGTTGTTGGTGCTGGCATCGCTCCAGAGGTAGGAAACGCCGCCGTTGGCCGTGAGGGTAGTGCTTTGGCCCTGACAGAGGGTAGTGTTGCCAGAGATGGTGGGGGAGGGCAACGGTCTCACCGTCAACGTGAGCGTCAGCACGCTGTCGCAACCGTTTACGGTTTGCAGGGTGTGCGTATAGGTGCCTGCGGTAGTGAGGTTCTGCCCGTAGAAGTTGTAGCTCTCGCCCTGGCAGATGCTGTGCGTAAGCGGGATGTTGTAAGTGGGGTTGACTGTGACCGTCTTCGTGGCGGTGTTGCTGCAGCCGTTCGCATCTGTGACCGTGACGGTGTAGTTGCCCGCACTGCTGACGGTTATAGCCGCATTGGTAGAAGTATTGCTCCACGCATACGTGCTCGCGCCTGTAGCCGTAAGCGTAACGTTATCACCCTGACAGAAACTGTTGTTGCCAGTAATGTCGACATTCGGCAGCGGGTTTACGGCCACGGTTACAGTGGCCGTCCCCGTGCAGCCCTCAGCGTTGGTGGCGGTTACGGTATAGATACCGATCTGGCTGACACTGACGCTGTTGCCCGTACCACCGTTGCTCCAAGCGTAGGAGACGCCGCCATTGGCTGTAAGGGTGGTGCTTTGGCCTTGACAGAATGTGGTGTTGCCTAAAATGGTGGGAGTAGGAGTGGTTCCGACAGAAACATTTACTGTGGCGGAGGAGGAACATCCGTTTGGCAAGGTGACTGTTACCGTGTAATTGCCCGGCGTATTTACTGTGATAAACGAAGTACTGGCCCCGTTGCTCCACGCGTAGCTGCTCGAACCGCTGGCCGACAGCGTAGTGCTTTGTCCTGAACAAATATGATTGTTGCCCGAAATGGTGGGTTGTTCCATTAAAGAAACAGTTTGTGTGGCGGAATTGCTACAGCCGTTACTGTTCGTTACTGTAACAGAATAGGCTCCTGGATTGTTTACGCTGATGGACTGGGTTGTATCGCCCGTTGACCAGAGATAGTCTGTGCCTGACGAGGCTGTGAGCGAGGTGCCGATGCCACTGCATATCACAGTATTGCCCGAAATGGTCACACTACTTGCCTGGTTTTGGATAACGGTTACAGAAGCACTGCCTGAACAGCCATTGCTCGTAGAGACTGTTACGGAATAATTGCCAGCAGTGTTGACATTGATAGATGCGGTAGTTGCACCCGTGGACCACTGGTAGTTCTCGCCACCAATGGCCGTGAGTGTGGTATAACCGCCCGAGCAAAATACGGTGTTGCCGTTGATGACAGGATTCGCAAAGGCCACCACTTCCACGGTATCATTGGCGGTACAGCCGTAAACGGTTTGTACAGTGGCGATGTAGATGCCGGGCTGATTCACTGTGATGGTGCGTTGCGCAGAGCCAGTGTTCCACGAATAGTAGGTGCCGCCATTGGCTGTAAGTGTGGTGCTGTGGTTTCCACAAATCACTGTACTGCCCGTGATGGAGGCCACTGCCGCAGGATAGAGGGTCATCTGTTTGCTGCGCACGATGGAGCAGCCGAAGTTGTCCGTAACCGTGACGGTATAGGTGGCATCATTTGTAACGGGAATGGCATTGGTATGCGCACCTGTACTCCACACATATTGGTATGAGGAAGCGTTAGTTGAGGTAGGAATAATGGAATAGGTTACCGTATCTCCCTCGCACAAGGTGGCGATATCGGAAACCACACTTCCGTTGAGCGAACATTGCACAGTATTGAAGGTCTTGTCCACGCCCCTGTAGGTGACACCGTCTTTTTGCACAAAGAAACGGTAGGTGTAGACCGTGCCGCCTTGCAGGCCGCTCACATTGTACGATACCGGCCCATCGCCCGTGGTGTTAACAGTGGTATAGTTGCTCTCGCTGTTTTTCTTGTATTCAAAACCGTGATTGTCCACATTATACAGCATTTGGTAGTTGCCTTTGAGCGTGGCCACGGTGCTCCCCACGTTTTCCGCATCCAATGTGGTGACGCTGCCGAAAATGGGATAACCTTGGTTGATATTGGGCGTACCGTCTATCACAAAAACCACGCTGTCGGTGTTAAGGATAACGGGGAATGATGAAGATTTCATCTGTGCCTCAGTTTTAGCGGTACCGCAGGACGTGCAGTTCCCTAGGTTGTCACCGCAGGTGTTGAGGTAATGGCAGTTGGTTATGATTCCCGAATATGCACAAATGCCGCCACACCTACCGGACAACAACGAACCGACATTGTAGCAATTTCTGATTTGGTTGTCGCTTTGACTAGTACCAGAATGACCGCAGATGCCACCAGAGTAATTTCCTCTAATATTGCCCGTATTATAACAATTAAAGATATTTCCACCATTACCGCAGATGCCACCGGAGCAAGTTCCTCTAATATTGCCAGTATTATAACAATTATAGATATTTAAACCTTGACCACATATACCACCAGAATAATTCCAGCCAGTGGTAGAAATATTAGCAGTAATATTACCTGTATTTGAACAATTAATTATTCTCATCCACCCGCTCATTGTGGCAAATATGCCACCAGCACAAATGGAACCAAAAACGTCACCATAGTTATGACAGTTATTATAGCGTATAATGGAACCATTATAATAGGAGGGAAAACCACTGCAAATGCCACCTGCATATAGGCCATGTATTTCACCAGTATTATTGCAATGCGTGAAAATTGAAGTAGAACAACCACAGATGCCACCTGCATAATTTGATCCAATTACTCGCCCCGCACTATTAAAGTTAACAAAACTTCCGTTTTTAGCATATCCAAAAATGCCCGCGTACTGGAAAGTTGATGTAGTCAGGTACAGTGTTACAAAGTAGTTGTCACCGTCAAAGTGTCCGCCAAAGTAGTGAGTTTCATTTAGACCGATCGGTTCCCATGGTGTAATACTGTCTATTCGCACACTGGTGGTGAGTTTAAAGTAGGTGTTATCATAGTGGGTCACGCCACCATTCACCATCTCGGCAATGTACGCCAACTGTTTGGCGTTTTCGATGAGATACGGGCTGCTTTGCGTGCCCTGCCCCTGCGTCCAAATCTCGGAGCTGCCGTCCCAGATAGAGACGGACTGGGCCATCAAGCCTGTCGGCAGTAAAACTGCCAAGGCAAAAATCAAGGGTAAAAGTTTTAATCGTGTCATATTATGATTTATTGTATGATTGATAATAATTCTCTGTTAATGTTAGTAGCGTTTGCATTTATTATCTATTTTCTTGATAGTATCATCTTTGATCTGATAGCGTCCAGGATTTAACCATCCTATGGGTTCTCTTTCCTCAAAGCCATCATCGTATGTGATCAGTTCGTAATATTCTATGTCCGATTGAATTTGACCATGATAACCTTCAGGAATTTCAAATGTTCCGTCATCTTCTATTTCAACAGTATCAATGTCTAGACCTTGTTGAAATTCAATCAAATCTTGGCCGACAGGCTCAAATTCATCATATCCTAAATTCTCACGAACGGTTTCTACATCCGGCATGAAGAAAATTTCAATGTTATTTTCCATTGTTTCCTCCTTCCCTTTCAAACCATTCATTCAACAGATTGCGCAATTCATTAAGGCGGGCATCAATATGTTTCTTGTTTGATGCATTTTCATAAAAACTTCTGATGGTATCAAATTTTATTTTGTCATCAATGGTTAAAGGAAGTGAACAAGTTGGATAAGGCAAATTTTTGTCTTTCTTCAAACAAGCTAAAAACAGGATGGATAAATCGAGACAACGATGGATGGGCAATTCTTCACTTTGCCGACTCCATCGTTCGTTAGGTCTTCTCCATACTTTCAAAGAAATATGTTCATTATCCCAAGTCGCTTCCCCAATCGATAAAGCTCGGACATCGGTATCTTGGTTGTAGTATTGTCCATCAATTTGGTCATAATCATTCACTGACACAATTGGATGGTGTTTTAGATGTTTAGGTGATTCCATAATCGTTCTTTTTTTTTGTTTGTAATAATCATTCTTTCTATCGGTTATAAATCGTTTCCGCTCTTCAATCACAAACATAAAAAATCCGTGAAACTTTTTGTTCAAGTTCGAGGTCGTAGGAAAACCTTTTAGTGCAACAAGAAAGCCCACGGATGTTACCGCGAGCGTTTCTCCTTTCTTTTGCACTAAAATCACAAAATTTCCTACGTTTTGAACTTGGCAAAGAAAAGCGAAAACGCTTTATGTCAATATGTTAAATTGTCAGATGTTCTATTCTATAATTCTTTGGGGTTGGTGAAAAATTCGGGTTAATAAATATATTATTGCTGCCTTGATGTGGACAACAATGATTCAATTTCGGTTTTCAAAACGGGTAAATTATTGACGATGATGTTCCAAACTTCAATGTTGTCAATATCATCGTAGCCGTGGATCAGGCGGTTCCTGGTGCCGACAATCCTTCTTGCAAACGAGATGCTCAAATCGGGATCCAACTTCAACGCCTTGTTCATAGCCTCTCCAATAGTGGCAATATTGCGTTCAACGGCATCTTGTAACATAGGATTTCCCTCATAAGTGGCAAAAACCTTTTCTGCACCAATGTAACGGTCTATGGTGTTGATGCATTCTTGGATGTCATATAGATATTTCAGTATCTCTCTATCCATATATTTTGTATTTGGTTTCATTCAGTTCTTGGATGAAGTAGGGGTTTTTCAGACTCTCTTCGTTAATCAGGTCAATGTCCCTATGAAGGCTGTCCTCCAGCGCGAAACGCAAATCCCAAATGTTGTCACCGAAGGCAACAGGGTCGTCAAACGGTTCATAACGGACCAGGAAATCCACGTCACTATTGTCGTTGAAACGCTGGGTGAGCACGGATCCAAACAGGTACGCATCCTTAACCTTGTGGTCTTTCAGAATCTGCACCACAATGGGCATATAAGGTAGAAAAGCTTCGTTTATCATCTTTCAGGTTTTATTCTGCAAAAATACAGTTTTTCTTTACACCATACAGGGAGACGCATTATTTTTGTAATTTTGCGGCCTCAAAGCCAAAACCTATGCTATCCCTTTACTCCCAGAATCTTGAGAACGCGGTGAACGAGATCGCCAAGCTGCCCGGCGTGGGCAAGCGTACCGCCCTGCGGCTCGCCCTCCATCTCATCAAGACCGAGCCCGAGGACGTGCAACTCCTCACCGACCGCATATCCAAGCTGAAGACCGACATCTGCTCCTGCAAGGTGTGCTACAATATCTCCGACCACGAAATCTGCGACATCTGCGCCAACCCCAAGCGCGATGCCGCCGTCATCTGCGTGGTGCAGGACATCCGCGACGTCATCGCCATCGAGAACACCAGCCAGTTCAACGGCCTCTACCACGTGTTGGGCGGGGTCATCTCGCCGATGGAGGGCGTGGGCATCCGCCAATTGCGTCTGCAGGAGCTCTTCGACAGGGTGGGGAAGGGCGACGTGAAGGAGTTGATCCTCGCCCTGCCCGCCACGGTGGAGGGCGACACCACTAACTTTTTCATCTACAAGAATGTCAAGGACAAGGTGCCACTGGTCACCACCATCGCGCGCGGCATCGGCGTGGGCGAGGAGCTGGAGTATGCCGACGAGGTGACGTTAGGGCGCTCGTTGGTGGCGCGGCTGGATTTCGACAAGGCCTACAACAAAAACACCAAATAAAAAAATCCCCTCGGCTGAGGGGATTTTGCATATATGGAGGTAAGGGTTTCGAAGGAAGAAAAGCGTGTGGTTGGGCTTACTTGGAACCTTTGTCCTTGTTGCCGGCGTGTCCGCGGAATATACGAGTGGGGGCGAATTCGCCGAGTTTGTGTCCGACCATATTCTCGGTCACATACACGGGGATGAATTTGTTGCCGTTGTGGACAGCGATGGTAAGGCCGACGAAGTCCGGGGAAATCATCGAGGCGCGAGACCACGTCTTGATGGTGGATTTCTTGTTGGACTCCTGGGCGGCAATCACGCGTTGTTCCAGTTTGTAATGTATATAGGGACCTTTTTTTAATGAACGACTCATAATAATGCGCTTTTAGATTATTATTTCTTTCTTCTTTCGATGATGTATTGGCTGGAATTCTTCTTCGGGTGTCTGGTCTTGTAGCCCTTGGAAGGAATACCACGACGAGAGCGGGGATGTCCGCCGGATGCACGGCCTTCACCACCACCCATCGGGTGATCGACAGGGTTCATCACGACGCCGCGGTTGCGGGGACGTCTGCCGAGCCAGCGGCTGCGGCCGGCCTTACCGGACACCTCGAGGCTGTGGTCGCCGTTGGAGACGATGCCGATGGTGGCCTTGCAGGCGCAGAGGATCATACGGGTTTCGCCGGAAGGCAGTTTGATCACGGCGTATTTGCCGTCGCGGGACATCAGCTGGGCGTAGGAGCCGGCGCTGCGGGCGATCTTGGCACCCTGGCCCGGACGCATCTCGATGTTGTGGATGATGGAACCGAAGGGGATCTCACCGATAGGAAGGCAGTTGCCGAGATCGGGGGCGACACCGGTGCCGCTGAGGATCTCCTGGCCCACCTTGATGCCGTGAGGGGCCACGATGTAGCGCTTCTCGCCGTCGGCGTAGAAGAGCAGGGCGATACGGGCCGAGCGGTTCGGATCGTACTCGATGGTCTTCACGGTAGCGGGGATACCGTCTTTTTCTCTTTTAAAGTCAATCATACGGTACATCTTCTTGTGACCGCCTCCGCGGTACCGTACCGTCATCTTACCACTGTTGTTTCTTCCGCCTGTCCGGTGTTTCGGACACAACAAACTCTTTTCGGGTGTGTTGGTGGTAATGTCATCAAAGGCGCTTATCATTTTGAAGCGCTGACCCGGCGTTACTGGTTTGTACTTTTTAAGTGCCATTTTTTTTAAATATTACTATAAAAATCAATTTTTTGATCCTTGTCCACGAACACGAAGGCCTTCTTGAAGTTGTTCTTGTGACCTACGATGACGCCAGCCTTAGTATTACGGTTCTGGACTTTACCGCGTTGGATCAAAGTGTTTACGCGGACTACTTTAACACCATAAACGGCCTCGACTTCGCGCTTGATTTCGGGCTTGGTGGCCTCGCGGGTCACCATAAAGCCGTAGCGGTTGTACTTTTCAGCCGTCTGCGTCATTTTCTCGCTGATGATGGGTTTTATAATGATACTCATTGTTTTAGCTTTTAAAGGTTAATTATTCGCCTAACATTTTTTCAAGCTCGGGCAGGCTCTTCTCGCAGATGACGAGGTGGCCGGCGTTGAGCACGTTGTAGGTGTTGGCCTCGCAGGCGCGCATCACTTGGGTGCGGGGCAGGTTGCGGGCGGAGAGGTAGATGTTGCGGTCGTTCTCCGGAATCAGCATCAGGGTCTTCTGGCCCTCAAGCTTGAGGCTCTTCAGGATGTCTCTGAAAGCCTTGGTCTTCGGAGCGTCGAAGGAGAAATCCTCCAGCACCGTGATCTTGCCTTCCTGCTGCTTGTAGGTGAAAGCGGAGAAACGGGCAAGTCTCTTCACCTTCTTGTTCAGCTTGAAGGAGTAGTCGCGAGGATGGGGGCCGAACACGGTGGCACCGCCGCGGATGGTCGGGCTCTTGATGCTACCGGCACGGGCGCCGCCGGTGCCTTTCTGGCGTTTCAGCTTGCGCGTGCTGCCGGAAACGGTGGAACGCTCCAGCGTGTCGTGCGTGCCTTGTCTTTGGTTGGCCAAATATTGCTTAACGTCAAGCCAGATGGCGTGATCGTTCGGTTCCACATTGAAGATCTGATCATTCAGGGTAACCGTTCTGGCAGCCTCGCTGCCGTCTATTTTATATACTGCTAACTCCATCTTTCTATAATTAAATAAGATCCATTGGCTCCGGGAACAGAACCTTTAACTAATAATAAATTCTTCTCTTTGACGATCTTCAGAATCTGAAGGTTGATGACCTTGACCTTGGCGTTGCCCATCTGGCCGGCCATACGCATACCTTTGAACACGCGGGAAGGGTAGGAGGATGCACCCATAGAACCGGGGGCTCTCAGACGGTTGTGCTGACCGTGCGTGGCATCGCCCACACCGCCGAAACCGTGGCGCTTCACGACGCCCTGGAAACCTTTACCCTTGGAGGTGCCGCTCACGTCCACAAACTCGCCTTCCTCGAAGACGGTCACGTCCAGAACCTCACCGAAGTTCTTCTTGTGGCCCTCCTCGAAACGGGTGAACTCGTGCAAGATCTTCTTCGGCGTGGTGCCGGCCTTGGCGAAATGGCCCTTCAGAGGCTTCGTCGTGTTCTTCTCTTTCTTTTCGTCGTAACCCAATTGGATTGCACTGTAGCCGTCCTTCTCGACGGTCTTGACTTGCGTGACAACGCAAGGACCAGCCTCTATCACTGTGCACGGCACGATCTTGCCGGAGGCATCGTAGATGCTAGTCATACCAATTTTTTTTCCTATTAATCCAGACATTTTTTAGTTGGTTTGTTAATTTTTTATACTATTTCTGCGCATTTCCGTAAACCATTCCTTGACCGTAACAAGCTGACACAGACGCTGTTTGCGGCTCTTTGCGGTTTGCTTCAATGAGCCTGCAAATATACACTTTTTCTGATATCCAACTACTTATGCGAAAAATATTTATCAACAATTCTTTTGACCTGACGGAAGACTATAGACTGAAGACGTTAGACGATAGACTTTTTTTGATTGACGATATTATGTCAATGCCTGAAATAGGTTGACCGTTTTTAGAACTCAAAACAACAAATCAAAAACGGATCAACAATGGAAAAATTAACAAATGAAGAACGTAAA
>ONAB01000020.1 GCA_900315705.1 uncultured Bacteroidales bacterium | reverse complement strand
CTCGGGAGTGACTTTCTACATTCACGATGCCACAGGCAATGTGATGTGCATTTATCGGCAGAATGGAGACACCTTGAGAGCCACAGAGCGGTATCTGTATGGCAGCAAGCGTCTGGGTGTGTTGGAGCAGCAGGTCTGGATAACGGCAAACAGCACTTGGCTGCAGGATTCCAACACGATTGGGGCTCGTGTTTATGAATTTACGGATCATTTGGGCAATGTGACCTACACAGCACAAGACCGAAAGCACCTTGTGCAAGACAGTTATGGTCAGTGGCAGTTCATTCCATTCGCTGTCACCTACACCGATTACTACCCCTTCGGCTTCCCTATGCCGGGCCGAAGTTTTACTATGGGGGGTTATCGGTACTTTTTCAATGGGCAGGAGGTTGATAATGAGGTGCTTGGAGAAGGGGCCTTGCACGCTTTCGAGTACCGCATGCACGACACCCGCATCGGGCGGTTCTGGAGCGTGGACCCGCTGGCGGGGAAGTTCCCGTGGAACAGTGTGTATGCGTTTGCGGAGAACAGGGTTGTGGACGGAAGAGAGTTGGAGGGACTGGAATATTTGGATGCTGACGTTTGTCGATGGGTATTTCAATCTGACGGCGCTTACATTAACACTGAAAATCTTTCACCGTTATGCAAAAAAATGTATATGGCCTCCGTCAAAGACATCAACAATTGGACGTATAACAGTGAAACTGGCTGTCGGGATATTGGCATTAGCACGAAACAACATTCTTTTCAATTTATGTTTAAAGGAATTGACGTTCCCATTCCTCAAATGGATAACACATACGGAGCAACAGATCCCGCCCATAATCCAATTATTCAACGAATAACGGTTCCTAAAACAAAATCCTCAAATTATACTATGCCCGATAAAAGATTTAAGCCACAATTTGTTGGCACCCCCCGTTCTTCCACAAAATATGTCATAGGAGGGATGTTGACTGTCACTGTTCTTAATGAAGCTTTTTATTATGGTTTACTGTATTCTGCCTATAAAGAGAATCAAATTATCAAAAAACAGGAAGAATACGTACAGATGGTGGAAAAGGACATCGACAAGATATTGAAAGATCCCAATCAGCAATTCATCCCTCAGAAATATATGAATCCCCTTTCCCTTGCAAAGATTATGAATGTGATTCTATTTGGGAAAAACTACACAGAAGATCCTAAAATATATGAAATTGGCATAAAGATTTTCAATCAAACAGGAAGAATGAGGCCGTTAGACCCAAATCGAAATAAAGAATGAAAAAGATATTATTTATAGGAATGTTGCTCCAATTTGCAATTGTTCTGAGTGGCTGCACAAAAGACACAATTTCGAACAACTTGATAGGTCTTTGGACAGTGGTAAAAATCAAGATTAACGAAGATCCTTGTGCATTTTATGATTTCAAGTTTCCCTCTTTGGAGTTATATAACAATAAAACACTCCTGTTAATGGAACTGGACCCAGAATCAATGAAAAGACATAAAAACGATGGTGCCTCACCTTGGAAAGTGGTTATGCGCGATGGGCTCCCGTATTTGGAAGTGAAAGAAGGCGAAGGAACCCTATCCGGATTATATCGTCTTCAATTTGTCTATGATTCTGTCGAATCACGTTTGTTCTTGGAACTCACGTCAGATAAGTTGTATTTGCTGGCGTGCCATTTTGACACGGACAACATAGGGGCTCCTCCATCCCATAATTCATCATCAAATCATGGTATAGGACTTTTGGAAACAGAGTATCAGGAACCTGTGTTTCAGGTGACACGCCCTGAAGAACGCCAATATTTATTACGCAAAGTCCCTTTTCTGCTCAAAATAACACACGGGAGAATCACAACATTCGGACATGATCCTTTCGACAAGTGTGAATAAAATTCCTATCTTCGCGCCATGATCCACACCGCCACATACCCGCCAAAATTCCCTCTTCCCGCTATGGGGGGATATCGGTACTTCTTCAACGGGCAGGAGGCTGATAATGAGGTGTTTGGAGAAGGGGCCTTGCACGCTTTCGAGTACCGTATGCACGACACGCGGATAGGGAGATTTTGGAGTGTGGACCCCTTGGCCGCCAAATTCCCGTGGAACAGCACGTATGCGTTTGCGGAGAACAGGGTTGTGGACGGGATGGAGTTGGAAGGGCTGGAAGTTGTGTTCAGCACGAAAGAATTTAATAGTGCTGGTGGTATCGCACAATATGGATGGAATTATGCACGAGGCGAAGGAAGAGCCTATGATGCTTTTGGGATTACATTTTTTCACTATTATTCCACATTTGAAATTTCAGACAAGGAATCCGTTGGGGGATTATTACTTGTTGGTGTAAAGAAACACTATGGTATTGACTTCGGCGCCAAGACTTTTAGTCAAGCATTTTCAAATGGTAGCATTACATCTTTGGATTTAGCACCAATTTGTAGAGGATCCGTTGAAGCAAGGGATCAGGATTGGTATTTTGGTGCAAGTGTGGGTGTTGGAATTGGTGCGGTGGCTACTACTACCGAGACCAAAATAAAGTCATCATTTTCTATAACATACGAAGAACAGACCCGTCTGCGAAAGCTAATTAATAATAAAGGATTAGAATATGATGACCTAAATCCTGATTTAGATGTATACCAAGTTGATGGGAAGAATTATCTAAAATACACACAGCATGGGAATTGGCTTCATCCTTTCAAAGAATTTGAAATTAAAACATCCATTAAAATGAATAATGTTGGTACTCCAACCAATCCTCAATGGGAAAGTGAGGATTATCAACAGGAAGTGAAGGACAACAAATCATAATAAATATGTGGCCTACAGACATAATAATAAAAAAATACCCTGTCCCGATGCTGCTGTTTTTCCTAATCGGTACATTTGTTGTCGGTCCCATTGTTGGAATCGCTATTGACAAAGAATGGTTCAAGCGTAAAGCCATTGAGGTGAAATACTGCTACAATTGGAACGGTGACACCATACGACCATATAGATTATACAGCAAAGGGAAACAAGTCAAGTGTATTGAGAAGGCGTATTGGATGTTAGCTTATTACTATACTCCTGATTCTTTGTTCCATAATAAGAATAAGGATTATTTTATGTCGGATTTTCATGAGCAAGATTGGGTTTACAAGGTGGAGGTTTTGCAGTATAGCGAGGATTCTCTGTTATCAATAATTCGATACAAGTATCCCACGTCTGGTATTTATGGAGAAAAGGTCATCGTGGTTCCCACATTTGTTTTGCATGACACACTACCTGCTGGGTACGAGGCGGAGAATGAGGTGTATATGAAAGACATAAAACTTAAGAAACAGAAATAGTATTTGATTGTATGCCTGAATTTTTCAATTGCTTCTGATCATTGTCCTAAATTACTCCCCGTTGTCGCCAAACCACAACTTCATCATCACACGAACCAAAAAAATCCAATCTTTGCACCATTAACGCCATGATCCACACCGCCACATACCCGCCAAAATTCCCTCTTCCCGCTATGGGGGGTTATCGGTACTTTTTCAATGGGCAGGAGGTTGATAATGAGGTGTTTGTGGAAGGAGGTTTGACTGGGTACGAATTCCGGCAGTATGACACGAGGCTGGGACGGTGGTGGGGCATAGACAGAAAAGCGGCAAAGTACCCGTCGCTGAGCCCCTATCAGTTCTGTGCGGACAATCCGATAAAGATGGTGGATGTGGACGGAAGCGATTTTGTTGTAGTTATAGATAATTCTGGTGAAAACAAAACCATCACAATTCAGATGAATATTTATACAGCTTCGCAAGAAGCGTACGACAAACTGTTGCCCGCTGTCAAGGAGATCAACGACATCACAAAAGTAGTGACAGTTGATGGTGTGGAATACACTTTGAAATTTGCCATCAATCCTGTCGCTCCAGATTCCAAGAAAAGAGAGGACTACCATAGAAATTTATCTGAGAAAGACATGATGATTGTTAATGCCATCGACCAAGCAAGAGATGATGGTTGCTACGGAAACGCTTTTATGGGTTCAACAGAAATAGAGAAGAGCCGGGAAACAGAGTCGGGGAAAATCCACATAACTGGAGGACAAACGTCCTCGGGAAAATATTTTTCAATGAATATCTGGAAAAATACAAGGTTTATTGATTATCATAAACTAATTTCCCATGAAATTCTTCATTTGTTAGGTCTTGATGATAAAGGAAAACCATATTACCCTTCAGAGGGAAGAATGGAATACACTGCCACTCCAGACAATGGTTTTGAAATGAAAGATATTTCTAATGACGACATCCGTATGATAATCAAGTATATGCTAGATAACAATGGTCTCGATGTGGAAGGAGCAAAGGTGAGGATTGACTACATTAACGGTTCTGCTCCTATAGATACTAATGCTGAAATCAAAGTAGAATGAACAAGTTATTCAAAATAGTAATTGCGGGCTTATGCCTACTATTCGGTTCTTTCATCAAGGGCAATGCGCAGATTATTATTGGGATATGCTCTGATACTGTCTACCTGTTGTCAGTTTTCCATAATTCAGGAGAAAAGGAAAATATAGATGATAATTATTATTGCGCCGTGTTCTTGGACAAGAAATCCAATATGAAGAACCTTGTACCACTTAAAACGGAAGACTATATGCGTGTCCGCTATGACACAACGGACGTGACAGTTGGGGAATACACGTTTATAAAACCGAATGACTCTCTTGAACGGCGAATTGCCGAAGACCTTGCCAACCATTTCATTAGCAACGCTTGTATCGGTGCAGGTTTATCATTTAGTATAGCAGGTGTGGAGTGTCTGAAAACTCAAGGAACGAAAGATACTTATTACCATTTTATTAAAGACACGCTACTAAAATCCGATATACGTTCCTTCCCGTTGTATTCTGACATATTATTGGGGGAAATCGTAGGGCCACTATGCACAGGTGGATTGGTTATTTGTGATAGCCCACCGTGTGACCCTTGGGAATTTAATTATAAAAGGAAAGGCACCTATTGCCGGTTATTTAAGTTATACATTGAATACCTTTTAATCGATGATGATGACGGCAATGTTTTGTCAAAGTCATATTCTTGCACAATTAATACAAATCCATTCCTGCCAGAAAATATTCGTAATCTTAAGATTCAAGTAGGGGATATTTCTGGCAATGGGGCTTTCTCTTGTTCGTTGAGAATTATATTCAAGAGAGATAAACTTTTGACGGCATTACCATACCGCGTTATAAAGCTAATAGAATAACAGATAATAAAAAAAATCCTATCTTCGCGCCATGAACCACACCCTCACATACCCGCCAAAATGTTGTATCGACCACATCCAATAAATAACCATTTTATATCCAGAATTACGAGATCTCGGGGCTTTTATGTGTAGGCATTATAAGATCTTGGAGAAAGAGAACACCTTCGCGCCCTCAAGCCGCGCAATTATAGTGGTTGTCTCAATGATGTCGTGGATTGTCTCCGGGTCGGTGACGGAAATCTCCTGGTCCCCAAACACGAAGTTGCGCCTTACGGAGGTCACGTCATCATCAATCATGAACACGTCCTCGTCGGCGTATAGCTCCAATATCCATTGGCGTGTCGGCGTGATGCCCTTTATGCGTTCAGGGATGGCCAGCACTTCCGTGTCGGGATAATTCTTCCTGTAGTCGTCGGCTTCGTCGTAGGGCACAACGAGCGATAGGGTGGGAATGAGTTTGAGCGTCCTCACATTGTCCGCCCTGCCCTTTGACGGGCACACTATCTTAATCGTTGTCGGTGTCATCTCACATGGCCTCCTCCCATATTTGTTGGAACTCCTGCACTGTCATCACGTGCGCCTCGCCGACCTTGCTGTTCTTGTAGTCCTGGTTGGGCTTGAGGTTCAGCACGTTCCGCATCCAGTTGAAGTCCAGTTCGTTGTTGCAGAATATCATCACGGTGTCGTACCGCTCGTTGAACTGCGCGACTATCGGCATCTCGCAGTTGTCGTTGGTCACGGCGTTGAACTTCTTCTCGAACTCGCTCTCTATCCTGCCGATTTCCTTTTCAGAGAAACCGACATCGAAGAGGAACTGCTTGTCGAAGTAGGTGCGCAGCATGTCGATGTCGAACTCCGCCTGGTTCTTGTTGAGACGCAGGTTGAGTTCCTTCTCATCCGTTTCATTGAGGTTGACTTCGTAGCACGGGACCGTCTCGATGCCCATCCCCTTGGCTATTTTGAGCCGCTGGTTGCCGCCGATGACAATATCCTTTCTGTCAGGGTTGACATTTACCACGATGGGCTGCACGAAGCCGAAGCGTTCTATGGACTTGCGGATGTCCTCCTTCTGCTTCGCCGTGATTTTCCGGGGATTGTAGTCGGGCTCGACAAGCTCGTCCACGTTCCTGTAGGTGATTTCAAACTTGTTTTTCGTGTCTTCCATTTACGATTGCTGTTTTTGGTTGCAAAGGTAACAGTTAGAAAAACACGTAATTGTGTGCGGAATGATTGGTATGGACTGAAATGTCGCTGTTTCTTGGCAACATGACAATTGAGAGAGTGGCCCATCCCTAAAAACCAACACTTAGCCCGAAAGACAGCGGTGCGGCAAGATTGATAATTACGCGAAAAAGAGTCGTTTCTTCATTTGCGGCCAGATACTGGATTAGCCATACAAAAGAGTCAGACCATAACAACAAATATGCCAACAAAAATATTGTTTGCTTATATTTAAATCTGTCCTCTAACCTGTGCGGCAACTTGTATATCAGACAATTGAACACCAATAGCCTGCAAGGCTGCCTTCATCTCTCTGTTAACAGGAGCCTCTCCTTTCGGATCAGATATTGTGAGAATGGCAGCAAATGGCACGCCATCGAAATTGGGAGCCAAACCTTCACGGGAAAGATATTCTATCTCCAAAAAAACATCACCGTCAATTTTCTTATGCTTGAGATTCGCATGTGAAACCTTGACAGGATTCCATTTAAAAGCATCCTTAATGAGGTTCTCCTCTTCTGCTGATTCTTCTTCGTTAACATCCGAGAACACGAATCTCATGAGGCCCTTCTTCTTACCATCAGCCGTGCCCGCCCTCAAGTAGGCTGTTATATTCTCTCTTACCAGTTCCTCACCAAAAGAATCATCTAATAAAGGACGGCTAACGAGTGTAAGTTTAACTTTACCTCTACATTTACCACCAGGTCTCTTTAAAGAATCAGGCCACGGGAATGACAAGCTCAGTTTTTTGTCTGAAGGAATACTTTCGGACACCACAAAGGTGAATGAATGGTCATCCTCCATCAGGATTTTTTCAGAAGAAGACGGTACACCAAACCCATAGAGTTTTTTTTTGGCATCATCATACACCTCATCCATAATCACGTCAGGATATCGGGCATGATGAATTAATAGGGCTTTAAGCAATTCAAAGGGAGCATTCCCGCCTATCTTATTATCAACAGCAGCCATAATCTTCGCAACCAGAGGTGCTGACATACTCGTACCGCTTACTAATATCTTTTGGCCCGTCATATTGATTGAAGATAACCCGGAATTATCTTCAGCAGATCCACCGATATAAGCAACGTCAGGCTTCACACCGGCCTGATAAGCAGGACCTATTAACGTATATGACGTTGGAGATTGATCATTAGGATTAAGAGCCATCACACTTATACCCCTGAGGCTCTCAGCCGGAGGAAGCGCTAAATGCTCTGGAAGCAAACTGCCAATATTCTGTTCAGGATCAGCTGGAATCCATTCACCACGCAACTGGTCTATGGGAAGATTTCCTGCCGATATGACAAACTGTACATCCAACATATCAGCTATTTCATCAAATTTCTTGGCTGCCACACTATACCACCCTTCAGAGGGGATTCTTCCCTTTTGGTTTACACTTATATTGAATATTCTTGCACCAGATTTTTCCTTCGCCTCTTCCACAGCACTCATCAGTGACTCAAAAAAATTCTCCGCACCTAGTGGATAAACTTCTTTCCATTTGCCATCTGAAGGAATCACACATAAATCTGCCAATCTGCAGCCATCCTTTTCGGGCACAAGGTCCTCGCCATTCAGGCTGTTACCCTTAACCAGCAGCCCAGCCACCTTGCTTCCGTGGTCTTCCACTCTAAAATCATCAGGCAATTCCGACCATTCATAGACCTTCCATCCATCAAAAATTTCTGATATACCATTGTCTATGACTCCTACAATTGGAAACATTGAAATATCATTCGGGGCTGCAACATCCACATCCAACCCTATTCCTTCTGAAGAAGTAAACGATGATATCGAAGGAGCTGCAGAAACTTTTCTTACTAATGGATGTCCGGACAGGAAATCCAGCAATTCGGCATTCTTAACCGCATAATCGTCCTCGGTGTCCGATTCAATATGCACAAACACCTGCCCACCTCGTCCTGAAGTCATAAGTTCCTTGTAGCTCACATAAGGGAAAGAATCCAAATGATCTTTAAAAGATTGAAGTAGGTTTCTGAAATCTTCTGACAATTGCATCGGTTCGAAAAGCGCATATAGAGGACGGAATATGTTAACATAATAGCCATTAGAAACGAGACCTTCTTCCTTCCAAGCCGACACTTCAGCTAGGGTAAACGGCACCCTATCCTCTGAAGAATAGAGTTGTATGGACTGTATACCTCCAACTTCCGATCTTGCTCTTGATGGCTTCTCTCGCGTCACATTCTCTGCCCTATTGATAGCCTGCACTGTTTTTTCTATTGATCCAGGATGCATTTCTACAAGAAGTTCGCCAACACCAGCTCCACCTACCACATAACTCCTCTTATTCACAGTAAAGATCGACTTTGTTGGACGATGAGTCTTTGCAATAGCATCGCTACGCATCTTCACCTTGGCATAAGCAACTCTAGAATATGGATTACTTCGGCTGGCCACACCTATAGATACCAATCCTTGAACAAGATTTCCCTTGTGGGCAACAAACTCGTTGTCTTTGCCGACATAGTAGTCCTTGTTCGGGCCAAATCCATTAACCAAATCTTTATCCCCGATGAAGGATCTGGGATTAAGAACAAACTGTATCTGATTATCTGCCATTTTTATTGTTTTTTGAGATGAGTTTACTTAAAGTTGACGGAGACATTTCGAACAAAGCCGCAATGTCCTTTTGTTTCAGTTGAAGGAATTCATTACTGGTAAGTTCTTTGCATAAATCTGCCAAGTCACCGTTCAGTAGTTCTATGATTCTCTTCGGCACTCTACCCATATTCATTGTTGCAAAAAGACTCATCAATGTGGGCAAATTATGGATTTCTGATTCTTCGAGTATGTGTACTCTTTTAAGCCAATCGCTGAGTTTACGTAAATCAGCACCTGTGGCATCATTCATACACCAGCTTATAAACTTCAACTCAGGTTGTGAATATTCAAGCGGAAAAATGAATTTTGCAAGCATCTTTTCCCGAACCAAGGGACTGGGATGTGGTATATCTATTTGTACATCAAATCTTCTCCATACAGCCGGGTCTAACAGTTTCTCATGATTCGTAATCCCGATTGTAAATCCCTTTTCCGAGCGTACATCAAGATTTTGGAGCAAAGTGTTGACAATTCTCTTCACTTCACCGATTTCTTGAGGGTCGTCTCGTAGTTTAGCCAATGCATCAAACTCATCTAACAGCAAAATGCACTTATGTCTATTGGCAAAGCGGAAAAGGTTTGCAATGTTTCTGGAACTGGTACCAAGAAATGATGAAATAATACCATCAAGCTTGGCCAGAACAACTGGAAGCCCAACTGATTTTGCAATCCATTTGGCAAGCATTGTTTTACCTGTGCCTGGATCACCATAAATCAAACAAGACCTTGATGGAGAAGCCTTGAGTTGAACCAATTTGTCATAGTTTCTCCATTCGTTCACGATAGCATCAACCGCCATCTTTATGGAATCGTTGAAAATAGGCTCCTCTTGTTCCAAATCATCTTGAAAAATAATTTCCAGAATTGGTGTTGCTGTCTCCTTGTCAACAGGTATCGTTGTGTTTTTAGTCAAGATATCGCCTTCCATGGAGGAAATAACAAAGTTCAGCGGCTCCATTGGCTGCATCTTGCGCGCCTGAATCAAGATACCTTCCAACGATTTTGCCTCCTTATCCTTGCCATTCTTCCTATAGTTATCTATAAGACGCTCCATTTGATGCTCTGTCATTTCTCTAGTAGAAGCCAGGGCCGAACGGCAAAGTGCCTGAATAATAACAAAATTCGAATCCATACAGTTTTGAAAATTTCTGCAAAAATACAAAAATTTCTAATACAAGCAAAATTATTTCCATATTTATTGAATAATTTCCGTTTTTTCTAAAAAAAATTTCCGCACTGTATGATTGACGGCGGACACCATTTGGTCAACACCTCGTAGGGAGGAAATGTCGTTGACCCTATTCAAAAAGTGGGGAATGTTGTAACGGGAAAGTAGGCTGTGGAAAAAAAGTAAAAGACAAGTTTCTTGAACCGTCATCTGAAAAATAAGTCTTGTGCAATGTCGCAGACTTTCGGCGTGTCTTAGATAAATCACGCCCACCAAAAAAACACAATGCATTCATCACCCCCAAATTCGACAGCGAGGTCGAAGAATCGGACTTCGTTACGATTTATGGATTTGTCAAGCCAGTTCACCGTGGTACACCTGATGAAAAAGAAAACGGGAAAAATTATTGCAGAGTTTTCTCTATGTCGGACGAAAAGAGGTGAACATCTCCGATTAGTGTAAACATCTTACTCGATTGGGTGGATGCCAACGCTAAAAACATTTTAAGATTTTTTGACAGAAAGAAATTAAAATTTTCTGTAGCTTTGCAACGATAAATGTCCGCAAAGCAAGGGGGAATCCATATATAGCCCTCTGAGTTTGGAAGGATTTGGTTTTCAGGAGGTTGTGATACACCGTCCCCTATTCCTCCATATTGAGAACGTGGAGGAATAGTCGGTCTTATCCCTGACAACATCGAAACAGTTCCCTTGAGAATGCTAAAGACACCCGCGGATGGGACTGGCTTGCAAGAAAGGGAACTGGGCAGTGGCATTGATTGAGGTGTCTTGGGAGTGGAACAGTGATTTTTGGGGGCTAAAGACGGGGTGTATGAGCCGATGGAGGAGGAAAGAAAACGGATGTGACGCAGAAAAGAAAGGGTTTCTGAAAGGGCTTTGGGCTTTTGAGAGTGGGTGTTTTTGTCGCAATGGGGAGGAAGAGAAACGATTAATCATACTGTGTAATATACATAACAATGTTATATAAAATAAATGTCGGTTTTCTATTGCCGGGAGATATTATCCTTGTAGGGTACAATGACAAAAGAAGTAGAGAGATACAAAAGCGTACTAAGAGCCAGTTCTCTCATGCTATGCTTTACTGGTATGATTCTATCTTACATGCATCGAGTATTGTTATCACAAAGAATCCCAGTCGCATATTATTGGAAGAAGATGAGGCCGCGTGTATAATGAGGCTTAAGGACGAATACAGAAATGACTGGAGAATACGGGACTTGATAACTTATGCTAGGACATTTGTGGGAACATTATACGACACAAAGGCTCTAATAGCGATGAAAAATGGGAAAAAAGTGGTACCAAACGAGAACCGACAGATGTGCGCTAAATATGTGGCGCAGTGTTATGATTACGTTTGCCTTGACCTTGTAGAGAATTACGAACTATGTTCTCCGGAGGACATACACAAATCAAAACTTCTGTACTCTATAGACAACATTTTGCTTGAAGCAACACAAGAGGATATAGACTTTGCAAAAAGCTATGATGTTACCCAAGTGCAATTTGAATCTATCTATAAATTTCTTATCTCACTAAACAGGAAGTTCCCCAAAGAGGATATTGTCTCTTTGAATCAGTTGGAGGCTTTTATTGAGGCCAACCCATCTAATGGAGATTGTGCTTTGGAACTCATGAGGCAGACGGACTATTTTGACTTGTGGAGGTTAGAGAAAGAGCATTGTCAATATCTTTATGATGTAGAGGCTTTCAAGAATAAATGGAAGGGCGATTCCGTCAACCAAGCACTGGGTGTAATTGACAGCAGTAAAAGAATTATCAAGGACAAGCAAGGTGATATTCAAATATATGAGAAAAAAAGAAGAGAAGTAGGCGATATGGAGTATTACCGACAGATGATAGACTTGAAACTCAATATTGTTGAGGCCGCTAAACAAAGAATCAAAGTGGCTGAGCAGGTATTAGCTGAAGAAGGTGTAGTCAAAATAAAATACCCATGGTGTCAATAGTAGTTTATTAATGTATCAAGCCGTACTGGTATGTAAACTCTATAGTTTATGAAAAACGTACTTAATATATTTTTTTCTTGGCAGTTGTCTTCAAAGACTGATAAACTCAACAACAAAGAGTTTATATTGTCTTGTATCCAAAAGGCCGCAAATGCAGTACAGGGAAGAGGTGATCTTAAAGACGTGGTTTTTAAGGTTAAGCAGGGTACTGGAGGCGAACCTGGTACTCCGGATATGATTGTCACGTGCTTGAAAAGGAATGACGAGTGCCATATCTTCATTGCAGATATATCCATAGATAAGAAGTTTAACAAGGTTCAGAGATGGGCAAACCAGAAGCCAGACTTGAGAGAACGACCCAACGAAAATGTGATGTATGAGTTGGGAAGAGCAGATGGACACCTTCGTCATGAACAGGTGATTCATGTGGCAAACACAGTGTTTGGTGATGTGTGCGAAAATGATTATTTGCGACCTGTAGATATACGACATAAACGTTACCCCATCACGTTTTGCCTTGCAGCTCAAAATGCACCTGAGGCTGAAAAAGTTGAAAAGGAACTTATAGAAGACCTGAAGGTGGCTATCAGTAAGTCCGCAAAGGCAGCTTTGAAGCATATCCATGATGAACTGTTGCCGTATGAAGACTGTGAGCAGGTAACGAAAGAACTTGGTTTTAAGAAGAAATTCGTTTTTAATGACAATCTCAGAAACATAAAAAAGGCTATTTCAGACAATAAAGGTGTTCTGAGGGTCTTAGGGTTGAATGGTATTGGGAAAACAAGATTGGTACTTGAAACGATATTAGCCGAACAGGATGATGTGCCTAAATTGTATTGCGACTGTCAAATATCCCAAGAGCCAGATGTTATAGAAACCAGTTCAAAGATTTTTGAAAAACAAGTTGCGGCTGTTCTAATACTGGACAACTGTGATGAGATTCTGTTCGAAAAGATTCTAAGATTGTATTATCGTAAAAAAGCCCGAAACAGGTTATATTCTTTATTTGATAATCCGGCAGAAACACAAGGAATTGGATATAATGTGACCAGGTTTAATGATGCTTATGAGGACGTTGTGGATGGTATTATAGCCCGTCTGTATGGTAAACAGGATGAAGTAAGCACCAAGATTAAAGAGTTTGCCAGCGGGAATCCATTAATGACTGTACAGGCTATTGAAGGTATTGAGAATACAGGCGACATTCGTGATTTCAGTAACCAAAAACTTGTATCAAATCTGTTGTCTGCCCCTAATGGGAGCGACGAAAGGATTATTGCGGAGACTCTATCATTATTTTCAAGTATTGGATATGAGGGTGATGCTCACAAGGAAATAGTAACTATAGCGCTTAATAAGAACATTACAGGCCTGAATCATGACGGTACAGTTCTGGTTAACAAGTTTGATGCTCTGATTAGGCTATACCTTAATAGGGGGCTGATGCAAAGAGTAGGTGTATATGTCCGTTTCCGCTCACCTGCTATTTCCAAGATGCTGAATGATGAGTGGTTTGCAAAATGTACGGCCACCCAGGTGGAGAGCATTATCCTTACTTTAAGGGAAAGTGGTTTGGCCGATAATCTTGTACCCCCTTTCTTTGACAAAATAAAAGATGCGGTGGATAATGAGAAAGTGTCGGATTTAATAAAAGAGCTGCTGCAACCAGGAAAGCTGTTAACAAAATTGGAGTTCCTGAACACAGAGGTAGGCTCAAAAATATACCGCTCTTTAGTGGAAATAGAACCAGACTTTGTGTGTGACAGTCTTTTTCATACGCTGGGAGGTTTGGGTTTAGATGAACTGAAGAAAATCAGAGATGGCCGCAGGGAACTAGTGTGGACGTTAGAGAAGCTATGTTATAAGCCGGAAACCTTTGAGAAAGCAGCCAAATTAATGTTAAGACTGGGATGTTCGGAAGTGGAGCATATATCAAATAATGCTACAGGGCAGTTTATTTCATTATTCCCTGTAAGGCTCCCTGCCACATCCGTTCCTTTGAATACCAGATTGGACTTTCTAAAGGCTGAGATAAATAGTCAGGAAGAAAAGCCCCTTTTGATGAAAGCATTAGACAGGGCCCTTTGGACTACAAACTTCATACGCTTTGGAGGGGATGTTATTATTGGTCACAAGACGTATACATTCTATGACCCATATGATTTGAAGGAGGTTGAACCCTATATTACGGGTTGTCTTGATTTGTTACAAAGTGAAATAGATAGTAAAACAGATTATAGCGATGCTTGTATAAAAATGATGGCATCAAACTTCCGTGCTTTAAATTCTTTTGGGCTGTTTGACCTCATTATGCCAAGGGTAGAAAATGTGGCGGAGATGCTCAACTATGAATGGGATGACCTGCTGCATGTTTTACATTTTGCGAGAAAAGATGATGAAACGCGAGTGTATGCTCAGCATTTGCAGAGAGTAGAGCAGTTGATTGCAAAATTAAGTAAAACGGACTTCGTTTCTCGGTTTGCCCAAGTGGAAAGCTATGAGTGTAATGACTATTTGGGACTGTCAGACAAAGAGCATAGTGAGATTGTAAATAGGAAATATGAAGTTCTGGCAGAAGAAATGGCAAGCCAGAACCTATATAATAAAGAGCTCCTAAAAGACATATACCAGACACAAACCTTCTTGCCGCATACTTTTGCAATTAAACTTGCATCTTTGAATACACCTGAAGAGCAACTGACGTTTGCCTCGGACTCTATCGATTTATTGGAAGAAAGAGCTAACAGCATTTTCGTATATTATGTGAAAGAAGTTAGCGAGGAGGTTTTTGCCAGAATAGTAGAGGTTGTCTATGAGAAGGGGAAGCAATGGCTAATGTTCTCATTGGTTGCAGTCAGGAACTATAACTTTGATCATCCATACGTGGATAAACTCTTTGAGTTAGTAGAGCAGAAGGTCGTGGATTGTAGTATGTTTATCACTTATTGGAATTATGTTCGCATAGACAGACTATCAACGCCGGAGGCTGTGGGTTTGTTAGCCAAGGTTATTTCTCTGCCTGATTCGTTTGTTGTTGCCTTACACATGGCAATGTCGCAGTATTTGAGCAGCAATAACAAGCATCCAGAGATGGATGAACTGTTTGAAAAGGAAATGATAAAGAGGGCAGATGATGTGACAACCCTAGTAGTGTACTCATATTATTCACACATATTGGTTACACTGCTCTCTAATGGCGAACGGAAAGAGTTAGCTCAAGCATTAGTAAAAGGAATTTTCAATCATGTCATCTCTCCAGAACAAATCTCTTTGCGGTATGAGGTAGAGCAAGTGCTACAAGTGATGTTTGAAAAGTATTTTGAAATCACCTGGACAGAGATGGCCGCTCTAATGTCTGCAAAGGATGGGGATGAGAATTTTGTTAAATTCTATTATGCCTTTGGATTCAGCACCATACATAATCCGTTCCCTGCATTGATTTTCAAGAAAGAGAACTTGACAATGTTGATAGACTGGTGCAAGGTTTATCCAGAAGGATCATATATGTTAATGGCTTTGGCCCCGTTGACCGAAGGCGATACCTTGTCGGAACCAGTAATGATGCTGTTGGATAATTACGGAAGTGATAAGCTGGTTAGGACTGCTTTGAGTGATAAATTGGGGACTTTTTCAGGCCCAGCAAGCATTTACAATGATAGGGCGGGATTGATAGAACCACTGACAAAACATACTAACCCGGAAGTGAGCAACTGGGCTGTTCTTGAGATAGGCAAGCTAAAACAATATGGTGAGCAGAGCCAAAAAATAGAAGAGAGTTTTATGATGCCTGGAAGAACCCCCAGTCATCGGTGGACATTGTATGATGTAGAGGAAGAAGATGAAGCTTAGCGAACCATTTGAACATAAAGGGTATTGGTGGAAACCTAATAACCCCGATAATAAGGTGGCTGGCGTGCTTACGTATAAGCCAGGAGAGAGCATTGTCCTTGAACTGATAGGAACTTTTGATAAAGAGAATGATGCTGTTGTGGCTTTTTTGAACAAGTCCGAGGAAATTGTGATTCATGGTGCTTTAGAGAACGCCAAGAAGGTTACGCTTTTAAAGTGTCATCCATCAGGAAGCGTGAATTTGTCCAGTTTCTTTCCAGTAATCAGATACAATTGTATGTGTTGTTTCATCGGGCGGCATTATACTGGATTGGATGACGAAGGTGGTTTCAGGATGGCAATACATTTCCCTGAGTTATCTTACTGGTGCCATCCCGGGGTGCTAAGAGAAATATTTCAGGAAAACAAAGGGCACAATGGACAGATTATCAGCCTTTCTTTTGAGTCTTTGTTTGGAGGAAAAACCTTGGCAGATGTTGATTTGCATGATGGTTACAAAATTCAGTTAAAGGCTGGAGCAAGTCTGGGCGGTGATCCTGCCATGCTTAGTAATGAGATAGGTCAGACATCATGGTTGGAGATATCAAGAAGTGATAAGGTCTCTTTTAATAAGCTGCTGTCGCATTTATATAAGTTTGAAGAATTTCTTTCAATAGCGACTATGAGGGTAGTTGAGGCTTCTGAAATAACAATTTATGATGAAGACTATTATCAGGAGCTTGGCAATGGGGAAAAGTATCTGCATGCCATTTATTTCTTTTCAAGTCATTGGAGAGGAAAAGACACAGAAAAGGTGGATCCTATAAGATTCCTTTTGAGATATGATGCAATAAAGGATAGGTTCGGTGAGATAATGAGGTCTTGGTATGCGGACGTGAATGATATGTATCCTGTAAGAAATAATCTTGTTGATAGCTTGGAAAAGAAAAGAGTGTTTAGCAACATGGATTTCCTAATTCTGGCAAGAGCTCTTGACGGGTACTGCATTCGATCGAAATACAAGGGTAGTATTACAAATCGCATGAAGGCTGTTTTAGATAAGTTTTCTGATATATCATGCATACAGAAGGATAATATCAATGTTGAAGAACTTGTGGATTCAAGAGACTATTATGCTCACTTTATGCCAAGGGAAAGAAAACAGCATATTCTTGATGGCTTTAAACTCCATGATTTGACACAAAAAGTACGACGTCTGATTATTTGTTGTGTACTTTCTGATTTAGGTTTAAATAACATCACCATTGATACTATACTCAAGAATTGTAATAGCAAGTATATTACCGATTAGACGTTGACTTGAATATGACACAGGATGAGCGTCTGCAAAAACGTTATCAAGAAGTTATGGAGCATTATCGTAACCCCTCGAAGCATTACGATGAGTAGCACAATATGCATCCGTTCGTCAATCACACGAAGAAACAGTTGAATACACGTGATTTGAAAGAGGGAAGGTAAAGGAGTTTAATCACATTGGGGAGATGATGGAGCAGTACAATAAGAAGAATCATCACGAATAGATTGACGATTCAACCAACTTACCGCTTGAGCGGAAAGTCCGTTTCCGCTCAAATGAGGAAGCAATACCACAGGTGGCAATCCACCCACGAACTTGCTGGGTAGGTAGGAAAAAAAACGGGCGACCGCATAGAAGCCGATCTGCGCAGAGAGCGGAAGGCTCTTTTCTTTTGAGTGTACTTGTATCGCAAATATTTCTGAATCAGTGGATTGTCACCAGAAATCGGACGATGATACATAAATGCAATTGGCTTTTTTTGTACTTTTGAGGTCGGAAACATTTCCGCCACAACGCCGCCACGATGGGAAGACTATGGACACACTGTCTTTACAGCACCGCCGCCACAATGTGCCGACGCTACAACAACTCTCCACTCTCCACTTTCCACTCTCCACTCCTCTCACACCTTCTCCGCCAAAGAACGCGACACGGAAACGGGCTTATCTTACTTTGGTTCAAGATATTATTCCTCCGATTTGAGCATCTGGCTCAGCGTCGATCCGATGAGTGACAAATATCCATCATTGTCGCCTTATACGTATTGCGCGAATAACCCGGTGAAGTTGGTGGATCCGAATGGGGAGGAAGTTTGGAAACCCGACATAGAAGGTAATCTTTTTGCTGAGGAGGGTGATAACAAGGAAAGTCTAGCTGACTTTTTGCATTGTTCAATAGACGAAGCAGGTTCTCTACTCTCTGAGCAAGGGTATAATTCTAATGAAAATATTAAAGCTGGAAGTAAGGTCATACTTGATAATGTATTCACTCGCAGTATTAAATCTTTCAGTAATGCAAAAGATGATTATTATAATTGTTGGGGGAGCTCCTATTATGGGGTATTGGGATTACCAATAGAAAATGGCTGTGATATACCCTGTGCTAATATATTCGATAGTTATTTGTCCAGTTACTTTGAGAGTGTGGATGGGTCTGAGGCTCAGTTTGGCAAAACAATAATTCGATTTGAGTCTAAAACGCTATATATGAATAGTAAGTATGATAAATATGCCAAAAATGGTTGTATTAGCAGAACAACTGGCGCAATTGGAAGCTCTTCACATGCTGTCGTTTACTATGGAACTGATAACAACAACAATGTTTATGTATATACAAAAAATGGATATTCCAGAAAACCGATGGTTGTTCCTTTAAAAAGCAGCAATTTGATTGGATACGGTGATGTTATTGGAATTGGGGGTGAATCTGGTTATTATAATCGCATAAATAATTAACTAATAATATTTATATTTTTTCAGATGAGGCATTAAAAATCCAATAATTGTTATCGTCCTCTATTGCACACTTTTGATCAATTGTCAATATCAAAATGTATATCAAATACTAAATGAATTTCTATATGGAAATGATAAAGATTATGCTTGCTTTGAGTTTTTGTTTCCTCAGTAGTATTTGTGTTGCCCAAAATTATGATACCATTCGTACAGATTCTCAAAACGTCACAGGTTCTAGCTATGTTCTGGCAAAAAAATTCATTGTAGACATTCAAACTTTTTTTAATTCAAACAATGAGCGCTATACAATAACCGTTTTATTGTCAGTCGAGGGAATAAAACAAGTTTCAGCTTTGAGCGATAATATTGTTGAATTTATACAAATGGATACAATTCCCATAAAAATCCCCATTTTCCTTGCTTATTCTAGTCTTTGCTCGGACGATCCAATCATTTATGGATATGACTGGGATGGCTCTTTTTTGTTGGAAAATGATAATAGCTTCTCTATCCAATTCAACAGGTCTTTTTTAATACATCATCCTGCCTTCCTTGAACAATTAGAAAATCTGAAAATGGAAAATGATTTCTAAATGTAATCATCCCCTTTTTCGGACAGTTTTAAATGTGTTTTATTTCAGCCATTATTATCTATGAACCGCCACCGTACATACTGTCAAATGAATCCCCTGACGGGGAATCAGACCCCCCTTTTAACAATTAATTATTATATTTAATCTATTATAAATTTTTCTTTTTATTTTTGTTAATCTAATTAATATTTTTGTATTTTTGCATCTCAAAAAAAGAGATGGCATTATTCATCCTCATCTACGGATAAATATATATCATTTACTTAAATATCAAATCTTTAACAAAAAGAAAAATGAAAAGAAAGACACGATTCATTTACAATTCCGACGTGAAAAAGGGAGCCTCAGGGCTCCTTTTTTTATGCAAGTCCATTTTAACAATTATTTCTTTAATTTGGATTTCGGCAACCGTAACTTACGCCCAATCAGGGTGTTCCATCACCTTGTCCGCCACCTCCTCGCCAGCTTACTGTCAGGCTGACGGAGCCATCTACTGCACTTTGTCGGACACCACTGGAGAGGCATTGGAGCAGATCCGCTACTCGTTCATCCCGCTGGACCACGGGCTGGACTCCATTGTGGAGACCTCGAACCCATTTGTAATGCAGTTGC
Source organism: uncultured Bacteroidales bacterium (assembly GCA_900315705.1). Lineage (GTDB taxonomy): Bacteria > Bacteroidota > Bacteroidia > Bacteroidales > WCHB1-69 > F23-D06. The sequence goes on along the minus strand of ONAB01000020.1, from coordinate 30,649 downwards.
GACCAGGCCATTACAAAGTCAAAGTGGAGGCATTGTGCGCCACGGGACTGTCGGGCGTGGGGGCCTACACCATCATCGGCGATTCCATAGAGAGTGTCGAGGTGGAAAGCCGCTACTCCATCCCGACTTCCAGGATGATTTACAATCTCTTCACCTTCGACAGGCCATACGGTATCGTGCCCTCGTTTGTATGCCAGCCGACCGGCCAGGTGCAGGTGCGCCTTGAGGAGGGAACCTTCCCTTACACAGTGGACATCTGGCGTTGCACGCCCCACGACACTTTCCTTGTACGCAGCGTCGTCTTTGACTCCTGCCAGCATTCGGGCGACAACCCCAACCGATTCGACTACAAGCACTACTACACCATTGACAGTCTGGATATTGGCGACTACAAGTTGCTTTGCCACGATGGCTGCGGATACTACACGCCCGCGGTTTTCGTTTCTGTTCCGAAAGTCCGATATGACACCAGCCCGAGCCGACATCTGCTGCGCAACAGTTCAGGCGACCCCTACACCTACAACATTGTGACCTTCAAGGAGATCTTCCATCTCTCCACTTCGGGCGACCACAACGACGAATACTATTATTATATATCGGGCAGCAAACCCACCTACGAATACCGCTTCATCAACCCCACCCCGGATGCGGAGCGTGACACGACGGAATGGAGGGTGGTCATCCCGCCCGACAACGGCACGGTCTTTCTCCACGACACGATGGCCCGCATATCCAGCTATTGTGAAGCCTGGTTCGACACCATCCAGCTCCAGCTGCGCCATCTCCCCTGCCCTGACACAGTGCTGAACTATGACTTCGTACTTTATCCTCAGGGCAACATCACAAGGAACACCACATACCATACCTCCAGGGTCAAAGTTGAACCCAATTATTATGATCTCTGCAAATATCACTTCGGGGAAGAACTAATACGCAGATTCGTGAAATTTCGGACCTACCGCCATTATTACACCTTCTGCACCGAACCTTACGACAGCACGGCCTGCGCTGTAGCGACATATTACACCTCGCCCGGGAGCATCACGAACGTAGATGAGGGAATGAAACGACATTCCTATATCACACTGCCTGTCACCTGCGTTGTGACGGACCTCAGCCGTCAAATGGTGCTGGACACAATATACAGCAACCTCGTTTACAACTGGCAATTGCAACACGATATAGACAGCACTTTGGATGGAGACAGTCTTGTGGTAGAGATTCAGGATGCCAAAGGGTGTCCTATACACTCCGAAATGTATGTGACGCAACACGATGCGGGAACGTCCACCTCGTCAGCGCGCGACGATTTCTACGAATGGGCGCCCCTGGAGTCTGAATCGAATCTGTGCGACGATTTGGACCGTGTTATCGGCATAGAACAAATGACCAATATCATACTTTTGGACTCCACTTTCGGGCAAAATGTGTACACTTATTTCGGCGACACTCTCTATTTGGTCGGCAGTCCTGACACCAATTATTACAATTTCAAGGCTTACATTGACACGGTGGGTCATTACAAAGTGGAAAAACTGCACCCCAGCAATCCTGCTTTGATAGAATATGGCGAACACGACTACCTCAACGGCTTTATAACTGCCGGAATCCGGGTTCGATGCGATCACCTGCCGTCGGGCACCTACACGTGGGTGGTCGTGCATGCCTGCGACCAGCCCAACGACACCCTTGTGCAGGAGGTCCTTTTCCCCGAACCGCCCGTCATCACAGAGGACCCGAAATACACGTTCACGAACCGATGCTCACAGCTGGAAATCGTCCCTCTTGCAGGGCAGTTCCAACTTGACGGAGTGCCGATGAACACCTTTTTCCAAATTCACACCGAAGACACCATCATCCACTCTGCCAACTCGGTACGCGAGGGGGAACCGATGTATATCGGAGTCCCCGGCACCTATATCCTCAGTATGTACGCATTACCAGAAAACTACAGCCAGCTGCCGGCCAGCAGTCCCTGTTTCATCAAGGACACCCTTGTGGTATGGGGCGGGGAGACCATCGAGTTCGACTATCTGATATCCTACGTCTGCAACGACCGCGACACGATGGGCTTCGTGCACGCGCGGGGCAAGAACGGCACCCTGCCCTACACTTACACTGTCTATGACGCCCCGAACGGCACAGGCAACATCCTCGGACAGAACCATATCGGCGACTTTGACACACTGGCCATCCATTATGGCCAGGCCTTGTCGATTGAGATGACCGACGCCTGCGATGCCCACTTCATCACCAACTTCGTGGTCAGCGACTTGGAGAAGATCCGGAAGGGATGGGCTGAGAACCACCTCAACCAACTCTCCCTATGTGGGGGAGGCGTCTGCCATTTCTACGGCATCGCATTGGGCGAAGTCACCTATCATTGGACGGGACCCAACGGGTTTGAATCGCACTTGCAGAATCCGGTGCTGGACATCCCGGCCGGGAGCCATCCCGACGGCATCTACCGCATAGAGGTGCTGGGCACGGGCTGCGGACCGCTGCGTGACAGCATCCAGCTGGAGATCATCACGCAGGCGTACTTGGAACTCAGCCGCGACACAGCCGTCTGTGCGGGCGAGACGGTCCCTATCATCATCGCCCCGCACGGCACGGGCCCCTTCTCCTACACCATCACACGGCAAGATGGCGACAGCATCACCGCGGTTGTCTTCACCGACCGACCCGCGGGAAGTGCCGACACGTTGTACGAAACTGTCGTCAAGAGCGGCATCCGCTATTATGCGACGCAACTGGAAGACCAAGGCTGTATGCCGGGCGCGCTGCTCGACACCGTCACCCTCACGATGTACGCCGCGAACGGGAGCGACACCCTGCGCGACACCATCCACGAGGAGGAACTGCCCTATCTGTGGGACGGGTTGCTCTTCACCCAAGCCGATACGATTACCACGCACCTGTCGGGACTCAACGGGTGCGACAGCAGTGTCACCCACATCCTGGAGGTCATCCCGGCGCCGGTGGTGGACCCCATCGTGTACGGGCCTTGTCCTGAGGCTATTGACTATGACGGCTATCATTATCCCTCGGTGCGCATCGACCGTTACTGCTGGACACAAGTCAACCTGCGCTCGCGGCACTACAGCGACGGGCGCGAGATTGTGGTGCCGATGTCATACCACTCCGATATGCATCCAGACAGTGTGGGGAACGTGGACCTCTTCGGTCATCTGTACACGTGGTACGCGGCCATCGACACCGCCAACGGGGGCACGCCCACCCCAGGCGGACATTTCCAAGGCATCTGTCCGGAAGGCTGGTTCCTGCCCGACTCCATCCATTTCGCGGAGCTGGCCCTTCACGGGGCGCCAGCCCTGCGCTCGCCGCTCTATTGGATCAACGGCAGCGGCGGCGACAACAGCACCGGGTTCACCGCACTGCCGGCCGGTTTTTACAATGGCAAAGAGCAACGCTACGAAAATCTGCTGGGAGAGACGCGATTTTGGTCAACTTATAACAACAATTCCTCCGAAAAAGCACAAACCTTGACCCTATACCACTTCTGCGAGGAGACAAAAAGCGTATGGGAAAGAAAGGATGACGGCTGTTCTATACGCTGTATTTTAGAAGAATAAAGAAATATCATTTTTTTTATTCACAAGCAGTTGTGTATTTGGAAAAAAAGTGTACTTTTGCCGCCCAAAATAAAAAAGGATTATTAACATAAAAAGATAGAGAAAAAATGTCACGAGTTTGCCAAATTACAGGAAAGAAACCGGTTGTGGGTAACAACGTATCTCACGCCAACAACAAGACCAAGAGAAAATTCAATCCGAACTTACATACCAAAAAATTCTATGTTCCGGAATTAGATGAATGGATTTGGCTCAAGGTGTCCGCACACGGTATGCGCAACATCAACAAGAAAGGCATCTACAAATGCCTCGTTGAAGCATCCGAAAAGGGTATTTTGTAGTATTCTATCCTTCAAAAACCTTAAGCTGCTGTAGTTATCACGCATATTACAGCAGCTTTTTTTTTGATATTGTACAATAAATATCATTTTTCTTCGTAACTATTTATCTTTGTTGTCCAACAATAAAACCGCATCTTGAAGAAACGACTGTTTTTCGGACTGTTCCTGTTTGTACTGTTCACCCAGATGGTGTACGGGCAAAAAGCCGTGCTCAAAGGCGTCGTGCAAGACGAGGAGGGCTATCCTATCGAAAATGCGGTTATCCAGGTGCTGGGGCAGAACCTGCAGACTATCACCAACGACTATGGGCATTTCGTCATCAACGTGCCCGAAAACACCGACATTCAGGTGCTTTTCCAGCAAATCAGTCACAAAGATACGGTGATTGTGCTGCACTTGAAGACCAAGGAGACGAGAAACATCACGGTGGTGATGCCCACTGTGGGCACGCGTCTGGAGCAGGTCAACATCCAGGGCCGTGCCGAAAACGGGTACGTCCGGGTTGATCCCAAGCTGAGTTTCCAGCTACCCTCTGCCAGCGGCGGTATGGAGTCGCTCATCAAGATGCTCCCGGGCGCCTCCTCCTCCAACGAGTTGAGCTGGCAGTACAACGTGCGTGGCGGCAACTACGACGAGAACCTCATCTTTGTCAACGACATACAGATTTACAGGCCCTTCCTGATCCGCAGCGCGCAGCAGGAGGGAATGAGCTTCATCAACACCGATTTGACCGGCAACGTGCTGTTCTCCGCCGGCGGCTTCGAGGCCAAGTACGGCGACAAGATGTCGTCGGTACTGGATGTGCAATACAAGACCCCCACGCAATACGGCGGCTCAGTGTCGGGCAGCCTGATGGGCGCCTCTGCCCACGCGGAAGGACGGGTTGACAGCTGTTTCTCCTTCCTCGTCGGTATTCGGTTTAAAGACAACTCACTGTTGCTCAAAACTATAGACTCTATCGTGGATTACAAGCCACGATTCTTCGATGCCCAGATGCTGCTGAACTGGGATATCTCCAAAAAATTCAGCATCAGCTTTTTAGGCAACTTTTCCATCAACAGCTATCGCTACATCCCCACTTACCGCAGCCAAATCACCGGCACCATCAGCGACTTCAAGAAGCTGCGCATCTACTTTGACGGGCAGGAGGTGGACAAATACCAGAATTACCTTGGCGGTCTCACCTTCACCTACAAACCCACGGACAACTCCGTGCTGCGGTTGATTCTCTCCTCCTACTTTGCCAAAGAGAGCGAGACTTTCGACATTCAGGGGCAGTATTTCCTGAGCGATGTGGAGCTTGATTTGGGCAGCAACGTCGCGCGGGAGGTGTCGGTGCGCGCCTACGGCACCTATCTGGAGCACGCCAGGAACTATCTCACCTCGGTCGTCTCCGCCGCCAACCTGCTGGGCGATCACAAACTTCCCCACTCCAACACGCTGAGCTGGGGAGTGAAAGTGCAGAACGAGATCATCCACGACCTGGTGGACGAGTGGACGATGCGCGACTCGTCGGGTTACACCCTGCCGATAATCAACACCACCCCGGGAGAAATCGTGCCCTTCGACGACCCCTCCCGTCTCCTTCTCTTCAACGACGAAGATATACTGAAGAGCACCCACGACCTCAACACTTTCCGCATCACCGGTTTTGTGCAGGACGTTTGGAAAATCGACGACGACACCCTGCCACACTACACACTGAACGCGGGACTGCGTTTCCACTATTGGACCTTCAACCCCAAGGAATTCACGGTATCCCCGCGACTGGCCTTCACCTACAACCCGCGTTGGCGGCACGACTGGATCTTCCACATCAAAACCGGTATGTACTACCAGCCCGCCTTCTACCGCGAGATGCGTCGCCGCGACGGCACCCTAAACCACAACATCAAGTCGCAACGCTCCTTCCAGGTTGTGGCCGGGGCCGAGTACAACTTCAAAATGTGGCGGCGGCCCTTCAAACTCACGGCGGAGGCCTACTACAAGTATATGGACCAGCTGATTTCGTACAATGTGGACAACGTGCGCATCCTTTACAGCGGCGAGAACGACGCCGTGGGCTACGCCACCGGACTGGATATGAAACTCAGCGGCGAGTTCATCAAAGGGCTGGAGTCCTGGTTCTCTGTCTCACTGATGAAGACGGCGGAGGATATCATCGGCGACTATTATTACGACACTGACGGCAACCGCATCGAGCCAGGCTATATTCCGCGTCCCACCGACCAGCGTGTGGCCTTCAACCTCTTCTTCCAGGACCACATTCCTGGATACCCGCAGTTCCGTGTCCATCTCAACTTTGTCTTCGCCTCCGGCCTGCCCTTTGGCCCGCCCAACGCCCCCGCCTACCAGCGCCAGTTCCGCACCACCTGGTACCGCCGTGTGGATATGGGCTTCTCGTTTATGCTGTTAGAGCAGAGCCGCGACCGGATGCGCCACAAGTCGGCCTTCATCCGCAGCATCAAAAACGCCGGCATCTACCTGGAAGTGTTCAACGTACTGGGTACCTCCAACGTCTCCTCCTTCATCTGGATCACCGACCTGTACAACGTGCAGTACCCGATGCCCAACTTCCTCACCGGCCGCCTCATCAACGTAAAACTGGCTGTGGAGTGGTAATCTTTTGCCATTTGTCTTGAAAAAAGAGTGTTTTTTATCTAAAAACAAACCGGGATGGGATGCATTCCGTTTTTTTACTATTTTTGCCGCGCCAAATGGGAGGGTGTTTTTCAACAGAAAAAACCCGCAGGGAAACAGGTGCAAATCCTGTACAGTACCCGCTGCTGTAAGTCCCCTACGTTCCTATAGCAACCAAGTCACTGTCGCAAGACGGGAAGACGCCATAGGAGGGACAAGTCAGAAAACCTACCATTTCGTTTGAAAACCGCTTCGGGAGTTAAGACCGGTTGCAGCCCATTCTATGGGTCAATTCTCTTTTTTCCGAAGCATTATACTAACTAAAAATGCCGAGGAAATGCATTTAAACGAAAAGAAATTCTCCATTTACGCCATTCTTGCAACGGCGCTGATTCTGTTCACTGCTTGTCCGGGTCCCCAGCCTCCCACGCCAACACCTCCTGTGGACACGCACGCCGACGGTCTATACATCCTGAACGAGGGCACTTTCCAGCACAACAACAGCACCATCACCTACTACAATTGCGAGACTGGCGCGATAACGGACGACATCTTCCTGGAGGCCAACCACCGCGGATTAGGCGACACCGGCAACGACCTGCAGCGCTATGGTTCCAAGCTCTACGCCGTGGTCAACAACTCCAACCGAGTGGAGGTGATGAATATCGAGAACGCCAAATCCTTGAAATCCATCAATCTGGACGGAAAGCAGCCTCGCTATATCTGTTTTTATGAAAACAAGGCCTACGTCAGCTGCTTTGACGGCGACGTGGTGCGCATCGACACCGCCACGTTGGAGGTGGACGGCACCGTGCGCTGCGGACGCAACCCCGAAGGCATCTGCGTCTGCAACCACAAGCTCTATGTGTCCAACTCCGGCGGCCTCGACAACCCCAACTACGACAACACCGTCTCCGTCATCGATCTCGCCACCTTCACGGTCACCAACACCGTCACCGTGGGCATAAACCCCTCTGTCGTGGCCAATTACGATGACCGGTATGTAATCCTGGTTTCGCGCGGCGACTATATAAACGTGCCCTACAAACTGCTCAAGATCGATGTGGCCGACCTCTCGGTGACCGACTTCGGCATCGCAGCGCTCAACTTCGCCATTTCCGGCGACTATGCCTACGTCTATTCTTACGATTTTTCGAGTTCCAACTCTTGGATCAAGGTGCTTGATCTACGCACGGGAGAGATTGTCAAGGAGAACTTCATCACCGACGGCACAGTCATCGAGACGCCCTACTCCATCACGGTGAACCCGCTGAACGGGGATGTGTATATTACCGACGCGCACAACTTCACCGTCACCGGCGATGTCTATTGCTTCGGTCAGGACGGCCGCAAGAAATTCACCTTTGAGGTAGGCATCAACCCCTCCAAAATCGTGTTCAACAACACCCCGCATCTGAATTCATAAACATCATTCATCAATATCATTAAAAAATGAAAAAACTTCTATGCATTTTAGCCATTGCTTGTTTGGCAAGTTTCACTTTCGCGCAAAATGATGCCACCATATCTCCCGACAACATCCAATATTGGGTAGGCACAGGCGACAACCAAGCGATATTAATCGTAAACTGGTGCAATCCCCAAAAGGCCCTCGCCTGGGGATACCGTTTCACGGGCAACAACGTCACCGTGGAGGATATGATGGACGACATCGCCATCGTCGACAGCCGTTTCTCCTACAATGGTTCTGGCGGCATTGTGAACGACATTTACTATAATGACAACAACTACAATCTCTCTCTGGACGGTATGTTTTTCTGGTATTTGGTCAATAGCATCTCTGCCAACGTAGGCTATACTGGCTACTATCTCCAAAACAATGACGTTATCAAGTGGGGTGACGAGAGTTGCGGCGTTTCTGATGGTAGTTGGGGTTATGTGTGGACCACCCCGGTGGAACCCGTGAGTAACCCGAATCCCCCAGTCGCTCAGGATGCTTCCATTTCCGCCAACGACATCCTGTACTGGGTGGGCACCGGCAGCAACGAGGTTGTCTTCATTACCAACTGGAGCAATCCCGACACCGCTTTGGCCTGGGGTTACCGCTTCTCAGGCAGCAATGTCACCGTCAAGGATATGATGGATGACATTGCCGCCGCCGACTACCGGTTTTCCTACACACACTCGGGCAGCCTTGTCACCGACATCCTTTTCCAGGATGGCGCCTGTAATCTGGCGCTCTCCAGCAACTACTGGCTCTTCAATGTCAACGGCGCAATGTCGATGGTATATTACGACTCCCTCTTCCTGAGTCACAACGACTACGTCAAATTCGGTGAAGACGGCGCCGCAACCGACCTCGGCAACTGGAACTATGTGTGGACCACCCCGGTGACACCGGTGGGAGAGCCCAACATCCTTCTGCCCGACACCCTTTTCGACGGTCCGGTGGGCAGCGACGACTGCCAGGCCATCTGGTTTGAGGACCCGGCCATTTTGGGCTGGGCTACCGGATGTGTCATCACGCGCGGCTATACTGACATCGCCACCCAGAACGCATATGCCAGCTACGGCTCCGACTCGGACGGCATCGGCGCCTCTTCCGAGTCCACCACGGATGGTGTGGTCAGTCTGGGTGACAACGGCGTGGCCGTGCTCACCTTCGGCATTCCCATCCAGGACGGCGACGGCTACGACTTTGCCGTGTTTGAGAACTCGTTGAACGACAGTTTCTTGGAAATGGCCTTCGTGGAGGTAAGTTCCGACGGCGAGCATTATGTGCGCTTCCCCGCCACCTCACTGACGCAAACCGACAACCAGATCACCAACGGCGGCGCGGTAAATCCCCGGGAGGTGGACAACCTGGCTGGCAAGCACCGTGTGGGCTGGGGCACGCCCTTCGACCTGGCGCAGCTGGCCGGAGCCCCCGACCTCAACATCCAGAATATCACGCACGTGAGACTCATTGACGTGGTGGGCTGCATCAACCCGCAGTACGCCACCCGCGACCAGTACGGGCACATCATCAACGATCCCTACCCGACCCCGTGGAACAGCTCCGGTTTCGACCTCAGCGGCGTGGCCGTGATGAACGGCTGGCGGCCCAGCGGCATTGAAACGCCCGACGCCTCTTCCGCTTTCCTCAAGGCCTGGCCCAACCCCACCACAGGAACCGTCACCCTCTATGACGAGCGCCACGGACTGGAGCGCGTCACCGTGCACGACATCTACGGCAGATGCGTGATGCAAGCCAACGGCGAGGGCAACGTCAGCGTCACCATCAACCTGGGTGACCTGCCCACCGGGGTCTATGTGGTCAAGGCCAACGGCCAAACCAGAAAGATTGTGAAGAAATAGGATAAAAGTAAAATTTTGATAGTTATAAAAACGACAGAGACTCCAAACCTGTCGTTTTTTTTTGTAATTTCGCGGCCTATTATATAGGTGTGAAATATCTAATTCATAATAATATAAATAATTAAATAACAACATCTTATGACAATGCAAGATAAAATCAACGAGTTATTGTCCCTGCGGGAGAAGGCTCGTTTAGGAGGAGGTCAGGACCAAATCGAAAAGCAGCACGCCAAGGGCAAATACACGGCGCGCGAGCGCATCCTGATGTTCCTCGACGAAGGCAGCTTCGAAGAGTTCGATATGTTCGTCCAACACAGATGCACCAACTTCGGCCAGGAGAAGAAGAAATTCCTGTCCGACGGTGTGGTCACCGGCTACGGCACGGTGAACGGCCGCCTGGTGTATGTTTTCTCCCAGGACTTCACGGTCTTCGGCGGCTCCCTTTCCGAGACGTTCGCCTTGAAGATCTGCAAGGTGATGGACCAGGCTATGAAAGTCGGTGCCCCTGTCATCGGCTTCAACGACTCCGGTGGCGCCCGTATCCAAGAGGGTGTGAACAGCCTTGCCGGCTATGCTGAGATTTTCCAGCGCAACATCCTCGCCTCCGGCGTAATTCCGCAAATCTCCGCCATCTTCGGTCCCTGCGCCGGCGGCGCGGTTTATTCACCCGCTTTGACGGACTTCATTATGATGACCAAGAACACGAGCTATATGTTCGTCACCGGCCCGAAGGTGGTCAAGACGGTCACCAACGAGGACGTCACCACCGAGGACCTCGGCGGCGCCAGCGTCCACTCCAAGAAGTCCGGCGTGGCCCACTTCGCCGTGGAGAACGAGGAAGAGGGCATCGCTATGCTGCGTGAACTCATCAGCTACATCCCTTCCAACAATATGGAGGAACCCCCGTACGAGCCGACCGAAGATCCCATCAACCGTCTGGAGGACAGCCTGAACTCCATCATCCCCGACAATCCCAATATGCCTTACGACGTGAAGGATGTCATCAACGGCATTGTGGACGACGGCAAATTCCTGGAAATCCAGCCGCTGTACGCCCCGAACCTCGTCATCGGCTTCGCCCGTTTCAACGGTATGTCCGTGGGTATTGTGGCCAACCAGCCCAAGTATCTGGCTGGCGTGCTGGACATCAACGCTTCCCGCAAGGGTGCCCGTTTCGTCCGTTTCTGCGACGCCTTCAACATCCCCATCGTGACGTTGGTGGATGTGCCCGGATTCCTGCCCGGCACCGGCCAAGAGTACGGCGGCATCATCCTGCACGGCGCCAAGCTGCTCTATGCTTACGGCGAGTGCACCGTCCCGAAAGTCACGGTCATCCTGCGCAAGAACTACGGCGGCGCTTACTGCGTGATGAGTTCCAAGCATCTGCGTGGTGACATCAACTACGCTTGGCCCACCGCCGAGATCGCCGTTATGGGTGGCAGCGGCGCAGCCGAAATCATCTACGGCTCCCAGATGAAGAAAATCGAGAACCCCGAAGAGAAGGCCCAGTTCCTCAACGACCGCGTGGAGGAGTACCGCAAGATGTTCTCCAACCCGTACGTGGCTGCCCAGTATGGCTACATCGACGACGTCATCGAGCCGCGCAACACGCGTTTCAGAGTCATCCGCGCCCTTGAGTCACTCAAGAACAAGCGTCTGGAGAACCCGGCCAAGAAGCACGACAACCTCCCATTATAACCCATTACCACAAAAACAGAACACAATATGAGATATTTCAACAAAATCTTGTTCTTGTTGCTGGCAACGGTCGTAATGGGCAGCGCGCTCGCACAGTCCACCCACGACCTGCGCTTCAACGAGATGATGATCAAAAACGTGGATAACTACCAGGACGAGTATGGTCGCTGCGTGCCCTGGGTGGAGGTGTTCAACCCCGCCTACAATGTGGTCAACCTCGCCGGCTGCTACATCACCGACGACACCACGGGCCTCTCCGCGATGGGCAAAAGAGGCGCCCAGATACCGTCCCACTGGTACCGTATCTCCAAATCTGACATCCACACGGCTATGCCGCAGCGCTCTTTCGTCATCTTCTTCCTGGATGGCGAGCCGCTGTACGGCACCTTCCACGTCAACTTCGACGTCCGCACTTCCAAGACGAATTACTTGGCCCTCATCACCTCCGACGGCAAGGAGCTGATTGACATTATGCACTACCCTGCCTCCCTCCGCGACACCGCCCTGGTCTTTGGTTACGACAAGGACGGCATCACCGAGAACGCCCACATCCTTGACCACTTCACGCCGGGTTCCTCTAACGAGGTCACCATCAAGGCCTCCAAAGAGGAGAAGCTGAAGAAAGAGGACCCGTACGGCATCGGTCTGGCCATCATCGCTATGTCGGTGGTGTTTTCCTGTCTTATCCTCATCTATCTGATGCTGAAGGTCTTCGGAGCAATGTCGCGCCGTGCCGCCAGAAAAGAGGCCGAGAAGAGCGGCAAAACCGCTGCTGTGGCCGCCTCCACGGATGGCAAGAAGGACGATGACATCGTGCTGCAGACGGGTGAGGAGATTGCTGCCATCACGGCTGCCCTCCATCTCCACTTCAACAGTATGCACGACGAGGAGAGCGAAGTCATCACCATCCATATGCCTTCCGCCCACTATTCCCCGTGGGCCCAGAAGGAGTTGGTTATGAAAAAAGCCCCGCGTATCAACAAGTAATTCATCAAAAAAGACATCATCAATATGAAAAACTATAAATTTACAATCAACGGTAACAAATATTCCGTAGAAGTGGGAGACATTGAAGACAACACCGTGAACGTGGAAGTGAACGGCACTCCCTACAAAGTAGAACTGGAAACTGAAATCACGACGCGTGTCAAACCCGTGGTGAAAGTGGCAGCCCCTGCCGCCAAGAGCGCTCCTGCCGCCGCTCCCGCCAACGTGAAGAACGCCCCCGCCGCAGCCACCGCTGCCGGCGCCACCCTCAAGTCGCCGCTGCCCGGCACCATCCTCGACGTCTTCTGCAAACCCGGCGACGCCGTCAAGGCCGGCCAACGCCTCTTCCTCCTCGAAGCTATGAAGATGGAGAACAACATCGACGCTGAAAAGGACGGTGTCATCAAGGAGGTGCGCGTCCACCGCAGCGACTCCGTGATGGAAGGTGACATCCTCGTGGTGTTTGAATAAACCGATAATCATCTATTACCAACAAAATTAAAAAGCAACTATGTTTGAATTTTTCAAAGAGGGCCTTCTCCAGTTTTTCAGTTACTCCGGTTTCGGAAACTGTACGTGGGGCCACATCATAATGATTCTCATCGGCTTGTTCTTCATCACACTCGGTATTGTGAAAGAATTTGAGCCGATGTTGCTCGTGCCCATCGGATTCGGCATCATCCTCGGTAACATACCCTTCACCGACGGATTGCAGATCGGGGTTTACGAGAACGGAGCCGTGCTGAACTACCTCTATTTCGGCGTGGTCAAGGGCTTCTACCCGCCCTTGATATTCCTTGGCATCGGGGCAATGACCGATTTCTCGGCTTTGATATCGAACCCCAAGCTTATCCTCATCGGTGCGGCCGCCCAGTTCGGCATCTTCGCCGCCTACGCCATCTCCCTGCTTCTGGGCTTCACGCCTATGGAAGCCGGTGCCATCGGCATCATCGGTGGCGCTGACGGCCCCACCGCCATCTTCATCTCCTCCAAGCTGGCTCCCAGCCTGATGGGTGCCATCGCCGTGTCGGCCTACTCTTATATGGCCCTCGTGCCGGTGATCCAACCGCCCATTATGCGCCTGCTCACCACCCCCAAGGAGCGCCTCATCCGTATGCGCCCGCCTCGTGCCGTCAGCCACCGCGAGAAAGTGCTCTTCCCGCTGCTCTGCATCCTGCTGACCGCCTTCCTCGTGCCTTCCGGTCTGCCCCTGTTGGGTATGCTCTTCTTCGGCAACCTGCTGAAAGAGTGCGGCGTCACCAAACGTCTCGCCAACACCGCCTCCGGTCCGCTCATCGACATCGTGACTATCCTCATCGGTCTCACCGTCGGCGCCTCCACCCAGGCCACCAACTTCCTGAGACCCGCCTCCATTCTCATCTTCTGCTTAGGCGCTTTCTCCTTCGTGATTGCCACCGCCACCGGTGTGCTCTTCGTGAAGTTCTTCAACCTCTTCCTCAAGGAGGGCAACAAGATCAACCCGCTCATCGGCAACGCCGGCGTCTCCGCCGTGCCCGACAGCGCCCGCGTCTCCTACGTGGAAGGTATGAAGTACGACAAGACCAACTTCCTGCTGATGCACGCTATGGGTCCCAACGTGGCCGGTGTGATCGGCAGCGCAGTGGCCGCCGGTATCCTCCTGAGCTTCTTGTACTAAGCGAAACCCCCGGCGAGGCATCCCGCCTCGCCATAACACTATACATTAACGGCACACGCCGAATGAAACAGAAACGCAGTCGGAAACGGCTGCGTTTTTTTTATGTTGTTTTTTGTATCTTTGCCGCATAAAAAAATGCGGATTGCTTTTATCTCAAACAAAAAATATTTGAAAAATGGAAGAAAACAACAGTAATCCTACCCAAAGCAAAGCCAAAAAGGTATTCGGATTCATTGGGTTATTTGTAGTAGAGTTGATATTTTTAGTACTGACGTGCTATTTAGCCGACTTATTTACAAATACGGAGAAACCAACCTTGTCCGACACGCTTGGTTATTGGTGGCTTTATACCGCAGGTGCATTGATAACAACCGTTATCGTTTATTTCTTAAGCATTAGGAAAAAGAACTGAGACCGGAGATTATAGACCGGAGACCTTTCGATCATTTGTTATGTTAGAACCTTGCGGTCTATGGTCTACAGTCTATGGTCTAGAGACCTGCTCCACGCCGAAAAGTTAGAAGACCGCCGCTATGAATGGCGTAATCCCTATTCCCAATCTCTATGTCCCGTTGGGACAGAAGCTTGGTAGGGAGGACGCAACACACGGTGCCCATACGGCCCCTTCAGGGGCAAGACATTGGGATTCCCCAATTGGTGGTGCGGTGTTGTCCCTGACGGGACATCGGGATGTTCCCGCACAACAATTCCCCTACCAAGCTTTCATCCCTGACGGGATGTTATAATTACTGCAAAATCCGGTTTATAGATAAATGATGGACATAATGCTGTCTTGAAGGAATCTTCCACCAGGATAAGGTTCAGTATAATCCAGATTCAGCCAATAGTCCCCATTATCATCCTTATAGTAATGGAATTCTTGCGAACCTCTATATTCGGGGAAGAGCTTTTCAATAAAATAGAATGCCGTTATGGTATTATTATAAGAACCTAAATAGAGTTCTGGATACGCATGACATATTTCGTGATCACTTGAAAGGACTATCCGCGCTTTAGCTCCGACTGCTTGGACACAAGCTGCCATCAATATGGCGTGATCATCACAATCTCCTGTGAATTTCCCATTTGAACGATTTTGAATAGTCTCGCTGGCTTTTGAATTGTATTCAAAACCGTTGGGATCATGAACATATTTCCAATTGCTGTTAATTGCCTTAAATACAGCGAAGGCGTGTACTATATTCATTAAATCATCAGAGTATTGTTGACTTCCAAAAGTAGAGAAAGGTTCTTCTGTGGTTTGTTGAACAGCAAAATTGCGTACTACAGGATTCTTGTAATCTGCGGCTAATCGTATCTTATTGTTATACGCCTCATACTTATTGTCTTTCGTTTTGGGGATAATAATCGGTTTGGTTTTGATTTTACTATTGTGTTTACGTTCATACTTGAAAACACCATAGTCTTGGGCTAATTGTCTAAAACCGTAACCGTTATCTTTTATTGTCCCCATCGTCAAAATCGTTAACATCAAAACAAAGGCAACAATATCAAACCACCGTCTAATGCTCAAAACGGCGCCAACAGCACACAACAGCAAGAAAAACTCCAAAAGTCTATCCCATCCATTCCAGTTCAAATTGGGGATTAGTTTGTAAATAACTGGAAGAATTGGGATAGTGATTAACAAAGTGGCAACAAAAAATATGACGTTTCTCCACCAAGGGGCCTCTCCTTGTTCATTATACTCCAATTCCATAATGTCGTTTTCAGCAGGAAGGACACCAGCCGCAGATTTTCGTTTGTTTCGTACATCAACACTTATACTTCTACTGCATTTTTTGCCGTTTATGACTGTCCCCAATGTAATCTGCACTTTTCTCGCACTTGCCCGATTGATGCGGATTCTTTTACAACCAAATGAACCGACCGATTCTGTAAGTTGTCGGAAGCCATTGTCGATGGTGAGTTCTGTTGAGCCTTCGTCATCATAACATTTCCACTTTATTTCAACTATGTCGCCCACAGCCACTTTCGTTTTGTCAACGGAAAAATCAATCTTCGGATCCATAATCCTAAACAAATTAATTATATAAATTCAACTTTGATTTATGTGTGTATAGCCAATCCCAATATCTATCACAAGAAAACACTGCTTTCATCTATTAGTTTGATTGTTGAGGGTGAATGGGAATGTTACTCCCCTCTGTTGCTTCATTGTCCAACACACTTTGAGTGATTACATAACCATTGGTTTTTCCATAAATCCAAGACAAACCTACCGTAAACTTGATAGTACCATCTGTAGAATACCAGGTGTATGATGAAGTGCCAGGATAAAAATATCCAGCTTGTTTCCAAATACAATTAGCCATAATATCATCAGAATCGACGCCGCCATCCTCATCTAAAAATCGAATACGGTACTCTACCCCCATCTCTAAAGTAGTGTTCACATTGTACCATGATACAGGAAAATCTGATGATGAAACATCGTTTTTTACAGAACTAGTGTAGTATGTCGTTGTGTTGGTTGAATTTTGGATTTGGAATTTAATATCGGGATCTCCACCACCGAAAAGACCAGTATCCCAAGAACTGTTGTTGGAATCTAACATTGGGATTTTCTCCAATCGCAACCACGTAATCGTGTATGCGGAAGCTGTGGGATTGTCATTGCCGCCACCATTTGAATTAATATTGAAGTATTGTGAGGTACGGTCAGTTCCGTACTTGTTTTTTGCCATCAAGGTGATTTTGTAAGTTCCACCTTGATAGCACCTGAACAATGGTTCAAATGAATAACTAGTCTCAACAGATCCATCGGGACAATACATCGTCCATTCATAAGTGTCAGACTCTAAAGAGTAGTTATACAAGTGGCAAGTTGCATAATTATTTCCATTCGTAATCCTGTAACCAAAGCGAGCTTCTGGCATAGGCTTATTACAAGCGGAAAGCAAAAACATTGCTATAGCAATTATCACCAAAAGATTGTTGTTCCCTTTAACTGTTTTTTTTCTCATTGTATTTCCGATATGCACTTTCGCGGCATTATTCACGCGCTCTCCGAGCCCCCCGAGAGTGTATATTAACAAAAAAGAAACGCGGGCTCAACTTTTCGCCTTTTGAGGTTTTCCACGACCTTGCACAACAAAAAGTAAAGCCCACGTATACACGTGAGCGATACAACTTTACTACTTGTTGTGCTTTTGTTCGTGGAAATTTCAAAAGACAAGGAAAGTTATACGCTCCTATAAGAACTATTACAAATAAAGAACGATTGTCAATTTTGACGTTGCAAAAATAATAAAAATCCAAATCAAACCGCAAGATTATATTTACACAAATCGTCACATCTCCCCGAATCCGTTGTGAACTATACCCTAATAATTATTCAAGAAGGTTAAACTTACGCATTGATTTTTTTGTTTCTTTGCGCATTCAAACCTTCGGAATTGGCACCACAGCGTTATCTTTTGCTGCAACAGGCTGTTCCGGAGGTTTTTCTATTGGATTAAAACGTCTTCAGGATAGTTTTATATCCTATAATCATTTGTTATGTTAGAAACGTGCAATTTACAATCAACGGTCTATGGTCTATAGTCTGGAAAATCATAAACTCACTTGCTCCACGCCGAAAAATCGGTCTTTGCCTCGATGGCGTTTTCAATCTCATCATCCAGGGCGGGGAAGAAATCAATGCCGGTGATGTTCTCCACCTCATCAATGCTTCGGCAATAATAGTGGAGCTGACGGTGTCCGGGCTTGTTGTCGAACACAAAACCGAGGGCTTGCCATTGCCCGTTGATCTTGCACAGCAGCACCTTGTAGAAGGCATCGGGCACGGCCACATTATTGCGTCCAATCACCTCCGGATTGTTCGACATAATGGGACCGCATGCGATATAGACACTCCCGTAGCGATAAGCCCACGAGCGGGCCTGCTCCTCCAACACCTTCCAGTCGCCGTCGTTCAAGTTGTGGTCCTGCGGGCATACATTGGAGAGATAGAACGACTCACGCATCGCGGTGGTATCCCATTTCATATCGCCCGCCGGTGCCATATGGCCACGGGTATAGCTGGACCTCGAGTAGTCGCGATAGGTGGGGCAAACGCCTTTCACATCGGGGTCGGGTTCAAAGTGTACGGCGCGGGGCACCGTGCCACGCACCTCCTCACGGGTCAGCTCGTATGCCACCCAATTGGGCACGCACCAGTCGGAGTTGTAGCTGACCGTGTAGCCCTTGTGCGCGATGATCTGCTCGGGGCGGTCCGCCTTCAGCACGGGAATCTCCAGCAGATCGGGAGTTGGCTCTGCCGTGGAACGGGAACTGGCAGTCGGCCGCACGCCGGCTGATTCACCCTTTTGGGAGAACAAATAGGTCAAGAGGCCGCATCCCACGAGGATGGCCAAGAACACAATTGCCACTCGGGTCTTCTTTTTCTGCGTCATATCGATAACGTTTTCTATGAATAATTTCGGCAAAAATACAAAAAACCATCGGAAAGAGGGAAATGCCCTGATGTCAACGTTCTCCTTGGTACACATTGTCCAAGAACAGCCCCACCCGGTTCAGCACGATGCAGGCGCGGCTCCTGTCGATGACTATTCTCACCTTTTTCGTGGTAACTGTCTCGGTTAGGACAAGGCGTTTGTACCCGATGGTGGTCTCCTCGGCGATGGTGCGCCAGTGGCCGTTCTTGTCTTCTACCTCTATGTGGAACTTCTCCACGCGCTGGCCGAGCTGGATGTATTCTTGCAGCATCACGCGGTTGAAGGTCTGCGGTTCACGAAATTCCAATGTAACCCACGCGGCAGTTACGGTGTCGTCAGTGGCCCAATAAGCATCGTAACTATCGTTTATTAAGTTAAAACTGCTCGGGACCTCATTTTGACATTCAAAAGCAAAAATATTAGATTTTTTATTCTTCGAACGGCAATTAGACGCATTAATATGCGCCTTTTTCGCCAGATCTTGCGCGAAGATACTGTCTAGGGCGGCACGAAACTCCACCAAACGCAGCGAGTCCTCGGCGGGGATGAGGCCGCGGTTGTCGGGCGGCACGTTGAGCAGCAGCAACGAGTTGCGACCCACGCTGTTATAGTAGATCTTCAGCAATTCCTGCACGCTCTTCGGGTGCTCGCTCGCGCGCCAGAACCAGCCCGGCCGGATGGAGACGTCCGTCTCGGCGGGAATCCAGCGGACGCCGTTGTAGTTGCCAGCGTTGAGCGTGTCCTGCGATGGGGCATCGGCACCCGGACCGAACCCGGCCACGTCGAGCCGCGACCAGCAGGTGCGCCCGCATTTTCCCTCTTCGTTGCCTACCCAGCGGCATCCCGGACCCACATCGCTGAAAATCACTGCATTGGGCTGCAGCTTCTTCGTCTGCCCGTTGAACTTCTTCCAGTCATAAACCTGCTTCTTACCGTTCGGGCCCTCGCCGTTGGCCCCGTCGAACCATTGCTCGAAAATGGGACCGTAGTTCGTATGGGCGTGCCGCAACGTCTTGAGGAACACCTTGTTGTATGCCGATGTGCCGTAGGTGGGCGCATTGCGATCCCACGGGGAGATGTAGATGCCGAACTTCACGCCGCCCTTTTGGCAGGCATCGGACAACTCGCGCAGCACATCGCCCTGGCCGTTGCGCCACGCACTTTCGCGCACGGTGTGCGTGCTCTGCGGGTTGGGCCACAGGCAAAAGCCGTCGTGGTGCTTGGCAGTGAGGATGATGCCTTGGAATCCTGCGTTCTTGGCCACTGCCACCCACTGGTCGCAGTCGAGGGCAACAGGGTTGAAAATATCCTCTGGCTCCGTGCCCTCGCCCCACTCCAAACCGGTGAAGGTGTTGGGTCCGAAGTGGCAGAACATATTCATCTCCATCCGCTGCCAGGCCACCTGCGCGGGTGTGGGCACAGGTCCGTAAGGGGCGGGAGGATTCTGCGCCAGGAGGCGAATTCCCCAAAAGAAAAGAAACAGGAGCAAGAATGTCCTTTTCACCCTATAGTTAAGGCGCGCCACCTCGTCAAGGTTGGCGACACGCTTGGCGGTTCTTCTTTTTTGCGTCATAGTTCAGCAGAGATTATACCGATTCTATGCTGCAAAAATACAAAAAAAACATTCAAAACTATGATGCTTCGGCGATGACAACCGTTCCCTTGCCAGCATCCATCCTGATGCGGTCGCCGTTTTTCAGCAGTTTGGTGGCCCCTTTCACATTGACAATGGCGGGCAGCCCATACTCGCGCGCCACTACCGCCCCGTGCGACAGGGACGAGCCTATCTCCGTAATCAAACCGTTGACAACCGAATAGTAGGGAGTCCAGCCAATGTCGGTGAAGCGCGCCACCATTATCTCACCTTCTTGTAGCTTGTTGGCGTCTTCAACCGAATAAACGACCCGCACACGCCCCTCACACTCCCCGTTTGATACGGGAACACCATTCATCACACCATCGCTCTGCTTCACATCGAGCACATCCGCCGTAGGTTTGCCAATATAGATATCATCAAAAGAGAGGGTCTCCTGGATGGCGTATGCTTTCCGGCGCCTTTCGGCCACAGCAACGAGAGCGGTATCCCCGTCAATCAGCCTGCCGATGTCAGAATGGGTCAGAAAATAGATCAAATCCGTATCCGCAAGGAGATTGGCCTCCACCAACAAAGTGGCCAAGCGCGCGTACTGCGTTTTGAACAAATCGATGATTCGAATCAGCAAGGATTTCGTGTATTCGCGGTCCACCACCGCCTGCCGGGCCTTTTTGGCAAATGATATGGAGGCATTTTTAAGCAGCGGGTTCTTGATGAATGCGAATTCTTTCTGAAAATCAATCGCTTCTTCGCTTTGGGTAAGGTTCATCGGCGAGTTGATAATGCTCAACAGATAATTCATCAGCGGCATCTCGTCATCTCTCCACGGTTTGTTTCGCATCTCCGCCTCCTTGATGCAGCGATGGCCGTGCCGGAACAGGAACTGCCGGTATTTCGCATTGATTTCGGCATCGCTTTTAATGTACTCCAGCAATTCGCCGGCGGTAAAATGCACGGCCTGCGGCTCCCGCTTCTTGATCAATGACGCCATCTCCTGCAAGCGCAACAGGATATCGGCACTTTCGATATTAGGGATATTGGTCAGCAGATGCGACAAAAAAGACTGATACTTCTTCTTGTCGGGAAAATACTTGTCCACCATCCTGTAAAGGGTGCTGGAGGCGCTGCCGGAATACGACGACGAAGCATAGTGGTAGATGAGGCTTTCGTCCAAATAGGCAAGATTGCGGTCGATACTCTGATAAAGTTCCTTGTATAAAGAGGTTTTGGTAAAATGGACTTTGGTCAACAGCGCATCGAAACGCTTCATCGCGCGATGGCCGGAAAACACGTAACGTAAAAATTTCAAGGAATTGATGCCGCGGACAATCGGATTGGAGAACTTGGCGGTAACAGGAGGATAGTCGTGATATTCGCCCATAATGGACAGATTCATCGACTGCGGATCGGCAATCCCAACTTTAGCATACATATTGTAGAGCAGGTTCATATCAAAGAACAGATGTCCCGATATGGAAGAAATCAGCCGCAGCGGCTTTTCCTCGTATGGCGAGCGGTACACGCCGGCCTTGTAGAGCATATAGCGCATACCGTAGTCGATGGCATTTGCAGAAGTGGACAACGTCAGCGGCGTGACAGCCCCGGGCATCATCTCGCCCACATTCCTCTTGGTAAACAGGTGCCCGCTCAGGTCATCGTCACGGTCGAACTCCTCAATATCAATAATTTCCGTCGTAATGGGGCGCATTTGCAACAGGTAAAGTTTGCCTTTGTGGATAGCCCATTCCAGATCCTTCTCCTCTCCAAAAACCGCACGCACCTTTTTTCCGGTTTCATAGAGTTCCCTGATTTCATCTTCAGCGAGCAAATCGTCGCCGCAAGGGCGGTAACATTTGCGGGAAATCTCGTATCGGCGGGCAGAAACCTGACCGGAAACCAGATTCTCGCCCTGCCCTTCGACCGCCTCGATGAGGATGGCCGATCCGTTGTTCGGGCCGGCGGTGAAAAGCACCCCCGCCTTGTCGCTGTCAATCATCTCCTGAACCACAATATTCATCGCGCCCCGGCCCAACTCGAAGTGACGGGCATAATCCTCCACACGCCGGGAGTTCAGGGAGTCCAGACATTTCCTGACACTCTCCATCAGATGGGCACGGTCCACAAACAGGCAAGTCTCATACTGGCCCGCATTAGAAACAGCAGACTGGTCTTCGTTGGAGGCGGAAGAACGCACCGACACCTGCCGCGCATCCATAGCATCAAAAGCCTGACAAACAGCCTCTTCATCTATTTGTTCCGTTTCGGTAATGACAAAGCCTTGGGGAACTGTGAATCCCTGCCGGACCAACATATCCAGCCCTTTCGCCTTGCCTCCCACAAAAGGATAAATCTCCTCGGGTATTTGCCCTAACTGATATACCTTCATCTTATGATCTCTTTAAATTCTCTTTGATTGAAATAGCGGTTGCGGTCGGCATTGAAGCCGATTTCCAAAATGCCACGAGAGACTTTGCCGTCGATTGTGAATTCTGCAATATTCTCGTACAGAATATATTGGCCATCCTGAAAATGGTAGGTAACACCTGTCAGGAACTTCGCCTCTACGGGAATCGTCCTGGCATCGTCCAACTTCACACGGAAAGCCAATTCTCGGGGAATCGTTCCCTGGTTGATCTGCTCAAAATCCAAATCCGCCTGCAGCATAAAATGCAGGCCCTTGCCGTCACGGTAATTGCCCATTTCCAGGACACTCATCACGGGATAAGAGACCAGGGAGTAGTTGAACTGCTGGTCGGGGGAGACAGCCATCAGCCAGAGGTGGTTGTTCATATAGTTCCAGTCCCTTTTGCCGAAGGAATGGTCGCGCACACAGGGCAAACGGAAAGCGGTGGCGCTGCCGTTCAGGGTCAGTTGGCCCTCCAGCACCCCCTCTTGCTCGTAATGGCACTGGCCGCTGACATTCTGAAGCTGGCCGAAAAACGACTTGTTCCATTTTTCGTTGGCAATTCCCGCCGCCATTCTCTCCGCCGGCATATCGCTCGTGAAATCAATGGGTTTCTGGTTGCCGGCAAAAGTGGCTTGAAGGCTGACCTCGTCATTTTCATTCAGCTTGCCTTGGAAAGAGAGAGTCCAATTGTCACCGTTTTTTTCCACCCTGAGGGGAGATTCACCGACGGGAAAAAACTCCTGTCGCAAGGAATAGATACTTCCGCCTAAAAAGACGGCAAACCATACCTCTTCAGAATGCACCCTCTTTCCCAAGCGGGCGAAGATGGACATTTTCTCGTCGTGGGCGGAAAAATAGTAGGAATTGTTCAGCCATTTGTCCTTTTCGCCATCAAGAGAAAAATTCTCGGCATATTGGTAATCAAAAGGATTTTGCTTGTTCCTTTTGGCCAACGCCCGGCACATAATCCGTTTTTTCAAATTGTAAAACATAATCCGATATTAAGACGCCGCAAATCTACATAATATTCTGATTTATCATTAAGTTTTTTTAAGATTTATATATAACTAATATTCAATTTATTATCTTTATTAATTTACCTCAAGGCATAGAAATTCAACATCATTCCAGTCTCTTTTTCCGCATATTCACCCGTAAAAGCAAAGACAATGATGAGCAGAGACAGGATTTTTCGGACAACGGAATAATCTTGAAAAGATGTGAATTTATAGTTGTGATAATCTTGAAAAGTTGTATTTTTGCACTCTCAATAATCTTGAAACAATGGTGCTGATTTTATGAAAAGAAAGATTTACAATAAGTTATTAGATTGGAAGAACAAACGAAACGGTGCGACCGCCGTGCTGATAGAAGGAGCGCGGCGGATTGGCAAAAGCTACATAGTGGAGGAGTTCGCACGTAACGAGTACGATTCGTATCTGCTCATTGACTTCAACAAAGCCGACAAGGTGGTTTGGAGTTGGTTCGACACGCTGATGGAAGATCTCGACACATTGCTGATGAACCTGCAAATCCTCTACGGCACACGCCTTACCCCGGGCAAATCGGTCATTGTTTTTGACGAGGTGCAGCTTTGTCCGCGCGCCCGAGCCGCCATCAAATATTTAGTGGCTGACGGCAGGTTCCATTATATTGAAACAGGTTCACTTGTCAGCATTAAGAAAAACGTTCGCGACATTGTAATTCCTTCCGAAGAGGAGGCTATGCCGATGTTTCCGATGGATTTTGAGGAATTCCTTTGGGCGATGGGTAACGATATGCTTATGCCATACATACGGCAATGTTTCGAAAAACGCCAACCGATGGGCGCACTTCACCGCAAGGCTGTGGAATATTTCCGCACCTATATGATTGTGGGAGGAATGCCCCAAGCAGTCCAAACCTTTGTGGATTTTAAAGATTTTGACAAAGTGGACCAGGTGAAGCGGGGTATTTTGCAGGTATATGTCAACGATATATCCAAATACGCCGCAGGTTTGGAACACAAAGTGAAAAACATTTTCGAGCAGATTCCCGCCCAATTGCAAAAACACGAGAAAAAATTCCGTTTGTCGGCTTTGGAGGCAGGTGCAGCCTACCGCGATTATGACGATGCCTTCTTTTGGCTTGCTGATGCGGGTGTCGTGAACATCTGCTACAATTGCACTGCACCCAATGTGGGACTTCGCCTCAATATGGAACGGAACACGCTCAAGTGCTATATGGGTGACACAGGTTTGCTTATCTCCCACGCTTTTGACGAGAACGGCAAAGTACCTGTGGAACTGTATCAGAAACTGTTGTTGAACAAATTGGAGTTAAACCAAGGAATGATTGTGGAAAACATTGTCGCACAAATGCTTGCAGCAAGCCAGCACAAACTCTATTTCTATAGTAATTCCGATCGCGAAGACGCAAGCGAACGAATGGAGATAGATTTCCTTACTGCCAAAAGAAAATTGACCTCCCGGCACAACATCACGCCCATAGAAGTAAAGTCTTCGCAACGTTACACGCTTTCCTCCTTGCGCAAATGTATGGAGAAATTTGGAGAACACCTCACAACTCCTATCGTGCTGCACGGAGCCGACCTTAAAGAAGAGAACGGCATATTGTTTCTCCCGTTATATATGGCTCCGCTGATATAATTAGCAATGAATCATTGACATTGGGTAAGCGTTATAAAAGAAAATTTCAGAGTTAAATGCTCGTGATAATCGACATTCCATACTGATGAGGGTTATCGGACCACTCTCCACTCCCCCGGTTGGAGTCCGTCCAGACTGAGGTCTCCGATTTGGACACGGATGAGCCGCAGCGTGGGGAATCCGACCGCTGCGGTCATACGGCGCACCTGGCGGTTTTTGCCTTCGGTGAGGGTGAGGCGCATCCAGCTGGTGGGGATGTTGGCGCGATAGCGGATGGGCGGCACGCGCTCCCAGAGATTCTCGGGCGGCAGCGCCCGCTCGGCCTTGCAAGGTCGGGTGCGGTAACCCTTGATGACGACCCCTTTGGCCAGCTGATGCAGTGCCTCGTCGCTGATTTCGCCATCCACTTGGGCGAGGTAGGTGCGCGGGTGGGCGTTCTTCGGGTCCAGCAGCCGCTTGATAAGCCGGCCATCGTCGGTCAGCAGCAGGGCGCCCTCGCTGTCGTGGTCGAGCCGTCCCGCGGCATAGACGCCGGGAGGGAAGCCGAACCCGTCGAGGGCGGGATGTCCCGCCTCAGGAGTGAACTGGCTCAGCACGCCGTAGGGTTTGTTGAAGAGGATGACCATTTTTTATGGGTACTTTTGAGGGGGCAAAGATAGGAATATTTCAGCAACCAATCGGAGACTGGTACACAGCGTACAATATAATCTCTATGGCAAAACGGGACATTGACCGCCCAACAAACTGTCCAAGAATTTCGAAAAAGAAGCACATTTTTCAGATCGTCTAAGTCTTTCATAATCATCTCGTTTAAGTGTTGAAAGAAATGATAATGACTCTTTTCCATGCTTATGATAATCTTCGTCGCAAGCTTGGAATATCTTTCGAACTAAAGGATAAGGATGGTAAATGTCTGTCTCTGGGTCTGTATTTATATTGATATTCAGTTGTTGGCATAAATCTCTCAAATTCTTTTCCTTAGAAACCACATATTGCTCTATCAGAGCCAACATCCATGCTTCATATTCCATAATGGCAAAATGCAAACGGCAATCAAAACCGTCAGCGTTGATGGCACCCATCTGCGCCGCGTGCATTTCCATTATCTTTTCACGGTTTATTTCTGGCTTTTGCTTCATCAACTGCCCATAAAGATCCCCGAACACATCTTTAAGGCCAATAATTACATTAAAACCTTGGGCTATCAATCCAGGAATGTCTTTTTTGAGTTTCGACACCACAAGGTTGTCGTTGTTTACATTCACAATTTGATAGTAATCCCCTGAATTCATGTCCCCTTGTTTAGGGAAACTTATTCTTTCATAATCATCAGCAGTTAAATTGATGCACAGAAAGCCACACTTGGCGGGGTCGTAGTTGGAGTATTCTTGCAGTACATAGGCAACAAACAGCATCTCCGACTGTCCTTCAACATACACTGCATACTTCATTTGGAGCTCCTTTCCAAGAAGGTGTCGATAAAGTCAGACGAGAACAGATCGAAATTGCTCAATCCTGTCATTCGGAAGTAGTTGAATAATTCAGGCGAGTTTGCTTGGTTCAAGGCGGAAAGCTTGCTGTTCTTGCGTCTTAAAATCTGCCACTTTGAGATTTCGACCACATCCATCAAAAACGAATCGTTCGAGCTGGCTATCATTTGCATTCCTTCGTTTTCGCAAACTTCAAACAATTCCTTTCCCAAAAGTGTAGCTCTTTGATAATCCAAGCCTTCTCCCAGATCATCAATGAGCAATATACTTGCCATTTCCCCGCGTTTCAGGAATTCCAAAAAACAAAGCAAATAGAGAACTCTTATCATACCACTGGACAATTGGAAATCCATGATGTCGTGCTTTATATTTCGTTCCTTAACTGACACCAATTGTATTTCTGTACCTGTTTGTACAGTTTTTAAGTCTATAATATCATACCCTAACCGTTTTGCCTTTTCAAGCACTTTTCTCTTCATGCTCGCATTCAGCGAATCCACCAAAGTACTAAAAGGAAGGGGATTGACAATGGTTGAAGTGCTGCCTAAAATTACAGTAAAAGGATTAATATTTGAACATGAAACGGCGACAACCCCTTCCGTCCATCCCATTAAAGCTTCAATTTCAGGGTGCGCTTCTCTGTCACGACGTGTCTGTACTACTAATTTCTTAATAGGTGGATTGATGGACTCCCCCATAAAGGAAGCTTTTCCATCTTTCCGATTGATTAACGTTTTGCCATTTAACTGTAGTTTTTCTGCCTTAACCTCACTTTTGTCTATTTCAAATGAATAATCCATTCTCCAATTCTCATCCTGAGGATTCACGAAAGTCATTTTCGTTTTAAAACCATCGGTTGATCCAAAAACAATGGAATTCATTTGCATGAATCTGGTCACATTCTGCAATGCATTGATAGTACGAGTCTTTCCCGCCGCATTTTTCCCGACGAGCAGATTGGTAAGATTCAAGGCGTTCATCTCCTCCAATTCCCAACCATAAGTCTTGTAACTAAAAGATGATAGTATCATAACGACTATTGTATTTCTTCAAATTTAGAGTTCTATTAAACCTGCAAAAATACAAAAAATACATATTAGGCGATATGCACAGAATCTTTAATAGGATTGTCGTCTAATTCTGGATCAGGAATGGAATGGCGAATTAAATGGTCAATTAAACGAACCACTTTTCACCGGTCGTCAATATGTTACACAAAAAATGCTACTTTTGCAACCTTGTTTGCCATAAAAGTATCGTGTTATGCCGAATTCCAAAAATGCAGATGTCCGCATCAAGGTCATTGACCGCTGTTTGAGTGACAAAAACCGCAAGTATTCGATGGCGGAGATGATGGAATTATGCAATGAGGAGTTGGAACTACATGACTTTCCGCCTGTGTCGGCCATGAACACCATCCTCGGCGACATAGAACAGATTCAACGGATATACGCCCCGAATGCGGATGTGGAAAGTTTCCGGGAGGGGCGGAACATCCGCTATCACTATGCCGATCCCGATTTCTCCATCTACAGGCCGCTGCTGAAGCCCGAGGAGACGGCACAGCTCATCCAGACACTCTGCTTGCTGAAAAGGTTCAAGGGGATGCCGCAGTTCGACTGGATCGGCGAGATTTCCGACCGCTTGGGCGCTTCGTTGAAAATCGATGAGGTTTCCACGGACGAGGTGGTCGGCTTTGCGCGGAACGCGGCTTTCAACACCCTGACAAACCTGGTCTACAACCTATGCCGGTACGAGCAAGTCATGCGACTCGGAATGAATTGATTAACTAACTAAAAAATCAGATTGTTGAATCGACTAAAACAAAAAAAATATCAACAAGCTGCAACCTTTTGAAAGTTTTGCGTCTTATGTATAGAAATATATTTTAATTTTGCAGCGTTGTTTGCTTATCTTGATGTTTTACGGACTTTGCATTATTATAGGCGGCAGCTCGAAGAAGTAAAAAATAGAAGTCCTCCCATACAATAAAATTCAATAAAATGGTTGCATTTATTTCTGAAAAACAGCGTATTAGAAGCATACTGCTGTTTGTTTTCCTTTTCTCAACCTCATTTTTTTATGGCAGTGCACAGACCATCACGACCAAAGGACCCGAAATCGGAATGGATGAAGGAGCCAGGGTTACTGTCTTGGGTGAGGATGACAACAATATTTACTTTAGTGCTGTGGACAAGAGTGTTTATGGTAATGATGATGACGAATTTTTTGTCACCGTTTATAACAAAAAGAACCGTTCCGTTGTTATGGAAAATGAGTTTGACGAAGATTACGGTTTTTCCACAGCATTTATGGCAGATGACAAGGCGGTTCTGCTAGGTTCATCATTCAACAAAAAGAACAAAAGTATGGATTTTTTCCAGTACGCATTCCCGATTATGAATAAAATCAAAGGCAAGATTGTACCCAAAGTGGTGTATTCTGTGCCTGTCGAGAATAAGAAATACAATTTGTCCCGTGTCTTACTTTCTCCTGACGGTCAAACACTCGCCTATCTAACCTACTTAGATCCATCAAATCAAAGTGTTGAAGAATACACCATTGATGTGATGGTGCGTGGTGTCGATGGACGTGAGATTGCCCATACAAGGGAAAAAGTCAGGGGGAAAAAACCGTACGTCGTAGAGGGGTATCTTGCTAATGACGGAACTGTTTATGTGGAAGAGCATCATTATATAGATCGCAACACGACTTTACGGTTTGTCACAATTACCACAGACCAGCAATACAAGCCTTTGCAAATTGAAGAGGATATGGAGGGGCTGTACAATATGCATACAGCATTGCTTGCCGACCAGCGTTTGATGATGTTCGGCGCTACAAAAAACGGGGTAGGGATGATTATATTAGACAAGAGCGGAGAAGTGGACAAATCTGGCATTTATGAAGTGAAAATCCCTGATTTGCCAGAGGATGTCAAGTATGATTACGATGCTTATAATGAGGAAAAATTCGCTTTCAAACCGTATCAGATTTTGTCCTTGCAAGACGGGCGTTTTTTGGTGTTGGCTCACCAGCATCGGTCCATTCTTGTCTCGAATGGAAACTCGGTTAGGGCTTATAATGATCATAAAAATCTTTACATCTTTCTGTTTGACAAAGATTTAGAGCCTCTGGCATTTGTTACGCGGCCTTTTGGCACTCAAAGTTCGGGGAACAATCACGAGGATTTGCCAGTTGCCTTCGAATGGAACGGGGAGACAAGATTGTTGTTCAACGGTCAGGTGTCGAACTACACGGGTGGTCCCAAGCGCGAGTGGAAAGTGTTGTCTGCCACAAAGCCAAGTGAACGTTGTTTGGTATTGGGCAAGTTGGATGACGACCTGCATTTTGAACCCAAAATCATCAGGAATCCCAGCCCGAATATGCCGTTTACGTTGGGTATATATTTCGAGCAGTTGCTGAAGGTGACGGAAGATGCGGTGTATATCATCGATCACCGCAACAGTGACAATTGCATTGAGGAAATCCGGAAGTGACAAAGACGCGTTTTCGGATATAGCACCCTCCCGTTTAAAACAAACGTAGAGACGCAATGCATTACGTCTCTACAATTGGCGGAGAGAGAGGGATTCGAACCCCCGGAGGTGTGACCCTCAACGGTTTTCAAGACCGCCGCATTCGACCGCTCTGCCATCTCTCCATTTTTGAGGGCGCAAAAATAACATTTTTTTTGAAACAACCAGATATTAACTTATGTCAATGCCTGAAATAGGTTGACCGTTTTTAGAACTCAAAACAACAAATCAAAAACGGATCAACAATGGAAAAATTAACAAATGAAGAACGTAA
>ONAB01000021.1 GCA_900315705.1 uncultured Bacteroidales bacterium | reverse complement strand
ATCTTTACACTTTTGTTTGTGATGATGCTCACGGTGGCGTCGCTGTTTGCACAGGCGCCGCAGAAGATGAGCTATCAGGCGGTGGTGCGCAACAGCAACAACGCCTTGGTGACGGAGCAGAACGTCTCCGTCCGTTTGTCCATTTTGCAGGGCAGCGCCACGGGTGCGGCGGTCTATACGGAGACGCACACGGTGACGACGAATGTGAACGGCTTGCTCACGATTGAGGTGGGCGCTGGCAACTCGAGCCAGAACTTCAGCCAGATTCCTTGGGGAATGGGCCCGTTCTACCTGAAGTCTGAGATAGACCCGGAGGGCGGCATCAACTACAGCATCGAGAGCGTGCAGCAGCTGCTGAGCGTTCCGTACGCATTGTACGCGGCCAACGCGGGCAACGTGCCCGCCATCGCGGTGACGCCTACCGACACGGGCTACGTGTTGGTGATGACACTGCCCAACGGGACGGTGCAAACCTACGTGCTGCGCCACGGGCAGCAGGGTCCTGCCGGTCCTACCGGTCCCGCCGGTCCTGCTGGTCCGCAGGGTATCCAGGGACCTGCCGGCCAGGACGGTGCCAACGGCACGAACGGCCAGGACGGCTTCTCGCCCGTCGTGACCACCAATACCACGGCCACAGGCACGCAGGTGATTATCACGGACGCCAACGGCCAGCACACGTTCAATGTGCTGAACGGCACGAACGGCACCAACGGCACGAACGGCCAGGACGGCGTGGGCATCCAGAGCATCACGGGTCCTGTGACGAGCGGTCTGAACGACACCTACACGATACACTTCACCAACGGCCAGACGACGAACTTCGTGGTTCACAACGGCGCCCAGGGCCAACAGGGTCCTGCCGGTCCTACGGGTCACGCCCAGGCCCCCAACGGCAACGGCACAGTGGTGACGATCACGGACGCGAACGGTCCGCACAGCTTCACTATACTTAACGGTACCAATGGCACCAACGGCACGAACGGAACCAATGGCCAAGACGGTCAGGACGGTGTTTCGCCCACGGTAACCTACGCCGAGACGCCCATCGGCGTGGCGGTGACGATCACGGACGCGAGCGGTCCTCATACTTTCACCATCCTTAACGGTGAGCCGGGTCCTGCCGGTCCCCAAGGTATCCAGGGTATCCAAGGTCCTGCGGGTGCGCAGGGTGTTCAAGGTCCTGCGGGTCCTGCAGGTTTCTCGCCCACGGTGGCAGCCGTGAAGGCAGGTGACAGCACGGTGGTGACCATCACCGACGCGAATGGTCCCCTCACGTTTGTGGTGCACGACGGCCAGCAAGGTCCTGTGGGTCCCCAAGGTATCCAGGGTATTCAAGGTATTCAAGGTGTCCAGGGCCAGCAAGGTCCTGCCGGTCCTGCCGGACAACAGGGTCCTGCCGGCAAGGGCATTGTGTCCATTACCCAAACGGCTTCCAATGCTAATATAGATACATACACTATTACTTATACAGACAACACCACCAGCACGTTCACGGTGACCAACGGTGTGGACGGCCAAGGCACGAACCAGACGCTGACCATCCAGGGCAACCAGCTGACCATCTCGGGCGGCAACACGGTGACGCTGCCCACAGGCGGTGCCGGCGGCGGCAATGACGGTCGCGGCATCCAGGAGATCACGGGCCCGGTGACGAGCGGATTGGTGGACACTTATACGATACATTACACGGACGGCACCACCAGTGTGTTCACGGTGACCAACGGTGCCCAGGGTCCTGCCGGTCAACAAGGTCCTGCTGGTCCTGCCGGTCCTCAGGGCGAACAAGGTCCTCAAGGTGTACAGGGTCCTGTTGGCCCGCAAGGTCCTCAAGGTGCACAGGGTGCGCAGGGTCTCCAAGGTTTGCAGGGTGAGACGGGTCCGCAAGGTCCTCAGGGTCCTGCCGGTCCGCAAGGTCCCCAAGGTCCTGCCGGTGCTGACGCTCCGATTCCGCAATTCAGCTATGCGATGAATGCCGACAACACGGTGATGACCATTACGGTGACAGTGGGCAACGATGTGCAGCAGTGGCAAATTCCGGTGGGTGCCGGCGGCAGTGGTGCCGTTCAGGTGAACGCCGACTGGAATGCCACCTCCGGTGCAGCTGAGATTCTCAACAAGCCCGACATCGCAGGAATGCAACACCAGATCGACAGCCTGCAGAATGTGTTGAACAATTTGCAGAATACCGTCAATGTCAACCAGCACGACAGCTTGGCCACGGTGGCTTTCACGGGCAGCTATAGCGACCTGAACGGCGCGCCCACCGTCAATGACGCTACGCTGACCATCCAGCAGGACGGCCAGACCGTGGGCACCTTTACTGCCAACCAAGGCGTTGACCAGACCATTAACATTACGACTCCTACAACCGACCTTTCAGGCTTGCAGCACCAGATTGACAGTCTGCAGACCCTGATAGATGATATGCAGGATGCCCTTTACTTTATGTGTGGAACTTCCACAGTAAAGGACTATGACGGCAATGAATACAATACGGTGAAAATTGGCAACCAGTGCTGGATGAAGGAGAATTTGCGTACCACGCACTACAACGACGGCACTGCTATAGCCCTGGGTACCGACACTTCCACTACCATACCCTATCTCTATTATCCGAACAATGATGCCAGTACTGTGACGGATTACGGTTATTTGTACAACTGGCCTGCCGTGTTGCACGGTGAGCAGGCTAGTGACGAGAATCCGAGTACTGTGACAGGTATCTGTCCTGAAGGATGGCACATGCCCAGTGCATCGGAGTGGACACAACTGAAGGACTATGTAACTTCACAAAGCCAGTATGCTTGTATTGTAGAGAGCGCCAACTATGCTCCGGATTATTATTACACCAAGGCACTGGCCTCCAACACAGGATGGAGCAGTTCCTCTACTGACTGCACTCCTGGTAATGACTTGGATGCCAACAATGCTACTGGATTTGGTGCAATGCCGGCAGGTTATTACTACTATTCCACCAAATCTTACCGTTATTTTGGTCAGGATGCCTATTTTTGGACCGCTTCTGCCGGCTCCTCAGCGCCTGCTGCACGCTATATTGACATTTATTCCAGAACCATAACCATTTCCACTAGCGGCAATAATGCTTCTGACGCTATGTCTGTGCGTTGTCTTCGCAAGCCGGAGGTGACGGATGCACTTAATGTCATCCAAATTATGCAGAACTATATTGACAGTCTGCAGCGCGAATTAGACCAGCAACGTCAAAATTCCAGCTATGCCATCAACGCCCTCCAAGACGCACTGAATGGTTTTGTTTGTGGAACATCCACGGTAAGAGACTACGACGGCAATGAATACAATACGGTGAAAATTGGTAACCAGTGTTGGATGAAACAGAATATCCGCAGCACACACTATGCTGACGGTACGGAGATTGCTCTCGGCACCGACACCTCTTTAACGGTTCCTTACCGTTATGCCCCGAACAACGACTCTGCCAATGTGCCGCTTTACGGTTATCTTTACAACTGGCCTGCTGTGATGAATGGAGCAGAAGCCAGTCAAACCAATCCCTCTAACGTGCAAGGCATCTGTCCTGCGGGTTGGCACGTGCCCAGCAGAGCAGAATGGCTGCAGTTAAAAGAAAATGTGGATTCCCACAATGAATATGATTGCGGTACAGTAAGCACTTTTTATGACGGCAAGGCATTGGCGGATACCATCGGTTGGAATACCAATACTTATACTTGTTACCCGGGCAACGACTTAAGTGCCAACAATGCGACCGGATTCAGTGCTGTGGCACCCGGTTATATGTACAGATCTTCTGGCAATTTGATTTATAGTTCTTTTGGCTCCTATGCCTATTTCTGGGCATCCTCACAAGGCCGTTCCTATAATAGTGCACAATATGCCTATTTGTATGGAAGATATTTCAATGTTATCAGCGAAACATCAAGCGGACGTTCCAAATACTATGGAAGTTCTGTCCGTTGTTTGCGTGATGTGGATATCCATTCCGACGACATTACCCCGTTGGCCACAGTGGCCTTCACGGGCGATTATAACGACCTGACCAACCAGCCCGACCTTACGGGCCTGCAGAACCGGATCGACAGCTTGCTCAATGCCATCAACAACGGTCAGGCGCAGGGTTCTGACGACAGTTTCATCTGCGGTCTGCATACGGTGAGCGACTACGACGGCCATGTTTACAACACCGTGCGTGTCGGCAACCAGTGCTGGACCAAGGAGAACCTCCGCAGCGAGCACTTCAGCGATGGTACGGCCATTGCCCTGAGCAGCAGCGACACCTCGGCATCCATTCCTTACCGCTATTATCCTGAAAACAATGCCGCCAATGTGTCTGACTACGGTTATCTGTACAACTGGTCGGCTGCTATCTATGATGACGAAGGACAATTGTCCAATGCCCAGGGTATTTGCCCCACCGGTTGGCACGTGCCTACAGCCTCTGAATACAACACTCTTATTAACTATGTGCAGGGTCAAAGCCAGTATATTTGCGGTGATACGAACATCAATATTGCCAAGGCTCTGTCCAGCACTACAGGATGGGCTCAACTTTCACCTAATGATATTCAACAAACTGATCCTTGCAGTCCTCTGTATGACCCAGCCACTAATAATGCAACGGGTTTCAATATGCAACCGGCAGGTTATATTTACGGTACTACCACACCTTATGGTGTAGGATATAGTGTATATCTTTGGAGTGTCTTTAACGGTTCCGTGTACAGATGGCCTTACCAGCTTTATAACACCCGATTTATGTCTCTTGGAGGCAATCCTGTGGATTTCTTCAAAAAGTGTGCCTTCTCTGTCCGTTGCTTGCGCGACAACTTTACGGTCAGCGGCCTGCAGGAGATGTACGACAACTTGATGGATGGAGTCAACAGTGCCAACCAGACTCCGGCTCCGTGCGACGGTGTACTCACCATCACGCAGGATGGCCAGACCGTGGGCTCCTTCTCCGCCAATTCTTGTGAGAACCAGACCATTGATATCGTAACTCCAGACCTTACCGGTCTGCAACATCAAATCGACAGCTTGCAGAATTTGATCAATGGTTTGCAGAACGCGATGAACAATATGGCCAATACCAACTTCACCTGCGGCGTCTCCACGGTTTCCGACTACGACGGCAACCAGTACAACACGGTGAAAATAGGTGACCAGTGCTGGATGAAGGAGAACCTGAGAACCACGCACTTTAATGATGGTACAGCTATCACACGTGCTAATAATGATACTGATACCAGCAGTTATACGCCAATGTATCGCCAAAACGATAATGTGGATTTGAGCACCTATGGTCTGTACTACAACTGGCCGGCAGCAGTAGGCGGAGCCCACTTTACTTACAACAACAATTCTGAGGCACCGACACATAATCCTATGCCCAGTTATGAGGGAATGTTTGCCCATAACCTCTGTCCCGAAGGATGGCATACGCCGAATAATACAGAATGGGAACAGCTTATTACATACACGAGCAGTGTAAGTGAGTATAACTGTAGCAATAGCGGATCCATTTCCAAGGCCTTGGCTGCACAAACTGGATGGAATGCTACCCAAGAGACTTGCTCACCGGGATATCAACCCGAAACCAATAATGCTACAGGATTCTCAGTGGTTCCTGCTGGTTATTAC
The DNA here is from genome assembly GCA_900315705.1 of uncultured Bacteroidales bacterium. GTDB lineage: Bacteria > Bacteroidota > Bacteroidia > Bacteroidales > WCHB1-69 > F23-D06. The sequence goes on along the minus strand of ONAB01000021.1, from coordinate 72,299 downwards.
GAACCTGTTTATATGTTTGAAGGATCCTATGCTAGACTTTGGTCGGCCAATGGAAGATATTATCTAAATCGATGTTCCAGTTCCTTTTTTGCACTTTATGAAACAGGTATTGTTCCTTATTTTAATGCATTTACATATTCTACGAATTATATGTCCGTCCGCTGCTTGCGCGATGCAGAAGAAGAGACCAACAACGGCAACCAGGCTCCGGCTCCGTGCGACGGTGTGCTCACCATCACGCAGGACGGCCAGACCGTGGGTACCTTCTCCGCCAACTCTTGTGAAAACCAGACCATCAATATCACGAGCCCTACTACCGACCTCACGGGCCTGCAGAGCCAGATTGACAGCTTGCGCAATGCCATCAACAACGCTCAGGCACAGGGTGATGACGACAGCTTCATCTGCGGCTTGCAGACGGTTACCGACTACGACGGCAATGTTTACAATACCGTGCGTGTGGGCAACCAGTGCTGGACCAAGGAGAACCTCCGCAGCGAGCACTTCAGCGACGGTACGGCCATTGCTCTGAGCATCAGCGACACCTCGGCATCCATAGCTTACCGTTACTATCCCAACAATGATGCCGCCAATGTGCCTGCTTACGGTTATCTGTACAACTGGTCGGCTGCTATCTATGATGATGAAGGACAAACATCCAATGCCCAGGGTATTTGCCCTGCCGGTTGGCACGTGCCTAAGAGCGCTGAATTCAACACTCTTATTAACTATGTGAAAGGTCAAAGCCAATATGTTTGCGGCGATACGAACATTAATATAGCCAAGGCATTGTCTGGAAATATGGGCTGGCAACATTTCATCAACGGCAATCCGTGCTATCCTGGCGCAGACTTTTCCACCAATAATGCAACGGGCTTCAGTTTGTTGCCTGCAGGTTTTGTTAGTTCTGGCTGGGGAAATACAGCTTCAGGGTTTACTGAAGAAGCCGTACTTTGGAGTGTTTACAACGGTTCAGTCGAATTATGGCAATTTAGAATATATAGCAATTATCCCGATGTGAGACCCAGTGGATCAGGTCAGGCTCATCGTGAAAGAAAAGCTGCCTACTCTGTCCGTTGCTTGCGCGATAACTACACAGTCAGCGGTTTGCAGGAGATGTACGACAACCTGATGGATGAGGTCAACGGCAACCAGGCTCCTGCTCCGTGCGACGGTGTGCTCACCATCCAGCAGAACGGCCAGAATGTGGGTACCTTCTCCGCCAACTCGTGCGACAATCAGGTTATCAACATCACAACGCCCGATGTTCCCGACATCACCGGCCTGCAGAACCAGGTCGGCAGTCAGCAAAACCAGATCACCAATCTGCAGAGCCAGATTGACAGCCTGCAGAATTTGATCAACGGCTTGCAGAACGCGGTGAACAATATCGACAACTCCAACTTCACCTGCGGTACCTCCAAGGTCGCCGACTATGACGGCAACCAGTACAACACCGTGAAGATTGGCACCCAGTGCTGGACCAAGGAGAACCTTAGAACCACGCACTATAGCAATGGTACGGTTATTTCCAACATAGGAGATAGAACTACACAACCTGTTCGTCTTAATCCTGAGCAAGGATCGGATTCTATTGCCAAATACGGATATCTCTACAACTGGTTGGCTGTGATGAATGGCAGCTCCAGCAGCGATGCCGTTCCCAGCGGTGTACAAGGTATCTGTCCTATGGGCTGGCACGTGCCCAGCCACAGCGAATGGACTCTCTTGAACGACTATGTGCAGAGTGTCAGCGAATACGGTTGTGGCAATGCTCATTACAATGGCAAGGCATTGGCCGCCACTACGAATTGGAATACCAACATAGAATCCTATTATACAAACGATTGTAATGTTGGATACATTCTTTCCGCCAACAATGCTACTGGATTCACGGCTTTGCCGGCAGGCTTCTTTAATGGAGGAACAGCTTCAGTCTTGAACACGAAAGCCTTCTTCAGCAGCACCTCCTTATATCCTGAAGATGAGAGTCATATTTGGATGGCAGATTTGTATTACAATAATCCTCATTTCGAAATCACTCATAAGAATAAGAATTGGGGTGTTTCTGTACGCTGCGTGCGCGACATCGCCGAGACTGCCGACAACGGCAACGAAGGTGGCAACAGCACTTCCTGCTGCAACGATCTCCAAAGCCAGATGGACAATCTGCAGCACCAGATTGACAGCCTGCGCGATGCGATGGCAAGTATGCAGAATGCGGTGAACAATATAAGCAATGCCAACTTTACCTGCGGTGTCTCCAAGGTTACCGACTATGACGGCAACCAGTACAACACGGTGAAGATAGGTGACCAGTGCTGGACCAAGGAGAACCTCCGCACCACGCACTTCAACGACGGTACAGCCATTATGTACAACCCTTCCGATACCAGCTTCGTTACACCGATGTATTACAAGAACGACAATTTGGACATTGAAACCTACGGCTTGTACTATAACTGGCCGGCAACTGTTGGTGGTGCGCAAATTGTTTATAACAGCAATGGCAATTCCGAAGCCTTGACACACGGTAATTCAGCCTCATACGAAGGTCTGTTTGCTCACAATATCTGTCCTCAGGGATGGCACGTTCCCAGCCATAGCGAATATGAACAACTCATTTCTTATGTGGGCAGTGTCCAAAACTACACGTGTAGTACAAAGGTGGACAAGGCATTGGCATCTCAAACCGGATGGTTACAGTCTCAAACGGAGTGCACGGCAGGTAATCTCCCTGAAACGAACAATGCTACAGGATTCGGTCTGGTACCAGCCAGTAAGTTTTATGCAACTTCAAATGTTCATCAAGTTTGGTTCTGGGACGTTGGATTAGGACTCTATGGTAATCTCTGGAGTACAACAGGTTTTAATGTCAGTTATCCAGGCGCCTATGTTATGCAGATTTGTGCGACGGAAAATAATAATCTTATCACAGCTTCATATGGCTACGAAGGTGTGAATATCCGCTGCCTCCGCGACATTGCCGAGACGGCAGACAATGGTAACATAGGAGGTTCCTATTCCGATTTGCAAAGCCAGATTGACAGCCTGCGCAACGTGATTGCCGCTATGCAGAACGCGATGAACGCTATTACCGATGAAAACTTCGTCTGCGGGGTTTCCAAAGCGAAAGATGTGGAAGGAAATCAGTACAATACTCTGAAAATGGGAACTCAATGTTGGACCAAGGAGGTTATGAGAACCAAGCATTATCCTGACGGGACCCCAATACCTCTTGGAGAGTATAATGACTCATCTTCTACCAATCCATACTGTTATGCCTATTCCACACTCGACTATGTGCTTTACAATTGGCCCGCTGTGATGAATGGAGCATCTTCAAGCAACACCATACCTTCGAATGTGCAAGGAATTTGCCCGGATGGATGGCACGTGCCCAGTCAAGCAGAATGGTGTCAGTTATTCGACTATGTGCAAATCCTTAATCAAAACAGTAATTGTAGTGGTATAGCAAAAGCGTTGGCTTCCACTACGGGATGGGTATCAGTTGTTTCAAACAATCCTACTTGTTCAATCTATAATGACACTTTGGCCAACAATTCTTCTGGATTCACAGCAGAATGCATTATGGCTCAAATATACAACGGTGGATCCTTTGGTGCATATCTGTGGAGTTCCACAACAATGGCGGACTATTATAGTTCTCCTGTTCAAACGAACATAGATCCTTATCAAGCTTTCGCATTATCACTACAAAGTTACGATATAGATGTGAACAGAAATGAGTATATGCCTAATCGAAGGGGAATGGGTGTCCGCTGCTTGCGCGACATCGCCGAAACTGCCGGCAACGGTAATGGAGGCAACAACAGCACTTCCTGCTGCAGCGATCTCCAGAACCAGATTGACAACCTGCAGAACCAGATCAACAATTTGACCGGTGATAACTTCACCTGCGGTACCTCCACCGTCACCGACTACGACGGCAACCAGTACAACACGTTGCAGCTTGGTGACCAATGCTGGTTGAAGGAGAACTTGCGCACCACGCACTTCAACAACGGTACGGCAATTACCCAAGGCTCTTCCCAATACAGCACAACGACTCCTATGTACTACCAACGTAGCGATGTGTCTGCAGAAACGGTTGGATTGTACTATAACTGGCCTGTGGCCGGAGGCGGTGGTCAGGAAAGAGAGGCGGTGACTCAAGGCAATTTCACCTACTATCATTACAGAAGTGCTTTGAACATCTGTCCTGTTGGCTGGCACGTGCCGACTAGAGATGAATTCTCACAACTTGTAACTTATGTGGTCAGTGTTCCCGCATACGCTTGCAACGGTACGGCTGACAAAGCATTGGCCTCCCAAAGCGGATGGCAGTCCAGTAATGCAACCTGCACTCCGGGTAATGACCCCTCCGCTAACAATGCTTCAGGATTCAATGCTATTCCAAACAGTATGTTTGATCAAGGTGTGGATTTCTGGTCATACGCCGCTCAAATGTACGCCTATTTCTGGACCTGTGATGCAAATATCGATGGTGAAACCATGTATTCTTATTATCGTGCTATTAATAGTCAAAACAACTATGTAGCCACTGACTATAGTGTGGCATCTCCAAGAGAGGCCCTTGGTATCCGTTGTCTCCGCGATGCAGAAGGCGGTGCCAACACTGGCAACCAGGTTCCGGCTCCGTGCGACGGTGTGCTCACCATCATGCAGAACGGCCAGACCTTGGGCACCTTCTCCGCCAACGCGTGCGACAACCAGACCATCACCATCCCGACCGGACTCACTGCATCCGACGTGCAGGCGATGATCAACAGCAGTGTGGGTGCGCTCAACCACCGTATCGACAGCCTCGAGAACGAGCTGGCCAACACCCAGGCCAATATCGGCACCGGCGGTAACAACGACATTACCTTCCGTTGCGGCGTCTCCAAGTTGTACGACATCGACGGCAACGCCTACAACACCGTGAAGATCGGCAACCAGTGCTGGATGAAGGAGAACCTCCGTGTCACCAAATTCGCCGACGGCACCGCCATCACCGAGATTCCGTTGGTTATGGACACGACCTACTTGCTTGGCCACGCCCCGGCCTATTACCGCGACCAGTATTCTGATGTCACCTTCTACGAATACAACCTCGCCGCCGCTCTGAACGGAACACTCAATTACGTGCAGGTGGGTGGCTCTGGAACGACTGGAGGTGCCGACTGGGTTGACAATCCCATTATTATTCGTCCCGACGGTCAAATGACTTATGTGCAGGGTATCTGTCCCGACGGATGGCATCTGCCCGGCTACTCTAACGACTGGAACACTTTGAAGAACTACTTGGCCAACAACCAGATGTATTGCGGCAATTATAACTACAATGTTGCCAAGGCTCTGGCCGACGACAATACGGCCAATTGGAACACCAGCTCGTATGAGTGTGCTGTGGGTAACAACATTGCCTCCAACAACGCATCCGGCTTCTCTGCCATCGGTACCGGTTACACCAGATATACCTGGAATGGAACCAGTTATACGAATGGAGGAACTTCGCGTGGAAGCAATACCTACTTCTGGAGCTCTGACTTGAATTACACGTGGGGCCAGACCCAGATGCCTACTGGTGTTTCCGGTGCTATGGTGTTCGGTTTCAGAAATTGGGATTCCTCCATTGACGAGACCAATAACGTCAAGTCCAAGGAGTATCTGTTGCCGATCCGCTGCGTGCGCAACGAGGCCGAAGGCACTTTGGGCCAGATGCAAGAGACCATTGATGCCCAGAACCAGACTATCAGCCAGCTGCAGCAGCAAATCAACCAGCAGCAACAGCAACAACAGCAGCAGCAAAACAACAACGATCCCACCTTCCATTGCGGCACCTCCAAGATGTATGATATCGATGGCAACGAGTATAACACCTTGAGATTCGGCAACCAGTGCTGGATGAAGGAGAACCTCCGCACCACCCGTTACGCCGATGGCGGCACCATTTACAAGGGAGGATTAAACGACAGCTCTGCCGTCTATGGCTATCGCTTCAGTCCAAACGGCGACGATGCCAATGTCCCTGTCTTTGGTTACCATTATAACCAGGCCGCAGTGATGCACGGTGCGTCTGGCAACACCACCAACGTCAGCAATGTGCAAGGCGTTTGTCCCGAAAGCTGGCACGTGCCGAGTACTGACGAATGGGTGGAATTGTTGAATACTGTGAGCAGCAACAGCCAATACTATTGTGGTTCCTCCACCAGTAACACGCAGTATTATTTCTATGGTATAGCCAAGGCTTTGGCAGCTCAAAATTATTGGGACTATTCGAGCAGCAGTTGTTCTCCAGGTTATAATTCATATAACAACAATGCCACCGGATTCAGTGCAATGCCAGCCGGTCACCATAGCAAATACGGGAATGTCGCCCCTGGTAGGGAAGCTTATTTCTGGACTTCCTCTTCCGAGGCCTATAACAACCGCCCCATTGTATGGTCTTTAAGATGGTGTAACGACTATATCGATCGAACCACATTGGGTTTCACCAACGCCGGCCCCACTATCTCTCAAGGAGTTTCAGTGCGTTGTGTGCGTGACGCTGTGGACGGCACTGTCTATCAGATGCAGGGAACCATTGACAGTCTGCAGAACCAGATCAACCAGCTACAGAACCAGATTAACCAGCAGCAGCAGGGTTCACGGCCTACGGTTACAGCTACCATCACCTCGATTACTAAAAACTCGATTACCGTCTCCGTTACGGTCAACAGTCCTAATGAATTTGTCTTGGCAAAAGGTGTTTGCTGGGTGAGCGGCACGGGCACTCCGACCCTCAACAGTAATGTGCAGACGAGCACCAGCACCAGCAATACATTCAGCGTGACGATTACGGGTCTTACGCTGGGCAACACCTACACCATAAAGGCTTTTGCCACCAATGCCAATGGTACCACCCTCTCCTCGTCAGTGTCTGCTAAGACAGTGCTTACGGTGCCGACCTCCGGACTCGAAACCTACACACTCTCTAGCTCTACGGACTCTATTTGGGTGTATGACGCCGGCGGTCCTGATGGCAATTATGGAAACAATTGGAATGGCTACTTGGTCATTAAGCCCAGTGCTTCCAATAGGTACGTGGTGATAGAGAAAGGCACGTATGCTTTGGAAGGTAATGCAAATTATGATGTTTTGCAAATTTACAGTGGTACTGTTTCCTCAACCACCACTACGGGCAGTCTGCACCAATACTCTGCAACGAGCGGTACGGTGGTTTCCGACTCCGGTGCCTCCTCCGCTGACGGATCGATAACTATTCGCTTCAAGAGCGATAGTTCTCAGACACGTTCAGGTTTCGCTTTGAAGATCGTTGAACGACCATACTACAATTAACGGACAACACCGATTTAATACGATAAACCAAAGGCCTCCCGAAAGGGGGGCCTTTTTTTTGCGATTTACGGGGTGCGATTTGCGATGTACGGGGTTCCTCCTCACGGCCCCACACTGCGCTCCTTCGTCGCTTGTGCGTTGCACCCCACACTGCGCTCCTTCGTCGCTTGTGCGGGGTTACTGGGATTTTGTCCCTTCGGGACTGCTTAAGGAAAGTCTTACGTCTAAAGTCTTACGTCTCGCAAATTTTTAAGTATTTTTTCCTACTATCACTTTTCAATAAAATGACTATCTTTGCAAACTTTATGTATGAAATATGTTAAAATAATAAATATCCATACTTATGAAGAAATTATACTTTATTCTGATTTTAAGCCTCTTAGCGGTTTCCTTGTTTGCGCAGGCGCCGCAGAAGATGAGCTATCAGGCGGTGGTGCGCAACAGCAACAATGCCCTGGTGACGGAGCAGAACGTCTCCGTCCGTTTGTCCATTTTGCAGGGCAGCGCCACGGGTGCGGCGGTCTATACGGAGACGCACACGGTGACGACGAACGTGAACGGCCTCCTCACGGTTGAGGTGGGCGCCGGCAACTCGAGCCAGAACTTCAGCCAGATTCCCTGGGGAATGGGCCCGTTCTACCTGAAGTCTGAGATAGACCCGGAGGGCGGCATCAACTACAGCATCGAGAGCGTGCAGCAGCTGCTGAGCGTTCCATACGCGTTGTACGCTGCCAACGCGGGCAACGTGCCGGCCTTTGTGGTGACGCCCACCGACACGGGCTACGTGCTGGTGCTGACGCTGCCGAACGGCACGGTTCAGAGCTATGTGCTGCGTCACGGCCAGGATGGCGCGCAAGGCCCCGTGGGTCCTGCGGGTCCCCAGGGTACCCAAGGTCCCGCCGGTCCTGCGGGTCCCGCCGGCCAGAACGGCACGAACGGCCAGGACGGCTTCTCGCCCGTCGTGACCACCAATACCACGGCCACGGGCACGCAGGTAACCATCACTGACTTTAACGGTCCCCATACATTCACAATCCTGAACGGCACCAACGGCACCAACGGTGCCAACGGCCAGGACGGTGTGGGCATCCAGAGCATCACGGGTCCGACGACGAGCGGATTGAACGACACCTACACGATCCATTTCACTAACGGCCAGACGACGAACTTCGTGGTTCACAACGGCGCCCAGGGCCAGCAGGGTCCGCCCAGGCCCCCAACGGCAACGGCACAGTGGTGACGATCACGGACGCGAACGGTCCGCACAGCTTCACTATACTTAACGGTACCAATGGCACCAACGGAACCAACGGCACCAATGGCCAGGACGGCCAGGATGGTGTTTCTCCCACGGTGACGACGATGCCGGTCAACAACGGCACACAGATAACCATCACGGATGCGACCGGCCCCCACACCTTCACGATACTGAACGGTGAGCAGGGTCCTGCCGGACCTGCGGGCCCAGCCGGTCCTGCAGGCGCTGATGGCCAAGATGGCCAGGATGGCCAGAACGGCCAGAACGGTCAGGATGGCACGAACGGTCTGGACGGCTACTCCCCCACAGTGGCGGCCGTGACGGTAGGTGACAGCACGGTGGTGACGATCACCGACGCGAACGGTCCCCACACCTTCGTGGTGCACAACGGGCAGCAAGGTCCTGTGGGTCCTCAGGGTATTCAGGGTATCCAGGGTCTTCAGGGCGAGCAGGGTCCCCAGGGTGAGCAAGGTCCGCAAGGTCTCCAAGGTATTCAAGGTCCTACGGGCGCCACGGGTCCTCAAGGTCCTGTCGGTCCGACGGGTCCTACAGGTCCTGAAGGTCCTGCCGGCAAGGGCATTGTCTCCATCACGCAGACGGGCACGAGCGGAAATGTGGACACCTATACTATCAACTATACCGACAACACCACCAGCACGTTCACGGTGACCAACGGCGTGGACGGCCAGGGCACGAACCAGACGCTGACCATCCAGGGCGACCAGCTGTCCATCTCGGGCGGCAACACGGTGACTCTGCCCACGGGCGGTGCCGGCAGCGGCACTCCCGGCCGCGGCATCCAGGAGATCACGGGTCCGGTGACGAGCGGATTGGTGGACACTTATACGATTCATTACACGGACGGCACCACCAGCACCTTCACGGTGACCAACGGAGCCCCGGGCGCCAATGGCACGAACGGCACCAACGGACAGGACGGCCAAAACGGCCAGGATGGCCAGGACGGTCAGGAAGGCCGTGGTATCCTGAGCATCACGGGTCCGGTGAGTAGCGGTCTGAATGACACCTACACTATCAACTATACCGACGGCACCACCAGCACCTTTACGGTGAAGAACGGCGCTGACGGTGTCAACGGCACCAACGGCCAGGACGGTCAAAATGGCCAAAATGGTCAGGATGGCCAGGATGGTCAGGACGGCCGTGGCATCCAGAGCATCACGGGTCCGGTGACCAACGGTCTGAACGACACCTACACTATCAACTATACCGACGGCACCACCAGCACCTTCACGGTGAAGAACGGCGCGCAGGGTCCTCAGGGCTTGCAAGGTCTCCAGGGTCCTCAAGGTCTTCCCGGTGCGGACGCCCCGATCCCGCAATTCAGCTACTCGATGAATGCCGACAACTCGGTGATGACCATCACGGTGACGGTGGGCAATGATGTGCAGCAGTGGCAGATTCCGGTGGGAGCCGGTGGCAGTGCAACCGCGCAGGTGAACGCCGACTGGAACGCCACCTCCGGTTTGGCCGAGATTCTCAACAAGCCCGACATCGCCGGTTTGCAGAACCAGATCGACAGTCTGCAGAATGTGATGAACAATTTGCAGAATACCGTCAATGTCATCGAGACAAACACGTTCCAGTGCGGCACCTCAAAGATGGTGGATGCCGATGGCAACCAGTACGAGACCGTGCAAATTGGCACTCAGTGCTGGACCAAGACCAACTTGCACGTAGTTGCGGGAACAAGAGGCAATGGATATAGCAACACAGATCCCTATTATTGCGTGGATACCACGTTGGATGTCGCCACATATGGCTACTATTACAACTGGAATGCCGCTATGTTGGCGTGTCCTTCCGGATGGAGTCTTCCCACTCGTGAAAATTTCCAAAGCCTGATGGATTATATGTCTTCCCAAAACTATGGACAGAGCGGGGCACACGGCAACACTTGCTATACCCACACTTTAGCTTCCACGACAGGATGGACTAGTTCTGCCAACAACTGCGGGCCAGGATACAACCAAGCTACCAACAATGTGTCTGGTTTTAGTGCATTGCCAATGGGGTATTGGTTATCTATGGGAGGGACAGTCGGTCCTGCATACCAGTCGCAGAGGACATATTTCTGGACCTCTTCGTCCGCCGAGAATGATGATATTGTTTCTTATGCTTGGTTGTTAAAATATAATAGTGGAAGCAGTCAATTTGAATCATTAGCGAAAGCAGTTACTATGCCGGTTCGTTGTATGCGCGAAGTGCCTGTTGAAGAGGCCAGCATTAACCTGCACGATAGCTTGGCCACGGTGGCCTTCACGGGCAACTACAGCGATTTGAACGGCACGCCCACCATCCCGACGGTTCCCACTAATGTGGGTGCCTTCCAGAATGATGCTGGTTACATCACTGCTCAAGACCTTCCGACGGTGAACGACGCCACGCTGACCATTCAGCAGGACGGCCAGACCTTGGGCACCTTCACGGCCAACCAGGGCACCAACCAGACGGTCAACATCACGAGCCCTGTTGTTCCTGATATCACTGGTCTGCAGAACCAAATCGACAGCCTGCAGAATGTGATGGCCGATATGCAGGATGATATGTATGCTTTGGGTGCCGCCAATTTCGTGTGTGGCACATCCAAGGTGAAAGACTACGATGGCAACCAGTACAACACGGTGAAGATTGGTGACCAGTGCTGGATGAAGGAAAACTTGAGAACCACGCACTATAATGATGGTACAGCTATCACACGTGCTAATAATGATTCTGACACCAGCAGTTATACGCCAATGTATCGCCAAAACGACAATGTGGATTTGAGCACCTATGGTCTTTACTACAACTGGCCGGCAGCAGTGGGTGGAGCCCACATCACTTACAACAACAATTCTGCGGCACCGACACCCAGTTATGAGGGACTGTTTGCCCATAACCTCTGTCCCGAAGGATGGCATATGCCGAATAATACAGAATGGGGACAGCTTGTTACATACACGAGCAGTGTAAGTGATTATTACTGTAGCAATAGCGGATACATTTCCAAGGCCTTGGCTGCACAAACTGGATGGAATGCTTCCCAAGAGAATTGCTCACCGGGATATCAACCCGAAACCAATAATGCTACAGGATTCTCAGTGATTCCTGCTGGTTATTACGAACCTTATTATGTTTTTGAAGGAATCTATGCTAGTTTTTGGGGAACAAATGGAGATATTTTTCAAAATGATAATGTCGGTTACAATTTTGCAATTGCTTCTTCACAGTCTTCTCCTTATTATAATAGATATACTTATTCTACAGATTTTTTGTCTGTCCGTTGCTTGCGCGACCCGCAGGATGAGGCCAACAATAGTATTAACCTGCACGACAGCTTGGCCACAGTGGCCTTCACGGGCAACTACAGCGACCTGAACGGCACGCCCACCATTCCGACGGTTCCCAATAATGTGGGTGCCTTCCAGAATGATGCCGGTTACATCACTGCTCAGGACCTCCCGACGGTGAACGACGCCACGCTCACCATCCAGCAGGATGGCCAAATCGTGGGCACCTTCACGGCCAACCAGGGCACCAACCAGACGGTCAACATCACGAGCCCCGTGGTGCCCGACATCACCGGTCTGCAGAACCAAGTCAGCAGCCAACAGAGCCAGATCGACAGCTTGCAGAATGTGATGGCCGATATGCAGAACGCGGTAAACAATATGGCCAACGCCAACTTCACCTGCGGCACCTCCAAGGTTTCCGACTACGACGGCAACCAGTACAACACAGTGCAGATTGGTGACCAATGCTGGCTGAAGGAGAATATGAGAACCACACACTATGCGGATGGTACGGCGATTCCTGCCGGAACAGATTCCAGCACTGTGAACCCGTACTATTATGATTATACAGCTTGCAATTTGTCATTGGCAGAACGCGGTTATTTATACAATTGGCCTGCTGTTATGAATGGGTCTGCGTCCAGCAATGCTATTCCGAGCGGCGTACAGGGAATCTGCCCCACGGGCTGGCACGTACCGAGCGATGCGGAATGGACTCAACTTACAGACTATGTGGGTAGCCAGAGCGAATACATCTGCGGCGGAGACGCGGCAAACATTGCCAAAGCGCTGGCCTCAGAATCGGGATGGGACAATAATGGTGGAGTGTGTTTTCCGGGCGACCAGAGCGTGACGGAAAACAATGCCACGGGTTTTTCCGCCGTTCCGGCAGGCGACAACTATGACGGCTCGACGTTCATCCATACGGGCTTCGTCACCCTTTTCTGGTCTTCCTCGCAGTACACGAATTACACGGGTAGTAGCAACAGCGCTTATAACCGCGGCCTGTACGGCTACTTCGCCAACGTGTACCGGCACATCAACTCCAAGTCCAACGGCTTTTCTGTTCGTTGCTTGCGCGACCCGCAGGATGAGGCCGACAATAGTATTAACCTGCACGACAGCTTGGCCACGGTGGCCTTCACGGGCAACTACAGCGATTTGAACGGCACGCCTAATATCCCGACGGTGAACGACGCCACGCTCACCATCCAGCAGGACGGCCAGACTTTGGGCACCTTCACCGCCAACCAGGGTGCCGACCAAACTATCAACATCACGAGCCCCGTGGTGCCCGACATCACCGGTTTGCAGAGCCAGATCGACAGCTTGCAGAATGTGATGGCCGATATGCAGAACGCGATGTACAATATGACCAACGCCAACTTCACCTGCGGCACCTCCAAAGTTATGGATATTGACGGCAACACATATAATACCGTGAAGATTGGTGACCAATGCTGGTTGAAGGAAAACTTGAGAACCAAACATTACTCAGATGGTTCTGCTATTACACAAGGTGTTGCCGAACAGATTGGCATAATGGATACCAGCAGTACTCTACCCTATTATTACTACATTCCAGATACAGTTGATGTGAAAACGTATGGTTTGTTCTATAACTGGGCAGCTGCTATGCACGGTGCCGCGTCTTCCAATGCGAATCCGAGTGGAGTACAAGGTATCTGTCCTGATGGATGGCATCTGCCAAGCCGACAGGAGTGGATGCAATTGCAGAATTATGTAGGAAGTCAAAGTGAGTTCCAATGCAATGGTTCCACCAGCAATATTGCCAAAGCTATAACTTCCACTACTGGGTGGGATACAATACATTCTACTTTAAATCCGTGTTCTCCTGTGAACAATACTTCTGCAAATAATGCTACTGGTTTCACTGCAATTCCTACAGGAGGGATCAATTTAAGGACCTGGGCGACATATTTGGTATATCAAGAACAAAATTCGGCGTTTTATTATTGGACTTCAACGTATAATACTGCCAATCTTTATATGACCAACAGCGCCTTTTATTTTGGAGGTTATGGGTCAGAACCTTTTTGCTCTTTTTCACCAGAATTAGTCGTTTCAGGCAAGTCTGTCCGTTGCTTGCGCGACCCGCAGGATGAGGCCGACAATAGTATTAACCTGCACGACAGTTTGGCCACGGTGGCCTTCACGGGCAACTACAGCGACTTGAATGGCACGCCTACCATCCCTACGGTGAACAATGGCACGCTCACCATCAAGCAGGACGGCCAGACCGTGGGCACCTTCACCGCCAACCAGGGCACTAACCAGACGGTCAGCATCACGAGCCCGACGGTGAACGACGGCACCCTGACCATTCAACAGAACGGCCAAAACGTGGGTACCTTCACCGCCAACCAAGGCACCAACCAGACGGTTAACATCACCTCCCCGACGATGCAGGACATCCAGGCGATGATCAACAGTGCGGTGACTCCGCTCACCCAGCGCATCGACAGCTTGCAGAACGCACTGAATGCAGCCCATCAGTCAGAGCAGCAAAACAGCAACCTCACCTTCGTGTGCGGAACCTCCAAAATGTATGACTACGAAGGCAACGCCTATAACACGGTAAAGATTGGCAACCAGTGCTGGGCTAAGGAGAATCTCAGAACCACGCATTATGCCGATGGCACGGCCATCGATTCAGTAATTGGTCCTGGTATCAATCATCGGGATGGCAATGCACCCGCCTACACCACGTTCCTTGCACCCGACGGCAGCACAGGTTATATTTACAATATGGCTGCAGCCTTCCACGGTTTGCCCAGCCAGGTTTATAATGTTGATAATCAGCCTGGTGCAGGTCGGAATCAACGGGTACAAGGTCTTTGCCCTGACGGATGGCATCTGCCCTCCAGCAATGACTGGGATGGACTGACAAACACAGTGTCTAATAATGGTATGTACTGTGGCCAAAATTCCAATAACGTTGCCAAAGCATTGGCCGACAATAACACAAGTAGCTGGAACACCTCTACCGTTACCTGCGCCATCGGCAACAATATTGCCGCCAATAATGCTACCGGATTCTCGGCTAAAGGCAACTTATGGCTTTTCTACACCCTCAACAATGACGGCACATACACTGATGGAGCAATGCTTGCACCCAATGGCGCTCATTTCTGGAGCTCCTCACCTGAACTCGGATGGGGCAACAATCAAATTCCTTACGCTATAGACAACGTTTACTGTTTCAAATTGGACCACAGTTCACCCGTTGTCAGTCAGCAGACATACAATAAGAGCAATTTGGTGGCAGTGCGTTGTATGCGTGATGAGTCAGAAGGTGTTATCCAACAAATGCAGGAAACCATTAATGAATTGCAAGATCAGGTGAATCAACACAGTGAACTGCCTATGGTGTCCATTGCCAACATATTCTCTACCGGAGTTCTGAGTGCTAAAATTAGGGTCAATGCTTACGCTGGTGACGGTGAGGTAATTTTAGCCAGAGGTGTCTGTTGGAGTGGCCTTGAAAACCCGACCGTGGGCGGATACAACTGCTCCTACATCCTGGTTGATACTACCGCCTCTTCATTCGAGGCATTAGTCTCCTCTTTGACACCCGGCGACAGATATTATGTTCGCGCCTTTGCCACCACAGCCAATGGTACCGCTTACAGCACCCAAGAAACATATACGCACGTGGCTACCATTCCTTCCAGCGGTTCTGTAAGCTACACACTGGGCACTGGTCAGGAATTGTGGATTTATGATGATGGTGGTCCTAACGGCAATTACACAACCTATTGCAATGGCTCGCTAACCATTAACGCCCCGTCCAGCAGCTATCAGGTAATGATTGACACCGTCATCTACAATACAGAAAGTGGTTATGACAAGTTGTATGTTTACAGTGGCATATATTATGATGACGAAACAAATCTGGTCAAAACATTGAATGGTTCAGGTACCCAAACCGGTATATATCCCAACAACGGATCCTCTGCTTTGACATTGAAATTTGAATCTGATGGTTCTGTTTCCTATTCCGGTTTTGCCATCAAAGTAAAATTGGTCAGTATGTGTCCCACCACAGTACAAAAAAACAGCTTTAATTATTATACTGTACGAATTGGAGAACAGTGTTGGATGAAACAAAATATGCGCTATGAAGCAGGCACTTTAAAGGATTCCACTAGTGCTCCATCCGATGCGGTGGCTTATCGTTACTATCCGAAGGGTAATTCTTCCAATCTGACCACATACGGATATTTGTACAACTTCCCTGCCATTCGGAATGGTGTAGTGGCTTCGTCGGGAATGCAAGGCATCTGCCCGACCGGATGGCATATTCCTACTCAATCAGATTTTAATTATTTGATCAATTCAGGAGAAAACTTAACATCATCTGGTAAATTTGCAGCTCAATATGCCGGAATACTGTCTCCTTCAGGAAATGCAGCTATATATTATGGTTTTGGATCATACACATTACTATGGGGTATTATGCCTGATGGTAATGCAATAACCCTGTATATAAGTGCTACTCAAAAATATACGACCCAAAATGCTTCTAAAAGCTATGGCAGATCGTTGCGATGTGTTAAAAATCAATAATACATTAATTCTATGAATACCAAGGGCCTCCCGGAAGGGGGGCCTTTTTTTACGGGGTTCCCGTGCGTCACTACCGAGCCCGGCAGACCTAAAGGCCTGCCTTCAGGCCAGATGTTTAAGATTATGGTCACCAGTCGCCAAACACCAATCAAAAGTCTTACGTCTCCAGTCTTACGTCTCGTACATCGCACAATCAAAACCGCGTCAGTTCGGCGCGGGAGTGTGGGTCGAGGGAGAAGACGTCGTTTTCGGAGACGCGGATGACGAGCAGGCCCTGCTCGTGGGCGTGTTCCGCGGCCTCGTGGTCGAAGTGGAGCGCCGCCACGGCCGCCAGCACCTCCTTGTCCTTGTACTCGGGAAACAGCCGCTTGAACTTCGCCATATTGCGCAGGAACTTGTCAACATCCTTGACCCGGCAGTTGGTCTTGATTTCCACCGCGATGACGAGGGTGTCGTCGAGCAGCAAACAATCCACCTCCATCTCGAGTTGGTTGAGTTTGTTTTTCTTCTTGAGGTTGCAGTAGGAGCGGTCGATGTTGAAGCCCGCCTTTTGGAAGATTTTGACTGTAGCGGGTGCTATCAGCCCCTCCGAAATGTGCCCCGTGGTGGAGGTGAATTGCTCGGTCAACTCCTTGATTCTCTTGTCGGTTTCCTGCATTTGGATCTGCATTTGGAGTCTGCTCTCCCGCATCATCTCCTTGATTTCCACCCAGGTGGGATGCTCTTGAGTCTGTGTTGATATTTGATCCATAGTTTGTTTTTATTAAGGTTTAACAAATGATATTTTTCCGCCGCAAAAATACAAAAATATTTTTAATAATCGTATTGTTTTGCTAATGAAATTTTAATTTGTGATTTGGGATTTGCGATGTGAGACTTGCGTAGTTATGGTTGTGGGTTCCGCAAAATTTTGCTTGCAAAATTTTGCGGAATGGTGCGGCCCGCCGGAACAGGCAGGGGGTTCCGCTTGCTCACTGCGTTCGCAGCGGAATGGTGAAGCCCGCCGGAGGGAACAGGGGGAGATGGGCGGCGGCGGGAGGCGTCTCCGCAAAGTTACCCACGTTTCGCCGCCGCCCATCTCCTCTTTTTTCTCCCCGCCTGCGGCGCACCATTCCGCTCAACGCGCCAGCGTTGCGCGGAATCCCCTGATGTACGGGGTGCGATTTGCGATTTACGGGGGTTCCCGTGCGTCGCATTCCTACCGAGCCCGGCAGACCTAAAGGCCTGCCTTCAGGCCAGATGTTTAAGATTATGGTCACTAGTCGCCAATCACCAATCAAAAGTCTTAAGTCTCCAGTCTTACGTCTCGCAAATCGTAAATCGCACATCGCAAATCGGACATCGCACCCCGCACGCCTATCCAAATTTTATCTATCTTTGCCGCCGGAAAATGCAAAATATAATAAACTATGAATAAGACAGTTAAAAAATTTGGCAAGGAAGAAATCTGGGCTTATTTCCTCCTTATCCTCGGAAGCTTTCTCTTCGCCGTGGGCGATGTGATGTTCGTGAACCCCTATCTGCTGGCTCCGGGCGGCACCTACGGCCTCTCCAACGTGCTGAATACTGTGTGGCCCTGGAAGATCAGTTATTACGCCATCTGTATGGACATTCCACTCCTGCTCATCGGCACCTGGATTCTCGGTCCGCGCTTCGGCGTGAAGACCGTGGTGTCCACTATCCTTATATTCTTCTTCACTTGGATGATTGAGACGCTGTGGGGCTATAATCCCGTTATCCACGAGGGCATTATGGAAGCCGGCGAAGGACTCCACGGCCTGGTGCAGATTCCGCACAGCGAGCTCTTCTTCCGCCCCGACTACTTCCTGAACACCGTGGTGGGCGGCGTCATCTATGGCGTGGCCATCGGCCTCATCTTCAAGTCGGGCGCCACCTCGGGCGGCAGCGACATCATCTCGATGATTCTGCATAAATATACCAAGATATCCCTCGGCACCCTGGTGATGGTGGTCGATTCCTGCATCACCCTCACCACGCTCATCGCCTTCAAGCAGATTCGCCTGCCGATATACTCCATCATTCTCATCGCTATTGAGAGCAAGATCATCGACCTCATCGTGGATGGCATCAAGTCGTACAAGACGGCCTTCATCGTCACCGACAAGGTGGAGGAGGTGCGCGAGTATATCCTGCACGACTTGAAGCGCGGGGGCACCATCTTTGCCGGCACCGGCCTCTATCAGGGTGCCGAGCGCAAGATGATATATGTCACCCTCGAGCGCGCCGACTTGGTGAAACTCAAGTCCAACCTGCGCCGTCTCGACCCCTCGTCGTTTGTCAATGTGATTGAGAGTTCGGAAATTATGGGGTTAGGCTTCAAGGCCCTGCCGGAAGAGTAGGGTAGGGCTTACTTGTTGGCCTTCTCCTCGTCGTTGTTATACCACTCCAGATAGGCTTCGGTGTAGAGCTTGCCCGACTCTACCAGTTTCTTTTTCTTCGTGTCAGAAATGTCAAAATCCACGGCTCCGACGCCCAAGGTGTCGATATAGACCGTGCGCTGCCAGTCGTCGCTGTGCAGGTGGGTGTTGTTTTGGAAGTCTATGAGCGTGGTTACCAGTGCTTTGGTATAGGTGAAGAAGCTGTTGATGTCCTTGCACGGGGCGGTGCCGTGGTTGAGGAACATCGAGATGTCCTCCTTGGCATCCAGGCGGAAGCCCAAGGTCTCCTTGTTGTACACGTACTCGTTGCGCGAGATGCTTCTCTGCATCCGGGTTTTCTTATTGATGGTCTCGTAGTACTCCGTCCGGCGGGCGTTGTTGCGGTCGGCCACATACGACACCTGGTCGAATGTCTTGATGGTATAGTTGTCAAGCAGTCCGCCATCCACGAAGATGTGCTTGTTGTTTTCGCCTCCTTTCACGGCGGCGAAGAAGAGGGGTATGGACATCGAGATGCGGGCGGCGTCGGCCACTTTGAAATCGGGGGTGTGGTGCACGCTGAACATCTTGGAGAGGCCGGTGGTCAGGTCGGCGCCCACCAGGTAGATGTCCCTGAACCGGTTTGTTTTGGCGATATCCGCGAAGGTGGCTTCGCCATTGCCGGTTTTCTTTTCCAGGAAACTGGCGATCAGGTTGCGGAAGAAGTCGCCCTTATACCAGCCGTAATCCTTGAGCAGGCGGTTGGTGTCGCGGATGATGCCCCACGAGCTGTCCATAAACTTCTTGAAGTTGAGACTCCACAGAATCTCTCTTACTTCGTCGGCGGTGTAGCGCAGACCGACTAAGACGGCTATCATTGCGCCGGCGGAGGTGCCGGCCACGCGTTCCACATCTTGCAGTATTCCTTCGCGGTCGAGCACTTCCAGTGCGCCCACGTAGGCGATGCCTTTCACGCCGCCGCCTTCAAAAACCAGATTTTTAAAATGGTAAGCCATAATAAACAGATTTAAGAAAATTGTTATTGACTATTATATTGATCATCAATCGAATATCCTGAAAAACGCACACTGTTTTTTGCGGAACGATGGTCGCATCACGGGAGGGAGGGCTTCAGGGTGAGCAGCACCACGTTTTCCACGTGTTGGGTGTGGGGGAACATATCCACGGGTTGCACCTTTTCCACCCGGTATTTTGCGTCCAGCAGGGTCAGGTCGCGGGCCTGTGTGGCGGGGTTGCAGCTCACGTACACAATGCGGGGCACCTCCAGTTTGAGCAGCTGGTCGATGACGTTGGGGTGCATACCGGCGCGTGGGGGGTCGGAGATGATGACATCCGGGCGGCCGTGCTTGGCGATGAAGTGGTCGGTGAAGATCTTGGCCATATCGCCCACCACGAATTCGGTGTTGTCGATGTGGTTCATCTCGGAGTTGAGGCGGGCGTCGGCCACGGCGGTGTCCACGTACTCGATGCCCACTACCCGTTTAGCCTGGTGCGCCACGAAGTTGGCGATGGTGCCCGTGCCCGTGAAGAGGTCATAGACCACCTCGTCAGGCTGTATGTTGGCAAACTCGCGCGCCACCTTGTAGAGGTTGTAGGCCTGCTCGCTGTTGGTCTGGTAGAACGACTTGGGCCCCACCTTGAATTTCAGTCCCTCCATCTCCTCCATAATGTAGTCCTGTCCCTTGAACAGGTGGAAAGGCAGGTCGAAGATGGCGTCGTTCATCTTGGTGTTGACCACATAGACGAGGGAAGTGATTTCAGGGAAGCGGTCGGCGAGGGCCTGCATCATATCGGCGGCTTGCTGGTTGAAGTCGGAGAAGATGACCACCACCATCAGGTCGCCGGTGGAGGCGGTGCGGATGATGAGGTTGCGCAGCAGTCCGGTGCGTTCGCGGGGGTCGTAGAAGGGCAGCTCGTGTTCCATCGCGTACGAGCGGCAGAAGAGGCGGATGTCGTTGCTGGGCGCCGCCTGCAGCCAGCAGTGCTCGATGTTGAGGATTTTGTCGAACATACCGGGGATGTGGAAGCCCAGGCAGCGTTGCTCGAAGAACTCGCCGTCCTCGTAGCGGCGCAGATCCTCGTAGGAGAGCCAGCGCATTGTGGAGAAGGTGTATTCGAGTTTGTTGCGGTAGTAATATATTTTCTCGGACCCGATGATGGGCTGCAGTTCCGGGAACTCGAACTTGCCGAGGTGACGGAAGTTGTCCTCCACCTGTTTCTGCTTGAATTCCAGTTGTTTTTTGTAGTCGAGCATTTGCCATTTGCAGCCGCCGCACACGCCGAAGTGCCCGCAGGGGGGTGTCACCCGGTCGGGGGAGGGGGTGCGGATGGCCAGCAGGTTGGCCTCGGCATAGCCGTGTTTGCGTTTGTAAATCTCCACGTCCACGAAATCGCCGGGCACGGCGTAGGGCACGAAGATGGTGAGGCCGTCCTGTTTGGCCACGGCCTTGCCCTCCGCTCCCGCGGAGAGAATTTCCAGGTTTTCTATGTTGTATCGTTTGAATGCCATAATCTCTGTTCTTTCGGTAATCCCCCCCCACAGCGGCTTCGCCTTGTGGGGATTTACCTAGCTCTTGCCCCTACGGGGCCGTTCAACGTATATAGGTTAATTCTCCATTCTTAATTCTTAATTCTTCATTCTTCATTCTTCATTCTTAATTCTTATAGTATCCCATCTCCTCCACATATTTTCCCACCTCTTCCGGCACCATATACCGTACCTGTTTGCCCTCTTTGATGCTGTTGCGGATCAAGGTGGAGGAGAGCTCTATGCGGGGGGCGTCCACGAAGGTGACGTGGGGGTGCGATCGTCTCTCCGCCGCGTCGAAGCCGGGACGGGGATAGACGTAGAGGTGGAAGTTCTCCAGGATCCACTCGTAGTTGAGCCAGCGGTCGAAGGTCTGCAGGTTGTCCTCCCCCATAATGAGCGAGAACTCGCACATCGGGTGTTTCTCTTTGAGCTGCACCAGGGTGTGGCAGGTGTAGGAGGGTTGCGGGAGGTGGAATTCGATGTCGGAGGCTTGGAAGCGCTCGTCGTCGCCGATAGCCAGGTTCACCATATAGAGCCGTTGGCGATCGTCGAGCAGGGATTCTTTTTTCTTCAGGGGGTTGCGGGGCGACACCACGAACCACAGTTCGTCCAGGTCGGAATGTTCCAGCATATATTCCGCAATAATCAGATGCCCAATGTGAATGGGGTTGAAGGATCCGAAATAGAGTCCTGTTTTGATCATTTTCCCGATGGTTGAAAAAACGGGCAAAAATACGAAAAAAACGTTTTACCTGATTTACGGTCTATGGTCTATAGTAATTAAGAAATTAAGAAACTAAGAAATTAAGTCTTCAGTCTAAAGTCTTAAGTCTAGGATGCGACGTGCGAGGTATGATCGTAGACTTATACAGCCTCGGAGAGGCGGCACGCACGGAGTGCAATTAACACCATACGCAGTGTGGTGATGGGGCGCCTACCCGCCACCCGGCATCTCGGAGAGATGCTACTGACTGCATCCTGTCACGTCCGTGTCCCATCAGGGATAACAGAAAATGTGTCGTCCCTGCGGGACGTTTCGGTGCGTGGAGTGCCGCATCGTTCTACCGGGCTTCCGTCCCTGGCGGGACGCGGGGGATTTGCAAGGTGCGAGGTTTGTGAGGATATCCGCCGAGGTAGAGCCGCCACATTGTGGGATCATCGTCGTAGAGCCGTCACATTGTGGCGGCTCTACAATGTGGCAGCTCTACCACTAACCTAATATTTTCGCCGTGCTGCTTAAAACATTGGAAATTATTTGTATTTTTGTCGTCGGAAACCTGTATTGTTTAATTTAAAGCTGCTATTAAGATTGTGAAACAAAGATTATTGCCTCTGTTGGCTTTGCTGGTACTGCAGGTTGTCGCCTTTGGGCAGGCGGACAGCTGCTTCACGCTGCTTATCCGCCCGACCTTGTTAGGCGCCCCCTATTATGACATATTCCCCATCACCGTGACCAACCAGACACAGGGTACTACTTTTACGATGAGCGATTCCCTGCTGCACAACTGCGACCTGACGGGCGTGGAGGATTTTGAAGTGAGGGGCTTCTCCCTGTCGGCAGTCTATCCGAACCCGAGCGAGGGGAAGGCCGATGTGACGCTGACCACCGCCCGCGACGGGGAAGTGGTGCTTCAACTGTTTGATGAAGTGGGAAGGCTGAAGGCGTCGAGCGCTGTGGCATTGGAGCGAGGCACACATACGGTAGAGATCTCCCTGTCGTGTCGCGGCCTCCACATATTGCGGGCCACATCGCACGGGCAGAGCGTGCACGCCAAAATCGTGAACCTTGCCTCTTCGGGACATTCCGATGCCGTGAGGGTCAGCAACTCCGCTGGTATTACACCGGACATCCCGGCAATGAAGACACAACAGAATGTCAATGTGGGGGACAAAATCAAGATAGCGAACACAATGTGGCTTAGTCATATCCTCGATTCTGTGCGGAGCGGTCTTTTTGTCGCTAGTTTGAGAGAAACCAAGTATTGGCGTTTATTTGAAAACTATCCCGACACTCTTTATTGGGATGAAAACAGCCTGAAGCACCGGCTTGTGGCGATACCTCTTCCTTATACAAACGCCTTTTTAGATGATTACAACCCTGATCATCTGATATGGGAATACATCGATTTTCAAGACAGCACTTTTTATGTGTATCCCAATCCAAGTTGCCCAGTTACAGATATGTCAATGATGGTGAATTATTTTCCATTTGAGAATGGTTTTATAACATTTTATAGTGAATTATATGACCTTGTGCGGGTATGGCCGTTGTCACCTGGTTTTTACAAATATAGGATAACTCAGTATCCATCTGATAATGACCTTTTTTGTCCAGAATGTCAAGGCCAACTGGAAGTTTACTCCCAAGATGGCACTTTTTTGATGAGTCGGATTTTATTGTTGCGACGCGCAAACTTTCCCAATGCGTTTTTTATGCAAAAGGAGCCTGCAGACCCTGACGACTGGTTTGACGAAACGCCGCCATACACAGAATTTTTTATTATAAGATAACATTGTTCCCCTAAAATAAAAAAGTTATGAAAAAAAGACTTTTACTCTTATTAGTTTCGGAATTATCCCTTTAAGTCTTGCAAAAAAACGGTGTGATAATCTGCGTTAATCTGCGTGGTCTGCGGGACAATTATAAGCCCGCCGAACTCGCAGAAATACGCAGACAGGATATTTACAAGATTCAAGGGGATAATTCAGATTAGTTTTGCCGCTGCTGTGTGTTGGAATGGCGAGAGGGCAGAAAACAGATTTGAATTCCAATGAGAGTTTCAAGCATAATGAAATTGGCTTTTCTGTCGGAATATTACCTGTTGGAGAAAATTTTTGGAGACCAGCCTCCCTTATGGGGCCTGTTTATGAGCCAGATTTCTTTCATTACAGAACAGCTCCTGATTCTCCCAACCAATCCTATAAAATCGGCGCTTTCAATCTCCATTATTTCTACAACATTACCCGCAAGCATAGTGTGGGGGCTGTTTTACTTGGGAGTTGGATTGGGCGCCACTTTTGGAATCGAGGCGAAAGAGATCAATGAGTTCACCCGGACAATCTGGCGTGGTGACGACGGTATTACTGACCGATTTTTCGTGGGACCGACAGCCCAGTTGACACTTCTTGGGATGCGCGTGGGGAAGACAAACGCTGCCAACATTGAACTGGGATTCGGCCCTGAAGGAATACTGGAAGTCGGTTATTCATATGAATTTTGATGTTTGTTAATAATATTTTGTTGCTTTTGAAAAAGAGTTTGTTGCCTTTTCTAATAATCATTAGTTGTTCTACGGCATTTTCTCAAACAGGTCCGTCTTTCACAAGGTTATTTGACAACCTTTTTGTAAATATTAGTATGGCTGATGCAACAACAGGACTGGTTTATGACCGCGTGGTGCCTTTTGCTAACTTGCCGGCATTAAATTCCCGTCGAAATCCTAATGGACACTATGAATGCAAGATTCTTCTACCGGGCTTCCGTCCCTGCGGGACGTGGGAATGTACGATGTACGACGTGCGATTTGCGACTTACGAAAAAAGTCTTCGGTCTCCGGTCTATGATACAATCGCAAATCGTAAATCGCACCTCGCACGCCATAACCCAAAAATTACGTACCTTTGCCGCGTCATCGTTTTTGGATACGATGGGAAGAGAATTTGATGGTAACGCTAAAAACATATACTATGTCCAGATGGAGATTTTATTTTGCGGTTTTAGGGTGCCTGTTGTTTGCCGGCGGGCCTTCCGCGCAGGCACAACGTTTCGCCACCCGGGTCTTTGACGAGGTCTCGGTGATACACGGCATACTCTTCAACCGGGCCGAGAACATCGCCGGGGAGATGAAGGAGTTGCGGGCCGACCTGTACGAGCCCTATCACGACACGATGGCCCGCCGCCCGTTGGTCATCACCGTGTTCGGGGGCGCCTTTGTGGCGGGGTCGCGCGACTATGCCGATATGGTGGCCATAGCCGACACGCTGGCCCACCACGGCTTTGTGGTGGCCTCCATCGACTACCGGCTGGTGCCCACGCTCAGCATCTCGCCCACCAATATGATGCGCGGAGCCTATATGGCCACCCAGGATGTCAGCGCCGCTATCCGCTTCTTCAAAGCTAAAAGCGACCACTATGGCATCGACACCAACGCCATCTTCCTGCTGGGCAACTCCGCCGGCAGCATTGCCTCCCTGTACACTGTGTTTATGAAAAACGACGAGCGCCCCGAAGAGGCGTACCTCGGCGGCGACCTCGGGATGCTCGACGACTCTGGTCTTGACATCAGCCGCGGACACACCAGCTGCGTGGCGGGGGTCGTGGCTCAGTGGGGTGGCGTCTCCGATTTGGAGGTTATTGATGCCGACGAGACTACCCCCATCTGTATGATCCACGGCACCGCCGACAAAACCGTGCCCTACACCTCGGGCACCTCCGGTATTTATGCCATAGTCTCCCCAAAACTCTACGGCTCCTACAGCATAGCCCAGCGGATGGATTCCCTTGGAATGAAACACTACGAACTGCACCCCTTTGAGGGCGAGTCGCACGCCTTCTATTTCGGTTCCAAATACCGTCTGATTCCCGAAAAACTCGATGCCTGCTTGAAAATCGCCATTGATTTTCTTTGCCGCCTTCTTTAAAAAACAGTACTATGAAACATATAATTACCCTTTTGTTGATAGTGTCCGTCACGCTTGTGCACGCCCAGGTTGTGACACCGGGTATGGGCCAGTCCTTCACCTTCCAGGATTTCACCACTCTTTCTCCGGCCACGGTAACCTCCCCTTCGGCGGGGCACTATACGCTGTTGCAGGACATTACCATTTCGGCGGGCGACACGCTGCTGCTGGATGCCAACACCCGGGAAATCCTTTGCTATAACCCGATTACCCTTACGGTGCACGGCTGCGTGCTATGCGCTCCCCGCACCGACACGCTGCTCATTACGTGCAACACCTCAAACTGCGGCAGTGAATTTTACGAAATCCGCCTCGACAGCGCCGCAAACAGCCATTTTTCGGATATTTTGTTCGAATACGGCAACGACATCCAGGTGATGCAAAGTGAGGTGACATTTGAACGGTGCGTGTTCCGCTATTTCAAGGAACAGTGCATCAAATACTCCAACGCCAGCCCTGTCATCGAGTACTGCAATTTTTATGAGAACCGGAAAGCGGTCATCAGCTCTGCGGCCAATGTGACAGGGGCTCCCAAAATCAGGCACAACACCTTTTATCACAACGTGCTGAACAATATCAACCAGCCCCAAATCAACCTCGGGCCGGGGGCGCTGGGCGACACCATTGTCATAGAGGACAACCACATTGAAGGGAGTGCCGCGATGTCGGGCGGCATCGCCATCGCCAACCTGCTGGGAGTGGGCCATACCCAAGCCGCCATCCGGGGCAACACGGTGATCCACAACCGGTACGGCTATACCCAGCAGGGCCCTGGAATTGAGGCCCTCATAGAGGATAATACCTTCAAGGACAATAATCTGGAAACCAACCCGATGAACGGAGGCAGCGGCATCAGTATCTACGGTACCGACACCACCTGCAAAGCCAAGTTGCGCCGTAACCTCATCACCGGCAACCTCTGGGGAGTTACCGCCATCAACAAGCACAGCATTGATATGGGCACTGCCGCCGACCCCGGCAATAACTGCCTGTTCGACAATGCCAACGGCGGGGTGGAGTACAACCTCTACAACAACGCCACCAGCAACATCGAGGCCGTGGGCAACTTCTGGGGTAGCAACGACAGCACCTACGCTGAAAGCGTCATCACCCATTACACCGACAATCCCCAGTATGGGCTTGTGAATTACCTGCCCGTCTTGGAGATAGAACCCGATATTTTAGCCTTCTCTATTTGGTACGACGAGTTTTATACGGGTGAGCTAACCACAGAAGCGGAGTTTTGGTTTTCGCCAAACGGTGGTGACACGCTCTGTTATGCTTTTGGTTGTGTTTTTCCAGATTGGTCAGACATTGTACCCACCATCACACTTCCGATGTGGGTTACTTGCACTCCTGATCCTTCTGAAGGACAGAATTTTATGAACGGACCTGTCACCTACACGCTGACCACTGTGGATGGTCGCTCCAAAGACTGGGTGATCCACGTGATGTTTTTTCCGGCCGTGGAGGATTACGAGTTTTTACCCGTTTCGGTTTCGCCCAACCCCGCGACATCTGGTCGAATAGTGCTGCACAACGACAGTGAAGAGGCTGTGCAGGTGGAGGTTTTCACCCTCACAGGGCAGCAGGTCTATGCCGGAAGGTGCGAGGAGGCGCAGATGGTGGTGAACACCTCGTCTTGGCACAGCGGCATCTATTTGCTGAAAGCCTCCCAAAACGGCCGTTCCCGCACGTTCAAGGTGGTGGTAAAAGATTAAAACTATCCCTTAAACGTGAACAGGTAGTTCATCACGAAGTTCCAAAGGGTGACCACCCCGATGGCGAGGAGTTTCGATAGATAGAAATTCCAGTGCAACTTATCGTGTAGCAGGTATATAACCAAGTTGTTGATACCTAATCCTATAAGTGATATGAGGAAGAATTTGCCATACTCCACGGGAATATGGTTGCTGGTGCTTTGGAAGGTCCAGATGCGGTTCCAAAGGTAGTTGTTGGAGGCGGCCAGCACAAAGCCGAGGGAGTTGGAGAGGTATTTGTTCCAATGCAACTTCTCCTTGCACAACCAGGTCACCCCGAAATCGACCACCATTCCGGAGAAGCCTACCACGCAGAACTTCACGAATTTCCATATCAGAGTCCAGTCCATCACGGTGCTAATATATGCGGTTTGCTGTTGACGGTTTCGCAAACGCCGTTGTACAGGGTGAACACCATCGGGGTGTTGTGCAGCAGCGGGAACGAGGCGGTGCCCTTGAGCCAGCCGTTGGGGTAGAGGGAAGGCCTTTCCGTGATGGGGCATTCGTATTTTTTATAACCCTCTTTGGTCTTGTAAACAACCTTTATGGAAACGGGAAATTCGGTGCTTGCCAGGTCGAAGTTCACGGGATAGGGATTGTTGAGGGTGTAGTGCACCCTGACGGAGTCGCCGTCCAGGAAATCACACTGGTTGAGCTCAACCACAATACGGTTGGTGCCCTGGAAATGGTCGGTGCGCCGGTAACGGACGGGTGTGCCGTGAATTACCGTGTCGAGTCCGGTGGAGATTTTGCCCATAATGACACAGGGTTTCCCCTGCAGGTCTTGGTCAAGCTGCAGGATGTCGTATTGGGTGCGGCGGCCATAGAGGGTGCTGAGCGCGGTGGTCTCCTCTCCCGTGAAGAAGCGGTAGAGGGCGGGGCTCTGGAATGAGCCCACGAAGACCACAGGCGTATGCCCGGCGAGCTGGTGAATGGCCTCCATACGGGCCTGTTTTCCGCTGAAGCCGGTCTTTTCGGGCAAGATGTTGAGACAAAGAATGATGCGGGCGACAAGAAGCAATATCGCTATGGGCAGGAACAGGCGATAGGTCCATTTGCGCCACTCCTCTTTGCGCAGCGTGTGGAAGAGCAGGGGCAGCATTGGCACGGAGGCCGCCACCGTCCAGTGGGGCTCGGCGTGCCCCTTGAGGGTCATCACCCAGAAGAAGAGCAGGAAACCAGCGATGGTGAAGATGCCAGCCCTTTCGAGCAGGTCAGTGCTTTTGCGCTGTTTCCAGCAAAGCCAGAGGGCCAGGGCGAGTGCCACGGGATTGAACACCAGCAGCTGGTTGGGGATATATTCCAAGGGGAATGTCCACTTGAACTGACTGTTGCGCGCGATGAGGTGGTAGCTGAAACTCGGGAAGTCGTGCTGCACTTGCCAGAGCAGATGGGGTGTGAAGAGCAGCAGGGCGAGGGCGGCGGCGCACCACACGCGGATGTCGCGCAGCAGGCGCAGGTTGGAGAGCAGCACGAAGGCCACCACCAGCAGGGCCATATACTTGCTGTATAGCATCGCGGCCACGGTGACGCCAATGGCCAAGGCTAATGGCCATCCGGGTCGGGTGAGGTAATGCTTGTAGAGGAAGAAGAACAGCGCCGTGAAGAAGAGCAGCGGGGCGTCGGGGGTGGTGATGAAGCCATAGATGACCAGCATTGTCATCGAGGCGGCGATGATGCCGAACTCCAAAGCGGCGGGCGGACCGCTTCGCGCCTCCTCATCCAGCGTCTTCCAGATCAGCCAGAGCGTGCCGGCGTGCAGTAGGGTGGTGCAGAAGCGCACGCTGAGGTTGCCGCCGAAGAGGAGACTGCTGCAGTGGGTGAGCAGAGCCACCATCGGCGGATGGTCGTAGTAGCCCCAGTCGAGGAAAGCCCCGTAGAGAGCATAGTAGGCCTCGTCGGCGTGGATTTCGGCGAATAGGGCCGTTAGCAGGTCGGCGCAGAACCATAGGGCCAAGATACAGAGAAAGATGCGTTCTTGTTTCTTCACGGCGGCAAAAATAGTGATTTTTATGGCTTGCGTGTGGGAGGATTTGGAAAAAATGTGTAGGTTTGCACCCTTTAAGAAAAGAACAAAATGGCGAAGAACAAAACCCAATATTTCTGCAAAAACTGCGGCGCACAGTCGGCGCAGTGGATTGGCCGCTGTCCCTCGTGCGGCGAGTGGAACACCTTTGAGGAGGAGGTCATCGTGCGTGAGGAGACGCCCGCCAAGGGGCGCTCGCGTGCCGTGACAGTCAAGAACACCCCCAAGCCCATCGATGAGGTCTCGTTGCAGCAGCTGCCCCGCGTGCCCTCCACCTTCGGCGAGTTCGACCGTGTGCTGGGCGGCGGCATCGTGGCCGGCAGCATCGTGCTGCTGGGCGGCGAGCCCGGCATCGGCAAATCCACACTGTTGCTCCAAATGGCCCTCAACATCCAGGGGCGCAAGATCTTATATGTGTCGGGCGAGGAGAGCGAGGCGCAGCTCAAGATGCGCGCAGCCCGCCTCTCCGACCGGAAGGCTCCCGACTGCTACGTGCTCACCGAGACCAGCACCCAGGAGATATTCAAGCATACGGAGGCGCTGGCCCCCGACATCCTCATTGTGGACTCCATCCAGACGATGCAGAGCAGTCTGCTGGACTCCGCCGCGGGTTCCATTTCCCAGCTCAAGGAGTGCGCCGCCGAGTTCCAGCATCTTGCCAAGACCACGGGCATTCCGGTGTTTCTCATCGGTCACATCACCAAGGAGGGCACGCTCGCCGGCCCCAAGATTTTGGAGCATATCGTGGATACAGTGCTCCAGTTTGAGGGCGACCAGCATTACGGCTATCGTATTGTGCGCTGCATCAAGAACCGTTTCGGTTCCACCTCCGAGATGGGCATCTTCGAGATGACGCAGGAGGGCCTCCGCGAGATTTTGAATCCTTCGGAGATTCTGCTGTCGCAGCACGAAGAGAGTTACAGCGGCAACGCCGTGGCCTCCATTCTGGAGGGCAACCGCCCGATGATGATTGAAACACAGGCGTTGGTCAGTACGGCGGTGTATGGGGTGCCGCAGCGTTCGGCCACGGGTTACGATATCCGGCGTATGAATATGCTATTGGCGGTGTTGGAGAAGCGATGCCGGTTCAAGCTCGGCGCCAAGGATGTGTTCCTCAACATCGCGGGGGGCGTGCGCGTGGAGGACCCCGCCATCAACCTGGCCATCGTGGCAGCCATCCTCTCGTCGGCCATCGACATCCCCATCGATGCCAAGACCTGCTTTGCGGGCGAGATGGGCCTCAGCGGCGAGGTGCGTCCCGTGACGCGCATCGTGCAGCGCATCGCCGAGGCCGACAAGTTGGGCTTCACCCGTATGTTCGTCTCCAAATACAACCTCAAGGGGGTCAACCTTTCCGATTACAAAATCAAGGTCATCCCGGTGGTCAAGGTCGAGGAGGTGATGCGGCAGTTGTTCGGGAAGTAGGAGGCGATTTACGATTTGCGATTTACGGTTTACGATTTGCGATTTGCGATTTACGGTGGTGGTCGTGTTGTTCTACTGGGCTTTCGTCCCTATCGGGACGTTGGGGTTGCGGTTGCTTCTTTTCTACCGGGCTTTCGTCCCTATCGGGACGTGGGGTGTTGCCGTGCGTGTGTGGTGTGTCCCTTTCGTGCAGCCCCGTTAGGGGCGGTAGCTTGGTAGAACATCGCCCCCGCGGGTTTTCTCCTTGTCCCGCAGGGACAAAAGATCATTCAACCTTTTTGAATATCTTCTCTTCATCGTAATTAACCTCGTTTTCTTCCAAAAGATTCTTGTATTCATCAATCATATTTTGATTTTTATGGTGCTCTTCTTGATTATTAATGTATTGGATGACGGCGGGGAGATCGCTTTTAGCATAAGAAAATGCCCCGTATCCTTCCTGCCAGGAGAACCATCCATTCGACAATTTGTTTTCATTAATCCATTTGGACGAGCATCCTTTGACATCTTTCATCAAATTTGAAAGGGATTGCGAGGCACGCATACCAAAGAGAATGTGGACGTGGTCGGCCGTTCCTCCGATAGCAAGAACCTTGTGTTTGTTGTTTTGGATGATGGCGACCAGATAATTGTACAATCGGTTTTTCCAAGAAGCAGAGATAAGAGCATCTCTGTTCTGCACAGCGAAGACCACCTGAAGGTGGATTTGAGTGAAGGTGTTGTTTCTTAAAGATTCCATTGTTTTGTTGTTTTAATTATTTTTTGTGCCGTCCCTGCGGGACGTTGTGATTGCGGTTGTGATTGCGTCGTTCTACCGGGCTTTCGTCCCTGTCGGGACGTTGGGGTTGCGGTTGCATCTTTTCTACCGGGCTTTCGTCCCTGTCGGGACGTTGGGGTTGCGGTTGCGTCGTTTTTACCGGGCTTTCGTCCCTGCGGGACGTGGTGTTTGCGGTGTGTGTGTGGTGTGTCCCTTCCGTGCAGCCCCGTTAGGGGCGGTAGCTCGGTAGAACATCGCCCCCGCGGGTTTTCCCTATGTCCCGCAGGGACAACACAAAATGGAAAATTCTATGTGTAAGGAAGAATAGGGGTGAATAATATGCTTCATTGATGATAATCATAACATTTTTTCTAACGGTTATTTTTATAATGCAAATATAAATAAATTTTAATTTAAAAATTGATAAAAATATAATATTTAAATCGCATTGATAATCAACACTGTTCGTTTATTATTTCAAAAGAAATATATTTTAATTGTTAAATTTATAATTATAGAATAGAATAAAATTTCCATTATGCTGCAAATAATAGCGGTAAAGTTGGAGATAGGGTTATCATTGTACCGTCGTTTTTTTTTACTATTTTTGCAACCTAGAAATCGTCAGAATATGAGCGAGCAATCTACCATTTGTAAAGAAGGTATTGTACGGGCGGTGAATGGCAACACCGTGGATGTGGAGATCATCGTCAGCTCGGCGTGCGCCGGCTGCCACGCCAAAAGCATCTGCATTCCTTCCGACCACCGACAGGAAATAGTCACCGCTAATGTGGAGGGCAACCACTCGTTCAGGGTGGGCGAGCGGGTCAACCTTGTGTTGCGCGGCAACGCGGGCGCCAAGGCTGTGCTCATCGCTTACGCTATACCCTTTGTTGTCCTGCTGGCCGCCTTCATCGGCTGCTACCTGCTTTCACACAATGAACTGGTGAGCGTGCTCGTATCATTGCTCTTCGTGCTGGTCTATTTTCTGGTATTGAAGACACAAATCCACAAAATAAACCGGAATTTCACCTTTTATGTCACCAAGATGACAACGGGAAAT
Organism: uncultured Bacteroidales bacterium; assembly: GCA_900315705.1. Classification (GTDB taxonomy): domain Bacteria; phylum Bacteroidota; class Bacteroidia; order Bacteroidales; family WCHB1-69; genus F23-D06. Next base: position 39,171 of record ONAB01000021.1, on the reverse strand, counting down.
ATGGACACAAACCTTTCAAAAACAGACAATTCTATGAAAATTATCGGCATAACGGGCACGTTGGGTGCGGGCAAGGGCACCATCGTGGATTATCTCATCCAGCATTACGGTTTCAAGCACTATTCGGTGCGCGGCTACCTCACGGAAGAGGCCAAGCGCCGGGGAATGGAACTCAACCGCGACACGTTCGTGGAGGTGGCCAACGACCTGCGCGCCAAGCACTCGCCCTCCTTCATCACCGACGAGCTCTACCGCCAGGCCGAGGCCGACGGCTCCAACGCCGTCATCGAGAGCGTGCGCACCCCTGGTGAGGTGGAGTCCCTCCGCAAAAACGAACATTTCTTGCTCTTTGCTGTCGATGCCGACCCCAAAATCCGCTACGAACGCATTGTGAACCGCAATTCCGAGACCGACCACGTATCCTTCGAGACGTTCATAGAAAACGAACAACGGGAGATGTCATCCACCGACCCCAACCACCAGAATGTGGGGCGCTGTATGGAGATGGCTGACTATGTGTTCCAAAACAACGGCGATTTCGACGACCTGTACCGTCAGGTGGAGGAGGCGTTGAACAGATAATTTTCATCTCGGAATTTTCAACTTTTGCCCGATTTGGATGGCGTTTTCGTTGCGCAGATGGTTGTACTTGGCCAACGCCGCGGCGGTGGTGCCGTATTTGCGGGCAATGGAGGATAGCGTGTCCCCTTTCTTCACAGTATAGGTGATGACCGACGGCGCCGGCTTGGGCGGCTGTACGGGCTGCACTGTATCAATCTTCACAGTCGTGGAGTCAGCCGGGGCAATGGCCAGCGTATCCTTGGGCGTGGTCAACGTGTCCTTGGCCACCACCGGGGCGGGTTTGGTGATGGTGGTGCCTTTCCTCACTAATAGCCGCTGCCCGACTCGCAAACTGCTGCTGCGCAAATGGTTCAACGACTTCAGCTTGCTGACCGTGGTGCCGTATTTGGAGGCGATCTTCGACAAGGTCTCCCCCTTGCGCACGGTGTGGTATTTGTTGGGCGTGGTTTGCACAATGACCTCCCCGTTGGCGGCAGTGGCGGTGGCGAGGTTCTTGGTGGGGTTGAAGAAGTCGTCGTAACGGTATTTCTCAATGGAGTCCTTCATCGCTATAAAACGCAGGACATCAGGTGCTTGCAGTCGCAGCGGATAGGGCTCGTTGTAGGCGGGTATGATGTCCCTTTTGTATTGCGGGTTGAGGATGTGGAGCTCGTCCATATCAATGCCGAGCACCTCCGACACCTGCTGGAGATGAATCTCCTTGTCCACCATCACGGTGTCCACGTTGGTGGGGATGTGGAGGGTGGAGGGGGTGATGCCGTAGAGGTTATGATAGGTCATCATATAATAGGCGCCGATGAAGGCGGGAAAGTAGTTCTGCGTCTCTTTGGGCAGGTAAGGGCAGACGCCCCAGAAGTCGGTCTTGCCGCCGGAGCGCTGGATGGCCTTGCGCACGTTGCCTGCGCCGCAGTTGTAGGCCGAGATGGCCAACCCCCAGTCGTTGAAGATATTGTAGAGGTCGCGGAAGTGGCGGGCGGCAGCATCGGTGGCCTTGTAGGGGTCGCGCCGGTCGTCGATGAAGGTGTTGACCTCCAGGCCGTAGAGCTTGCCAGTGCCGTACATAAACTGCCAGATGCCGGTGGCGCCGGCCCGCGACACCGCCAAGGGGTTAAGCGCCGACTCGATGATGGTGATATAGACCAACTCCTCGGGCACACCGTATTTGTCGAAGATGGCCTTCATCCAGGGATAATAGTATTGCGCCAGCGCGAGAATCACCGACGAGGAGCGCTGCCGCTGCACGGAGTAGAGTTCAATGAAGCGCTTCACGCGCTCGTTGTAGGCCAAAGGCACGGCCGTCACAATTTGGGAGAGCCGGCGGAAAATGAGCGTGTCGTTGTTGTCGTAGGCCGTGGTGTCATCCTTGAGTTTGGAGAGCACAGAGTGCTTGGTGTCGAGCCCGCTCTTCACGTACCAGATGTTGAGCATCGAGTCCATCTTCTGGATCTCGGTGTTGGTGAAGACCGCCAGGTCGTTCTGCGAGGGGTTGTCTTTGGCGGCATTGGTGTCGGGCGGAGTGATTTGCGCCGTCAGTGAACAGGTGAACAGGATGAATATGAATATAGGCCAGACTTTTCGAATCATTTACGCTTGTTTTATTTATTTTATGGTGTAATTGTTCCATTTGATTTCCTTGCCGTCCTTGAACAGGGTGGTGAGGAATTGGACTCCTTCTTCAGTGTATTGGATCCAGGTGCCGTCCTGAAGTCCGTTGGTGTATTTGCCAGTGGTTTTGATGTTTCCGTTTTCCCAGAAGGCGGTGTATTTGCCGTCGCGCACATCCTGGTCGTAGTTGATTTTGGCGGCCACCTGGTTGTCGGAGTAGGTGGTGGTCCAGAGGCCGGTGCGTTTGCCGCCGTCATAGCGTCCGGTTTCCACGGAGGTGCCGTTGCGATAGTACCAGACGCCCTCCTCGTAGCCGGCCACGTACTCGCCACGGGTCACGGGCTGGCCCTCTTCGTCGTACTCTACGTAGGGACCGTCGAGGTCGCCGTCTTCGTAATAGGAGACCGTCATCGTGTCGCCGGAGGGGTAAAACCAGACCCACTCGCCGTGTTTCTGCCCCTTTTGGTTGTAGTCGCCGACGATTTCCACGGTTTTGTCGGGGAAGAAGAACTTCCATTGGCCGATGGGTTTGGAGTTCTTGTACTTGCCTTGGGAGCGGAGCTCGCCGGTGGGGTAGTACTCTTTCCAGAGCCCTTGGCGCAGGCCGTTCATATCGGTGATGCCCTCATAGCGGAGCCATCCCTCCTCGAAGAGGTAGCCCTTGATGATTTTGCCGGTGGTGTCAAACTCGCGGCGGATGCCGTCGGGCGTGTCGTGATGATAGGTGGCGATGATGGAGGGCTGACCGTTAGGATGGTAGGCCACGCGCTTGTCGAGCTGCTTGGTCTCCTTGGCATCCTCTTCCAGCTGGTCGTGGGTGTATTTCTCCACATACAGGAAGTCGCCGTTCTCGTTGTAGTATTTGAAAAAGCCGTGTTTCTTGTCGTTGAGGTAGGAGCCTTCCATCCGGAGGTTGCCGTTGTCCCAGAAGTATTTCCAGCTGCCCTGCTTGTGGCCGAACTGGTCGGTGCGGTTGATGCGTTCGGTGCGGTTGCGGATGCCGTGGTAGTATTGGGTGACGGCGACGACAAGTCCGCTTTGGTCAAATTCCTTGGCCATACCGTGTGGCTTGCCGTTGACATACGGCACAGTGCGCTTCAGCCAGCCGCTGTTGTCGAGGGTGCGCACCGCCCCGACGATGGTGTCGGCCCGCCACAGGGTGACGGTGTAGTCCTTGTCGCTGTACTGGATTTGCTCGCCCTCCTTTTTGCCAGCCTTGTAGTTCAGCGTCATATACCGCTTGCCCTTCTGGTAGAAGGTCCAGAGGCTGTCAAGCAAAAAGTTTTTTCGGTTGCCTTCGGAGAGGAGGTTGCCCTCTTCGTCGTAGGCGCGCCACCAGCCGTCGGGCTGGCCGTTCACCAGGGTGCCCTCGCTCGACTTGGCGCCGGAAGGGTAGTGGAAGGTGACGAAACCGTTGGTCACAGCACTGTCCTGGGCCTTCGCGAATACGAGGCCGCACAACAACAGGGATAGCAGGAACAAACGGTTTTTCATCAAATATGGATATTAGGAAAAAAGCCCCTCTTTTTGGGGAGGGGCGATGTGAAATCAGGTGCCGACAAACGCGTTTGCGTAGGTTGAGTCGTGCGCCTGTGAAGGATTATTTACTGCCCGTGAATTCTATGATGCGGATTTCGGTGTTCATCAGTCCACTGAGGAGTTGCACCTCGTAGGCCACATACATATAAAGTTCGTTGCCAGTGAAGGTGGTCTTCACTTTGATGTTTTTGACCTTTTCGGAAGCGCTGTCAATGAAATTGTTCTCACCCACCATAGAGGAGAGCACTTGGGTGATGTAATCCACATTCTCGCTGGAGGCCTCGTAGGTGTTGGTCATCGTGTATTCGAGCGGGAGCACAGCATAGAGCAGAATACCATTAGTGGAAACCGGGTTGTTGGTGATGCGCACCGAACCTTGTTTGGTGGTGTTGTTCTTGATGATGGTGAAGGTGCCGTTGTATTTGCCGGCAAATTGGGAACCACCGCCTTCGCAACCGGTGAAAGCGAGGGCGAGAATCAGGAATAAGGGAAACAGCTTTTTCATTGTTTTAAAAAATTAGGGTTAATAATAAATTCAAATCAAGAGGGCGTTAGACAGTTTTTTCCTCCTTTTGTTTAACGGCGGGGTCAGATTCTTCCTTGTAGGGGAATTCGGGGTAGCTGGTGCGCACGAAAGAGTAGATGAGCAGTGCGAGACCGAGCAGGGCGATGGGGATGCTGAGAATCTGCCCGTTGTTGAGGGCGTGTTCCATCTCGCTGGGCACCTGCACCTCCTTGAAAAACTCGATGATGAAGCGGGCGGTGAAGATGACGAACAGGGTGATGCCGGAGGTGCGGCCCGCAGCCACCTTGCCCTTGGCGAACTTGAAATAATAGACAGCCAGGCAGATGAACACCAGCAAATAGACCACCGACTCGTAAATCTGAGCTGGGTGGCGCAAGGTGCCCGCCACGCCGAAGCCGCCGTAGGTGAAGTTGAACGCCCAGGGCACATCGGTGATGCTGCCCACAATCTCGTGGTTCATCAGGTTGCCGATGCGCACAAAGGCCGCCGCAATGGGCACGGCAATGCCCAAGCGATCCCAAATCCAGAAGAAGTTGACCTTGTATTTCCAAGTGTAATAGATGATAAACCCCAGGATGCCCAGCACACCGCCGTGGCTCGCCAGCCCCTGATAGCCGACAAATTGCCCGTCGCGGATGGGAAGCACAATCTCCATTATCCCCTTCAGCGTGGTGAACTGCTGCGGCTCGTAAAAGAGAAAATGCCCTAACCGCAAGCCGATGAAGGTCCAGACAATTGTCCATATCGAGATGCGGTCCAGCTCCTTCTGGGAGGCCTTTTCGGTGACGAATATCTTCTGCAAAGTCAAGTAGGCCAGCAGGAAGCCGGTGGCCAACAGGATGCCGTACCAGCGCACCTCCACGGAGCCCAGATGAAAGGCCACGGGGTTCACTTTCCAAGTAATAGTACAAAGTGCGTTCAAAAACATTGTGAGTATTTTACGTTTTTTAAAAAGAAACTGCAAAAGTAACAAAAATATCGGGATGCCGCAACGGGAAAAAACTATATTATTTACGGGCACCATAATCCGAAATTTTATACTATCTTTGCCACCGCTAAAAATACGCCCTTTTCCGAAGGGTGTGTTCTGTTAATGTTGTCACAAATAATAAACTGCAATATGAAAAAGCATCAGATCTCCACAAAGTTTCTCAGCATTGAGAAGGTGGCCAAGATTGTGGCCCGCCGTCAGAAAATCGAACTCTCACAAGAAGCCATTGACGCCGTGCAGAAGTGCCGCGCCTATCTGGACAAGAAAACCGACACCGAGAAGGAGCCCATCTATGGGGTGACCACCGGCTTCGGCTCTCTCTGCAACCGCTCCATTTCCAAGGAGGACCTCTCCACCCTGCAGCGCAACCTTGTGGTGTCGCACGCTTGCGGTGTGGGCGCCGAGGTGCCCCAGGAGATTGTCCAACTGATGCTCCTGATGAAGATCCAGTCCCTGTCGTACGGCCACTCCGGCGTGCAGCTGGCCACCGTGCAGCGTCTGGTCGATTTCTACAACAAGGGCGTCTATCCCGTGGTCTATCAGCAGGGCTCGCTCGGCGCATCGGGCGACCTGGCGCCGCTGGCCCACCTCTCCCTGCCCCTCATCAATATGGGCGAGGTCTATTACAGAGGCAAGAAATACCCGGCATCTGTCATCAACGAGAAGTTCGGCTGGGAACCCATCACCCTGCAGTCCAAAGAGGGCCTTGCCCTGCTCAACGGCACCCAGTTTATGAGCTCCTACGCCGTCTGGCTCCTCATCAAGTCGCAGAAACTCTCCTGGTTGGCCGACATCATCGGCGCGGTCTCCCTGGATGCCTTCGACGGCCGCATCGAGCCCTTCAATCTCAACGTGCATCTGGTGCGCCCGCACGCCGGACAGCTCATCACCGCTGCCCATTTCCAGGAACTGCTCCAGGGCTCTGAACTGATCCAGCGCCACAAGGAGCACGTCCAGGATCCCTACTCCTTCCGCTGCATCCCGCAGGTGCACGGCGCCACCAAGGACTCCATCCAGCACGTGCTCGACGTGGTGGAGACCGAAATCAACTCCGTGACCGACAACCCGACCGTATTCCCCGACGAGGACATCGTGGTTTCGGCCGGCAACTTCCACGGTCAGCCGCTGGCCCTGGTGCTCGACTTCCTCTCCATTGCGATGGCCGAGTTGGGCAACATCTCCGAGCGCCGCATCTACCAGCTCATCTCCGGCAAGCGCGAGCTGCCCTCCTTCCTCGTCAAGAACCCGGGCCTCAACTCCGGCTTTATGATCCCGCAGTATGCCGCCGCCTCCATCGTGAACCAGAACAAGGCCTTCACGATGCCCTGCTCCACCGACTCCATCGAGTCGTCGCAAGGCCAGGAGGACCACGTGAGTATGGGTGCCAACGCCGCCACCAAGTGCTATCTGGTGGTCAACAACGTGGAGAAAATCCTCGGCATCGAGCTCTTCAACGCCGCCCAGGCTCTCGAGTTCCGCCGTCCGCTCAAGTCGTCACCCTTCATCGAGGAGTTTGTCAAGGCCTACCGCACCTTCGTGCCCTTCGTGGAGAACGACACCTATATGCACGAGCTCATCCAAAAGTCCATTGAGTTTGTCAACGGCGTGCGCGTAGAGTAAAGACGTTTTGCTTTTTTTAATAAATCTGAAAAATGAGGAGATGGTGGATGATATGGCTTAGTGCCGTGCTCGCGGTCGGATGTGTGCACCCCAATCGCTACTCGGAGGTGCCGCATATCGACTTCGTGCGCCTGGAAAAGGTGGACGACGGCAGCGGTCACGACAACCAAGCCAAGCTGGTTGTCGCCTACCAGGACGGTGACGGCGATATCGGGCTCAACAGCCGCGATACCACCGGTGCCTTCTCCCCGGATTCCACCTATTATTACAACTTCTTCATCGATTTTCTGGAAAAACAGCACGGCCAGTGGGTGGAGGTGGAGTTGCCCACCCCCCTACACGCCCGCCTGCCCTATCTCAGCGATGAGGTTCCCGAGTCCATTGAAGGAGAAATCTCCATTTTAACGTTTATTAATAACTATTACTCCCCCTACGACACCATCAAGCTGCGCTGCCAGCTGGTGGACCGTGCCTTGCACGAGAGCAACATTATCGAAACCCCTGAAATAATTGTGAAAAAATGATCATCGACGAACAAGTCCGCAAACTTATCCAGATGTCGTTGCAAGAGGATATCGGCAACGGCGACCACTCCTCTCTCTCCTGTATTCCCGCCGGCGAGATGGGCGATATGAAACTGCTTGTCAAGGAGGATGGCATCCTCTGTGGCGTGGACGTGGCCCGCGAGGTGCTCCGCCAGGTGGACGACACCATCCAGATGGAGTGCTTTATGCAGGACGGCGACGCCATCCATAAGGGCGACATCGTGTTCAAACTGCACGGTCCTGCCGCCAGTATGCTCACCGCCGAGCGCAATGTGCTCAACTTTATGCAGCGGATGAGCGGCATCGCCACGATGACGCACGAGTATGTGGAGCTGGTGAAGGACACCGGCGTCACGCTGCTCGACACCCGCAAGACGACGCCTAATATGCGCATCTTCGAGAAATATGCCGTGAAAGTTGGGGGTGCTACCAACCACCGCTTCGGACTGTATGATATGATGATGTTGAAAGACAATCATATAGACTTTGCCGGCGGCATTGAGAAGGCCATTGATGCGGCCAATGCCTATCAGAAAAGCAAAGGCCTGGACCTCAAGATCGAGATTGAGACCCGTTCGCTGGACGACGTGCGCCGCGTGCTCGCCCACGGCGGCGTGCATCGCATTATGTTCGACAACTTCACCCCCGCGCAAATCGTGGATGGCGTGAAGCTCGTCGATCACCGCTACGAGACCGAAGCCTCCGGAGGCATTGTCAAGGAGACGCTCCGCGACTATGCCCTCACCGGCGTGGACTTCATCTCTGTGGGGGCGTTCACCCACCATATCAGCAGTCTCGATTTGAGTCTTAAATTTTCCAAATAAGTTTGAAAAACCGACGCCGGTATGATGTTGCTGGATATACAAAAACTGCGCAAGCGCCTGAGAATCTGGAGCGAGGACCTGGAAAGGGTTCCCGTGATCGGCAAGGTTGTCAGGAAATCGAAGACTTGGACGCTGCCCGGTTTCCAGCATCTGCCGTTGTATGATGTGATGGACTACTTCTTCCAGTCGTTGGGGAAGGGGGTCATTTTCCAGCGGGCGGCGGCCCTGACCTACCGCATCTTCATTGCGTTGGTGCCGATCATCATCGCGCTCTTTTCGGTCATCGCCTTTTTGGGCGAGGGGGTGCAGCAAACGCTGATATCGCTGTTGCAGTCGGTGATCCCCGTCTATGCCTGGCCCGCCGTGGAGGATGTCATCACCGGGGTGGTGACCGTGCAGAATGGTACGCTCTCGTTGCTGATGCTCTTCTTCGGGCTCTATTTTGGCGTCATTTGTTGCAACGGCTTGTTGGCGGCTCTCGACACCTCCTACTTCAACGACCAGAAACGCAACATAATCAAGCAGTTGCTGCTCAGCTTGCAGATTATGTTTATGGTTTTCGTGACCGTGTTGGTGGTGGTGGCCCTGATGATCATCGCCTCTGTGGTGATGAACAAAGTGCACGACACCATCGGGGCGCCGGTGCGGGTCTATTTCTTCCTGGTGCACGGTGTCAAGTGGATATTGATTTTCGCCGCCCTCTACTTTGTGGTGAGTATGCTCTATTACACGGCGCCGGTCAACAAGCAGAACTTCCGCTTCTTCTCGGCGGGCTCCTCCGTATGCACCTTCCTGCTGGTGGTGATACTCTGGGCTTTGAATTTCTATTTCTCCCATTTTTCCAATTATAACCTCATTTATGGTTCATTAGGAGCCATTTTTGCCATTTTGCTGTGGCTAAACTGGAGTTCCTTGGCGTTTTTGTTGGGTTATGACTTGAATGTGAGCATTGCCAAGGCCAAGGGAGAGGGGGTGGAAAGGGTGCCTATCAGTGAAGATGATGCGTAAAGAACAGATAATAAAGAATTATACTACAATATTATATATACAATAAATAAAATATGTTCTTATGGAATCGTTATTAACACTACTGTTGTTGTTGGCGTTGTGGTTGGGTCCGAAGTTGATAGAAGGATTATTGAAGAAGGGTGACGTGACGGGGAAAGCGATACCGACGCCACCCCCATTTGAGGAGGAGTTTGAAACGGAAGAGGAGACTTGGGAGCCCCCTAGGATGAATGTGCAGAATATGCGGGAAACAGAGGCGAATTCTCCAAATGAGCCGGATTATTTTACGTATGAGCGTGATACGGAGGAGGCGGTGCCTTTTACCGAAATAAAGGATTCTTCCCCACAAATAAATTTGCAAACAACTGATAATGAGAACAAAATGAAACCTGAACTTCATTTTGACGAAGAAGAACTGTATAAAGGTATAATCTATTCAGAAATCTTGAAAAGAAAATTTAATTAATTGAATCATAATCAATTAAGTCTTTAAAAGAGGAATGTGGAAAATTATGCGGAGATAGGAAAGACAAACAATTGATATTTTTTATATTTTAGCACCCTTAAAATTTTGCATAATTCTAATGTTTAATATAAATTACTGGCTATGATTAAAAAATTACTCTTAACACTCGGAGTGATCATTCTTTTCACAAGCGTAGCTTTTTCACAGCAGAACTCTACTCTCCAGGGTACGGTGGTCAACCAACTTGGTGAGCCACAAGGTTATAGTAGAGTGCTTCTCCAGAAGGAGGGCAAGACTGTGAATATGACTATGGCGAATGACAAGGGTGAGTATCAACTGTTCGGCGTCGAACCCGGCACCTACGATATGGTAGCCGAGGCGCAGATGACGTGCCAAAAGTCAACGAAACTCACGAATGTGCAGGTTGCCGCAGGTAAGACTGTTTTCGTGAATTTCGAGATTGACTGTTCCAACGAGATTGGTGAGGTTGTGATTACTTGGGAGCCGCCTGTGTTCGACCCCGATAACACCAGCTCCACCACTCGTATTAGTAGTGAAAACCTGAAGACCACGCCGGGTCGTTCGGTCTCTTCCGCCTTGGCCAACTTGGAAGGTGTGCAGAGCGACGGTAACGGTGGTATGGGTTCCGTCCGTGGTAACCGTACCGACGGTCAGCAAACCATCGTCGATGGTGTGCGTGTTCGTGGTAGCGGCGGTGTCTCTATGGCATCCATCGAGGAGGCTCAGCTCATCCAGGGCGGTATCCCCGCCGAGTATGGTGACGGTACCTCCTTTACGGTCATTACCACCAAATCGGCCCCGAAGGACTTCCACGGCTCTGTTGAGTTAAGAGGTTCTATTGATGGTTATAACAACTTCCTCGCCGCCGTCTCCCTGTCAGGTCCGGTGGTGAAAGGCAAGGAGCCCAACGATCCTACCCGTGTCGGTTTTCTCTTCAGCGGTGAGGTCTCTTACGACCACGACGCTGCTCCCGCCCGTGGCGGCACTTGGGAAGCCAACCAGGATGTCATCGACGCCCTTATCGCAAACCCGCTTCGTTATGACGACGAGCAATACACCGCTTTCTATCAGAACAGCAGCTACCTGACCAGCGAATCCTTCCACAAACGCCGCGTGAGAAAGAACGCCGGCAGCTGGGATTACCTCGGTCAGCTGAAATTCGACTTCCAAATGGGTAAGAAGCACAATGTGAGACTCTCCATCGGCGGTTCTTACGAGTATATCAAACAAAGATCCTGGAGCACCACCTACGCTCTTTTCAATGTGGAGAACAACCCCATTGCCACTCAGGGAACGATGCGTTTGAACGCCCGTTTGCACCATCCCGTCTGGACCGATACCACCGGTAAGAACGTCCTCAAGAACGTGATGTATGACATCAACGTCAACTACACCCGCGTGAACGGTTCTTCCTATGCTCCTCAACACAAAGACCGTCTGTTTGAATATGGCTATGTGGGCCAGTTCAATACCCAGAAAGTGAAGAGCTATTCTCTGGAAAGAGATTATGATATTGTGATTGACTCCATTCCTTGGCATTTCGACCAAGTCAATGTGTTCCAAGGTTGGTATGACTCTGTCATCACCTTCAGAATCAACCCGGACTTCAACTCCAACCCGATTCTGTCCCAATACAACCTCAACCTGCTGGAAGCTTTCCCGTTGGAAGACCTCTATAACTACTACGGTTTCTCCGTCCCCTTCGACCTGAATATGTATCAGAGACTGGGTGGTCTGCGCAACGGCGACGTTCCTGAATCTGTCTATTCTATGTACAGCTCCCCGGGTTCCGTCTATGGCAGCTACAGCAAAAACCAGACCGAGCAGATCGGTGTCAAGGCCAGCATCTCTATGAACCTTGGCAAGCACGAAATCAAGTTCGGTTACGACTTTGAGAAACTGACCTACAGAGGATACGGCATCGCTCCTATCACCCTGTGGACCCTTATGCGTAACCAGGCCAACTCCCATATCTCCGAGTTGGACAAGGATCACCCCATCCTTACCGACAATGGCGAGGTTTTCACGGTGGACTACAACCGTTTGATCAGCCTTGTTGACCAAACCACCTTCGACCGTAACCTCCGTACCAAGTTGGGTCTCGACCCCAATGGTGACGACTGGGTTGACATCGACAGCTACAATCCGAGCATCTACGATGTCAGTATGTTCACTCCCGAAGACCTCTTGTTAGGTACCTCTTCCGGTTCCAACCCGCTGGTCAGCTACTATGGTTATGACTACACGGGCGCCAAGACCCACAAGAAAACCACCATCGAGGACTTCTTCAACGCCGTGAACAGCAAGGGTCAGAAGACCTACAACATCGGTGCTTACGAGCCCATCTATATGGCTTTCTATATCCAAGACAAGTTCGCCATCAACAACTTGCTCTTCAACATCGGTTTGCGTGTTGACCGTTTCGACGCCAACCAGCAGGTGTTGAAAGACCCGTATCTGTTCCGTGAGGCTTATACGGTCAAGGATCTCCGCAACATCAACAACGGCATCCAATTCGTCGGCAATGCCCAAGACGACTGGGTGGTGTACTATTCCGGTACCGACACCTACCTCAGCGAGGCTGACATCCAGGGTGGTGAGTTCAACAGCTCTTCCATCGTGGGTTACCGTAGCGGCGACGTTTGGTACGACGCTTCCGGTAAGGAGGTTTCCGACCCTGAATCCGACCTCTCCCTCTATGTGAACGGCCCGATTCTGAAAAACCCGTTGTACAACGAGAACAATGAACTGATCAGCGGTATCACCAAGGTTGAGTCTGGTGCTTTCACCGACTACAAGGCCCAATGGTCTGTGATGCCTCGTATCTCCTTCTCCTTCCCGGTGAACGACAACTCCCTGTTCTACGCTCACTACAACATCATCACCTCCCGTCCTACCAACCTTCAGATTTCTCCGGTGGACTACCTCTTCATCTCCAAGCGCAATTCGGCCAACGACATTATCAACAACCCGAATATGAAACCGCAGCAGTCTATCGACTATGAAATCGGTTTCCGTCAGAAGATCGGTGCCAAGTCCGCCATCAGTATCAGCGCCTACTATTCTGAGAAACGTAACCAAATTCAGGCTTACCGCTTCTCCGGCGCATATCCGAACACCTATTATTCTTACCAGAACATCGACTTCGGTACGGTGCAAGGTGTGACCTTCTCCTATAGAATGAACAGAACCAAGAACCTCACCCTCTCCGCCAACTACACGTTGCAGTATGCAAAGGGTACGGGTTCCGGTAATACTTCCCAATTGAGCATTCTTGCCGCTGGCCAGCCCAACTTGAGAACGCTGACCAACCTCTCCTTCGACCAAAGACACCGTATCGGTATCAATTTGGACTATCGTTTCGACGGTGGTGCCGATTACAACGGACCGAAGACCACCAAAGAAATCATCGGAGAAGACGGCAAGCCGACCACCAAGGAGATCAAGTGGTTAGCCAACACTGGCGTTTCCCTCCTGTTCTCTGCCGGTTCCGGTACTCCTTACACCCGTTCCAGCACCCCGTTCTCCACTATCGTGGCGGGTACCGCTTCCCAGCTGTCCGGTTCTATCAACGGTTCCAACAAACCTTGGCAGTTCCAGTGCGACCTTCGTATCGACAAGACCTTCGTGTTCAACTTGAACAAGAATGCCAAGGACAAGAACGGCAAGGCCAAATCCGCAAAGCCGGGTTATCTGACCGTTTATGTGGACATCCAGAACCTCTTCAACTTCAAGAACGTGATTTCTGTGTATGACTACACGGGCAATCCTGACGACGATGGTTACCTCTCCGCTGTTGAATATCAACAGGCCATCAACTCCCAAGTGTATGTTCCTGGCTACATCAACTACTATCAGATGAGAGTCCAGAACCCGTACAACTACAGCCGTCCGATTCGCGCCAGCTTAGGTATCCAATTCGGTTTTTAATGGTTTGAAATAAAAAAGATAGAAATATGAGAAACAATAACAAAATTTTCTGCTTGACACTCCTGATGGCGTGTTTGTTCGTAGGAACAGTGCACGCTGAGAAAATGAAGGATGTCGTTCGTAAGTCTTCTACAGCGAAGGACGAGTCTGCCACGTGTCTTCCTGCAAGCAGCTCTAACGAACTTTCCGTGAACAATGTGCGTGCATACCTCGAGACGGGTGGTACGATGTGGTTCAAGGAAGTTGCCGAATACGAGGTGCCGAAGGGCTCTGGCAAGACCTCTATGTTCAGCGCCGGTCTGTGGATCGGTGGTCAGGACGCTGCCGGCCAGCTTAAGTTGGCTGCCGTCCGTTTCAGACAAGTCGGTGACGACTACTGGACTGGTCCTTTGAAAATCCAAGGTGCTGGTACGACCCAGACGATGTGTATCAAGTTCGACAAGTTCTTCAAGATTACCCGTGCTGAGGTTGACAACCACATCTCCAGCTACAACACTTCCGGTTATGTGATGCCCGCCAGCATCGCCAACTGGCCGGCACACGGCGACGAGGGCTACTCCTACTACCTCGCCCCCTTCAAGGATGTTAATGAGAACGGTGTCTATGACCCCGCCGCTGGTGACTATCCCTACTACGATATCAACAACGACCTCTGTCCGTGGACTGAAGACAACATTGCTGCCGCCGCCGCACACACCCTCCCCAGAACTCCTGAGGATGTGATGTACTACGGTACCGACTGGCATAACTCCAACGGTATGATTTATGCCGACCACGTGCTGAAGGGCGATGAGACCTGCTTCTGGATTTTCAATGATAATGCTGGTCCTCACTCCGAGTCTGGCGGTGACCCCATCGGTCTTGAAATCCGTGGCCAAGCCTTCGGTTTCTCCACCAATGACGAACTCAACAATATGACGTTCTACTCCTACGAGATTATCAACCGTTCCACCTATACCCTTACCAACACTTTCTTCTCCCAGTGGGTTGACCCCGACCTGGGTTATGCAAAGGATGACTATGTGGGTTGCGATGTGGCCCGTGGTTTGGGCTACTGCTACAATGGTTCCAACGTCGATGGTACCGGTCAAATCGAGGCTTACGGCGACCAACCGCCTGCCGTGGGTGTTGACTTCTTCCAAGGTCCGTATATGGATGCCGATGGTCGTGATAACCCCAAATTCTACGCCGACAGCGCCTCCTTCCCCGGATATTGCGAACGCTTCCTCCGCAGTGAGTTTGCTGCAGACCAGATGGCTATCAATGGTGTCAACTTCGGTGATGGCATCACGGATAACGAGCGTTTCGGTATGAGAAGATTCGTCTATCACAACAATGACAACTCCGTGACGGGTGACCCGAGCGAAGACTGGCAATATTACAATATGCTGCAAGGTATCTGGAAAGATAACACCAAGATGAAATATGGCGGTAACGCCCACACTTCCAATGGTGGTAATGGCCCAGACTGCGACTTTATGTTCCCGGCCCTCTCTGACGTTTGTAACTGGGGTACCCAGGGTGTTGACCCTGTTCCCTCCCAGTATGGTGCAGATGGTTGGACGGAAATGAATGTGGGTAACGCTCCCCAAGACCGTCGTTTTATGCAGTCCGCTGGTCCATTCACCCTCAAACCCGGTTCCGTTAACTACATCACCGTGGGTATTCCTTGGGCAAGAGCTTCCCAAGGCGGTGCTGCCGCTTCTGTGGAATTGCTGAAACTGGCCGACGACAAGTGCCAGGCTCTGTTTGAGAACTGCTTCAAGACCCTTGACGGTCCCGACGCTCCGGATATCACGATTCGCGAACTTGAAAATGAGTTGATTCTCTATATCTCCAACGAAGACAAGAACAGCAACAACTACCACGAATCCTACGAGGAGTTGGATCCTCAGATCACGAGAACCCTTACTACCACAACGTATGTGGCCACCAATGACTCTGTTGTCAGCTACAGCACTCACGCCGATGGCACCATTGACACTATTATCACGCATTACCAGACCATTTCTCCGGTCACGGTGATGGATACGCTCTCCACCGAACAGCGTAAGTATCATTTCGAAGGTTATCAGATTTACCAATTGGCCAGCCCCTCTGTGAGTGTCACCGACCTGAACGATGCCAGCAAGGCTATCCTCATCGGCCAGTGCGACGTGGAGAACGAAGCCGGTCAGCTGGTGAACTGGATTTACAACGAGGCTCTCGCTTCCTCTGTGGCTACGGAGATGGTGAACGGTAGCAATACCGGTATTTTCCACTCTTTCCGCGTGACGGAAGACAAGTTTGCCACGGGTACCAACAAGAAACTGGTCAACCACAAGCAATACTATTTCCTCGTGTTGGCTTACGGTTACAACTGTTACAAAGAGTTCAAGATGGAGACTGACTTCCTGGATGGTCAAATGACCCCGTATCTGGCAGGCCGTCGTAACATCAAGGTCTATACCGGTACTCCTCACAAGTCTATCAACCAAATCCAAACTGCCAACTATGGTGACCAGCCGATGATTACCCGTCTGGAAGGCCAGGGCAACGGTGGTCTCTTCCTCGATATGACGGATGAGTCCCGCGATTTGATTCTCGCCAACAATGTTTACAATAATATTCAATACAAGAACAACTACGGTCCGCTGAACATTCAAGTGGTTGACCCGTTGAAGGTGAAACCCTATGACTACTACATCAAGTTCTTACCGAACGATGTGAGCCAGGATGTGAACGAAAGCACGATGTGGCAACTGGTCATCTCTGACGAGGTCAGCGATGAAGAGTTGATGGAGAACGGCATTGTCACTACCGACTCTAACGGTAATGTCATTCCTGCCCGTACCACCACGGCAGCCCTTCCGATCAGTATGACCAACGAGCAAATCTTCCCGGAACTCGGTATTTCTGTTTCCTTGAAGAATGCCCAATTCCAGATTCACCAGAAAGATTTGGATGACTATGTGGCGTCCAGCACCCACGGTTATAGCTTCTCCAACCTTCATATGTATGGTCAGGTTGACTTTGTCGGTTCCAGCATCGAATATGACGGAGTTGGCAACTGGCTCGGCGGTGTGGTGGATATTGAAGGTGATTATCCCGCTAACTGGATTCACTCCGGTCAATACTCCACGGGTAAGTGGTACGACTGGGCTTATCACGGTGGTTCGGATGGTCAGGATGGTGCGGAAGATGAGTATATGAAGTGGCGTACCGAAGATATGTGTATGATTGTAGGTGTAGGAGTCTTGAACAAAGACGAGACGAGCCGCGCCTTCAAGGATCCTAACCAGCAATTCGAGAATGTGATTGGTGGCACGTGGTCTCCTTACGTGCTGTCATCTCCGTATGACGGCGGCCCGCAAGCCAAGTACGATTTTCCGGATGAAACTTATTTCCCGGCTGGTGAGTTCCCGACTCCGGCAGGCTTTAATTTCTGGGACTTTGGTTCTGTGCCTCGCCGTGCCGGTTACAACCAGACAATGACCAACCTCTATTCTGTGGATGTGGTGCTCACTCCCGACAAGAGCAAGTGGACCCGCGCCATCGTCTTGGAGGCAGGTTCTGCACCGGAGGAAGACAACTATCTTGTGAATCAGGATTTCCACGGAACCACTTATCGTAATGTCCACCTTGAGCCGAAGAAATGTCCTTCTGTGGACAAGGACGGCAATCCTGAGACCAACCCTGTGGCTGGTCAGGAGACGGGCTTTGGCTGGTTCCCCGGCTATGCCATCAACGTGGAGACGGGTGAGCGTTTGAACATTATGTTCGCCGAAAACTCCCTCGATACCTTCAACAACGGTAACGATATGATCTTCAACCCGACGAATGTGTATGCCTTCTACAAGAATATGGAGACGGGCGAATACATTCTCGATGAAGAGACTGGCAAGCCCATTGCTATGAGCCAAAGTGTTTACAATGGTTATCGCGATGCTTACAGTGTCACGTTCGGTGAGCCGCTCAACGGCGGACGCCACTATGTCTATGTGGTCGGCAGCTCCGGTAATACCTGTAGTATGCCTTATCAGTCTCCTTCCCGTAAGCGTAATTTCAACGATGGCGGTACGGTCTGGCAAGGACAAGGTGGTACTATTGAAGGCACTGGATATGCTTTCTATGAGTGCGGTCCTTACGACGAAGGTGCTTGGCTGAAAGCTAAGTTCAACTCCTTCACCAGCAACACTAATGTTGGCGATAACAACAGAATGCGTAACAAGATGCAGTTGTTCAACAACGTGATGTGGACCAGCATCCCGATGCCGGTGGTTACCCGCGAAAATGACTGGCTCGCCAGCACGGCTACGCTCAAGATTCGTGTCACACGTCCTTACTTGAGATACTCTTCCCGTTGGTATGACGATCCTTCTTATTCACCGAACGCTGCTCTCAACAGTGGTTATCCTTTGTACCAGTTCACTACCAAGAACCTGGTGCCCAAGAATATCGAAACTCAGGAAGAGATTCAGACGGTGTTGGATGAGATTAACATCGTTCCTAACCCGTACTACGGTTTCTCCCAGTATGAGCAGACCGCTCTTGAGAACTATGTGCGTATCGTCAACCTTCCGGCTAAGTGTACGATATCCATTTATACCGTCAACGGTACTCTTATCAGAACTCTCACGAAGGGTGATGCGGCTACTTCTTATGTCCAATGGGATCTGAAGAACCACGCCAACATCCCCATTTCCGGTGGAGTGTACATCATCCACGTTAAGGCAGACGGCATCGGCGAAAGAACCCTCAAATTCTTCTGTGCAATGCGTCCCACCGACTTGAATGGCTTCTAAAATTATTAATACTCTAAAAAACGAAGAATATGAAAAATACATATAAATCATTAATAATTTGCGTTTTAGTCGCTCTTATATCTGTCGGTACGTCTTATAGCGTACTGGCAGGTAACCGCGACCGTTCTGGTCAGGCCGGTGCTTCCCATTTGCTGATTGACCCGTGGGCTCGCACCAACGGTATGGCCAACGCCGGTATTGCAGAAGTTAGAGGTCTCGAATCCGTCTATTCCAATGTGGCTGGTTTGTCCTTTGTGAAGAGAACGGACTTCGCTTTCAACCGCACCCAATATCTGGTGGGCTCCAATTGTGGTATTAACATCAATGCCATTGGCTTCGCCCAGCATATTGGCAAAGCCAAGGATTTCGGTACCCTTGGTATTTCCTTCTCCTCTATGGGTTTTGGTCAGGTGCAGGTCACCACTGTGGCTCAGCCTGAAGGCGGTCTGGGTAACTTCAAGCCCTCTCTTACCACCATTGGTATCCATTACGCCAAGTCGTTCAACCACTTCATCAAGGGCGGTGTCTCTTTGAAGATTATCAACGAGAGCATTGCCGACCTTCACGCGACGGGTTTTGCCATCGACGCTGGTGTGCAATACGTTGCCGGTAAGTTCGAGAACTTCAAGATTGGCGTCACCTTGAAGAACATCGGTCTCCCGATGTCTTATAAGGGTGATGGTATGTCCTTCCGTGGTCGCATCAACAACACGGGTGTGGAACAGACTCTCAATGTCCGTTCCGCCGAGTTCGAGATGCCCTCCCTGTTGGCTATCGGCGTGTCGTACGACTTCTTGTGGTTCGGCGGCGAATATGCCAATATGTCCAAGGAGGACCGTGCCGCTGAAGGCCTGACCCGTGATGAAGCCCAGCACAGACTGACGCTGGCCGCCTCTTTCACCGCTAACTCCTATTCCAGAGATATCTTCGCTGTCGGTATGGAATACGGCTTTATGAGATACTTTATGATCCGTGCCGGTTACTCCCTTGAGAACGTCACTTCCAAGAAGGAGACCAACGAAAACGGTGAACAAGAACTCGCCGCCGTGCTGTTTAACTCCGATTCTTTCTTCCTTGGACCGTCTGTGGGTGCCACGGTGGCAATCCCCTTGTCCAAGACGAATATCGGCCAGAACATCTATATCGATTACGCTTACCGTTTCACCAACAAATGGAGAGGCAACCACCTCATCGGAATCAAGGTTTCTTTGTAATAGAACATAAATCCTAATTGTTATAGTAGAAGAGACTTGAAACAAGTCTCTTCTATTTTATGTATTAAAAACACAAAAATGGAAGACGTTAAGTATTATTCACAGAAAGGTCTGGATGACCTGAAGGAGCAATTGCATCAATTGGAGTCGGTTGAGCGTCCGAGAGTGACACAGGCTATTGCCGACGCCCGCGACAAGGGTGATTTGTCGGAGAATGCCGAGTACGATGCCGCGAAGGAGGCCCAGGGTCTTTTGGAGATGAAAATCGCCAACCTGCGCAACCTCATCGCCCACGCCCGCGTGCTCGACGAGTCGAAGATTGATGTTTCCAAGGTGCTCATCTATTCCATCGTGAAGATTCGCAACACCAAGAACAATGCCGTGATGACTTATACCATCGTGCAGGAGTCCGAACTGGACGTGCGCGCCGGCAAGATCTCTGTGTCCAGCCCTATCGCCAAAGCCCTTATCGGCAAGTCGAAAGGCGATGTGGTGACCGTGAATGCCCCTGCCGGTGTCCTGGAGTTTGAAATCCTTGATGTTTCACGCTAAAACCTTGACAACAATGGAAGACACTATTTTTACCAAAATTGTAAAAGGAGAGATACCTTGCTATAAGGTGGCCGAAGACGAGAAATTCTTCGCGTTTCTGGACATTTCCCCCATTGCCAAGGGGCACGTGCTGGTGATCACCAAGCTCCAGAACGACTATATCTTCGACCTGCCCGACGAGTTGCTGGGCCAGATGATGGTCTTTGCCAAAAAGGTGGCCATCGGCATCAAGAAGGCCATCCCCTGCAACCGGGTTGGCGTGGCGGTGATCGGCATTGATGTGCCGCACAACCACATTCATCTGGTGCCCATTAATGGGGTCGGCGATCTCAACTTCAAGGCGGAGCGGGTGAAACTCACCGACGAGGAGTTCCGTTCCATCGCCAGTTCCATCGCGGCGGCTATAGAGCTGTAATCATTTTAAAACCTGTATATTATGGATACAAAAGAGTTACAAAACATTGCCGCCCAGGTGCGCCGCGACATTATCCGTATGGTGCACGGGGCCAAGTCGGGACACCCCGGCGGTTCGCTTGGCTGCGCCGACTTTTTGACCACCCTCTTTTTCCAGATTATGGACATTGACCCGGCCAAGTTCACCCGTGAGGGCACTGGCGAGGATATGTTCTTCCTGTCTAACGGGCACATTTCCCCTGTTTTGTACAGTGTGATGGCCCGCAGGGGCTATTTCCCCGTGGAGGAACTGGGCACCTTCCGCAAGCTGCACACCCGCCTGCAAGGGCATCCCACGCCCGTGGAGGGCCTTCCCGGCATCCGCGTGGCTTCCGGTTCCCTCGGACAGGGCGTCTCCGTGGCTATCGGCGCTGCCCTGGCCAAGAAGGCCAACCAGGACCCCCATCTTGTCTATGTGCTTACCGGCGACGGTGAGTTGCAAGAGGGCCAGATTTGGGAAGCCCTGATGTTTGCCGGCGCCAAGAAGGTGGACAACCTCATCCTGACCGTGGACTACAACGGCAAGCAGATTGACGGCCCCACCGACTCCGTCCTCAGTTTGGGCAAATTGCGCGCCAAATTCGAGGCCTTCGGCTGGATGGTGCTTGAAATGGACGGCAACGATGTCAAAAAGTGCACGCAAACCCTCACCCTCGCCAAGACCATTGCCAAGAACGGCAAGCCGGTCGCCATCTTGATGAAGACCGAAATGGGTATGGGCGTGGACTTTATGATGGGTACGCACAAGTGGCACGGCAGCGCGCCCAACGACGAACAGGCCGCGGCGGCTCTCGCCCAACTGCCCGTCACCCTCGGCGATTACTAATGGTACCTCACCGTGAAAATCATCAACAGGTACCTTTGTAAAAACTTCCTCGGGCCCTTTGTCCTGACCTTTTTCGTAGCCCTGTTTGTGCTGCTGATGCAGTTTTTATGGAAATGGGTGGATGAACTGGTAGGCAAAGGGCTTGAAATCTCTGTGCTTCTAAAGCTGATGTTTTATGCCTCCATCACGCTGACCTCAATGGCATTTCCACTGGCGGTGCTGTTGGCGTCGCTGATGACGTTTGGCAATATGGGTGAGCGCTACGAGATTGTGGCGCTCAAGTCGGCTGGCATCTCCGTACGGAAGATGATGCAGCCTCTTTTTTTCCTCTCGGTTCTGATTGCCATCATCGCCTTCGAGTTTTCCAATGACATCATCCCCAAGGCCACCGTCAAGTTGCGGATGCTGCTGTTTGACATCCAAGAGCAGAAGCCCGCCCTCAACATCGAAGAGGGGGTTTTCTATGGCGGATTCGACAACTATTCGATCCGGGTGGGCAAGAAGATGCCCGATGGCGAGACCGTGAAGGACGTGATGATTTACGACCACTCGCGACGGATGGGCAACACCTCTGTCACCTATGCCAAGACTGGTACGATGCGCGTCACTCCTGACAAGAAGTATCTGGTGTTCACGCTGCACGATGGTTCTACCTGGGACGAGAATACCAGCGCCCGGGGTGGTGCTCCGAGCCGCTATCCGCTCACCCGCTCCACCTTTGACAGGCAGTACAAGCGTTTCGATATGTCCGACTTCTCCATCAGCCAAGTGGATGAAAGTTTCTATGAAGGCCACTCCACGGCAATGAGTATTCAGCAATTGAATGAACGTATCGACACGATGAAATCGGAAATCACGGAGCTGGCGCACGCCGCCTCCGATGTCTTTTTCGCAAACCTCTACTATTTTAACCTTTTTGTGAAAAACGATGGCCACTATTTCGACACCTTGAAGCGATCGGTCAAGTGTGACCTGAGGCAGATGCCGGAGGACCAGGCTTACCGGATTTTCACCTACGCCAACAACGCCTCCCGCTCCTTTGTCTATTCGGTGCGCTTCTCGTACCAGGACCAGGAGTTCCGCACCCGCTATATGTGGGGCTACCAGATTGAGTTTTTCCGCAAGTTCTCCCTGGCACTGGCCTGTGTGTTGTTCTTCTTCATCGGTGCCCCGTTGGGTTCCATCATCCGGAAGGGCGGCATCGGGGTGCCTCTGGTGATCACGGTGGTGTTCTTCACACTCTACTTTGCCCTTTCCATCACGGGCGAGAAGATTGCGAAAAGCAGTGTCTGGCCCGTCTGGTTCGGGATGTTCTTCTCCTCGTTCCTGCTGTTGCCCATCTGTGTTTTCCTGACCTACCACGCCACCACAGATTCGGCGGTGCTCTCCCCGGATACTTATTCCAAATTCCTTGACAGATTCAAAAAATTCAAACCTTTTGCCCGAAAACGCAATGAAGATACTCCAACTGTGTCATAAACCGCCCTTGCCGCAAGTGGATGGCGGCTGCATCGCGATGCACAATATCACCCAGGGCCTGCTCAATGGCGGCCAGGATGTGAAGGTGCTTGCTGTGGAAACGCCCAAACATCCCGTCAAAATGGAGGCCTTCCCGGTGGAATACCTTCGACAAACCCGCTTTGAGTCGCAATTTATCGACACGACACCTGACGTGAGAGAGGCGCTGAAATGTACCTTCCGCCGCCAATCCTATCAAATCAACCGTTTCTATTCCAAAGAAATGGCCGCCAAACTGGCGCAAGTGCTCGAATCCGAGCATTTCGACATCGTCCATATCGAGTCCATCTATATGTCGCCCTACATTCCTGTGGTGCGCAAGCACTCCAAGGCGAAGATTGTGATGCGGATGCACAACATCGAGCACCAGATATGGGAGCGGTTGTCGGACAACGAGCGCAATCCTTTCCGCAAGTTCATCTACAGCACCAACGCACGGCAGCTTCGCCGCGTGGAAGAGACCATCCTCAACCAGGTGGACGGCTATATGACCATCTCGGAACCGGATTTCACATACTTCAAGACCCTGGCCCCCACGGTGCCGGGCACAGTGATTCCTTTCGGCATCAATATGGACGACTATGAGGTAGAGGACGACTACATTCCCTCCGACGAGCCCACGCTGTTCCATATCGGCAGTATGAACTGGTCGCCCAACGTGGAGGGCATCGAGTGGTTTTTGGACGAGGTGTGGCCGACCATTCACGAGAAACATCCCACCCTGACTTTCACCTTGGCAGGGCGCAGCATTCCCGAAAGTATCAGCCAGCGCCACGATGCGAATGTCAACGTGGTGGGCGCGGTGCCTTCGGCCAACGAGTTTATGCTGGAACACGACCTGATGGTGGTGCCCTTGCTCTCCGGCAGCGGCATCCGCGTCAAGATTGTGGAGGCGATGGCATTGGGCAAGGTGGTCATCACCACCAGCGTGGGGGCGGAAGGTCTCGCTGTGGAAAACGGCAAGCACCTTTTCATCGCCAACACGCCGGAGGAATTCCTTGCCGTTATCGACAAATGTATCGTCACGCCTGATATCTGCACCATCATCGGCGAAAATGCCCGCGACCTCATCTCTGTGAAGCACGATTGCGGCATTATCACCCAAAAGATGGTGGATTTTTATCAAAAAATAATGACTGTATAGCTATGCGATACCTTGACACCATCAAAACCCCCGAAGATTTGCGCAAGTTGCCGCTCGACAAGTTGCCGCAGCTGTGCGATGAGTTGCGCCAGTTCATCATTGAGCAGACGGCTAAACATCCCGGCCATCTCGGGTCGAGTTTGGGTGTGGTGGAGCTTACCGTGGCCCTGCATTATGTGTTCAACACTCCCGACGACCGCTTGGTGTGGGACGTGGGTCACCAGGCCTACGCGCACAAGATACTGACGGGGCGCAAGGAGGAGTTTGCCACCAACCGTTGCTACGGTGGTATCAGCGGCTTCCCGCGCCGCGAGGAGAGCGAGTACGACGCCTTTGGCACAGGGCACTCCTCCACCTCCATCTCCGCTGTGCTCGGTATGGCGATGGCCGCCAAGATGGAGGGCAACGACAAGCGCAATCACATCGCGGTCATCGGCGACGGCGCCATCGGCGGCGGTATGGCCTTCGAGGCAATGAACCAAGCCTCCTATCGCGATGTTAATATGTTGTTGATACTCAACGACAACAAGATATCTATCGACCAGAGTACCGGGGCGATGAGCAAGTATCTGCTCTCCATTACCACCTCCCCGGCCTACAACCGGTTCAAGAACAGGATGTGGAACCTATTCACATTCAAGACGAATAAATCCAACAAGATCACCAATTTCTTCAGCAAGTTAGGCAACGGGATGAAGGGCTACCTCTTGGGCGGCAGCAACCTGTTTCAGGGACTGGGCTACCGCTATTTCGGTCCCGCCGACGGGCACGATGTGATCTCGTTGGTGAAGACCTTGCGTGGTCTGAAGAAGTTACCCGGTCTCAAGCTCTTCCACGTGCTCACGGTGAAGGGCAAGGGTCTGGAGATGGCCGAGCAGCACCAAACGGCCTACCACGCGCCCGGCAAGTTCAATCCCGACACGGGCCAGATTATCCAGCCCGACACGGAGGGTATGCCGCCGAAGTATCAGGATGTGTTCGGCCACACCATCCTTGAGATAGCCCGTGAGGACGAGAAGGTGGTGGGCATCACCCCGGCGATGGCCACGGGTTGTTCGCTGACCATAATGGACGAGGTGTTCCCCGAGCGTGTCTTCGACGTGGGCATCGCCGAGCAGCACGCTGTGACCTTTGCGGCAGGTTTGGCCGCAGAGGGTTACATTCCTTTCTGCAACATCTACTCCTCGTTCCTGCAGCGTGGCTACGACCAAGTGATTCACGACGTGGCCCTGCAGAAACTGCCGGTCATCTTCTGCATCGACAGGGCCGGTTTGGTAGGGGAGGACGGCGCCACCCACCAGGGGGCCTACGACCTGGCCTTCCTGCGTGCCGTGCCCAACTTGATCATCGCCTCCCCGCTCAATGAGCACGAACTGCGCAATATGATGATGACCGCCTACCACAACGCCCAGCAGGGTGGCCTGCCCTTCGTGGTGCGCTATCCCCGCGGCAGGGGCGTGCTGGTGGACTGGCGCAACGAGCCCCAGGACCTGCCCATCGGCAAGGGCCGTGTGCTGCGTGAGGGCGAGCGCGTGCTGGTGCTCTCGCTCGGACCCCTTGGCAACAACGTGGCTAAAGCCCTCGACAGTCTGCAGGCTGAAAACATCCGCCCCGGACACGTGGATGTGCGCTTCCTCAAGCCCCTTGACGAGGAGTTGCTGCGCTCCCTGGCTGCGCAATATCCCGTGTGGCTCACCGTGGAGGATGGCACCGAAAAGGGCGGACTCTTCTCCGCCGTGGCCGAGTTTCTGGAAGACAATGGGTTGCAAAACCAACTGCACCATATCGCCATTCCCGACCGCTTTATCGCCCAGGGCGATATCCCGAACATCTACCGCGAAGTGGGATTTGACGTGGAGAGTGTGATGGGGAAGATTCGGGGGATATATGATTGATTATTTTGTATTTTTGCAGCCGTTTTATAAAACATCGCAATAACTCCTTCAATGGAAAGAAAATTCAACAAAGACAATTTTGACGACGACTCTTACTCGGAGAGAAAACCGAGAGACCGCCGTCCTTCCCGTCGTGATGACGACAACCGTAATTTTACCAAATCCAAGCGCTCTTTCGACAAATCCAGTCGTCCGAAACGCCGTTTTGATGACGATGAAGAGGATGGTTTCCGCCCCAAACGCTCCTTCAAGGGTGATAAGAAGAGGTCGTATGACGACCGTAAGGGCAAGAAAGACTTCAAGGGCGGCAAACGCCGTTTTGAGGATGACAAGAAACCCCGTCGCCGCGACGTGACGGCCGAGTCGGAGATTCTGACCGAAATCGTCAACCGCCGCCGAAAAGAGGGTCGTTACAGTCCGCAAAAGCAAAGAATTCTCTCCTTGGAGTTTGAAGAACAGCACGGTCCTGTCCGCCTTAACAAATACATTGCCAATGCCGGCATCTGCTCGCGCCGCGATGCCGACGTGCTCATCGCCTCCGGTGCCATCACCGTCAACGGCGAGGTGGTGACCGAGATGGGCCACAAGGTGATGCCCACCGATGAGGTGCGCTACGGCGACAAGGTGCTGCAGCGCGAAAAACCTGTCTATGTGCTGCTCAACAAGCCCAAAGACTACATCACCACTACCGACGACGAGCGCGACCGCGCCAACGTGATGCAGCTGGTGCGCGACGCCTGCGAAGAACGCATCTATCCCGTAGGCCGCCTCGACCGCGACACCACCGGTTTGCTGCTCTTCACCAACGACGGCGACCTGACCAAGAAACTCACCCATCCCTCTTCCCAGATTGAGAAGACCTATTACGTGGAACTCGACAAGAACTTCGCCAACATCGATATGGCTGCCCTTCGCAATGGCCTTGAGCTCAACGACGGCGTCATCATTCCCGATGAGGTGGAGTATGTGGACGATTCGCGCCAGCACGTGGGCATCACCATCCACTCCGGCAAGAACCGCATCGTGCGCCGTATGTTCGAGTTTCTGGGCTATGAGGTGGTCAAACTCGACCGTGTGGTCTTTGCCGGCCTCACCAAGAAGGACCTGCCGCGCGGCCAATGGCGCTTCCTCACCAAAAAGGAGGTTGCCTTCCTGAAAATGCTATCCAAAAACCCGCAAAAAACCGAAAACCAGGAATAATATCACCCCTTGTCTTCCCCTATCGAAATAATGTCCCCTGCCGGCTCGTACGAGTCGTTGATGGCCGCCATCCAGGCGGGTGCCGGTTCTGTGTACTTCGGGGTGGGCGTGCTCAATATGCGCTCCCGTGCCGCGGTGAACTTCACTGTGGAGGACCTTCCGAAGGTGACGGAACTCTGCCGCGAGCATAACGTCAACAGCTATCTGACGGTGAACACCATCATCTACAACGATGAGATAGAGAAGATGCACCAGCTGCTTGACACGGCCAAGGCGTGTGGCGTCACGGCCATCATCGCCTCCGATATGGCAGTCATCCAGTATGCCCGTAAAATTGGGGTGGAGATACACCTCTCCACGCAATGCAACGTCACTAACGTGGAGGCGGTGCGCTACTACGCGCAATTTGCCGACGTGGTGGTGCTGGGCCGCGAGTGCAAGCTGTCGCACATCCGCGACATCTGCACGGCCATCCGCGAGCAGGACATCCGCGGACCCAAGGGCGAACTCGTCAAGGTGGAGATCTTTGTGCACGGCGCGCTCTGTATGGCCGTGTCGGGACAGTGCTACCTGAGCCTTGACAACTACAACTCGCCTGCCAATCGCGGGGCTTGTTATCAGCCCTGCCGCCGCGCTTTCACGGTGCAGGATGTTGACAAGGACTTCGAACTGAAAATCGAGAATCCCTATATCTTATCTCCCAAGGACCTCTGCACCATCGGCTATCTTGACCTGATTGTGAAGACGGGGGTCTCCATCCTCAAGATTGAGGGTCGTGGCCGCGCACCCGAGTATGTGAAGGTGGTGACGCAGTGCTACCACGAGGCGGTGACCGCCATAGAAGAGGGCACGTACAGCAAAGAGAAGGCCGAGCAGTGGACCGAACGGCTGCGCACGGTCTATAACCGCGACTTCTGGGGTGGCTACTATCTTGGGCACACCGCCGGCGAGTGGGCCGACCGCTACGGTTCGCAGGCCACCCATTACCGTCAGCGCATCGGCAAAATCACCAACTTCTTCCGCAAGCTCTCCGTGGCGGAGGTCACGGTGGAGGAGGAGGAACTGTCGGTGGGCGACCAAATCCTCATCATTGGTGCCACCACGGGCGTGTATGAAGACACCGTGGAGGAGATTCGCGTGGACTACCAGCCTGCCACCACCGCTGGCAAGGGCGTGGTCTGCTCCATCCCCGTCAAGTCGCAGGTGCGCATCGGCGACCAGATCTACAAGTGGGCCGAAAGACCGGAAGTGCTGCTTTAGCCGTTAACTATTTGCCTTTCGCTATGAACTTTAAGGTCTATAGTCTTAAGTCTTTAGTCTTAAGTCTTAAGTCTTTAGCCAACAGCCAATAGCCAATATAAGTATTATTACTCAATTTTATTTGCCAAGATATTGATAATCAACAGTGTCTTTTTTCACTGGGGATAAGGGTCCATTTTGCAGCTAAAGTTTTTTATATTTTTGCAGAGTGTAATTATAGTTGGTAGGGCATAAGGCGTTGTACACAGACAGTTTACTTATTGTTTAACTTTTGAGGGATAGCGTATAGAATAAATTTTACTTTTTAATCCGAGAGTTTGCTTTTTGTTTCACAATCCGGACAGGCTGCATAGACTGTCGGGATTTTCAAGGTTATTTGTTTATCAAGAAGTTGCTCATCAAGAAAAAGTAAAAGATTGGAAAAAAGCAGACGGATTGACAATAAGTTGCACAAGATGAGTGAAAAATGCAAGAATAAATAACAGTAAAATCCCAATACTATGAAAAAGGTTGTCAGATTTTTCGTCATACTTGTCTGTATGCTTGTCGCTGTGGCACAGGCACAGGTCACGACCACCATCACCCCGAAGGTGCAGCTGTTCCCATCGTCGGGAATGAGCTATGTGGAGGACCCCACCCAGTATTTCAACGTCATAATGACCAATACGGGTTCAGAGTCGCGTCAAGTGTATATAAGTTTCAAGGTGAGTTGCGATTTCTCGGCTGCGGGCAGCAACTTCTTCCTGCAGTCGCCCAACAATATGGCGCCGCCGCAACCGCTGACGTTGGGTGCCAACGAGACGCGCGTCATCACGATGCAGGACTTCCGGATGCTGATGTCCCATATCAACGGGCGTGACATCCAGATGAGCGGCATCAGCTGGCAGGACGCCCTGATGCTGCCGGAAGGCAACTACCAGATCTGTATGCAGACCTATTATTGGGATCACGCGGGCACGGTGGCTGCTCCGGTGGAGGCCGGCCCCGAAGGGTGCTGCTACTTCACCATCTGCTACTCCGGCTCCGCGCCGGAGTTCACCTCCCCCATCATCGGGCAGAGTGGCGGCAACATCAATGTCATCAACCCGACGGCCAACCAGGCGGACGCCAACTCCAACTTTGACGCTTCCAGCAGCTCTGACAGCCGCTCTGGCAGCAACTACACAGTGCTCACCCCCTCTCGTCAGGTGGTCTTCAGCTGGACGGGCGTGATTTCCAACTGCATTACCAACTCCAACGTCAACTATAACTTCAAGTTGGTGGAGGTGGATCCGACACAGACCGCCTACGAAGCCATTGAACATAGTCGTACCCTCTATACGCTCAACACGGGCTCCCGCACCACCTGCATTATTGACACGCTGAAAGATTTGAATGTCAACAGGTTCCAATTGGGACACACCTATGCCGCGATTGTACAGGCCGTGCCCAAGAACCAGAATCTCCTTTTCAAACTTGGAAATGAAGGCAAGAGCCAGATAATCGTCTTCACCTGGGGACAACCTCGCTTAGGACCAGTGCCCAGAATACTGCCCCCGGGAAATTCTACCGTCCGTACACTTGATTCAACGGTGAGCGACAACAAGGCCGAAGTGCTGGCTTCCTTGCGCGACCCCTATCTCATAATGCCGGTGGTGGACGATGACGCCGCCGACGTCCTGGTGGGCAAGTTCCCCTCCGAGAACACCAACCGCCCCGAGAACGCCCTCTCCCTCATCGATGGATTGTATTACCGGCTCAACGACAAGGACAAGTTCGCCGTGTCGTGGCTGCCGATGCGCGGCGACTCCCTGACGAAGGTGGAGTACAGGGTGAACTTGTATGAGTATATCGGCGGTGACGTCTCCCTTTCCGCCGCCCGTCCGCCGCTGAAGAGCTACAGGATAGAGAAAACCAAAGGTTTTGCCGTGACCAACGTCGACTATATCGATATGCCCGAAAAGTGGGACACGGTGCTTGACTACGGCAGAAAGTATTTCCTCGTGCTCGAGGCTGCAAGCCATTACAAATATAGAAGAACCACCAACTATACCGAGACCATCATCAAGAATGGCGCCACCACCACAAACAAGTATTCCAAGGTCACCATTATGGAGGGTATGGAGTTTTTCTACTCCAACGAAGTGTTCCAATGGGGCTACGACAGCACCCTGCTCGAGACTGTGAAGTTGGCGCAGCTTACCTACCCGGTGGATATGAGCAAACGTACCGGCGATTTTAAGCCGGGGGAGACCGAAATCGAAGAGGTGTTCCTCAACAGCGCCTTCGAATTCAGGTGGACGGAGGCCGACAATGTGCTTGACTGCGATTCGGTCACCTACAATCTGCGTATTGCAAAATTGAAAAAAGGATTTCTCCCCTCAATGGTGAAAGACACAATGCTCTTCTACAAAGACCTGACGGCAACCCAACTTTCGGACACTCTCTTCAAGGACTCCCTCAAGGTGGGCGGGCAGTATGTGGCCATAGTGGAGACGCGCATCAGGCAGGTCTCTTCCGACCCCTACATTATCCCCAACAAGGGACGCTCCTGGGCCGCGGCCTTCAAGATTGGGAAGACGGAGGAGATTACCGCCGCCATTGACCCCTCAAGTGAATGTTACTCGGCAACCTATGCCAGCATCAACAAAAAAGACACACTCCGACCCAAGAATATCAATGATGTCAAGGGTATGGAGTTGAATATGAACGGTTTCAAGGTGGTCTTCCAGGAGGTGTACGAGAAAACAGACTCCATCAAAGACAAGAAGACCAAGAAGACGTTCGCGCGGAAGAGCTATTATGGTGAGGGCTACATCGTTTGGAGCCCCTTCGCTTTGAACACTCGTATCAAGGTGAAGCTTGACTCCATCCTCTTCAACAAGGATCACGAGGTCTTCACCGGCTGTGCCACGACCATCGCCGCCGATTCCAATATACTGTTGCCGATGGATTTCTCCAGCACTATCGGCACTAAGACGGAAAAAGAAATCAACAATATGTATGCGAAATATGGTACTGATAAGGATGTACAAAAGTATATCGAATATTTCAGAAAGCCCTCCTATACCACCATCGGTGGTTTGCTTGGCGCGGGTGACGCCAGCGCAAGTCCGGCCTTCTATCTGCCACTGAAGATTAAGTCGGATGAATTCTACCTCCCCGAAGACGGCTGTAACGTCATTTTGTCTATTAACAATATGTACCTGTCGCCCAAAACGGCGTTGATGAACCTTTTCGCAGTCTTCTACAGCCAGAAGGAAAACATTTATATCCCGATGGTGGCCACCAACATCTGTATGCAACCCAACAGTTTCTTCCCGGGATTTGACCGGGGCATAGATCTTTATCTGGCCAAGGATATCGATATGGAACTCAGCGACGGTTATCATATGACCATCAAGAGAGCCACCACGTTGGGAAATATGGAGGACGGAACCGTCATCTCGTTCAGATCGGCCACGAAGCACGAGCAGGCCGGGTACGAGAAGTTGAACCTGGAGTTCGAATTTGACCTCACCTCCTCGTCAGCACTGGCTGATAAAAATTCGGGTGTGTTGGCCCTCAACCCTATGACGGGTGTTCCTGTGGAGGGTACCCCGGTCAAGGCGGGTGCGTTTGTTACCATCCGTTCTTGGCAAAACTGGATGGCGCGTATCTCCATCGACCCGTTTGCATTGGAAGACTTCCCGGATATGGCCTTTGTGCCGGGCCGCAACCTTTGGTACGACCACTCCATCAAGGAAAATCCCACCAAGTTCCCCAAGAATTACCGGTCCAGTGCCGGCGAGGGCACGGCTTGGCAGGGTTTCTTTATGGAGGACCTTGGCTTTGTGATGTCCGATAAAATCGGCACGGTGTTCGGGGCCGGCGACACCAATGTCAAGCCGATGTACAAGTACTCATACGGGCCCAACGGCGAGATTAGAGACTCTTCCGAGGTGGCCTTCACCAAGCAGTGTCTTGGCTTCCGCATCGCCAATACCATCATTGATGCGGAGGGATTCACCACAGACATCCAGGGTGTGAACATTGTGGACGCCTCCACCAAGGATGCCGGCAGCTGGGCCTTCTCCATCGACACCATCGGGATAAAGGTGCTCAAGGGCAAGTTCAACAAGGGCTACATCGTGGGTACCGCCCAGATACCGCTGATGACCGGCCGTATCGGCTACAACTGCACCATCGCCACCGACAGCCTCACCTTCGGCTTGTCCACCCGCAAAAAGGACACCCTCGGCTTCGACCTCTGGGTGGCCAAACTCACCGTCCAGCAATCCTTCTTCAGATTGGTTCACAAATATGAGCCGACAGTCGTGGACAGCGCCCATCCGAAAACGGCAATCGACCTGAAACTTAACGGCAAAATCAACATCGATTTCAAAAAACTCGAGATTCCCGTAAGTTTCGCGATGGTGAAATTTGAAAACTTCACCTTGCGCAACTACCAGGTCGCCAAGGATACCAATGCAAAACGTATCGGCGACAGCAACCTCTGGTTCTATATGGGCGACTGGGCGAAAGCCTCGCCGCAGCACTACCTCACCAGCAACGCCAGCAATGATGTCTATACAGGTTCCATTGGCGGTTTTACCTTCTCGGTGAAAAGTATCTCGGGTTTGCATAACAACTTATCGAGCACGAAGGTGACACTTGGCTTCCGAACAGCCATAAGTGTAGGTTTCAAGACAGGACCTCAGCAGGCAACCGACAGTGCCAAATCCGATGCCTTCTCACTGGATGCCACTTGCGGCTTCGGTGTGTGGGGCACGTTAAACTATAAAACCTGGGATATTGTCAAGGAGGAAAGCGGTGGTTTAGTGGATTCCGTAAGCATCGAAACCAACTGCTTCTCGGTGTTCAAACTGAAGGGCAAGTTGATATGGATTGGCAATGAGAACCCCGACCCGGACTACGGCGAGGGTATGTTCGGCACGTTGGATGTCACCATAATGGATAAACTTGAGATTGCGATGGCCGCAGCCTTTGGCACGATAGGCAAAGATTCGTCTGGTTACAAGTGGTGGATGTTCCAGGGCGCGGCCCAGGGATTTGAGATACCGGTGCCGCCCATCAAATTCACGGGCTTCGGCGGCGGTTTCGCCTACAATATGACCGTGAAGCCGGGCGCTGGACTGGCAGATGCCAAGGCCCACGACTTGATTACAGGCGAAGACGCCGGCACATTGGCCTCCAAGATGGTCTCCCGCAGTCTCTCCGAATGCGAGTTCAAACCTGAGAAGGACAGCTGGGTGGCCAAGGCGGGTCTTAGCCTTGCCCTTGCCAACGATAAGCTGATGAATGCCGACGGTATCCTCACGCTGCGCGTGTCGAAGGGCAAGTTCAGCGGCTTTTTGATAGATGTGTCCACCTACATTCTCACCGACGTGTCGGGTGCTCCAGAGACAGCGGCCGCTGAGGAGAAAAACAAGAACACAATGATCAGAGCCCGGGCCCTGATGGGTTACGAAAAGACGAGTGACTACCACTACTTCAAGTTCGGCCTCTGTGTCAAGGGTGGAATCGACTTGACCAATTTGCTGAAGAATTC
The DNA here is from genome assembly GCA_900315705.1 of uncultured Bacteroidales bacterium. Taxonomy (GTDB): domain Bacteria; phylum Bacteroidota; class Bacteroidia; order Bacteroidales; family WCHB1-69; genus F23-D06. The sequence goes on along the minus strand of ONAB01000021.1, from coordinate 5,138 downwards.
GGGAGTCACGCAGTCTCTTGACGGAGTAAAGGATAAGCTGAATTGTATGGGCGAAAATATTATGAAGGATGTTGCCTGTACATTCGATGATTTAACGAATGTGGTTGTATTTGACTCCACCACCTACAAGGCCAAAACCGACACGGCGGCGGCTTCCACCATTGATGCTGGTATTAAGATAACATTGCCCATTGAGTTTGAAGTGAAGGCTTATAGGGAGGGCAATTCAATGGGTAAGAATAAGGATGATGTGGACTGGTATTTCTGCATCGGAAAGCCGAATGAAAAAGAACGGGTGGAGTTCAGTATGTGGGCCAATCTCGTGGTGTTTGAAACCAGGACAGATTTCACCTTCTATTTCATAACGGGTAACAGTTTTGATTACCAGATTCCACCCTTGGATCCTGAGGTTCAGGATTTCTTCTTCGGAGGTTCCGCCTCGGGCAAACAGGTTAACACCAGTGCCCTCTCGGCAGTGAACCGGCAAAGCGATGAACTGAAGCGTATGTATGACGAAACGCCCACATTCAAGGATGCCGGCGGTTTCGCGATGGGTATGACCTACAAGTCCCGAGTCAAGTACGAACTCTTCCTCTACATCGATGTGATGGCTGCTTTCGGTTTCGATGTTGCCCTGTTGGATACCAAGGGACAGTCGTGCGAGGGTTACGACCATATCGGCAAGAACGACTTCTACGCGATGGGCCAGTTGTATGCAATGCTGAAGGGCTCGGCCGGTCTGAGCATCAACCTCGGTTTCTGGAAGGGCAAACTGGAGTTGTGCAGTCTGGGTATCGGCGCCCTGCTCAAGGGCGGCGGTCCTCGTCCCTCTTGGGCGTTTGGTTTGTTGCGTCTCAAGGCCTCCCTGCTCGACGGGATGGTCTCCATCAACACGAGTGTCGATTTCCGCGTGGGTGATGTCTGCGTGCCGGGAGCCGGCGACCCGTTGGCCAATGTCAACTTCTTTGAGAGCGTAAGTCCTGGCTTTAAGGATAAAGAAACAGCACTGAAAGAAGGCAATGCCGCGACTCCTATTGCGGGCGGTGTCATCGTCTCCAATATGCCTTGGAACCAAGCAGTCACATTGGTGAGCACCACTCCCGACGGCAAAGACCAGGATGCCCGCAAGTTTATTTTCGTGATAGAGAAAAACAGATGCAAGCACGAAACTTCCAAGAATAATGGTGTCAGCTGGACTACGGCAAATAGAAACACCTACAAAATAGAATCGTATGCCAATGACGTGAATACGATGACCTTTCAGGACAATGAAGGTGGCTTTGAAGAGAAGTCTTTGCAAAGATGGACTTTTACCGCCCGCGCTTTCGAGTACAGAACAGCGTTTGACACGAAAAGAGAAGATTTGAGAGACACGGTGTATGACGAGCGCAATAATTTCTTGCCCGAAAATGATTTTCCGGAAATTGGAAAATGGGGTTGGTACAATCCCAGATATACCAATGACGAGGACAGTGCCATCCACGTTTTCCGTCGGGATACAGTTATTTATTTCAACATCGATTCGTTGCCCAATGGTCTTTACAACCAAGTGGTATATACTTGGCCCTACAACGGCGACCCATCGGTCCCCAAAGATGAATTTAAACCTTCCTCCGGTTTGAACTATGAACTCTATATCTATTTGAGCAAAGGACGTCCCGAACTTTTCGACCCGGGAGTTCTGGAATCCAAAGGCAAAGAGATGCAGTTTTGGCTCTTCAAAGGATATGGCGGATTGAATTCCGAACCAGTGCGTATAGACAACTACTATTATTATTCTAATTCAGGACTTCCATACATCAAAGTTTTGGTGGATCCCTCCTATATCGAAAAGGGCCAACCCTATATGTTAAGGATGTTGTTGGTAAACAAGGAGGGGTACCAGAAAGCCATTGACAATCTGATGGCATCGCAGCAGGTGTCCACCCGCACCGACTACGTACTCACCAGCCAGAATTGGGACAAGGTGTATGAATCCCATCGGGCCAGTATGACCACCGGTTCTTCAGATAGTAGGCTCAATGTTGGTAATTTCACCTCCTTCACCAATTCCCGGTTGGAGTCGTTGAACGAGAGGATACAGCGTGAAGTGGATCGTGCTGAGATGCGCCCTGATGTGGGTCGCTTCGGCGATAAATTTGATTTAGGATTCGGTGATGTAGGAAGGACTGATGTCGGTAGTACTGGTGGTGTGCCTGGAGGGAATGCCCCGTACACAGATCCTGGTTTCGGCACTACGCTGATAGATCATCCTTCAAAAGATTTAGTACTTAAACCCGTTCAAGTAGCGAAGCCTTCGACTAGTAATACGTTTAACAGGGATGTTGCGACAGTTGAATTAAACTCCCAAGGTTCCATATTATTGACCAATAACTTCAATGCTAATTCTGGTGTGATGGCAACCAACGTCCTGAACAAAAGTGTTTTGGAAACCGTATCCTCAAGATCAGAGGCGAAGATTACCAGAGTGGCGAAACTCAGGAGTGCTACCGCAAACTCCAATTCCGGCACTACCACAAGTTCCTCAGCACAGATGACGCTGCAGAGCCGTGGGCAACTGGTTCAGAATGCTTCTCTCTCCCAAACTCCCGAAGAACAGGAAGCAATCGAACAACAAAAGAGGGATGCTCGTAATTTGATTAAGGGCTCCACCCTGACTTCTGGCATTCAGAGAGGGAACAAGGTGGTCAAGACCTCCTTAGAGCGTCCCCGTCCCCTTAGACCCGCTTCTATTCTCACGGATAATACCAATTATGTGGTGGAGTACACCCCTGTGATGACGCCCGTTTCTTCTCGTGAACAGATTACCGGTTCAATTGAAGTCCCGATAATAGAAGCACCAGCTCCAGTCATTGAACTTGCTGAACCCGTGATAATCACTCAACATATTTACGCTGCTCCTGTTATGGAGCCAATCTCGGTTGTGGTGGCCACCGCAACGGTCCCGGGAACTACCAACGTGGAGGACTATATGTATGAGAAACTGAAGGAGGATTATACCGAACAGGGTACCGATACAGCAATGCTCTATGAAAAAACCTCTCTGGAGGAGTATACCATAGCACATCAACTTGGCGACACCATCTACGACCTCTGTTTCAAGACGGATCCCAACTACAACACATACGAGGAAATGTTCTCGACCATAATGTCTTGTTACAACACAGGCATTAACCCTTCAGGAGCCACTTGCAGCGCAGTGTCATCGGTCTTTCCTATAATAACTTCTAGTTCCACCGCACAACAGTTTGGGTGGTATTCGTATCTCTTTGTTCCGCAAAAACCGGATGACCCTATTCGCTACAATGAAAATGTGACCTTGCCAGCCATCGCCTCTTTCCAGCTTGCCACCGACAAGTCGCATCGAACCGCTGCAATGGCCAAACACCTGTTCCTGATGTCACAGTTCTCGATGATGAAAGAGTTGTCAAATTTATACACTAATGCACCCATTTTGACGATTCCTCATCAAAAGAACTATGTAGGTGATTATTGGGATAAATTCTCTGGTTGGGATGACATCACCTGTGACTACAACCAGGAATTCTTCGACGGAACTATGGGTGGCATTATACGGGATTATAGCAGAAGTTGGAGAAATATGGATTTGCGTTCCTATACTGTAACACGGCGTCCCTCCACTAACCCTGATTTCTTTGAACCTTGTGGTACGGGTCCTGGCCGTAGTATATCAACCCCCGATATGTATAGGCAATATTTTGAGCAACAGTATTGGGCAGTGCCAGATTTGCTGAATGTCACTTCCACACACAACAAGGTTCCGATTATCACCATCAAGTCGTTTGAAAGCAAAGAGTCTGAGTGGGAGGATTATAATGGACAAAGGACGAAAATTGCCACGGTGACCATCACCGACAAGGCTACTCCGGCAATGTATGATGACATTAGGATGTTCTATGACTTCTTCAAGAAGTGTACCGAAATTGCAGCCTATCCACTTTCCCTGGGATATAGCCACAAGACGGCCATTTTGAAGAAACTTTACAAGGCGGAAAATGCCCATTTGTGCTTGCAATTCGATGACAATTTCCCCTATACCATCAATATGTCCCTGCCGTGGACGCATTATTTCATTTCTTGGAGTAACCTGTACTCTCTTGGCGATAAACTCGATCCGGATGACGCGAGCAACAACCCTGAACTTGTGCACGTGTCCAGATCTGGCTGGCAATACTACTCCTGGTTGTGGTTCCATTACAAGAAAGCACCCACTACCACAGAAAAAACAAAGGGTATGACCGTGGAATTCAACACGAATAACGGTAGAACAGTGCCCAATTGGTACACCAATATGAACAATTTGTCCTCCAATAACACCCTGTATGTAAAAATCGCGTATCTTTCAGGTCTTGACAGGAGGTCTTCTGTTGCCAGACAAATCAAGGATAATTTATTAGGTTCAGGAGATGTGATTAATATCAATTCATTCATATATAACAAAGTCACAGATGGTTCCTGGAAGCTCAATGGTTATAAACTTGATGCTAGTTGGACGAACACGAACAATTCCACCCAGAAACTTCCATTCCCGAATCCAAATGATGTGGAGCAATATATCAAAGATTAGTACAAGACAAAAAACAGATTGGAAACCACAAAACAGCGCAATTATGAAAAAGATTATAGGTTTCGTTATATTGATAATGTTAGGTGTTGGGGTTCAAAGCCTTCGTGCCCAGGACACCCTCAAGATCCGCCAGAACAACAACGTGGTGCTGCTGTACCGGTGCTACGGCGACAGCATCGTGTTCCGCTGGGCTCCGGAGGACCCGGGCCTGTGGATGCTGACCAACACCCGCGGGTGGATACTGGAGCGCTCCTTGACGGACAAGGAGATCAAGGCGTCGGGCGACAGCACGCGCATAGACACGGTGCTGAACGGCGGGCAGCCGATCCGCCCGCTGACGCTGGAGCAGTTCCAGGCGCGTTTCGACAGCACGGATATGCACGCGGGCGCGGCGGCTCAGGCTCTGTACGGCCAGGGCGTGTTCACGGGCGACCCGAACAGCAAGGGCGGATTCGTGGACTACGTGTTCCGCAAGGACCAGGAGCAGCACCAGCGCCACTTTATGGCGATGATGGCGGCTGAGGGCCGCCCCGACATAATGTCGGCGCTC
>ONAB01000047.1 GCA_900315705.1 uncultured Bacteroidales bacterium | reverse complement strand
TCCACCCAGGTGATGTCGTTGGCCACCAGCGAGGTCTGCATCTTCTTCATCCCGGCCACCTGCACGCTGGCTTTCTCGGGACGGAACTGCACCTTGACGTTGGTAATCTGCGAGTACGGGTCCACATCCTCGGCGCGGTCCACACCCGTCTTGTGGCACTGCACCGTCAGGGCAAAGCTGCCGACGCCATCCAGCTTCACGGCATTGCCGTTGGCCATCTCGTCGCGCAGCACGTGCGGCAGCGAGTAGAGCACCGCCATAATGTCGGCAATCGACACGGTGCTTTCCTTCTCGATGCGCTCGGCAATCTTGCGGGTACTGAGCGTCTTGCTCACCGCGGCCACGGGCGTCCATTTGCCCGTCATCTTCGAATAACGTTTTCTGTAATTAGCCATAATTTACTCCTTTTTTTATTTGGTTTGTAAACAATTGGTTTTCAGTATCACTTTTATCCCTCCCGTGACGTGCCTTTACATCAGGGTGTCACGTGCCTTTACATCAGCCTTGACGTGCCTTTACATCAGGGTGCCACGTAAAGGCACATCAGCCGCGGTGTGCAGGCTTGTCGGTGGTCTTGATAGTTTTCATAGGCTGTTTTTTTTTAAATGCTTGGCGTTGTAATGAGTTATTTTGGCCGTTTTCAAAACCGTTTCGCCCTTTCGCACGTTGTCGGCAGAGCCGACGGCATACCAGTGACAGGCGGTTTCAAAAGCGGTCGGGGCTGTATTATTCGTTCCTCCTCAGGTAGAACATATTGTTCTTGTAGTCGAAGATGATTTTGAAGTGGCTGAAGAAGTTGTTGCCGAGCAGGATGTCGCTATTAATAAGTGATAAACCCATCCTGGGTCCCGGCAACTTCGCTACGGTGCGGCGATTGTCATCCATATGACCGATCGGGAAATCCACACTGTCAACGGCTGAACCGATTTGGGACAGGATGAGCCACGCAAGCGAGGCGGTGTCTATCTGGCTGAAATGCTGGTCAACCCGTGTCAAGAACGCGGAATCGAAGGCCGTACCGATAGCGTTCCCCAAATCCAGAAACGCCCGTGCCGAAATGGGGCTTCCGTCCTTCAACTTGAACCCGTCCACCTTGATGCACCTGTATCGTTGACAGTCTTTCGAATTAGTGTATTCCATGGGAATTGCCATATACTGCCCTATCGTCTCCGGAAGGTGGTTACTCAACACCATATATTTGTTCTGATAGTCTATCTCCACGACATATCGTTCAAAGACATCGCGGCCAATCGTGGCCTTGCTGGGTAAATTAGAACACAGATCTGCCCATCGGGTTATGTCTATGGTATCCATGCGGAATGTAGTATGCCCGATTGTATAATAGAGACTGTCCATGGCGCAATGCTTGCGTTCGTCTGATATGGTTTCCCCACAACATGTACCCGCTAATATTGTGTCAACGCGGAGAGCCTTGTATGACATATTGAGTTTTTCTGCCAAGTCGGGAGAAATATCCGAATGATAGCAGCCATTGTCAATTAAAACGGTGTCAATCTTCACCCCGTTTATCTCCATGCTACAATAGATACCGTTGCCGTATCTGTACATCAAATCCGTCTCGAAGATGATGGGGATGGTGTCCTCAAACGGAGGTTCGACAACGGCTTCTTCCGCCGTGCCGCTCTTGCAGGCGGTCATCATTCCGAGGGCGCACACCATCGCGCCGAGCAAAAAGAGTTTCTTCATATTCAATTTATTTTAGAAATTACAAACCAATCCCGCCCCGCCGCAAGGTTACGGCAGAGAGAGGCAAATGAATTAAAAACAAAAAGGAAAGGCTCCCGACGATTACTTGTGCAATTCGTGGGGATAGAAATCAGCGAGTTATGAGCATTAAGATTCATATCAAAACAAATCAGAATGTGTGCCTGTACCCGTGAAAAGAAGCGTGAGCTCGGTGTCGTTTTGCTCCCAGAGCATCAGCCAGTCACCCTTGATATGGCACTCCCACGTGCCCGCATAGTTGCCAGACAGTTTGTGAGGGCGATACTCCTGAGGCAACGCACCGTTAGCCTCCAGCAAGCAGATGGCTGCTTTCAGCAGTTCCATATCGTATCCGCGCTTGCGGCAACGTTCGGTGTCGCGGCGGAAGGTCTTGGTCATTCGAATAGTGTACATATTCAGATGCCTAAAGACTGGAACATTTCGCTTGATGAAGAGAACGTTTCCACGCGTCCAGCGCGGATGTCCTCCTGCGAGAGTTGGTAGCTGCCCTTGGTGGCAGGCTGTTCGGTGATGGTGAACACATCAAGCGAGCGGATAAAATCCACCACGCTTCGAGCCAATTTGTTGCGCCCGTCGTAGGATATTGTCATTGTTGCCATATTATATTTGTTTTTAGATTTCTGTCACTATAACGCACACGTTTCTTTTTTATTGTGCCGGCTGGGAACTAATCGTGCAACATAAAGAGCCATCCGCCAGGGAGGTGTGGCTCCCGAGGCGGATGGCTTCTTTGCTTCGGATGGGATAAATG